>CANLGL010000009.1 GCA_947490345.1 Deltaproteobacteria bacterium
ACCCGTCGGTACTTCGCCGAAAACGAGCTGGTGTGCGCCCCGACCAACGACGAGTACGCTCGCGTCTTTTTCGAGTGGCTTCCACGGCGCGACGAGCGGCTGCGCCGCGCCGAGCGCGCGATGGTTGCACTGTACGCCGCCCACACGGTCTTCCACCGGATCGAGGCGTTCCTGGCTGAGCTCCAGCGCTTGAGCAGCCGATTCTGAGGCCTGCTGGTGGTACACTGAACCCATGCTCCTCTTCCTCTTCGCCGCTTGCGACCCACCGGACGACGGCGCCACCAAATGGGGACGGCATTCCGACGAGCCTGCGGACACCGGCGACACCGGCGACGCCCTCCCCGAGCTCCCCGCCACCGTCGTCTACGAAATTCAATATTCCGGACAGATCAATCCCGACATCGATGTAGACCTGTGGGACCTGGACCTGTTCGACACCCGCGACGCCGTTTTCAGCGCCATCGAAGACACGACGCTCATCTGCTACTTCTCAGCAGGCTCGTGGGAGGACTGGCGGGACGACGCCGAGGAGTTCCCGGCGGCGGCCATCGGCACGACGCTCGAGGGTTGGGAGGGCGAGAACTGGCTCGACATCCGCGACGCCACGGTCCGCTCGATCATGGGCGTACGAATGGACCACGCGGTCGAGCGCGGTTGCGATGGTGTCGACCCCGACAACGTCGATGGCTACACGCAGAACAGTGGCTTCGATCTCTCCTATGACGACCAACTGGACTACAACCGTTTCCTCGCCGAGGCCGCACACGAGCGCGGCCTGCTGGTGGCGCTGAAGAACGACCTCGATCAGCTCGAGGACCTGGCGGCGGCGTTCGACTTCGCCGTCAACGAGTCCTGCGCCGAATACGACGAGTGCGCGCGTCTGGCCGCGTTCACCGACCAGGGAAAGCCGGTTCTCCACATCGAGTACGTCGACGACTGGGCCGACGCGGAGCAGCTCGCCTACGAAGTGTGCCGGATCGAACCCGGGTTGTCGACGCTGATCAAGCTGTGGGATCTGGACGAGCATCGGCTGGCGTGCTCAGATTGAGCGCCCGGTTCCCCGGAAGCATGCTCCCCTTCGTGCTCGCAGCGTGTACGCCCGGGACCATCGTCGTCGGCACGGACTCCGCGGATCCGGCCGACTCCGCAACGGACAGCGGCACCGATACCTCGGAAACCGCCGACACCGCCGACACCGGAGAAACCGGCGAAACCGACGACCCCATTGGTCTGTTGTCCTTCACGATCGCCACCGGTCGCGCCAGCGGCACCCCCGACAGCGTGACCCTGTGCGTGACCGCGGACGCGTGCTTCGCGCTGGACACCCCTGACTGGGCGGACTTCGTCGCGAACCGGGTGGACGTCTTCCACGTCGACGCCAGGGGCCTCACCCGCGGCGACATCGATCGCGTCACGCTTTCAGCGACCGGCGCCACCCTCCGGCCGGCCTGCGTCGCCGTCGCGGCAAACGGCGTGCCGGTCTACACCCGCGCGCTCGACGTCGAGGTCGGCCCTGAGGAGTTCATCGACACCACGCTGCTGGTAGAGACCCCCGGGTGCTTCGGCGCACCGGTCAGCCACGGACCCATGGTCGGTGCAGTTGGCGACACCAGCGCCCGGGTCTGGGTGCGAACCGACGCCAGCCACGACGTGCAATTGCGCATCGCCACGACCGAGGCCGGACTCGCCGCAGCGGCGCCGATCCTCGCCACGCCGGAGGCCGGGCACGACTTCGCCGCAGAGCTCGTCGCCGAAGGGCTCCGCTCCGACACCGACTACGCGTGGGATCTACACGTCGCGGGCGTCCGATCGGGCCCCTTCACGTTGCGAACCGCCCCCGCCTCGACCAGCGACACCCCCGTCCGCGTCGCCTTCGGCTCCTGTTCGGACGACGAGGCCCAACCCGTCTTTGAAGCCGTCACTGCCGAGGCCGCAGACCTCTTCCTGTTCGTGGGGGACGGGCACTACGGCAACACCACCGACCTCGCGGGGCAGCGGGCGTGGTGGCGCTGGGCGCACGCCATCCCCGAGCGGGCAGCGTTTTTGACGGCGACGTCCATCCTTGCCACCTGGGACGACCACGACTACGCCGGGGACAACACCAGAGCCGACGCCCCCGGCAAAGCCGACGCCTTGGCGGCCTTTGCCGAGTACTGGCCCAATCCCGACGCCGGGACCGCCGAGACTCCTGGCACCTTCTTCCGCTGGCGCTACGGTGGCATCGAGCTCTTCGTGCTCGACGACCGGTACCACCACGGCGAAGACGACTCGATCCTCGGGCGCGCCCAGACGGTCTGGCTCCTCGACGCCCTCGGCGACAGCACCGCCTCGGTGAAGCTGGTGGTGAGCGGTTCCCAGGTGACCGCCGACCGCAGCACCGACTCCTGGTTCGGCTTTCTCGAAGCGCGCGCCGCGCTCCTGGCCGCGATTGGGGACGCGGACATCGAGGGGGTGGTCTTCCTCAGCGGCGACGTCCACCGCCACGAGATGAGGCTGGACCCCGGCGTGGGCGGGCCCGCCTTCCTCGAGTTCACGAGTTCACCGCTGGCCAACAGCTCTACCGGTTGTGGCGCGGCCGACGAGATGTTCGCCTGCTACGGGGGCAATGGCTACGTCGTGCTCGACATCACCCCCGGGCCGTCCCCGTGGTTGCAGGCGCGGATTGTGGACGAAGACGGGGAAACGACGGCCAGCTGGGAGGGCGACCCGACGGCGCCGTGATCACCCGGTGCCCACCTCGTGTCGGGCGATGTGATCCCGAATCGCCGCGTTGACCGCCGCGGCCGCGTGAAAGGTCAAGCCGTGGCCCGCGTCCTCGATCGCGACGAGGCGCGCCCCGGGGATGGCGGCGTGGAGCAGCGCGGAGTGGAACGGACGAACCAGCAGGTCGCCCTTGGGCTGGATGACGAGGGTCGGCGGGCGGATGGCCCGCAGCCGCAGACGGGTGTCGTGCCGGATGACCGCGACGAGCTGGCGGAGTGCGGTGCGCGTGGGCGGTTTTCTCCCGACCTGAAGTTGCATCCGCGCCCGGAGCTCCTCCGGATTGACCGTGGCCAGAAATGACGCCGGATACAACAACCGCGTCAGGTGCTCGACGCGGCGAAGTTGCGGGCCGAAGGCAGCGTTGATCCAGTGGTAGAGCCCTCGAAGCGTCGGGAGAATGCCGAGGGGGCCGCCGGCATGGGTGGCGATGAGCGTGAGTGAGCGGACGCGCTCCGGCGCCAAAAGCGCCAGCTCCTGCGAGACCATGCCGCCCAAGCTCACGCCCACGAGGTGAAAGTCGCTCCAACCGAGCTGGTCTGCGACTCGCAGCGCGTCGGCCGCCAGGTCCACCATGCCGAAGCGTGGGGGGGTCGGCTCGCTCTCCCCGATGCCGCGGTTGTCGAACCACGCGAGCGTGTGATCGCGCTGCAAGTCCTGAACCTGAGGCAGCCAGACCGCACCTCGCATGCCAAAGCCCATCACCATCAGGATCCGCGGCCCCGCCAGCCCGGAGGACTCGAACGCGATGCGCGGCTCAGAGGTGGTGCTCTGCATGGACACCTGACTACTTGAGGAGCCCGGCGGTCTCGATCGCCTCAGCCAGCCCAGGAACCGATGCGACCCAGGGGACGGCCTGCACGGGCTGACCATCCTTGAGATCGAAGGTGTGCAGGTGCAGCTCACCCCGACCCCGCTCCAGCGTCCACGCCTCGATCGTCTCCGACGACTCCGGGTTCGCGACGCGCAACACGTTCCACGGCCCCTTCCCGCTCATCACGAGGCCCTGCGTCGGCGAGGCCTGCGCCCAGACGACGATGGCCGGGCGGCCGGCGCGGCCCTTCGCATGCTCGGCAAGGCTGAGCCTCGCGCCGAGGCGAACCGCCTCGCCGTGATCGCCGACGAACCACGACAGGGGCGCCTCGGCGTGAAGCACCAGATCGAGCGCGCCGTCGTGCAGGGCATAGCGAGCGGAGCTGACCACGGCACCGGCGAGTTTTTCCAGCGCCTCCTGCCGCTCCTCCACGAGCTTCGCGACCGCGGTCTCCGCGGTCAGCGCGGCGCGCTCCTCGTCGCTGAGTTGGAAGCTGACATCGGTGTAGACGGCATCGAACGAGCCGGTCTTGCGCGCCATGTCGAAGCGGAGATCAATCTTCTCGTTGGTGCTCTCGAAACAACCCATCAGCGCGACCAGAAACATGGCTACCTCCCAGGGACATCAGCGCCCGAAGAACCGTGGATCGAAGACCTGGTTGGTCTTGCGAAGCGTCCCGATCGGCGCCTTGGCGCCGCCGTAATTGTGACCCGGGTAGATGACGGTGTCGTCCGGCAAGGTCGAAAAACGCTCGCTCAGCGTGCGCCGCATCTCCTCGACGTCGCCGCCCGGAAGGTCGGTACGACCGCAGCCCTGGAGGAACAGGGTGTCGCCGGCCAGAAGCGAATCGGCGACGCGAAAACAACAGCTCCCCGGCGTGTGGCCCGGCGTGTGCAGCCACTCGATCTCCACCGCGCCCACCGCGACCTTGTCGCCGCCGTCACGCAAGGTCAGCTCGCTGGCGGCCAGGCCGGTCACCTTGGTCACGAACTCGGCGTCGCCACGGTGGATGTGCAGCGGGCACGGGCAACGTTCCAGAACGCGGTTGAAGCCCTCGACGTGGAAGCCCATCATCGACCCGCCCACGTGGTCGGGATGGTAGTGGGTGCCGAATGCCCCGATGATCCGCATGCCATCGGCCTCGGCAACGTCCACGATGTCGTCGACCGCCCAGGCTGGGTCGATGACGACGCACTCCTTGGTGTCGCGATCGCCCACCAGGTAGACGAAGTTGGCCATCTGCCCGCACACCGGGTGGTTGCGACCGAAGTGGCGTCCGGCGAGGAGCTGCTTGAAGTAGAGGTTGTCGCTCACGAGGGGAATCCGAGCTCGGTGATGTAGGTCTTTTCCAGCGTGCTGGTGCTTCGAGAAAACTGACTACGGATGAACAAAAACACGCCCCAGGTCATGGCAAACACCCGGTAGGGCAGCGCCGGGCGCACGCGGGGCACAAAACCGAGCTCCTGCCCCTGCGCCCAGACCCGGGCGCGGACGTGGTCCACGAAGCGCGGCAGGTGACGAAGCACCTTGTGGGTGGCCGCCCGTTTCCCGAGCGCCCGCGTGACCATCGGCGCGACCATCAACTGCAATTCCAGGAGGCCGTAGAAGGGGTGTCGCAACCACGGTGACGCCGCGACGAGCCGCTTGGTCTCTTTCTCACCCCAGGCAACGTGCTCTTCTTCCTCACGACAAACCACCGCGAGCTTCTTCTTGATTTCGGCCATGCGCGGATGATCGTCGGGGAGCGTCTTGACCAGCACATCGCGGAAGATGTCGAGCACCATCCCCTCCCCCACCGCGTGCTCCATGAACACTTTGAGCGGGTAATAGTTGTTGTGTGCGCTGAGTAGTTTGATGACCCAATGCGCCGGCTGGGGCGTCATGTCCAACGCTCGGAAGATCTCCGCGAACAGCTCCAGATGGGCCAACTCTTGGCGAGCCTGGCGAAGGTAGAACCGCGCTGCTTCGAGGTTGTGGGCCGCGTACAGCGACTTGCCGCAGTAGACCCCGGTGGCCTCGCCGAAGAGCGCCTGGCTGAGCACGAAACGCAGGAGCGCCCGGTCCTCGGGAGACTCGAGGTCGAGCGTGTCCCCGCCGAAGTCGAATTCAGCCATGGTCAGAGGCTAACAGCCGGATGCGCACCACGTTCTTGACGTTGGCGCAGTTGCTCCCCGCCGGCTGGTACACCCGGAACGGCCCGCCCTGCTCCGCTGAGAGCGCGCCACCGTCGAGCGTGTGGACGATCACGCCGTCGCCAATTCCCGCCACCTCGGCGGGCGCGCTGGTGTAGCCATCCCCCGCGGCGAGCACGTACCGATCGCCCCCGCCGACGATCTGGAAGAGCTCGCGCAGGTGCACGCCGCTCCCGCGCTTCCCGGGAATCACGACGCCCACGTCCGGCACCTGCCCGGGGAGCGCCATCAGCGAACCACGACTGAGCGGCACATCCAGGCCGGAGGTGTCGACCAGGGACACCACGGTGCGATCGAGGGTGTCGGGGTCCCGATCGGCGATGCGCGATGCCACCAGTCCTCTGGCAAACGAGTCGATATCCACGCCCTCGCGGACGATCACATCGGCTCGTGAGTCACGACGATAGCCGGTCGAGGCGGGGTGGACGACCCCACCCGCGACGTCCAGCCGGTACCAGCCTATATCGGTCCGGAAAACGCCCTTGAAGCGCTCGATTCCTTCGGTGCCGGCCACCAGCGCGCACAGCGCATCCCAGGCGAAGACCGCATCGGGCGGAAAGACCCAAGAACGCGCGACGTATCCCTGGGTGGACGGCGCTTTGGCGTGGTGCCCATGCCCGTGCTCGTGCGCCTCTTCCGCACGCGGCCCCGCACCGGCCGGCCAGGTCCAGGCCCCTTCGGGGAGGCGGCCGCGGCTGACCCTTGCAGCCAGGATGGGCGCAGGCCATAGGGTGGCGGCGAGGTGATCGAAAGCCGCCAACTGCCCGACGTCAGCGAGGTCGCAGCGGTTCGCGATGAGCACGTCCGCGCCGTCGAGTTGCTCCGCATACAGCATCGGATCGGGCGGCGTGCGCGAGGGGTCGACCAGCACCACGGTCGGGCCGAGCATGATCCTGCCGGCCAGCTCACCCCGCGCCAGCATGTCCACGATGTCCCGTGGCCGCCCGAGCCCCGAGGGTTCGACGAAGATGCGGTCGGGCTTCAGTTCGTCAAGAATGACCTTGATTGCCGGAATCAGCCCCTCCGGCGCGGTGCAACAGACGCACCCGCCGGGGATGTTGGTCACCTGTACCTGCCCGCCCAGGAGCGTGGCGTCGATGCTGGCCTCGCCGAAGTCGTTGACCAGGACCGCGCAGCGCTCCCGACCCTCCCGACGAGCAAGTTCAGCCATTAGAACGGTGGTCTTCCCCGTACCCAGGAAGCCGCCGACGATGTGTACGGGCGTCATGCCGGGTGACTAATGCGTCGCGGCCACCCACCCCATGATCCGGTCCATATCGGCCCAGCGGGTCAGCTTCCCGTCGGCGCCCAGGAGCACGATGACCAGACGATGGCCGCTGCCCGCCCGCAGCATCGTCGCGAATCCGTAGCGCGCGGTATCGGTGTAGCCGGTCTTGGCGGCGAAGATCTCCAGGTCGGCTCGGTCCACCAGCCGATCGGTGCTGCCCAAGCGCCGAACCCACGCCTTGTTGGTGCGCCAGAGATCCCAGTGCGGCGCGCTCGCCGGCGTACTCAGGGTGGGGTGGAGCCCGACGGCCAGCGTAGCCATGGCAAGATCGCGCGCGGTGGAGAGGTTCTCGTCTTCGAGGCCGGAGGGATCGACCCACGAGGAGTGCGTCATCCCCAGCTCGATGCTGACGCGGTTCATGCGGCCGACGAACTCGTCGAGGTGCATGTCGGCCGCGGGGGCCATCGCCATCGCGGCGCGATTGTCACTGGCCACGAGCGCGGCGCCGAGCACGTCCCAGCCGGAGGTGCAGTCGCCAGTCGAGAGGCGCGAAGTGGCGCCGCTGCGGGTGGGGTACTGCTCGGGACCGATGCAGAACTGCCGGTCGAGGTCGGGTTCGCTACTGGCCAGCGCCAAGGCCGACACGAACTTGGTGATGCTCGCCACGGGCCGGGGCACGTCCGGGTTCTTCTGGTAGAGCACCTCCCCCGCGTCCACATCGAAGACGAACGCGCTTCGGCTCTTGACGTGGGGGCCCGTGTTCGGTCCGTCCTGGTTCATCGCGCCCACGCTGAGGATGTCGGTGGATTCGGGGTACCAGTGGGGTGGGAGCCACTCGGACGGGGGCGCCTCGGCCAGCGCAAGGTCCGCGTCACCCACGGTGCGCCAGCCGACCGCGGGGCCGGACGCGCCGGCCGGGGGCACGGGCTCGAAGGAGCGCTGAAACTCCGCCGGGGCGACGATGGCCTCCAAAAGCGCGTCGGTGTCGGCGCTCGCCACCGCCTTGGCGCCAAAAAGCGGCACGGTCACCCACACACCCAGGAGCACGATCCCGCTCGTCCACGCCGTGGCGATCACCCGCAAGACCATCGTCATCCCGCACCCCGTGGCGAGCGCACAGTAGAACACGTCTGATCTTGACGCGTCAAGGGCAGGCAGGCGAGCCCAGGCGTACCGGTCACTCCAAGCCAAAGATCTTGTCATGCATGTTGTACAACGTCCCATCCGGGCGGATGGCCTGCGTCCCGCCACGAACCGTGGGGTCGGCCAGCGACACGTCCTTGCCGCCGGCGGGAGTCGCGAACCAAGGATCCGCGCCGGGCCACCCGCCCGCTGCGGCCGTCTCCAGGTTGAGCAGCCCCGGGTTGGTGGCGCTCAAATCCACGTCAAGCGGGTAGCCACCGGGTGGATGGACGAAACGGCGTCCGTCCCGGACGCGCCAGCACGTCCACGCCTGCGCGGGGGCGTCGGCGCGCCGCGCACACCGCGGCGGGAGCGGGTCCGGCGGCGCCGCCTCCTCCGAAAAGCGGCGGTCGCGCCAGGACGCGTCGCACCCGGTGGTGAGCGCCCGCCGCGCACACAGCCCACCCCGGCGCTCCACCCACCCGTTCACGCCCCCGACGCTCCCTTCGAGGTCCACAAGGCCAGACTCCCGGACCAGGAACGGCGTGTGGGACTCCCCGGGTCCACCCGAAAAGCCCGCGGCGAAGGTCGGGCTGGTGAGGAGGGTCGCCCCCTCGCGCCTGCCAACGTCCCTCCCCTCGATGAGGACGGCGTCGTCCTCGACCCACACGCGCTCCGACCCCAGCCAGGCGAGCCCGCCGGGCGGCGCGGTCCCGCAGCCCGCGTCTAGGTCGAGGGTGAGCCAGCCTGCCGGGGACAGGACAAACGCCGCCCGTCCGTCCGAGCGCCAGACCACATGCGACTCCCAACCCGGCTCGCGGCGCGCAGGCACCCCCCCGCAGTCCACGGAGTCGCCGTCCACTCCCACAAGTGTCAGGGTCCCAGGCCAACCGTAGAACTCGGGGCGGGCGATGAGGATCGACCCCACCGAGCCCTGCTCCTCAACCAGGCCGCCGAACGGACCTACCCGCCGCCCGTCGAGCTCGACATGGCTGAGAAGCATGAGTCCGGGATGATAGTAGTCGCGAAACTCACCCTTGGTAGTCGCGACGGCATACACGCGGTCCACCCAGACCAATGGCGCGACGCTGGTGAGCACGGCGAACGCCACGACCCAGGCCCGGCCCCGCATTCCGCGATGCCAGCCCACGGCGAGCACCAGGAAGCCCGCGGCGACCGGTAGCCCGGCGTGCTGCACCAGGACCAGAGCCAACGCGGGCCAGAACGGGCCCGTGAAGTAGGCGAGCAGGTCGGGCCCGAGATACGGCCAGTGGGCGCCCGCTGCAACGCCGAAGGGTGTAGCGATCGCCGCAATCGCCGCGAGCGGCCCCGCCAAGACCCGAACGCCCCGCCAGCGCGAGCGCGGGGCGAGAGTGGCGGCGTAGCCCAGCGCGAGCGCCGCCGACAGCATGCCGACCTCCCACTCCGTCTCGAGGCCCCTCCATGCCATCGCGATGACCAGCAGCCCCGCGGACTGAGCCAGCACGACACCAAGAAAGCCCGCCGTCGGCGCGGACACCAACGCCTCGTCCACCCAGCGGCTGCGCACCCAGGCCGTGATGCAACCCACGGCAAACAGGAGGTACACCGCGATCTCCAAGCTCCATTCGCGTGCCGCGCCCGCCTGGAGCCACCACCCAAGCCCCGCCAACGCCACCGCAGCAACCTTGCTCGCCCAGCCGGTGCGGACCTCAAGGACAAAGGCACGGGAGAAAGCGCGAACGGCGGTCACGACGTGGGAGTAGCCCGCTCGGGTCTCACCGCCCGAGCGGGGCGCCCAAAAAGAAGGCAGCGAGGCTCAGATGCCGTACGCCGTCCTCAAACGTCACGGGATGCTGATCCATGGTGAGGAGCAGCTTCATGTGGTGATCGGCGACCGCGCGGAGGGGACGCAGCTCTCGCTCGACGGTGGAGGGGTCGGCCAGGAGATACGCCACCTGAACGTAGACCGTTTCCCCGCCCCGCTCACCGACGAAGTCGATCTCGAAGTCGCCGATTCGACCGACGGACACCCGGTAGCCCCGCCGCAGCAGCTCCAGAAACACCAGGTTCTCCAACACCGCGTTGATGTCTCCGGGTCGGTCCAAGAGCGCGCAGAACAGACCGGTGTCGCCCAGGTAGTACTTGTCGGCGCTCTCTATGTGCCGCTTTCCACGAATATCCCATCGGCGAACACCGTGAATCAGGAGCGCGGACTCCAGATGGGAGAGGTAGCCCTGCACCGTCTCGACCGTGACCGCCTGTCGCTGCGACTTCAGGAATCGGACTATAGAAAGGGCGGATAGCGGGCTGCCGACCGAGGCTGCGACGAAGCGCGTGAGCCGTTCCAGCAACGGTACGTTTCGCACCCCGAAGCGCGCCACGACGTCCTTGAGCAGGACCGACTCGAACACCGCCCGCAGGTACTCGCGGGAGAGTTCGTCGCGCAAGTCAAGCGCATGTAGGCCAGGCAATCCACCCCAGCGTAGGTAGAGGTCCAGATCGTCGCGTTCCGTCGTGTCAGGCGGGCGGAACGCGCGGAACTCTACGAGGGAGAGCGGAAAGACGCGGATCTCGACGTACCGACCGGTCAGGAGCGTCGCCAGCTCAGAGGACAACAAGTGGGCGTTGGAGCCGGTGAGCCATACGTCCCAGCCCTCGCCCGACAGCGATGCGACCAGCCGCTCCCATCCCTCCACCTCCTGCACCTCGTCGATGAGCAAGACCCCTGCGGGCTCATCCCGCAGCCGGGCGTAAAGGGCCTCGGCCGTGCGAAGCTCCGCGTTCGCCATACGCTCCATGTCGAACAGGTGAACGTGCTGGGCGGCGCTGCGTTGCTCGATGTGCCGGGCCGCTATCTGGCGGAGCAACACGCTCTTTCCCGAGCGGCGCATTCCGACCAGCACCTTGATCACCGACTGCCCGAACCACGGTTCGGCGGCGGTGAGGTAAGCGGGGCGGTGAATGTCGGGGTTCACGATTCCGAGTATACCCGAAGTATTCAATGAACTTTGGTCTGGTTTCGGGTATATCCGAAACCGCGGCAGGGATGGAGTGGAGGGCCCACGGGGCCCGCAGGGACAGCCCGGCGCCGCAACGCGGCGGCCGCTTCACCCCGGACCCACCACCACAGGCGCCGGGCTCGCCCGCCGGAACTTCAGATCGAAGCGCGATCCGTGCACCAGCATGTGCAGCCGAAGCCCGATGAGCTCGACCGGCCGCCCCTCGGGCGTGGTCGCCATCGCACTATGTTCGATCTGGGCAGCGTCCACGACGGTGATTCCGCCGCTGCCGACGACCTCCATCACATCGTCGGGGCCGATGAACCCAGCGGTGTCTTCGTCCAGGCCGATGCCGATGGCGAAGGGGTTGTAGGCGAGGGCGCTGAGCAGCCGGCCCATCCGGTCGCGTTGGCGGAAGTGTTGGTCGATCATCAACCGATTGGTGAGCCCCAGCCCCGCCGCGAGGGTGGCCTGCCCCGCGATGGGGGTGCCGCCCTCCTTCCCGAAGGCGATCATGTGCTCGCTGAGGAAGGCCGCGCCGGCGCTGGTACCGGCGACGTGAACGCCGTCGGCGTTCATACGACGAAGCCGACGTGCGATCGCAGTGCCCCCGAGAATGGTCGATAGCCGGAGCTGGTCGCCCCCGGTGAGGAAGACCCCCGTTGCCCCGTCCAGGTTCGCAGCCGCCGCATCGGCATCCTGCCGGACCCGGGGGTCACAGACCCGCACGTCGCCCACCCCCACGTTGCGGAACAGCTCAATGTACCGGTCCGGCGTCTCCGGGTCCATCGACGCGGTGCACAGCACGACCACCCGGCCCCGTTCCAGCCCGCAGAGTTCGGCGAAACGACGAAGGATGTTGCGCCCGAGGACCTTGTCCTCCGCGCCCCCGATGGGGATGATGTGGCCGCGGAGATCGGGGTGTGCAGGGCGCGCAGGCATCGGCCGGCGAAGCTAACGCTATCATGTAACGGGGGGAAAGGGCTCGCCGCCCTCTCCTCCTACCGCGCCATGCCCTTCGGCCTCCAAGCTGCGCTTTCCGGCCTGCGGCGCCCAGCGCGTAAATAACGCGCCGGGACGTGGCGCTCTCCCCCTCACCGCAGTCCCCCGTGCCGCCCGAAGGTTTCATGGCTCATGGAGCCGACCCACCGGCGGCATGGGGAACTAACTGGTGCTCGGCTCGAACACCCCCGCCCGCACCGCCCTCCCCGCCCGAACCATGAACTCGCCGCCGGCGAGCACGTCGCGCACTGCGAGCGCCCTGTCCAAGACCACGAGGTCCGCGTCGGCGCCGATCTCGACGCGACCCTTCTTGCTGAGACGTAGCTGCTGTGCGGGGTTCCGCGTCACCGTCGCGAGCGCGAACTCGATGGGAACGCCCAACCCGAGCGCCTCCCGAACCGCACCCAGGAGCGCCGAAGGAGCGCCCACATCCATCCGCAGCAGGCAGCCGTCCCCATCGAACGTCGGCAGACAGCCGCCCCCGTCGCTGGACATCGTCAGCCGCGCCGGGTCGAGCCCCTCCACGAACCACTCCGCCAGGGCCTGACCGCCGCTGGGCGCGTCCCCGTCGGCGTCGAAGGCGGTGACGTCGATGGTGACGCCCCGCCGGGAGAGGGCCTTGCTCTCTTCCCACAAGCGGCGATTGCGATTGCAGTGGGTGGGGTGGAAGACACGGGCCGGCAGCTCCGTCTCGTCCAGCGCCCGGCGGACCATTGCCAGCCCTGTCGGCCCGTCGCCGAGGTGCAGGTGCAAGCAGCCCGCTTTGCCGGTCATCATCCCGGAGACGTGCGCGTCAGCGGCCAGGCGCACCAACTCGTCAAAGGTCGGCTGCGAGCTGCGGTGGTCGGCAATCGCCGTCTCACCCACGGCGATGATGCGATCGACGTTGACGATGTCGCCGCGCACCGAACCGGTCAACGTCAGCGGCGGCACCACGTACCCGCCGGTGTAGCAGAGGGCGGTGAGGCCCAGCTCTTCGAGAGCTCGCGCCGCCGCCAGCAGCTCGGCGATGCTGCGGGTGGTGCAGTCGGTGCCGAGGAGCCCGACGACCGTCGTGAGCCCGGCCAGCGTCAGTTCGGTCAACTGCAACGCCGGCACCCGCGTGCGCGCGCCGCCCTCGCCGCCGCCGCCGGTCAGGTGCGCATGGGCGTCGACCAGCCCTGGAACCAGCCACCCACCTTGACAATCGACGATGTTCACCGGCCAACCGGGCGCGGCACCAAGGGCCTCCCCGACTGCGATGACGCGCCCGCCGCCGACCAGGACGTCGACCACGCCAAGCGGCTCGGGGGCCAGCACCTGCGCGTTCTGGAAAAGGATCACGCCAGCGCACCCGCACGTGCGATGAACTGGGCTTCGAAGCTCGCCGCCGGCAGGGGCCGGCCGAACAGGTAGCCCTGCGCGAAGTCGCAACCGGCCGCCGTCAGGACCTCGCGCTGCGCCGGCGTCTCCACCCCTTCGGCCACGACCTCGATGCCGAGTCGATGCGCCATGGCGATGATGGACTCGACGAGCACCAGGTCACCGGCCGAGCCCGGGAGATTCCGCACAAAGGACTTATCGATCTTCAGGGCATCGACCGGAAAGCGGTTGAGGTAGCCAAGCGAGGAGTATCCGGTGCCGAAGTCGTCGATGCAGATGTGCACGCCAGCGCCCCTGAGCGCTCGAATCTGCGCGAAGATCTTCGAATCATCGCGCAGCAGCAAACCCTCGGTGATCTCGACCGCGAGGAGATGCCCGGGGATTCCCCACTCCGCGAGCCGCGCCGGCCAGGACTGCCCGCCTTGCTCGTCAAACTGGAGCGGCGACCGATTCACCCCCACGCGGATCGGACGCCCAGCCCGGAGGCTCCAGTCTCGCGCGGCACGACTCGCCTCTTGGAACGCCCAATCCCCGACCTGGTGAATCAGCCCCGACTCCTCCAAAAGCGGAATGAAGTCGGCCGGACCGATGAGGCCCCGGTGGGGGTGGTGCCAACGCAAAAGCGACTCAGCCTTGTCACAAACACCGGTCCGAAGATCGATGATTGGCTGGTACCAGAGCGCGAACTGCTCACCGGAAAGCGCGGTGTGGAGTTCACTGGCCAGACCGACGCGCACCTGGCTGACCCGCTCCATGCCATGCAAAAAGTAGGCGAAGCGCGCGCGGCCCGCCTTCTTGGCCAGGTAGGTCGCCTGGTCGGCGTGCTTGAGCAGCTCGTCGGCATCGGTCGCGTCGTCGGGGTACGCGGCAATGCCCATGCTGGCGGAAAGATAGACGTTCTGACCGTCGATAAGCTCCGGCTCAGCCACCGCGGCGAGGATCGTCCGGGCGAGCGCATCCACCTCGGCCCGATCGGCGACGTTCGGGATGAGGACACAGAACTCGTCGGCGCTGAGCCGGGCGACCGTACCCGCCTCGGGGACACAGCGCCGGATTCGACCGGCGACCGCGACCAGCAGCTTGTCGGCGCGCTCGTGGCCCATGCCATCGCGAATGTCCTTGAAGCGGTCCAGATCGATGAGGCAGCAGTAGACCGAGCCGCTCCCGTAGGGGACCACGCGCAGCTCCACGTCGAGCCGATCATCGAGCGCGCGGCGGTTCGGCAAGCCCGTCAGCGCATCGAGATTGGCTTGTTCCCAGATCAGGTCCTCCGACCGTTTGGTCTCCGAGAGGTCGACGAAGAGTCCCACGTGCCGCTCCACCGTCCCGTCCGCGGCGCGCAGCACACTGACGCTCAAAAGCTCGGCGTAGATCTCGCCGTTCTTCCGCCGGTTCCACACCTCGCCCTGCCAACAACCCCGGGTGCGGACGGCACTCCACATCTGATGCCAGAAAAGGGGGCCGTGCCGCCCGGACGACAGCATCTGAGGATCCTTCCCCAGCACCTCGGCCAGCGCATACCCGGTGATTCGGGTGAACGCCGGGTTGATCGATAGGATGTGATTGCGTGCATCGGTGACGATCATGCCCTCGCTGGAGGCCTCGTAGACCGATGCGGCCAGGCGCAGCGCCTCGTTGCTGGCCGCTTGTTCGGCGAGGACCCGCCCGAGGTGCTCGTCCAGCCGACGGACACCCGCCTCCGCGCGCGAGCGCAGGTCGTGCTCGAGCATCCGCTCTACGTAAAGACCGGCGACGGCGAGCATGCCGATCGACACGGCGATCACGGAGAGATCACGGCCAACCCCCCAGCCTGCGATGACGATGAGCACCGCACCAAGGGCGACAATCCACCGGACGCGAAGTTGGACGCGAGCGACATCGTTGGTGGGCGGAAGGGAGGGCACGCCGCCTGCATCATAGCGCGATCGGTTCGCGGGCCCTATCCGTAGGTGTAGCCAGACAGGACCTTGCCCATCATCGAGCCTCGGAAGGACACCCGGCCGCGATCCTCAAGAGCGGCCCCGGCCACCACCATCAGCGGGACGAGATGTTCCTCGCGTGGGTGGGCGAGGCGGGCGGCCGGAGCGGCGGCCCAACCACTCAACTGTTTGGCACGCTCGATGGGATCGGCAGTGGCAGCATCGCGGAGCCAACCATCGAAGCGCTCCGATTCCGCCACAGCCCGCGGATCCCCGAAGCCACCCATGTTGTGGTAGCTCATACCGCTCCCGACGATGAGCACCCCTTCCTCCCGTAGCGGCGCGAGGGCCCGGCCCATTGCCAGGTGCGCCGCCGGGTCCAGACCGGCGAGGAGAGACAGTTGCACCACCGGCACCTCCGCCTCGGGAAAACTCAACATCAACGGGATGAAAGTGCCGTGATCGTAACCACGGCCGGGGTCGGCGGCGCTGTCGAAGCCGGCCAGGCCGAGGAGCTCCCGGGTGCGGCTGGCAAGGGCGGGGCTTCCCGGCGCCGGCCATCGCAACTGGTACGCCGCTGCAGGGAAGCCGTAGTAGTCGAACAACAGCGGCGGCGCCTCGCCCGACGTCACTGTGGGCACGCGCTCTTCCCAGTGCGCGGAGATGACCAACAGCGCTTTGGGAGCGGCCGGAAGTGATGCGGGGAGCGCGCGGAGGAAACCCGATAGGTCGGCCACCTCCGCCGGCGCGAGTCCCAGCTCGACGAAGGGCCAGGGTCCACCCCCGTGGGGGACAAATGTGGTGGGCATGCGCATGGCCCAAGGTATTCACCGGACGCTACACTCGCCGAAGATGTCGCACCCCCTCGATCGCCTTACCGCCGTCGATGCCGCCACCCTCGGCACCGGGCTGCCCCCCGAGCATGCGCGCGCCGCGTGGGCGACTGCGATTTCCTGCGCTCGCACCACCGACACCCGCCGGTCACTCGCCGGAACCACCCCGAGTCGCGTTCTCATCGTCGCGAGCGCGAATGTATTTACCGCCCCGATTGAGTGGGCGTGGGCACTGTCGGCGCGGGGGGTGTCGGTCGTGATCAAGTCGGCGACGGGGCTGCGTGCGGTGGGCGAGGCGATCGCCCTTGCCCTTCCCGGGGTCGAGGCCCAGAGCTGGGTGGGCGGCGAGGTCGATGCCGAGGCGACCGCGATGGTGGGGGCGGAAGCAGTCCTCGTGTTCGGCAGCACCGAGACCATCGAGTCGATTCGCTCTCGGGCACGGATTCCCGTTTTCGGCTTCGGGCCCCGGTTCGGGGTGGCGCTGGTGGATCGACTCGACGCCGAGACCGCGACAGGCCTGGCAATGGACCACGCCCTGTACGATGGGCGCGGCTGCATGTCTCCGGCCGGCGTGTTCGTTCAAGAGCCCGCTGAGCTCCTGCCGCTGCTCCGTGCGCTGGAGCTGGCCGACGCCCAGTGGCCACCGGGGGAGCCCGAAGCCAGCGACTCCATCGAACGTCGTACGCTCACGATGCTGGCCACCGCGGTCGGGCGGGCTCACCGCATTAGAGGCTGGCTGGTCGTTGAGCTTCCGGCGGCCCACTTCCGCCCGCGTGGGCTTCCGCGCGTCGTCACCATCCACCCCGCTTCTGACATCCAACGGGCCATCGCTCCCTGGCGCGACGAGCTCGGCACCATCGCGCTTACCGGGGCAAGCGAAGGCGACGTCGGCGACGATCCAGCCCTCGTCGATCGCCTGGACCTGGCCGCGCTTCCGCCAGCCCGGGTCTGCGCCGTCGGCGAGATGCAGCGACCCCCGGGGAGTCGCCGGCTCCACGACGGGCTGGACGTGCTCGCCAGGCTCTGGCAGCGGGCCGTTCCCGCTCCGGCGTTATGACGCTCCCGAGGCGACCATGCTCTTGACCCTGCTTTTGACGTCGACCGGCCTCGCCGGAGGCCCCGCCATCGAGGCCGCGCCCTCCGCCGAGCCCGCCGGACCGGCAACCACCGCCGCGGCGCTCCCCCCGCGGCTGACCTGCCGCGGCACCGAGCCCTTCTGGTCGATCACCCTGAGCGGTGGCAAGGCGTCCGCCGCCTCCCCCGACCGACCCAGCGCACCGGATGTCAGCTACTCCACCACCGCCACAACACATGGTGATGCATTTCTTGTATCGCCGAAGGGGAAGGGCCCCGGGTTCCGCTGGTTGACGATCGCCGCCGGCGCGTGCTCAGACGGCATGTCGGAGCAGGCCTACACCTACCGGGCGCTGGCCCTGACCTCCGAGCAGGGGTTTGTCTCCGGCTGCTGCGCCGTCCCCGACTGAGCCGTGTCAGAGATCCTCGCCCAGGACCTCGTCCGCAGCTTCCCCATCCGCGAGCGAACGGCCGGCATCGGGGGCACCATCGCCGACCTCTTCCGACCCTCACGCGGGGAGCGGTGCGCGCTTGACGGGGTGAGCTTCCGGATCGCCGCGGGCGAGACCGTCGCCCTGATTGGCCCCAACGGCGCTGGGAAGTCCACCACCGTCAAGCTGCTGACCGGGATCCTCATGCCGACAGCCGGGACCGTTCGGGTCGGCGGCCTGGACCCGTGGGCGGATCGCACGACACACGTGAGACGTATCGGTGCGGTTTTCGGCCAACGAACTCAACTCTGGTGGGACCTGTCGGTGGTCGAGGCCTACGACCTGCTGGCCAAGATGTATCATGTATCGGCTATCGATTATCGGCGACAAATGGAGCACTTCGACGCCGTCCTCGGTGTGGGTCCGCTGCTCCGCACCCCGGTTCGACAGTTGTCTCTCGGCGAGCGGATGCGCTGCGAGCTCGCCGCGGCGCTCCTGCACGCGCCGCCGCTGCTGCTCCTGGACGAGCCCACGGTCGGGTTGGACGTGGCCGTAAAGCTGAGGCTCCGCGCCTTCCTGAGCGCGCTGCGCGACGAGGGAAAGACCACCGTGCTCCTGACGACGCACGACCTCGGGGAAGTGCGGGCCTTGTGCCCGCGCGTGCTGCTGCTGGCCAGCGGCCGCCTGTTGCACGACGGGCCGCTGGACACCCTGCTGTCGGGTCTCGGCGGCCGCCGTAGCATCCGTATTTTCCTGCGTGATGCAGCTACGGATGCACAGCTCGACAACGTGCCCGACGCCACGCGCGTCGGCCCTGCCGAACTGTTGGTGGTGGTAGACGGCGCCAACAGCGTTGCCGAGCGGGTGCGCAGGTTGGTCAACGAACTCGACGTTGTGGACCTTCGCATCGAGGAGCCCGCAGTGGACACCCTCGTCGCCCAGTTCTACGAGACTCCCCGGTGATACCGACCCTCTGGGCGGCGGCCACCCTTGGCTTCCGACACCACCTGGCCTACCCGGCCGAGGTCGCGATTCAGTTCGTCGCGGCCTGCATGGTGGCGGGGCTCAACGGAGCGCTGTGGACCGCCGCCGCCGCCGAAGTCAGCGATCTCGGCGGCGTGCCGAGTCTGGCCATCCGGACCGAAGTCCTGGTGGCCTGGGCAGGGATCAGCGCCATCGCGACGCGGGTCCACGAGGATCTCGGCGAACGCTTTCGCGACGGCCAGATCGCGACCGACCTGTTGCGCCCGGTGTCCTTGCCCGCCTTTGTCTACGCCCGCGATCTCGGGCGAGCAACAGCGGCTTTCTTGGTGCAGGCGGTGCCGCTCATCGCCCTGTGCGCGTGGTTCGCCCCCCTCGGACTCCCCACCTCGCCGCTGCGCTGGGGCTTGTGGGCGCTGGCCTTATTGGGCGCACACGCCGTAAACGTAGCGATCAGCTTCTTGCTCGGGCTCGGCGCCTTTCGCATCGGCTCGGTAGCCGGGCTCGGGGCACTCAAGGCCACACTGGTGTCCATTTTCTCGGGCGCGCTGCTTCCGTTGGAGCTGCTGGGACCCACACTCCGTGGCATCGCGCTCGTCCTCCCCTTCCACGTTCTGGCCCACACGCCCGCAACGGTACTCACCGGCCGGACACCGACGTTGGCGCTGTTCGCCGAACAGTGGGGATGGGCAGCGGCACTTTGGGGACTCGGCCTGTTGGCCTGGCGGCGCGTCTCCCGCACGCTGACGATCCAGGGCGGCTGATGGAACTCCTCGACCTCCTCAAGCAGCGCTTGCGCACGCGCCTCGCCTACCGTGGCGACGTGTTCGCCGGCTTCGTCAGCGGCACCCTCCTGGCGGTGGTTGGCCCCGTCTTCATCACCACTTTGTTTCAAAATGTATCAACCCTTGGGCGCTGGACGGCCCCGGAGGTCCTCTTCGTCTGGGGCTTCGCCGACACCGTATCGGGCTGTTTCTACGTGGTCTTTGGTGGCCTCTACGTGCTGAACCGCCGCTACATCCTCGGCGGCGAGCTCGATCGACTCCTGGTCCGGCCGGTGGACGCCTACGCCCAGCTCCTGCTCGACAATCTGGCGTTGGAGGAGCTCCCGACTGCGCTGTTGGGGCTCTTGGTGATGGCCATCGCGCTGAGCTGGGGGTTGCCCAGCCCCGAGCCCTGGCGCTGGCTGCTACTGCCGGTGTGGATCGCGGCCGGACTCGCTACGCTTGGCGGCGTGGTCACTGCCATCGCGTCGTTGGGCTTCCACTTGCACCACCGGGGCACCGCGGTGGGCCTGTCGATGCAGCTGACCAGCTTCTCCCGCTACCCGCTCGATCTTTTCGGCTCGCCGCTCCGTTGGCTGCTCACCGTCCTCCCCTTCGGGTTCGCGGGCTTTTACGGGGCATGCCTGTTCCTGCCTCGGCCGGAGCTTCAGCTCTACGCGTGGGCGACCCCAGCGGTGGGCGTAGTGGCGTTGGTGGGCGGGTACGCCGCGTGGCGGGTGGGGCTACGCCGCTACACGTCAGTCGGGGGCTGATTTGCCGCACACCGCAGCCTGCGCTATCGTTGATAGCAGAGGCGACCATGGGCCAGCTGATCGTTCGGAACCTGGACGACGAACTCGTCCTGGCGCTCAAGCGCCGCGCGGCGCGACACGGACGGTCGGCCGAGGCCGAGCACCGCGCCATCCTGCGTGAGGTTCTCGCCGAGGCGTCCGAGGAGCCGAGCTTCAAGGACTTTCTCGCCAGCATGCCGGATGTCGGCTTGGATGAGGACTTCGTACCGCCCCGGGACATGCCGCGCGACGTGTCGTGGTGAGCTTTCTTGTCGACACCAACGTGCTGTCTGAGCTTCGGAAGGGCCGCCGGGCCGCCCGTGGGGTCAGGGAGTGGTTCGACAGCAGCGCCGACGGTGAGGTCTACACCAGCGTTCTGGTGCTTGGCGAGATCCGACGCGGGATCGAAGCGATTCGCCGGCGGGACCCCTCGGGCGCGGCGGCCTTGGAGCAATGGCTCGCGCGGATGACGGAGTCCTTCGCCGACCGCGTGCTGGGTATCGACGTTGCGGTTGCGGACCGCTGGGCTGCCCTCAACGTGCCGGACCCCATCCCCACGGTGGACGGCCTCCTGGCGGCGACGGCGCTCGTCCACGGCATGACCGTCGTCACACGCAATGTCCGCGACATCGCGCGGACCGGCGTGCCCGTTCTCAACCCGTTCGCCGAGTAGGTTGGCAGGATGTCCACACAGGTCCGCCCCGTCGCCGCCGGCGACTTCGACGCCATCGCCGCGATCACCAACGTCTACATCCTCGAGACGGCCATCCACTTCGGAACCGAGCCGGTCACCGCCGCGGACCTGCGGGAGGAGTGGAGAGCCACCCGCGAGCTTTATCCGTACGTAGTGGCGCTGGTCGGCGGCGAGCTGGCCGGCTTCGCCAAGGCCACCCGCTCCCGGGCCCGCGCCGCCTACGCGCGAACCGCTGAGCTGGGCGTCTACGTACACCCCGACTTCCACCGTCGGGGGATCGCTCGGACCCTGTACGCAGCGGTCGTAGTGTCATGTCGCGACAGCGGCTTCCACGTGTTGGTCGCGGGCATCGCGCTCCCCAACGCGCCTTCGGTGGCGCTCCACGAGGCGCTCGGGTTCGTCCCGGTGGGCGTGTTCCACGGCATCGGGTTCAAGTTCGGGCAGTTCCACGACGTCGGCTTCTGGGAGCTCAGGGTGGGCGACGCCGGGCTACCCGCGGCGCATACCGGTTGATACCGCCTGAGCTTGATTCCGTTCGTTGCTGAAAACCCCGTCGAATACTGCCTACGGGCCCCAACAATCAAAAGGCCTCGACGACTGGGGTCACCGCGACGCACACGCCTAGCTGGCACGCAGGCGACCAAGTTGTCACGTCGCGACAGGTCGTGGCCCTGCCGTCGCAGCTCACCAGCGCGCACTGCACGCTCGGATCGCCATGAATTCGGTCCCGCTCGGTGGCGGGAAGCGGGTATCCATTATCACATTCGTATTGAATAATGCAGTCCGCTCCCTCGCGATAAAAGCATGTAGACATTACATAATCTTTGTCATCCGTGCAAGCACACTCCGGAGCCTGGCACTCACGAACATCGCTGTCGCAGGCGCTCGCCGTAAACAGCATCGCCGTCAAAAGAGTCGACGCGTTACCCGAGAACTTGTGCAACAAAGTGGGCTCCTATGTCATCCATCGCAGGTCGAAGCCGGCCACGCCACGCGGCGCCCGGCGCCGCCCCGCTACACCTCAGTCGGGGGCTGACTTCTTCTTGGGTTTCGGAGCCGGCTGAAGCGCCGACGGGCGCCCGAAGCGGTCGTCATCGACCGGTGCCTTCGACATGATCGCCACTTCCAGGTACACGCCAGGATTCCCCGCCTGATAGCTGGCTTCACCCTTGAATCTCAGGATCTCGAAAGCGGTAGAGGCCACGGACACCCCGACGCCGAAGCCGCGAGCGGAATCAAGCTCCACCCGGGCGCCGGGCGACACAACCGCAGTCGGAAAGAGATCGGCGCCGACAAAGCCGCTGTGCCCATCGCGAAGGTCGCTCACGAACTCGACGTAGGGCACCACGACGCCCAGATCGATGACGGACGCCAGCTCGAGCCCGCCAAAACCGAGCGCGTCGAACCCGCCCCCGAACCACGCGCCACCGGCCAACTCTACGGCCGAAAACGTCGCGTGTCCACGCGCCCCAGCAATGAGCGGGAGCGAGCTGGGACCGATGTCATCGAAGCGGAAGACGTCGACGGTCGCCGGTGAGAATCCCAGCAGCAGGCTGACCCCACCCTTGGTGCTGCCGAAGTCGGCGCCACCGCCGAGGACAGCCCCCGGGACGCGCGCCGAGGCCATCGACGCCACCACCGCCTGCCGGCGCCAGGGATCGACCGACTCCAGCCGGAAGAACCCCGGAAAAACCCCGCCCCACGCGCGCCAGCCTTTGCCCCCGCCGCCCACGGTGAGGCGCTCTGGGGCCAGCGAATACAGCAAGAGCCCGTCTCCGCTGAGCGTCGCGGCCATGTCCAGCTGCATCACGAACGCAAAACCCTCGCCGCCAACCTTCAGATCACCCTCGGCCTGTTGCACGCCGAACGATGCGACGCTGGTCTCCCCCGCGAAGGCGACCCCCGCGATGAGATCGATGGCACCGCCGACCTCGGCATTTCCGGCGAGCGCGCTTGGCAACAGGAGAAGCAGCATGTGCATCGATGTAGCATCTCAGGTCTTCCTTTGACGCGTCAAGAGCGATATGCTCCACACCTTCTCTTCCCGTCGCGCGCGGATTCCCCCTCCGCGCCCGGGTTCTCCCTCCCGGAGCCTGCATGGAACCCGCCATCGATCCCTTCCACCCGGTCCTCCGCGTCCTCGAACGATACCGTTCCGACGTGCATCATTTGCGTTCGCCCGCGCCGGACGGCACCAACGACGCGGTGCAGGCTCACCTCGGCCAGGAGCTGCCCGGCTCGCTCCGCGGATTCTTGTCGCGCTGGAACGGGGCCACCCTGTTTCGCGGGGCGCTCCGCATCCGCGGGGTCGCCGATCTCGCGCCGCCCGACGCCGCCAACCCCGATGTGATCCTGTTCGCTGACGGACCGCGCGAGGAAGACCGCTGGGCGTTCGCCGCCACGGAGTTCGGCCACCACTTCGGCCGGTGGGACGGCACCCGCTTGGTACCCCTCCACGACCACTTCAACCGCTGGCTGCTGGCCCAGACTCGATTGCTCGATGAGAACGTCCGCGACGAGATCGCCGAGCTCGCCGTTCGGTTGGAGGTCGACCCCCAGTGCGGCCTGTTGTGGTTCCTCCACGGCGAGGCGCTCTTGCAGACCGGCGACGCCGACGGGGCCACCGCCGCCTTCCGCCGGGCTACCGCGCTGGCACCCGACCATCCGGGCGCCTGGCAGCGCCTCGGCGAAGCGCTGCTCGCCTCGGACGAAGGGCAGGCGCGCGGCGCGTTCCTCATGGCGTGGCGCGAGGTGAGATTCCCGCTGCACTACCCAGGCGCACCAACCCCGGGCGCCGAGCTCGTCCACCTCCTCGAAGCTCGTTTTCCCGCCGGAGACCCGGGCTGGCAACGCGAGCTGCAAGACCTCCTCGCCGAGCGGGTCCCCAACATTCGCCACCCAGGCGCGGAGCTCATCGTCGCCGCGGCGCTCGGCCTGGTGCGCGCGCGCCTCGCCTCTGGGGATCGCACCGGCGCCCGCGACGCGCTGGTCGCCCTTCGCGATCGCGCCACCGGCTGGGCCATGCCCCCCGACCTCACGCCCCTCTTGTTCGCCCTCGTCGGGCTGCACGCCGAGCTCGGCGATCACGACGATGCCGAAGAGGTGCTCCGTCGCCTGCGCAAGTCCGCAGACCCCCTCGTCCTGGCTCGCGCCGAACTTTCCCTGGCAAAGATCGCGCTGTACCGCGAAGAGCCTTGGGTCACCGACATCGTCCAGGGCGCCCTGCCGAAATTGAAGTCAGCGGCAGACCGCTGCGAGGCGTTCTTGCTCCTCGCGGAGTCCCACCGCGGTCGCGATGCCGCCAGTGTCGAGCAGGCGACGCGCCTCGCTGGCATCGCGGGTGACCCGGTGCTCATGGCTCGGGCCGCGCTCGTTCGCGGCGACCTGGCACGCGCTCAGGGCGACATGGCGGCTGCCCACCACGCCTGGCTGCACTGCAGCGACGACCCGGAGACTGCGCTCCGTGCGGAGGTCCGGATCGGAGACAGCATCGACGAGCCGGCCGACGCGCTCGTCCACTACGCGCGCGCCATCGACGGCTACAAGAAGCTCCAGCTTCCCCTTCGTGAAGCCTGGGCCCGGCTGCGTCTGGTCCGCTGTGGCGACGCCTCCCAAGCGCTCGAAGCGGTGCGCGTCTTCAAGGCCGCCGGCCTTGCCGCCGGTGTCGCGACATCTGACACGCTTGCAGGGCGTCCTGGGCACTCCCTGGAGTGGCACCTCAACCTCAGCGCCGAAGCGGCACGCGAACGCTACGACGCCCAGCGCATGCGGCCCCCGTGGACGCGCGCGGACGCCGACCGTCCCGAGCGACGCCTGCTCGCGCACGGCAGCGCCATCGCGAACGCCGACGAGCGCATCGTCCAGGTCCTCGCCGCCGAGGTGGAAACCGAGCTGCGCCGTCTACAGGCCAGCAACGGTCGTGCCCGCGACCCCGCTGCCATGCGCTTCGTAGCCGGAATCGACCTGCTTGCCGGCCACCCTTCCTGGGCGGCAGCGAAGGTCATGATGGCCCTGCTCGTCGAGGACGTGCGGCAACCGGTGGCGGAGCGGGGGCTCGTCGGCGCGCTCGCTCGCTCGCCGAACATGACCCTGGTGGACGCGCTGGTCCGCGCGCTGAGCGAGGAGACCGAGCCCACCCGGCTGGCGCTCATCGCCGAAACGCTGGGTTGGCGTCGGGAGGCGGCCGCAAGGCCTCGCTTGCGCGAGCTGGCGGCGTCGGGCTCGCTGCCCCTGCGCAAAGCCGCGATCACCGCCCTCGGCCGCATCGGCGACCTCGACGCCATCGACCTGATCTTCCCCGGCCTCGAAGTGCCGGAGCTGGCGGAGACCGCCTCGACTGCGCTCTTGCTCCTCGGCGAGTGGCAAGGCGTCGACTTCTTCGCCCAGGCTCTCGCCCGCAACGAACGATGGCTGACCCACTCCCCGGGCGAGATCGTCGGTCGCCACGGCGGCCCGGCCTACTTCCTGCTGTTGATGCGCACCTGCGAGGCCGAAGGCGCCGGCGGCATCGGCAGCCTCGCCGGGCTGGGGCTGATGGGCAATATCCGCGCCGTACCCCGGCTCATCGAATCGGTTGGCAGTCGCGACCCCCAGCGCCAGGTCGTCGCCAGCACCGCGCTGGAAGTGATGACCGGCCACCACGAAGACGTCGAGGACGCCCACCCCAAACAGCGGTGGCTGGACTGGTGGTCGGAGCACGGCCCCGACTTCGAGGAGCGCGTCCGCTACCGCGATGGTCGCCCGCTCACCGTGCGCAGCCTCATCGAGCGCCTCGGTCACGATGACTTCGCCACCCGGCAGTCCGCCTACGACGAGCTCGTCATCGCCACCGGCGAGCGCCTCGCGTTCGACGCCGACGGGCCTTGGCGTTCGCAGTTGGCGCACCGCGCGGCGTGGGAGGCTTGGTGGGCCGACAACGCCCACGACCTACCGGCGACGGGGTGGTTGTTCCATGGGTCGGGGACCTGAGCGCCCTCAGCGCTGCAAAAGCGCAATCAACGACGACGTGTCCCACCGGCCGCCACCCATCGCGCTGACCTCCGCGTAGCGCTCCGCAACCTCCTCGATGATGGGCAGATCGGCGCCAATGGCGTCTGCAGTGCGACAGCAGATGTCGAGGTCTTTGCGCATCAGGTCCACGGCGAAGCCGAAGTCGAACCGACCCTCGACCATGCTCCGATGCCGGTTGTCCATCTGCCACGACTGCGCCGCACCCTTGCTGATCGCGGCGACGACCTTTTCAGAATCGAGCCCCGCGCGGGCCGCGAAGTCCAAGCCCTCGGCCAGGCCGGCCAACACACCGGCGATACAAATCTGATTCACCATCTTGCACAGCTGACCGGTGCCAACCGGCCCTTGATGGGCGACGATCCTGGCGTACGCCGCGAACAGGGTGCGAGCCCGATCCACATGCTCGTCAGCGCCCCCGCACATCACGCTGAGCTGGCCGGCCACGGCGCCGGCCTGTCCGCCCGACACCGGCGCGTCCACAAAGCCGACCGACGCAGCCTCACAGAGGTGCTCAAGCTCCCGGGCGAGCTCCGCCGACGCGGTGGTGTGGTCGACGAGCAGCGTGCCCGCCCCCATGCCGGCCAGCGCGCCTTGCGGGCCGAGGACCACCGCGCGGACATCAGGATCGTCACCCACGCAGACCAGGACCACGTCGGCGCCGACAGCCGCCTCACCCGGGGACGCCGCCTGTTTGCCTCCGTACTCCCGCACCCAGGCATCGGCCCTGGCGGGGGTGCGGTTGTACACCGTGACGCTGTGCCCAAGGCGGACGAGGTGGCCAGCCATGGGGTAGCCCATCACACCCAGACCGAGGAAGCTGCAGCGCATGCGATCCCACCGTTGGTGGGCCAGAGCATATCAATATTCAGGCTCCGGCGGCGGCGGCTTGGACGGCGCGATGACGAAGGCGAGCACGGCCGGAAGGAGCATGCACAGGGCGGAGCCGACGCCGAAGTTCAGGTTGTGGCTCGCCTCCTCCCCGCCGATCTTGAGGATCATCGACTTTTTCGCCGGGTCCACGTACTCCGCCGCGGCCTCCGTCTTCCCCATCGACGAGTTGTAGCCGACGATCCCCGCGCAGCACGGTGCTGCCGCCAGCATCGTGCCGAGGATGGCCGCGACCCGTGCCACGCCTCCCATCTTGCCGGTGGCCCGCGCCACAATCGAGAGAAGCAACGCCAGCGGGACGCCCGCCACCGCAAAGAGATTCATCAAGAAGACGAGGTGCATGCCCCATCCCCCCTCCCGGTACCACATCACGAAGTCAGCCATTCTTGAAGCCTATTCCAGCGGGGCCCACTGGCCGATGCTCACGGTCAGGAATATGCAAAGCCCCCCCCCTGAGGCCGCTGATGGGCAATCTCTCGTTCACCCTGTCCCTCCTGACCCTCGGTTGTACCCTGCTCCCCGGCTGCACGGGCGACGACAGCAAGGACACCGACACCTCCAGCGGCACCGACAGCGGCGACGCGGACACCGACACCGATTCAGACAGCGACAGCGACAGCGACACGGACACCGACACAGACGCCGACCGGACGGCGGTAAGTGTGGCACTCACCCCTGAGGCATTGACGCTGGCCACCAGCCGCGATCTGCCCCCGCTTACGGCAACGGCGACCTGGGACGACGCCACGGAGAGTGACGTCACCAGCGAATGTACGTGGACCAACAGCGAGGCCGACGTCACCTGGGTCGGCGCCGACGGCGTCGTACACGCGCTGGGCGCGGGCACCAGCATCGTCACATGTGCCTGGCAGACCTTCAGCGACGCCAGCACCGTGGAAATCCGGGCCGTGGCCGCCGCCGCCGCCGGTGAGATCGTCATCAACGAGCTCCTCGCCGATCCTGCGGTGGACGCCGACGTCAACGGCGACGGGAAGGCCGACCCCACCGAAGACGAGTTCGTGGAGTTCGTGAACGTGGCGGCCTACTCCGTGGACATCGAGGGCGCGACGGTGTGGGAGTCCAACTTGGACACCGAACGCCACCGCTTCGGGCCAAGCAGCATCTTGCGCCCCGGGGAAGCGGTGGTGCTCTTCGGCGGAGGCACGCCGCTCATCGCTGGCGACCGCTGCTTCGCCTACCCCGTGTTCAATGCCGACTCTTCACTACAGTACGGACTGGCCCTGAACAACGAGGGCGACACGTTGACGCTGAAGGGCGCCGGGGAGTTCGGGAACATCGCCTCGGCGGACGTCGACCCCGCGGTCGAAGACGCGTCCATCGTCCTGAACCCAGACATGACCGGCACCAGCTACACCCACCACCAGTACGCCACCGGCTCGATCGGCGCCTACAGCCCTTGCACCACGGTGGACGGGAACGCCTTCCCGACCGCGACGGAGTGGCTCAGTCGCTGATGCTGGTGCCGCGGCATCCACCCGACTGGTCGGGTGATCCTCCTCCCGCCCCCTACGACGAGTCCAGCGGCGGTGCTGAAGCTCGCGCAGCGGCGGGCGCCTTGCCGTTGTCGACGCGGTTCCGTCTCGGTGCTGACATCACACCGATACAAGCTGAATTCTTGAAGAAGAATGGCTTTCTCCTCTTCGATCGCGTGGCCGACACATCCGAAGTATCACTGATCCTCGCCGAGGTGGACCGGGTCGAAGCGGAGCTCAAGGCCAGTGGCCGGGAGCGTGTCAACGGGGTGCCCGTGTGGTTCAGCCCTGACCCCGACGGCAACGACTACATGGTGCGCATGGGCTTCTCCAGCCAGTACAGCCCGGCGCTTTCGGCGTTCGTACGCGACCCGCGCTTCGAGCCGGTCCGGCGGCTCATCGGCGAGGACGCCCGTATCGGCGAGCGGGAAAAGGACGGTGTGGTGTTCAACCGCTATGTCAACGCTCCGGGCAGCATCCGGCCGAACCTCGCCTGGCACACCGACGCCCTCCGCGATGTTTTCTACAACTGGAAGATGCCCGGCCCCATGCTCAACGTCGGCCTGCATTTCGATCGCATCCGCCCAACCGAAGGCGGGCTTCGATTGTTGCCGGGCACCCACACTCAGGGTGTATTTTCCACCCTCTTTTCCAAGATCCATTTTGTCACCCAGCGGGCCGACGCGCGCGAGCTTGCCGTGGAGACGTGGCCTGGCGACCTGAGCGTGCACGACGGGCGGATGTGGCATCGGGTGGAGTCGAGCCCCAAGACGGGGTGGGCCTCGCTTCGGCGCAGCATGTATGTCCCCTATGTCATCGACGCCGAGCTACAGAAACACGAGAACAGCCCCACGCCGATGTATCTCCGGCTGTTCGACCGGATCTTCCGTTGGCGGGCGGCGCGGGCGCGGCGGAGGTTGGGGGGGTGATGGGCCGGGTAGCCCGCCGGCTGGTTGGGCCCGCGCCGCCCTCATCCGTGCGGTACGCGAAGCGCGCGGGCGAGGGCCCTTTCCGTATCGGGGCCGGTGAGGCCGTCGATCCGCGCGAGCGCGAGGCCGTGGATCGCCGAGGCCAGATAGGTAGCCCGGTCGGGATCGCGACGCGCGCCGAGGGCGGTTTCCAGGGCGCGGCGCGGGGACGCGACCGTGAGCATGCCGTGGAGTCCCCGCACGGCTGACCCCGGTGCATGCCAGCCCTCGCCGGACACCAGGCGGTAGAGGTTGGCGTGGGTGGCGGCGAAGGCGACCCAGCGTCCAGCGGCCTGCTGGAGGGCGACCGGTTGGCCGCCAACGACCCGCGCTTCCACCAGGAGCAGCTCGAGCGCGGACTCGGCCACGGCCGCACGCATGCCCGCCAGGTTTCCGAACAGGCGCACCAGCGAGGTGGCCGTGACGCCGAGGTCACGCGCGAGGCCGCGGAGGCTGAGGGCGCAGGGCCCGAGGAGGGCGACGATCTGCCGCCCGCGGGCGAGGGCAGAGGGCGCCAGATTCCCGTGGTGGTAGCGGCGCTTGCGGGTCCAGCCGTCGGCGACGGTGGGCTGGGGAAGGGGGGTGGTGTCCATAAGCCTTATATTAGCATCGTTACCATAGAGCCGCAAGGGACCAAGGGGCCTCTGGCCGCTATTCCCGGACGTTGATGAGGCGGGCCAAAATACGCGCCTCCACCCAGCACCTTCGCCGCCTCCCCCATGCCGTCCCGACGTCCTGGCGGCCTTCTCAGGTTTTCATTCGCAGAACCTCCCGATCCGCATCGCGTGGCGGGCAAACCGTGCCAGGGTAGGATGGGCCGCCCGGAGACAGCATGGATTTGGCGACCCTGTGGAGCACGCTTTCCGCGACCGCGCTGGACCTCGGGCTGAAAATCCTTGCTTCGCTTGCCTTCCTCGTGCTGGGGCGCTGGCTCATCCAGCGGGTGGTCCGCGTGACGCAAGCCGCCATGGCACGCGCGCAGGTCGATGCCACCTTGATCCGCTACCTCGGGTCAGTCCTCGCGGTGCTCTTGAACATCGTCCTGGGCGTCGGGATCCTGGGCTACCTCGGCGTCGAGACGACGAGCATCGCCGCGCTGCTGGCCGGAGCGGGCCTCGCGATCGGGACCGCGTGGAGCGGCCTGCTCTCGCATTTCGCGTCCGGCGCGTTCATCCTTGTGCTGCGCCCCTTCAAGGTCGGGGACTACGTCCAGGCCGGCGGTGTCGAGGGGACGGTCGTCGAGATCGGTCTGTTCGGAACCACCATCGTGAATCCCCAGAACGTCACGACCATCGTCGGCAACGGAAAGATCATGGCCGAGACGATTCTGAACTACTCGTCTCTTCCCGTGCGCCGCGTCGAGCTGACCGCGCAGCTCGACAACAGCGTCGATCCGCTCGAGGCGGTGCGGCTGTTCACGGCCGGCATCGCCGAGGTAAGCAACGTCGCGACCTCGCCCGCGCCCGAGGTCACGATTCTCTCTTTCACGCTGGCGGGGCCGGTGATCGCCGTCCGCCCGTACTGCCACACCAACCACTACTGGCAGGTGTATTTCGACACCAACGCGATGATCGCGCGCGTCGGCGCCGCGTCGCGGTGGCCGGTGCCCGCGCTCGTGCGAGTGCACAAGAATCTCGAAGGGACGGCGGACGTCGCGGTGGACGCTCGGCCGACGCAGTGACGCGGCAGACCACCCGTCCACCGCTGCTCAACCCGCGAGCACTCCCCCCAAGAAAACCAAAGAAACATACCCGTTCAAATCGAAGAAAGCCTTGTCAATCTTGGAGAGATCGCCCGGCTTGACCAGGTAGTGCTCATACCCGAGCACACCCGCGATCACCGCGAGCCCCACCCAGTATGGCCAACCCAACGGGGTGAGAAAAGGCAAACTCGCCAGCGCCGCGACGGTGCCGACGTGCAATAGCGAACTGATCTTCATCGCGATGCTCTGCCCGAGGGCCGCGGGGATGCTGTGCAAGCCCTCGCCGCGATCGAACTCCTCGTCCTGGAGGGAATACAAGATATCGAAGCCGGCCACCCACGTCGCCACCGCCGCGGCCAACACAACAGGCACCGAAGCGATCCCACCGGTGATGGCGATCCACGCCGCGATCGGAGCGAGACCCAAGGCAACCCCGAGCCACAGATGCACGAGTGACGTGAACCGTTTGGCGAGACTGTACCCACACACCACCCCCAATGCTACTGGAGCGAGCCACCCACACAACGGATGCAGGACAGCTGCCGCGAGCACGAAGGTAAGCGCCGCGAAAACGGTGAAGGCAACGGCAGCGGCGAGGCCAATCTGTCCGCTCGGAAGCTCGCGGATCGCCGTGCGCGGATTGCGGGCATCGATGTGGCGATCGACGATGCGGTTGAAGCCCATCGCGCAGGAGCGCGCACTGACCATGCACACGACGATGAGGACCCACTGCACCCAGGACGTCGGGTGGGTCCGCGCCGCGATCACCCCGGACGCCAACGCAAAAGGCATCGCGAAGATGCTGTGGGAGAACTTGATCATCCGCCCAAAGACGCGGAGTGGGTTCACGCAGCGCCTCCGGCCTGATCCAGAAAGTCCCAGGCGTCGTCATGCAGGCAGCGCTCCCAGCGCGAGCGGGGCACACCAGGAAAGGCCTCGAGGAGCACCGGCAGTTCGTTGCGCACGTCGAGGTCCGGGCTTGAGATCAGCGAGTCGGTGCCGATCAGCACCCGAACACCGGCATCGAACATGCCGAGGACGTCGGGGAGACGACCGGTGATGTGGAGGTTGCTGCGCGGACAGATGCAGATGGTGCAACCGCGGTCCGCGATCAGCTCAAGGTCGGCGCAGGTCGTCAGCGTGCAGTGCACAAGCAGCGTGTTCGGACCCAGAACGCCGAGCGAATCGAGCCAGCGCACTGGGGTGAGGCCGGGGGTGCGCCAATGGGAGAGATCCCGCTTCGACGCCCGTAAGACATCGGGCCACGGGCCGCTGCCGTCGGCTAGGAACGCTCGCTCGGCGACGTCCTCGTCGCAGTGGATGGACCACGGTTCGCCGCGTGCAGCGACACATCGAATTGTATCAGCATGCGTACTATACGGAGCATGAGGCGTCGCGTGCTCCACCCCGTCCGCGAGGTGCGGCTGGTCGAAGCCGAAGACCTCGGTAAAGGCGAGGCCGTCCAGGCCAGCGGCGTGCATCGCCTCACCGCCGACACCCAGGTTGCCGATGTCAATCACCGCTGCGGTCCCCATGGCCGCTACGTATCTGGCGTTGGCCATCGCGACGTCACGGCGAGCCGGGGCATCTTTGCGCCACGACATGAGCCAGGGCACCAGGCCTTGCCCCCCCACCGACGGCAGGGCCGGCAACTCCAGGTGCACGTGTGCGTTGACCGGCCCCCGCATCGGTTCAGAACCTCGCGTACCGGCCATCGCTCTCGACCACCACCGGCACCAACCGCGTCCAGTCAAGGTCGCGGCGCACCGCACGGAAGCCAGCGACACGGATGTGGTGCTCGACCTCCTCCGGGTCGGTGGTCCAACTGCGTCCTGGCGCTGCGAGCGCGTCACCATCGAGGAGAACGGGGCCCAGGTCATCGGCCCCGGCAAAGAGCGCCGTCTGCGCCGGACCCAGTCCGACCGTGGGCCACCACGCCGTCACGTGCGATACATTATCAAGTATCAATCGGCTCAGGGCGACCACGCGCAGCCACGCCTGGGCCGAGTCGTCCCTTCCCGGCGCGCCGGCGAGCCCCGTCCATACGCTGAAGGCGGAAACCCCAGGGCGGCCCGCAGCCAGCTCGTCGCCGTGAAACTCGCGGACGTCGAGGAGGTGCTCCGTTCGCGCGAGGCGCGATTCTCCCAAACCGATCGTCAGGGTGGCCGGGCCGCGCAGGCCGAGGTCTCCCGCAAGACGATGCATCGCCCGCCACTGCGGCCGTGCCGAGGCTCCCGCCCGCACCGGAGCGCCCCCGAACCCATCCAACCCAGCGCGTACCAAGGCCTCCAGCGCCGCTTCGGGGCTGGTCCCCGCCGCCAGGGCCAGGCCCACGAGATCATCCGCGCCGAGACCGGTCACCGAGAGCGCAAACTCCCCCTTGAGCACCCGGATCGCGTCGGCGCAGGCGTCCAGCGATCCCGCTTCGGCCACGCCGGGCTGGAGAATCGCCGCAACAGCGCCGGCCGCCGCGAGCTGCGCGCCCCGCTCCCGAACCGCCGCAAGTGAGATGTTCCCAGCCATCAAGTAGGTGACATCGCGCCCGGGAAGGAGCTTGCCGCGGCGTTCGTCAGCGGCGGCGGCGAGGTCTGGCCCCGAAGCGTCGGCCCCCAGGCGAAGCGCGTCCTCGCGAGACAGGCGCTCGCCAGACACCGCCTTGGCCAACAGGGCGTCGACCGACACGCGGGGGCGCGAACGCTCGCTGGGGCCGTACAGGCAAAGGTCCCCGGGCCCAAAAAGTCCGGCGCCCTGCGCGAGCGCCACGAACCGCCGCAGCCCCATCAGCGCGCGATCATCGAGATCGTAGCGGATGGCGTTCTGGAGGTAGGCGCGGTCGGCTTCGGGTGCCGAGGCTCGCTCGGGAAGGCCCCGCGCTGCCGCCAAGCTCAGCCCCGCAATGGCCGCCGCCGGGAGGTCGGGCCGACCCGCCCACACCGCGAACACGAAGGGCAGCCCCGTCCAGTCTTTCCAGACCCGGCCGAGGTCCACCCGGGTGGTCAGGCGCGCCGGGAGGTTCCGGGCCGCGTCGCCGATGACCACCGCACCGACCCGCCCCTGGGCGTGGAAGGCCCCAGTCCCGGCGTCGACCGCGCGGACCGGCAACTGGGCCCGCCCAAGTGGGCCGCGAAGCAGTATCTGCGCCAGGACGACGCTGGTCCGGGACTCCCCGTCCAGCACGACCTCGTCCCACTCTTCAATCGGCGTCTCGCCGACCAGGAGGACGCTGTCGACGTCGCCGTCACTGCCGATGCAGAGCCCAGGCACGATGTGCCAGTCGGCGCCCTTGTCGAAGAGCGAGGCCACCGGAACCAACCCCACATCCACCTCGCCCTGATTCAACAACCGAGCGGCGGCGCTGGGTACACAAGCGCGCACGTCGAAGGTGGCCGGGTCCAGGTGGCGGGTCAGCGGCCACGCGTTGGTGTAACCGACACATGCAACACGAATCTTGGGCGCCATCTAGGCCTCCGCGACGATGCGATAGAGGGTGTCACGTTCAACCGGGATGCGTCCCGCGTCACGGATGAGTTGGATCAGCTCGGCCCGGCCAAGCGTCTGCGGCGTGCGGGCGCCGGCCATGTGGTAGATTCGCTCTTCGCGCACGGTGCCGTCGATGTCATCAACCCCCCAATCCAACGAGAGCTGGGCCAGCTCGACGCCGAGCATGATCCAGTAGGCCTTGATGTGGTCGATGTTGTCCAACAGAAGCCGAGACACGGCGTAGGTCCGCAACGAATCGTAGGCCGTCGGTTCACGCAGGCGCTGGAGTTTATTGTTCTCGTGGTGGAAGCGCAGCGGAATGAAGGTTTGGAACCCGCCCGTCTCATCCTGGAGCGCGCGCAGACGCAGCAGGTGGTCGACCCGCTCCTCCACCGTCTCGATGCTGCCGAAAAGCATCGTACAGTTGGAGCGCATGCCCAACTCATGCGCGGTACGATGCACCTCCAACCAACCTTCGGCGTCGACCTTGTCGTCGCAGAGTTTCTTGCGGGCGCGAGGATGGAAGATCTCCGCGCCGCCGCCCGGCAAAGAACCGAGCCCCGCCGCCATCAGCTCGCGAAGGACCTGCTCGTAGCTCTTGCGGTACTTCTCCGCGAAATAGTGGATTTCGACGGCGGTGAACGCCTTGATGTGGAGGTCCGGGCGCTCGGCACGGATTCCACGCAGCAGATCGAGGTAGTACTCCCAGGGAAGGTCGGGGTTCAGCCCGTTGACGATGTGCACCTCGGTGATGAGCTCGTCGCGCAGCGCTTTGACCCGGCCGACCGCCTCGTCGAGCGACATCGTGTAGGCCGCGGCGTCCCCCGTCTTGAGCCGGCTGAAGGAGCAGAAGATGCAGCTCGCCTCGCACACGTTGGTCGCGTTGACGTGGACGTTCCGGTTGAAGAAGGTCAGGTCGCCCCACCGCCGCTGCCGCTCGCGATTTGCCAGCGCCGACAGCGCGCCGAGATCGTGCGTGGTGAACAGCCGCACGCCGTCCTCGAAGGTGAGCCGCTCGCCCCGGTCCAGGCGCTCGCGGATGTCGGAGAGCCCCGCACCATCGACGTGACGGCGCTCGATCGTCGAAAGCTCAGTCACCATCGGAGTCTCCAAGACCGCTCCAGCGGCGGAAAAGTTCGTTGTCGATGCCGACCCGGTCGAGCGCCCGGGCGACCACGTGGTCGACGAGGTCCCGCACGCTCTGCGGCTTGTGGTAAAAACCAGGCGAGGCCGGCAGCACCGTGGCACCGGCCTCGGCAAGCTGAGTGAGATTGCGCAGGTGAATGAGCGAAAGCGGCATTTCGCGAACGACCAGCACCAGCGGCCGGCGCTCCTTCAGGGTGACGTCCGCGGCCCGTCCCACGAGGTCCGTCGACAGCCCGTGGGCAATCCGCCCGGCCGAGCCAGCCGAACACGGCAGGACCAGCATCCCATCGACGCGCGCGCTGCCGGACGCGAAGGGGGCCGTGAAGTCTCCCGGATTCCAGATCGGGAAGCCGTACCCGGCGGGGTCGGTGCCGACCTCGTGATTCCAGACCACCCGACCGGTCTTGGTGAAGATGACATCGACGTGCACCGACCCGTCCGCGCGCAGGAACTCAAGCGCGCGCGCCGCGTAGGGCGCACCCGACGCGCCCGTGATTCCGAAGACGAGTCGCTTCACGACGCCTTCCGCGCGATGACGATGCTGGCGACCGGCGGGAAGAGCTCGCGTCCGGTCACCACTTCAAAGCCATTGTCGCGACACATTGCTTCGAACCCCGCCCGGTCCACCCAGGCGCCCATGCTTTCGGCCAGGTAGCGGTAGGCGCTGGCGTCGCCCGCCACGAGGCCGCCGACCAGCGGGAGCACCACCCGATTGTAGGTGGCGGCGAGCAGTCGCGACAACCAAGTGGTCGGGCGGAAGAAGTCCACGACCACCAAGACGCCCCCCGGACGAAGCACCCGCGCGGCCTCCGCCACGGCACGCTCCGGTTGCGGCACGTTCCGCACCCCGAACCCGGCGACGACGGCGTCGAACGCGCCATCAGCGAGGGGCATCTCGCGCGCATCCGCACACACGATCCGCGCCTCCGGAGCCTTGTGCCGACCTCCCTCGAGCATCTCGGCGCAGAAGTCCAAGGCGGTCAGCGAGCGAGCGCGTGTCCGCAACATGCCCGAGAAGTCCATCGTACCCGCGCAGAGGTCGAGCACGTCGCCGTCGGCACGCGCGCCCAGCTCACGAATGGCGATTCGACGCCAGGCCCGGTCGATCCCGAGCGACATCAGGGCGTTCGCCCGGTCGTAGCCCACCGCGATCCGGGCGAACATCGCCTGGACCGCCGGCGCGCGCCCAGGATCCCCCGCAACCGGCGACGACGTGGTCACGACGCCCGCTCCACGAGATAGGTGCCGAGCACCGCGAGCGCGTCCCGATCGGGCCCGGCGGGGAGAATCTCGAGGCAGCCAAGCGCGTCCTCGACACGACGGTGCGCTTCGACGAGCGCCGCATCGAGCGCCCCCGATTCACGCACTTCGGCGACCAGCCCCGGAAGCTCGGCCTCGGTCGGCGCGGCCGCGATCAGGCGCTCCCGGAGCCCGGGGATGCGTTCCATCGCGTGGACCAACGGCAGGGTGAGCTTGCGCTCGCGGAGGTCGGCACCGACCCGCTTGCCTGTGCCATCGGCATAGTCGAGTACGTCGTCCGTAATCTGGAACGCGACGCCAACACCGCGGCCGAAGCGCTCAAGCGCGACGGCCTCCCGCTCACGACCGGCAGCGTAGGCGCCCGCGGCGGCGGCCCAGGCGATGAGCGCGGCCGACTTCTTGTCGACCATCTCCAGGTAGGCGTCCAGCGTGGTGTCCAGGTTCCCTGCCCGCTGCAGCTGGAGCACCTCGCCCTCGGCCATCGCGGTCACCGCGCGCGCCAGCTCGGTGACGGCGCGATGCCCCCCGGCCTCGGCAGCCAACAGCACGGCACGAGCCAGACAGAAGTCGCCCGTCAGGATCGTCGCCGCATTCCCGTACACCTTGTGGGCGGCGAGGCGGCCGCGACGCAGCTCCGCCCCGTCCACGACATCGTCGTGGAGCAATGAGCCGAGGTGGATGAGCTCAGCCACGCACATCAAGCCCGCGAGATCACCCCGGAAGCCGACGGTGCCCGCGCCGAGCACCGTCAGCATCGGCCGCAGCCGTTTGCCACCCGCGACCACGAGGTACCGGCCCACGGCCTCGACGACGTCCACGTCGCTACCGACCAGCGCGCGCAGGCGCTCCTCGCCTTGTTGTACCCGGGGCGCCAACCGGAGGAAGACCGCTTCTGGGCCTGCCAGGTGCGGTCCTGCGAGGACCACCCCCGGCCGGCCGTTGGCCAATCCGCTCGGCTCGGTGCGCCGCACGACCGCGTGGGGGTCGACCCCCGAGACAGCTTCGGACTCCATGGGACTCTCCGGCACTGGTCAGTTCAGCCATTTCAGTGTTAACTGAAATCGGTGAACACTGCCAGCGCCGAGTCCGAGCCAGCAGGCCGCGCCGAGGGGGCGGACGTCCAGGCGCGCGCCCGGGCGGTGGCCTTGGTGGCCGAAGCCATCGGCGAGGTGATCGGCTTCTGGAACTTCAAGCCCTCGATGGGGAGGGTGTGGGCGGTGCTCTACCTTTCCGCCGATCCGCTTGACGCCGAGCAGATCGAGGCCCGCAGCGGTTTGAGCGCCGGGATGATCAGCACGACGCTCAACGAGCTGTTGCAGTGGGGCGTCATCCGCCGGGAGCCGGCACCGGGTGAGCGTCGCCGCATCTTTGTCGCCGAGACCGACATCTGGATGCTCATCGGGCGCGTGTTCCGGGAGCGGGAGCTCAGGATGGTCGGCCGCACCATCGAGCAGCTCCAAGCCGCGCTCGACATCCTCGATCACGAAGGCAAAGGCGCCGATCCGCGGGCAATGCATCAGAGTCGCTTCCTCCATACCCGCGTCAGCCGGATTCTGGAGTTGGCCCGCGTCGGCCATCGGCTCATCGACCGGTTCAGCCGCACCGGCAGCGCCAACCTGCGCCCGCTACGCGATGTGCTGGCCGCGGCGCGCTCCGCCACGGGATAGGCCCCGACCATGCTGGCCCTTCTCCTCTTCGGTTGCACCGACGACACCCGCGGCGTGGAAGGCATCGTCAAGGACATATGGGGGCACCCCGTGCCCGAGGCCACCGTCGTCGCTGAAGGCGTGATGGCCCGCCACTACACCGATGCCAACGGCAAATTCACCCTTGAATTGCCCGTCGACGAGCTGGTGTTGCGCGCCGAAGTGGACGACAGCGGCAAGGCCGAGGACGACGTACTTTCCGGTCCGCTCGGCCTGCGCATCCTCGCGGGCAAGGAGGGCTTCATCAAGGCGCGCGGATTCGCCAAAGAAGTGCCAGACGACGAGGACTTCGAGGCGCTGTCGCTGGCCTTGTACCCCGAACCCGACCATCCCGGCTTCTACGCTGTGGGACGGGCCGCGTATGTTGAGTTGGGTAGGCAGCGTATCCAGATGGTGGGCACCGACCTCAAGCACTACGCCGGCATCCAAGATATCCCCGAGGAGACCCTTCCTCCCGGCAAGGTGGATCTGGTTTTTACCACACGGCTCCGGCCCAGTGAAATCGCCCAGATGAACCTTCATCTGAGCAAGTTGGAGTTCGTCAACAAGGGGCGGGTCAAGGGCGTTTTCGGGGCCGAAGACAATCTGGTCAACCTCTGGGTGGCCAAGGACGACGTCGCCTTCGACATCGTCGGTTTCGACACCCGCGAGGACTACCTCCTGTCCACCCGCGAACCGCTTGTGGCAGGAATGTACGCGTTTCACGCCCATGACATCCTTCACGAAGAAGACGAGCGGGTGTTGTACACGTTGCCAAAAGAGCAGCAGGTCGCGTTCCCGTTCGAGGTGCGGTAGGGCTCACCTGGTCGGCGCTTCGCGCTTGACGAACGGGTCGGTGTACGTCGGGCGCGGCCCCGGCTCATGCAGCGCGATCGGGGTGTCCGGCCAGTCCCCCAAGGTCGCAAGGACGGCGTCCGCGAGCAGCCGGTGTCCGGTGGCGCTCGGATGCATCAGGTCGAGGAAGAGGGTGTCCACATCGAGGCCCGAGGCCACGAAAGCGGCAGGGACATCGACGAGCGGTGCGCCCCACCGCGCGGCCGTCTCGCGCATCACCGCTCGATAGGGCTCCCAAGCCGGGCGGGGCTCGCCGTGCAGCACATCCTCACGATTGGCGAGCAGAACGAAACACACGCTGCCACCGCGATCGCGGAGCCGGTCGACCATCGCGTCGAGGTTCGCCGCGTAGTCCTCGATCGCCACCCGCCGTTTTCCCATCGGATCGCCGCCCTTCCCCACGGTCCAGCCCACCTTCTGGGCCTGCATCGCGCTCCCACGCACCCGTATCCCCCAGTCCAACCAGCGAAACGCGGATGAATGCTCAAGGGCGACGCGAGCCCGCTGCGTCGGCGACCGGGTCCAACCGCGGTACGCAGCCAACAGATCGCGATCGACGAAGGTGTCAAAACTGTTGTCCGACCACAAGTTTCCGATGAGCAGTAGATCGGGCTGCAGCGCGAGTACCCGCGCATCCATCAGGTTCAAGGTCTGGAAGGTGGAGTAACCTGGCACCCCGGCGTTGATCACATCGGCCGGCAGCGTGGCCCCGATCCGCGCGGTGAACACGTCGCTATCGGCGACCCCGAAGCCGTAGATCGAAGAATCGCCGACCGCCATCACTCTGGCGCGAGACTTCTGGCCAAGCTCTGGCGCTCTCAGCCCCATCGAGTTGATCGACACGGACACACCGAACTCACGATGAATTCCGGGGCTGAGCTCCCACAAAAACCACGGGCTGCCGTCCAGGAGGATGCCCTGCGGCGCTGCGTCTTGCTGCCGCCACGCCCCCGCGGCCGCGCTCGGCGGCGGGACCAGGCGCGCGCCGCCCTCAACGAGGCAGGCCAAGGCCACGCCCACCACGAGCACCAAGAGCCGCCTAGACAAGAGCGCTCCAGGATAAGCACGGTCCGGCATGCCGCGTCCCATCCGCTCCCTTTCGATCGTCATCCCCGCGTTCAACGAAGCGCCGACCCTCGCCGCGGTCGTTCGTGAAGTCCTTCAGAGCGAGGCCCTGGCACTCTCCGACACCATCGAAGTCGTCATGGTCGATGACTGCTCCACCGACGGCACCGGAGAGATCATCGACGCACTCGTCGCGGGGGGCGCCGCCGCCGCCGGCGCGGTCGACGGCGCCGAGCGGGTGACGTTCCGCGCCGTCCGGCACACCCGAAACCAAGGCAAGGGCGCCGGCCTGCGCAGTGGATTTGCCGCCGCCACCGGCGAGCTGGTCATCGTGCAGGACGCCGACCTCGAATACGACCCCCGCGACTACGGGAGAATGCTCCGACCGCTCTGGGAGGGCCGCGCTGATGTGGTGTACGGAAGTCGCTTCTTGCCCAGCGAGCGACGCGTTCTGTTGTTCTGGCACTCGATCGGAAACTCGCTCATCACCTTGGCCGCCAACGCCGCAACCGACCTGAATCTGTCGGACGTCGAGACGGGGTACAAGGCGTTCCGCTCGTCTGTCCTGAAACAAATCGACATCGAGAGCGACCGCTTCGGGGTGGAGATCGAGCTCACCGCCAAAGTGGCGCAGCTCGACTGCCGCATCTACGAGGTCCCGATCGCCTACCATGGCCGCTCATACGCACAGGGGAAGAAGATCACCTGGAAAGACGGGGTGGACGCCCTGTTCTGCATCGTCCGGTTCGGGCCTGCGCGCCGGATTCGGCAACGCCTGATGCCAACTACCACCACGCGTGGTCCAACGTAACGCTGTAGGTGTCACAGTCAGCCCCGGCCGGTAGCCGGGTCAACGCCGAACGCTCGGTGCCAGGGGCGATGTCGGTCAGCCGAGCGACGAAGTTGTCAGACGCGCAGTGGATGCCGATCTCCGCCTCGGCTACCGCGCGAGTGGCACGATTGGCGCCCGTCACCTCGACCTCCACCCGACCATCAGGCCACACCTTGGCGGTGGCGCGAACCTTGAGCCACGGCCCGATGTCGACGACTCGGTCCTGCCGCCCCTGCCGGCCTTGGAAGACCACTTCTTTTCGCAAGGTGTCGACGGTGACCAGGAACTGCCCCGACACGTTGAGCCCCAGGAGCCCCGCGGTCTTCTCATCCTCACACTCATCGCACACGCCAATCGTGACCCCGTCAACGGGCAGGCCGCCGACCCAGACTCGAGGCGCCAGCACCAGTCGCGTGGTCCGCTCCCCGTTGGCCGTCCGCAGCGTGATCTCCGGGGCGTCTGCGGGCACCGTGATCCCCAGCCGGGCGAGCCCACCACGGCTCAGCGTGGTCACCGTCGCGCCAGTGTCGAAGAGCATGGTGAGCTCGGTCTCGCCGAATTGAACCGGCACCGCCATGCTGTGGCCCTGCCCTTCGTAGGGCAGCGCGACCTGGTCCGACGCCAGCACGGTGGCGACTGGTGTGCACGGGACGGTGGCCCGCTCGGCCTCAGGCGGCGGCAGGCTGCCATCGGATTCGGGAAGCTCCAGGTCGCGGCCGAAGCGGGCGGCCTGGGCGGTGAACTCCGCACCCCCGAACGAGGCCAGAACGCCGAGGCCGACGCCGAGCGCGCCGCGGACCTCACCGGGGAAATACCCGGGCAGGATCATGGATAACGCCAGCGGCCAAGCCACCATCGCCGCACCCACCGACCAGGGCTTCCGGCCCGCCGCCAGCACCATCCCGCCGATGGGCAACACCACCAGCCCGAACGCCGCCAGGGCGATCTGGAAAGGCGACAGCGACCGCACCACCCCGAGCCCGACCAGCGCCGCAAGGGCCAGGGCGCTCGGCACCGACCCGACCGCTACGAGGAGCCCCGTCCATACCCGCATGTGGCCCCTTATCCGGACTTCCGGAGGGGGGAGAGGGGCGCCCGAGGCGCGTGACTTACGCGAATCGGGCCGCAGGCCGACGGCTCGCCGGCGGCCGGAGGGGACGCCCCGGTAGGGGGGAACCGCGAAGCGGTGCCCCCCCTGTTTTCATGATAGCCGCCGCCCATGGCCGAGACCCGGGCGACCTACTTCTGCATCGACATCGAATGCTCCGGACCCGTGCCCGCGCTCTACGACATGATCTCGCTGGGAGCGGTGGTCGTGCCACCCGACGACGCTGGAAAACTTCGGATCGGCGAAACGTTTTATGTGGAGCTTCGGCCCGAGGCGCCGCGGGTCGACGCGGGCGCGATGAGGGTGAACGGGCTCGACATCGAGGCGCTGCGCCGCGATGGCGTGGTGCGTCGCGAGGCCCTTTTGTCGCTGACCGACTGGACACGCCAGCATACCCGGCCCGGCACCAAACCCGTCTTCGTAGGGCACAACGCGCCCTTTGACTGGTCCTTCGTCGCTTGGTGCTACGCCGCCGAGGACCTGCCCAATCCCTACGGCTACAAGGCGCTCGACACCAAGGCGCTCGCGACCGGTGTGCTCGGTATCCACTGGTTCGACAGCAGCAAGGAGGTGCTGGCTGAGCGCCTGAACCTCCCGGTCGAGGATCTGTCTCTCAAACACCGTGCCGATTACGATGCTCGATACCAGGCGGAGCTCCTCATCAAGCTCCTGGAGCGCTGAATGTGTGGCTTTGTTGGTCTGATCGGCTTGGAAAACGCGGCGACGGGGACGGCGATGGCGCTGCAAGCACTCCAACACCGCGGCCAGGACGCTTGTGGCATCGGCACCGTCCACGAGGGCCGCGTGCACGTGTTCAAGGACCTCGGCATGGTCACGCAGGTCTTCGGCATGGGTACCCTGGCGTCGCTGCCCGGAACCGCGGCCATCGGGCACGTTCGGTATCCGACCGTCGGAGCCGGCGTCCGCGACGACACCCAGCCCTTCCATACGCGCCGTCCGGGCGTGCTCATGGCCCATAACGGCAACGTGACCAACGTTCCGCAATTGGAGTCCTGGCTGCGTCGCAGGGGCATCCGTGTGCAGTCACAATGCGATGTCGAGCCGATCATGCTGGTCTTCGCCGAGGGGCTGCGCGGCAGCGGGCTCGAACACGTGAAGGACGCGGTCCGGGACGTCTTCGAGCAGGTGCGTGGCGCGTACACCTGCGTGGCGCTGTGTGAGATCGAGGGGAAGGACACGCTGATCGCGTTCCGGGATCCCTACGGCGTTCGGCCTGGGGTGTACGGGAGCAACGCGCTGGGCGCCTGGGCGGTGGCCAGCGAGTCGGTCGCGCTCGATGCGCTCGGCTTCGAGACGGTCGGGGAGATCCCGCCCGGTTCGGTGATGCTCTTGCGCCCCGGCGAGCCCGCCCGCATCGAGGTGCTTCGCACCGCACAGCCGCACCGCTGCATCTTCGAGCGCATCTACTTCGCCCGCCCCGACAGCAAGATGGAAGATGGGCGCATCTTTCAGGTCCGTTGGGACCTCGGGCGCCGGCTCGGCGAAGAGTGGCGCGCCAAGGGCATCGAGGCCGATGTGGTCGTCCCCGTGCCCGACACGTCGCGACCTGCCGCGCAGGCCATGGCCGAGACGCTCGGCCTGCCCTTCCGCGAGGGCTTCATCAAGAACCGCTACAGCGGCCGCACGTTCATCATGCCCGATGCGCGGATGCGCCAGTCTGCCTTGCGACTCAAGCTCAATCCGATACCCGAAATTCTCGAAGGGAAACGGGTGATTCTGGTGGACGACAGCGTGGTTCGCGGCACGACTGTGAAACGATTGGCCGAACTGGTGCGGTCCGTGAAGCCCAAAGAGGTCCACCTCGCGATCTTCTCGCCACCCGTGAAGAACCCCTGCTTCTACGGCATCGACATGCCGTCCAAGGACGAGCTGGTCGCGGCCCGGGTGCCGGAAGCCGACTGGGCGCGCACCTTCGGCGTGGACAGCGTGACCTTCCTCAGCGTCGGCGGGCTCCGCGCCACGGCGGTGACGCCCGCGTGCATGGCGTGTTTCGACGGCGTCTACCCCATCCCCGTGAGTGCGGACGAGGTGGCGGCGATCGTCGCCGACCGCCGCGGCGTCTCTGCGTGAGCGACGAGCGCGTCCGGGACGCCCACTACCAGCATGCCGAACGCGCACTGGAAGCGGTGCTCTCGGTGCCTGCCGACGAGCCGCGCGCGCTGTCATGGGTGCCGCGCAAAGAAGTGCTGCTCCTCGCGCTGCGTTCCGGACGCGTGCTCTCGGTCGAGCCATCCTTCGGGGCACGAACCCTGTTCGACGGTCCGCCGGAGCCAGTTCACCTGGCCAACTGGGGCGACGGCGTCGCGGTGCTCGCCAGCGACGGGCGGTTGGTCCTGCGCGATGCGGCGGGCGGGGTGCTCGAGATCGAAACCGGCCTGCGGGGAGAGTCCGGTCTGCGCGTCTGCGAGCAGCAGATCGCGGTGATCGGCGAGGGCGCCCAGGGGCGGCAGGTTCGATTGTACACTGGCGGCACCTTCGTTCGCGAGGTCAGCGTCCCCGATGGGGCGGCCCTGGGCTGCCGCGACGGTGCCCCGGTATTGGCCCGGAGCGTCGCCGAAGGGCTCAGCGTCGTGCCGCTCGGTGCGGACCTTCCGGCGGGCCAGGCGACCAACCACACGCTGCGCTTTGCGCCCGGCGGCTGGGTGGTGGGCGTCGTCGAGGGCGGGGCGACCTTGTGGAAGGACGGACAGCCACAGACCATCCGCTTGCTGGACACCTCTGCAGCGGCGCTGTGTCACGACGGCCATACTCTTGCGCTGGGAACGCGTGGCGGGGTTGTGGCCTTGGCGGATGTGTTTGCACCGCCAGCGCTGAGGGGGCGCCCCCCGCGCGTCGAGGCACACGGCGCCGCCGTCACCGCGATTTCCTTCTCCACGCGCGGACGGTGGCTGGCAACCGTGGGCGACAACTGCCGGCTGTGGGCGTACTGAACGGGTCTGGAGCGCCGTTTCTTGATACCCCGGGCCGAGCATGCAGACGCCCGGATTCCACTACACACGCGAAGCCGGCGATCTCGGGCAGGTGCTCGCCCAAGAAGGGAGCTCGGCCGGATTTTCGCTCGATGGACTGTTGGAACGGCAGCGCCCCGGTCTCCGCGCGGCGATGGAGCTGGGCGCCGCCCTGGCCGACATCCTCTGCATTGCGGAGGAGGACCGCTCCATCCACGGTGACCTGAGGCCGGCTTCGGTCACCGTGGACGGTCGGGGAAACGTCTCGATCGACGGCTGGGGAGTCCCGCGCCGCACCACGCGCGAGCCGCACGGTCGCACCGACGTCGCCACGACCGACATGTACGGGCTCGGCGTCGTCCTGCACAGCGTGCTGTCCGAGGTGCCCTTCGGCGATCTCCCCCCTGACGCGGACGGGCACGATGACGCGGTGATCGACCGCGTGCTCTCGATGGACTTCGCCGAAGCCAAGGGCAAGCGCTGGCTCGAGGACGTGCGGAAGTTCCTGTGTAATATCCTCGCATGGACCGCGAGCGAGCGCCCGCTGCCCCTCGACGCGGCCAACGTTCTCGCCTCCGTCGCGGCGCAGATCGGTGGCGACGGCCTCGTGGCCTGGGCGGGCGGGCTGCGCCACCAGAGTCAAACCGTAGCGCCGGCGGCGGCGGCCATGCCGCCGGTCCAGCGCGAAGTGCTCGGCGGTCCGACCAGCATCGCGGCCCCGATGGCACGCGGCGCAGTGCGCCAGGCCCCTGCCAGCAAGGGCGAGAGCACCTCGTTCTGGAGCCGCGAGAAGATCGCGCAGATGCTCGCCGAAGAAGACGATGACGCCTATGAGGTGGCTGCGCCGCCGCGCCGGGTGCCTGCTGCCGAGGCACTGCCGGCGCCCGTCCCCTACCAGGCGCCCATGCCGCCGCCGCCGCCGCGGCTGCCGGCCGAGCCGCCCCGCGCCCCCAGCTTCGAGCCGCCGCGGCCCGCCCCTGAACCTCCGCGCGCGCCGGTTTTCGAGGCGCCGCGGCCAGAGGCCGCCCGGCCCGCCGAGGCGCCGCGGCCGAGCCCGGTGCGACACGTCAGCGAATCGCCGCGCTCGTTGCGGCCTGGGCTGGACGATGACCCCTTCGCCGACCCGCAGCCGAAGTCCGGCATGACCGGGATGGTCGTGGGCGGCGTCGTGCTCGTGCTTGTCTGTGGAGGCATCCTCGCCGCGTTGGGCGGCGGCTGGTTCTTCATGGGTCGCGAGGGTGAGTCCGCGAACGAGACCGCGCCCATCGTCGCGCCGGCCGGCATCACGGAGCCCGTCGTGGCCCCGACCGCGCCCACGCCGGTCGCCGCGCCGGAACCGGTCGCGAAACCCGAGCCAACCGTCGCGCCCAAGCCTGCGCCGAAGCCAGCTGCGGCGGCGGCCCCCGCTGCCAAGCCGGCACCGAAGCCCACCCCCGCCGCCAAACCGGCGCCCAGCCCCAAGCCCGCGCCCGCCCCCAAGCCCGCGCCCGCGTCCAAACCCGCTCCCGTCGAGGCGCCGCCACCCGCGTCAGGCCCGTTCTCCGTCAAGTTCAGCGTGCCCGGGAAAGAGGGCAAGATCCAATGCGGCGATGGTCAGTCGGCGGAGTTCGTCAGCGGCACGACCATGAGTTTTGCCGGGGTCACCACCTGCCGCGTGAAGACCGGCGGCAAGGACGCCAAGCAGGGCGTGGTCCAGGTGGAACGTGCGGGCACCGTTACCTGCACCGACTTGGGCAGCAGCCTCAGTTGTAACTGAGATCGAGGGAGCCTGGCCACGCCGGCTCGGGCGGCGGCAACGAGCGCCGGGAGGAGCGGAGCGGGGAGCACGGGAGTGGGTAGGCGCGGGGCAAGCGATCGGCTACCCTTCCGTGATGCTCGCGAACTGCCACATCCGCAGATGGACCGCCACGGAGATCGACCGCATGGTCGAGGCCGGAATCCTCGGGGAAGACGACCCCTACGAGCTCATTGAAGGAGAGTTGGTCGAAATGTCCCCGCTTGGTGGATGTACTGCGGTAGCGTCTGAGGCCGCCGACAGACGCGCGACGCCCCTCACCCCTCCTCGCACGTCTCCGTCAGGATCGTGACGTGTTCGGGGCCCGCTTCGCAGAAGCCTACGCCGATGTTGTAGCGCATCTTGACGTCGCCTGTCTCGACCACGACCACGCCGGGGCGCAGGGTGGTGAGGTAGGCGATGTGCTTGGGCAGGACCGCGAACTCACCCAGCTCACCGGGAGCACGCACCAGTTCGGCCTTGCCTTCCCAGGCGACCTTCCGCGGCGTGACGATGCGAACATGCAGCGACATGGCCTAGGCCTCCAGGAGCTTCCGGCCCTTTTCGACCGCTTCGTCAATCCCGCCGACCATGTAGAAGGCGCCCTCCGGGAGCTTGTCGTGCTTGCCATCAAGGATTTCCTTGAAGCCACGCACCGACTCTTCCTTGGGGACGTACTTGCCGGCCATGCCGGTGAACTTCTCGGCCACGAAGAAGGGCTGGCTGAGGAAGCGCTGCATCTTTCGGGCGCGGGTGACGGTCTGCTTGTCTTCGTCGGAGAGCTCGTCCATGCCCAAGATGGCGATGATGTCCTGGAGCTCCTTGTACCGCTGGAGCACGCGTTGGACCGAGCGCGCGACTGCGTAGTGTTCGTCGCCCACGACGCGGGGATCGAGGATGCGGCTGGTGGAGTCGAGCGGATCGACGGCCGGGTAGATGCCGATCTCGGTGAGCTTGCGGTTGAGCACGGTCGTCGCGTCGAGATGCGCGAAGGCAGTGGCCGGCGCCGGGTCGGTCAGGTCGTCGGCGGGCACGTAGATCGCCTGCATCGAGGTGATCGAGCCCTTGTTGGTGGTGGTGATGCGCTCTTGGAGCGCGCCCATCTCCGTCGCGAGGGTGGGCTGGTAGCCGACCGCGCTGGGAATCCGACCGAGGAGCGCGGATACTTCCGAGCCCGCCTGGGTGAAGCGGAAGATGTTGTCGACGAAGAGGAGCACGTCCTTGCCCTGCTCATCGCGGAAGAACTCCGCGACGGTGAGCGCCGAGAGCGCGACGCGGGCGCGGGCGCCCGGGGGCTCGTTCATCTGGCCGTAGATCAGGGCCACCTGGCTCTTTTCGGGGATCAGCGTGTAGCGGCCGCGGGCGTCCTTGACCGGCTCGCCCTTGGCGTCGAGCTGGACCTTGATGACGCCGCCTTCCACCATCTCGTGGTACAGATCGTTGCCTTCGCGGGTGCGCTCGCCCACGCCAGCGAACACGGAGAAGCCGCCCTTTTCGATGGCCATGTTGCGGATGAGCTCCATCAGGAGCACGGTCTTGCCGACGCCGGCACCGCCGAACAGGCCGATCTTGCCGCCGCGCGCGTAGGGCGCGAGCAGGTCGATGACCTTGATGCCGGTCTCGAACATCTCGACCTGCGTCGACTGCTGCGTGAAGCTGGGGGGCGCGCGGTGAATGGGGTGGAACTCTGTCGCACCGACGGGACCGGCCTCATCGACGGGCTCGCCGACGACGTTGAGGATGCGGCCCAGGGTGCGGTTGCCGACGGGCATCATGATCGGGTTGCCGGTGCTGCGCACCTGGACGCCGCGGCTGAGGCCGTCGGTGACATCCATCGCGATCGCGCGGACGGTGTTCTCGCCGAGGTGCTGGGCAACCTCGACAACCAGGTTGTCGGGCTGGTCGCTGATGAAGGGGTTGGTCAGCGTGAGCGCCGAGTAGATCGCCGGGAGGTGTCCCGGCGGAAACTCGATGTCGACGACGGGTCCCATGACCTGCTTGATGATGCCGGTGTCGTTTGCCATGTGGGCTCCTACAGCGCCTCAGCGCCGCTGATGATTTCGATGAGCTCGCGGGTAATCGCCGCCTGACGGGAGCGGTTGTACTCGAGCGTGAGGCGGTTGATGAGGTCGGTGGCGTTGCGGGTGGCGTTGTCCATCGCGGTCATGCGACTGGCGTGTTCGCCGGCTTCGTTTTCCAAGAAGGCCTGAAGCAACATCGTGCGCAGGTACAAGGGCAAGAGCGTGGCCAGGATCTCGGCGCCACCGGGCTCGTAGGTGAACTCCACCCCGGGGCCCTCGGCGGATTCGATGCTCAGCGGCAGCACCTGGACCGGCGTGGGAATCTGAGTGAGCGTGGACTTGAACTTGTTGTAGTAGACCCAGGCTTCGTCGAACTCGCCGGCGGCGAAGCCGGTCGTGAGGCGATCGGAGAGGGCCTGGACCGCCTCCTGGAACTTCCCGCCGCTCAGGCCATTGACGTTGTCGGAGTCCCACCCGCGGGACTTCAAGAAGTCACGCGCCTTCTTCCCGAAGGTCCACACGATGGGGTCCTTGCCCTCGGCCTTGAGCTGCTTGAGGAGCTCCTCCACTCGGCGATCACGGGAGCTGTTGAAGCCACCGCACAGCCCGCGATCCGAGCCGATGACCACGACGACCACCTTGGTGACCGTCGGGTGCGCGGTGAGCAGATCGTGGCTGACATCGCCAGCGCCGGCCGCGACGCGCTGGATCGTCGCGGTGAGCGCGCGTTCGTAGGGGCGCGCGTTGGTCGCGGCCTCGGTGGCGCGACGCAGCTTGGCTGCGGCCACCATCTTCATGGCGCTGGTGATCTGCCGGGTCGATTTGACCGAGCCGATCCGCGTGCGGATGTCGCGCAGAGACGCCATGCGGGCTCCCTACTTCCAGGTCGAGCGGAACGAGATGCAGGACGCGAGGATGCGAGCCTTCAGATCGTTCCCCTTGAAGGTGAACTTGGTGCCGAGCTCATCCCGCAAGGCCGCCGCCGCCCCCTCAAAGTGGGTGCTGAGGTCCACGAGGAAGCGCTGCACGTCGTTGACGGGCACGTCGTCGAGGGCGCCTTCGGTGCCGGCGATGATGTGGATGATCTGCATTTCCATCGTGAGCGGGCTGTACTGGTCCTGCTTCAGGAGCTCGACCAGGCGGGCGCCACGGTTGAGCTGCTTGCGGGTGGCTTCGTCCAGGTCACTCGCAAAGGCCGAGAAGGCCTGCAGCTCGCGGTACTGGGCCAGCGTCAGCTTCAGGGTGCCCGCCACCGCCTTCATGGCCGCGACCTGCGCCGAACCGCCGACGCGCGACACCGAGATGCCGACGTTCACCGCGGGGCGAACGCCCGCGTAGAAGAGGTTGGCTTCGAGGAAGATCTGCCCGTCGGTGATGGAGATGACGTTCGTCGGGATGTACGCCGAGACGTCGCCAGCCTGCGTCTCGATGATCGGGAGCGCGGTGAGCGAGCCCGCGCCTTCGGCGTCGCCGACCTTGGCGGAGCGCTCAAGCAGGCGGCTGTGCAGGTAGAAGACGTCGCCGGGGTACGCTTCGCGACCCGGGGGCCGGCGAAGGAGCAGCGAAAGCTGGCGGTAGGCGGCGGCCTGCTTGGTGAGGTCATCGTAGACGATGAGCGCGTGCATGCCGTTGTCGCGGAAGTACTCGCCCATGGTGGCGCCGGTGTACGCGGCAAGGAACTGCAGGGGCGCCGGGGCCGAGGCGGGGGCGCTGATGACGGTGGTGTACTCCATCGCGCCGTAGGACTTGAGCTTTTCGACGACCTGGGCGACCGTGCTCTGCTTCTGACCAATCGCCACGTAGATGCAGTGCATCTTCTTCTTGGGATCGTTCAGGAACTTCTTCTGGTTGATGATCGCGTCGATGCAGATCGCCGTCTTGCCGGTCTGGCGGTCGCCGATGATGAGCTCGCGCTGGCCGCGGCCGACGGGGATCATGCCGTCGATGGCCTTGATGCCGGTTTCCATCGGCTCATGCACCGACTTCCTACCGATGATGCCGGGGGCCTTGATCTCGACCGCACGCAGATTGTCGCGGGGGATCGGGGCGCCGCCGTCGATGGCGTTGCCGAGGCCGTCGACCACCCGGCCGAGGAGCGCAGGTCCGACCGGGACCGACACGATCTCACCGGTGCGACGGACGATGTCGCCTTCCTTGATGGTGCGGTCTTCGCCGAAGATGGCGGCGCCGACGTTGTCCTCTTCGAGGTTGAGCACCATGCCCTTCAGCCCGTTGCCGAAGTCGAGGAGCTCGCCCGCGAGGGCGTTTTCCAGGCCGTAGATCCGGGCGATGCCGTCCCCGACCTTCAGCACCGTTCCCGTCTCACTGACGGCGACGCGGCCGTCGTAATTCTTGATCTGCTGCTTGAGGATCTGGCTGATCTCTTCGGCGCGGATGTCCATTCGGTCTATCCAAGTGCGGTGGTGGCGAGGGCAACCTGGAGGGAGTCCAGGCGAGTGCGGAGAGAGGCGTCGAACACGCGGCTGCCCACGTGCGCGACCATGCCGCCAAGGAGAGAAGGATCGACCTTCAGCTCCAAGATGACCTCTTTGCCGGTAGCGGCAGCGAGGCTGGCGGCGATCTGCTTTTTCAGGCTGGCCGAGGCCGCGACCGACGTCGTGACCGTGGCACGCACGCGACCGGCGGCGAGGTCGGCGAGGGCGCGGTACTCACGCGCCATGTCGGGCAGGGCGATGAAGCGGTTCTTGTCGAGCACGAGGCGCACGAAGCTGGCGAGGGTGGGCAAGAGCCCCAGCTTGGGCAAAAGCGCTTCGAGCACGGCCTTGCGCTCAGACGGCGTGAGACCGGGGTGGCTCATGACGCCGAGGAGCTGGGCGTCGTCGCGCTGCACGAGGGCCACGAAGGCGTCGAGCTGTTCGCCGAGCTTGTCGGTATTGCCTTCTTCCTGGCCGAGCGCGAGCAGCGCCTTGGCGTAGCGGCGAGCGAGAGAACCTTCGATCACGCGGCACCTCCGGCGGGCTTGTCGAGCGCAGCGAGGAACTCAGCCTGGAAGCGGGCCTGGTCTTCCGCCTGGAAGCTGGACTTCACGATCTCTCGGGCGAGGCCAGCGGCCTGTTCGACCACTTCCTTGCGGATTTCGTTGCGGGCGCGCAGCACTTCTTCCCGCACGGTGCGGGTGGCCGTTTCGCGGATGCGAATGGCGTCGGCTTCCGCGCGCTCGCGAATCCGCACGCCCTCGGCTTCGGCGTCGCGGGTGGCGTCCGCCTTCATGTCTTCGATGCGACGCTCGAGCCCGGCCAGCTTCTCTTCGATCTCGTGGTATTCCTTCTGCGCCTCGCCTTTGGCGCGGGCAGATTCGTCAAGGTCGCGGCGAACGATGTTGGCGCGGTTGCCGAGCGCGTCCATGACCGGGCGGCGGCCGGCCACGATGACCAGCAGCAGAAACAGGACGAAGTTGCTGGCCTGATAGCCGACGAGCTCCCAGTCCATCTTGGCGTCGTGACCGCGTTCGTGGGCCGCGCCTTCGTGGGCCGCACCTTCGTGGGCGACCGGAGCGCCGTGGCCCGCCGCAGCCTCGTGGCCGGCCGGCGCGTCGTGCTCGGGCGCCGGATGGTCGTGGGGCGCGGCATGGTCGTGAGGCGCGGCATGATCGTGCCCCTCTTGTGCGTAGGCGGGAGCGGTAAAGTAGAGCATCGTCCCTCCGGCGGCGGCGCCCAGGGCCATGCAAAGGCCAGCGGCATTGCCGGACGGAGAGGGCGAGAGCGCCACGCGCGGCGCGCTACCCGCGCGCCGCGCGCCGCAGGCCGGAAACCGAAGGTTGGAGGCCGGAGGGAATGGCGCGGTAGGGGGAGAGGACGCTTCGGCCTTTCCCCCCTTGTCAGGACCTTGCATCACGCCTCCACCGAGGGGATGGCGCGACCCAGAGCGCGGGACGCCATGTCTTGCGCGATCGAGCGCGCCATGCGACCTACTTCCTCGCGGGCCAGCGCCGCCTCACCCTGGAGGACCGCCAGCTCGTCCGCGATGTGCCGGTCGGACAACGCCCGAGAAGCGGCGACCTGCTTGGCGCAGGCGGCCTGCGCCTCCGACCGGCGGGCGGCGCGGAACTCGGCGACTTCGGTGTGGGCGCGCACCAAGGCGGCATCCCACTGTTGCAGCTTCAGTCCCGCCTTTTCCTTGAGCGCCTCGGCCGAGGCCCGTTCACCCACTGTCGCCGCTTTGCGGGCGGCCAGGTAGGCGAGCATCGGTTTGAACAAGATCATCTGCAGCCCTGCCAAAACCGTGAAGAGCGGCAGCAGCTGCAGGAGCACCAACGACAAGTCGGGATTGATGTTCATGGTCTCAAGGGCGGGCAGGGGCGCGCGACTAACCGTCGCCGCCTCCGGAGGCAAGGCAGTTCGGGCGGCCGCGGCGGGTTAGCCGAAGCGCATGAAACGACGTCTGCTCGACTGGCTCGCCTGCCCCGCCTGCGGGGACGCTCGCCTGGCGCTAGAAGCAAAAACAACCGAAAATCGCCGCGTCTACGTCGGGCACTGGACCCCCGGCGAGGTCGTCCCCGGCCTGGCTGACGGCGAGGTGGAGGAGGTCCTCGACGGCACGCTGAGCTGCCGGGGCTGCCACGCGCAGTACCCGATCACCGATGGGATTCCCCGGATGATGGTGGCTGGCAGCGAGGTGGGTGTCGCGACCGGGCACAAGTGGACTGAGTTCAAGGCCGCCGTGCCCGAGTTCGAGAAGAACTTTCTCGACATCGCCTCGCCGCTCGGCGCCGGCGACTTCACCGGGCGCCTGGTCCTCGACGCCGGCTGTGGCTTCGGTCGCAACGCCCTCTTCGCGGCGCGGTACGGGGCGGAGGTCGTGGCCTTCGACAACTCCGCAGAGGCGGTCGCCAGCTGCCAGACGAACCTCGACGGTGCCGTACGCGCCCACGTGGTCCAAGGTGATGTGGAGCGGCCACCCTTCCGCCGCGGCCTCTTCGACCTGGTCTATTGCTACGGCGTCCTCCACCACGTGCGGGACGCCCGCTCCATTTTTCGCACGCTCGGCGAGCTGGCCCGCCCCGGCGGGCGGCTCTCGATCTGGGTGTACGGCCCCCGTCAGGGATCGATGCGTGTCGCGACAGGCGCGCTGCGTGGCGCGGCTTCCGCGATGTCGGCGGAGCAGCTGCACACCTTCTCCAAGGTTGTGGCCGCTGGACTCCGGGCGTTCTCGCACACGCCCTACCGCTTCCTCAGTCCGATTCCGCCGTTCGGTTTTGTGCTCTCCCACCTTCCCGTGCACGACCATCACCGCTGGCCCTTCGACGTGGTGGTCGCGGACATCTACGATCGGCTCAGGGTGCCCGTCATCGCCTACTTCACGGGCGAGGAGGTCGAGCGTTGGTACGCCGAAGCGGGGTACGCCGACATCCACGTGACCAGGCGCGTGGCGAACACCGAGAGCTTCCGCGGTTTGGGGACGCGGCGGTAACGAGGCTTCGCGCTACATTGGCGCGATGTTCTTGACCCTCCTCGTCGCCTGCGATCCGGGCGCGACCGACTCCGCAGACTCCGCCGCCGATTCAGGCGACACGGCCGACACTGGCTCTGACACGGGCTCCGACACCGCCGACACCGCCGACACCGCTCGCGACCTGCTCTTCGACGAGCCCTTCGACGCGCTGGACACGCGCAAGTGGCTCGCGGCCGACTGGAAGCTCGGCGAGACGCAGTTCGATCCCCGGAACGCCCGAATTGCCAACGGCGGGCTGAACCTGCTCCACGGAAGCGATGGCGCCGGCGGCTGGACCGGCGCCGAGGTCTACACCGCCGAACTCTTCCACAGCGGCATCTTCACCGCGCGCGTCTTCGGCCCGAAGGAGCCCGGAACCCTCTGTGCTTTCTTCTTTTACGGCGAAAACGCCGGCATCGTGAACGAGATCGACGTCGAGCTGATGGACGGCGTCGCATGGTTCGCGGTCTACCGGGACTGGACCGAGGCCGACGGCTACGAGCAGAGCGCCACCCATCGCAGCGCCTCCTGGCCCTTCCCGGACGGCTTCGACGTGGCGGCGGCGCACGAGTACCGCGTGGACTGGCGTGCCGACGATGTCGCCTTCTACGTCGATGGCAGCGAGGTCGCAGCGCTGGCGATGGTCCCCAACGCCGAGCTCGCCATCCACCTCAACCACTGGACCTCGAGCACGAGGCCCGAGGTACACTACCCCCCCGCTGACAGGCTCATGTGTCGGATCGACGGGGTGCAGGGGGCGGTGTTGCCGAGGTAGGGGGCGGATGGGTCTGGGCGGCGCGCCAGGACCGGGCGTCTCGTCAGACAGGCGATGGGGCGCGTCGCGGCGGGCTTCGGGTGCTGTGCTACTCTGCGGCGATGGACCACGCTGATCTCCGCAGACGCCTGCTCCTCGCGATCGGCGTCGTGGCGCTCCCGGTGGCCGCGCACGCGTTCGACAGCGCCGAGGACGCGGAGGTCAAGCAAACGGTCTGTATCCAAGGCGACTTCGACACCGGATGCCCGGACTCGGCCGACGTGGAGCGGCTGCGCGAGGGCGACTGTCCGGCCGTTCCCGAGCCCGGGCCGGGGACGCTGACAAATGGGGTGTGCTGCTACGAAGTCGTCCAGGGCACGTGTGGGATGGGATGCAGCTGCGCCCACGGTCGTCCGATGTTGCGGGAGTCCCGCCCGCTGCTGGCTGGGCTCGCTACAACCCGCTGGCAGGATGCATCGCTGGCCCGGCCTGACCTCAGCGGCCTGAACACCCTCGAGCGCGGTCGACTCGCTCGTTTCTGGGCGAGTGTGGGCGCGCATGAACACAGCTCCATCGCGGCGTTTCACCGGGTGGCGCTGGAGTTGCTCGCACATGGCGCGCCAGAGAAGCTCCTCGCGGCCAGCCAGCGAGCGGCGCTCGACGAGGCGCGGCACGCGCGGCACGCGTTCACGTTTGCCAGCCATTTCGCGGGGGCGACCATCGGGCCCGCGGCGCTCCCGCTCGGCGCGACCGTCGACATCGCCACGACGCTGGAGGCGCTCGCCGTCCGCACGGTCCGCGAAGGGTGCGTAGAGGAGACGATGTCCTTGCTCGCCGCCGAGCGGATGTTGGCCGAGTCCCGTGACCCCGCGGTCCGTCACGTGCTGAGCGCCCTGGTTCGGGACGAGAGGCGCCACGTCGACCTCGCCTGGCGGACCGTGCGGTGGGCGATCGACAGCGGTGGCCGCACCGTCTGTGACGCTGTCGCCGTCGCGTTCGCAGAGGCCCGGGCGCCCGTTCCCACCGACGCGGAGCCGCTCTCGCCGCGCCTGGCCGCGTGGGGGGCGATCTCGGACGAGCGGCTGTGCCATGCCGCGGCCGCTGGTCTGCACGCGCTGATTCGGCCTGTGGCGGCGCAGCTGTCGGCCTGACGGCGCTCAGCCGATCGCAGACGATGCAATCGGGGTCCTCGTCCGCGGGGCAGGCGGAGTCGCACACCTCGTCCGCCGCCGCACTCGGCAGCCCCGGTGTCGCGGTCGGGTGCGCAGCGGCTCCCGACACAGATGAACCGATGTGGGCAGGATCCCCCACATCCTGCCGACTTGGTTCACGCTCCTGAACCGAAGTGAGCACGATCCCCCACATCCTGCCGACTTTGGTTCACGATTCAGGGACTTCGATGAACTGAAGTGACCATGATCTGGGGGATCTTACCGACTTCGGTTCATAGGCCGCCTGGACTGCCGCGTGAAATCCGGTGAGCACCACCGCCGCGAACGCCTCGGCCGCCCTCACATATTCTCCAGTTATCAAGCGTATAATTGACACGTCGCGAGAATCCTGAAGTCAAAGTTCAGGATTCTCATGCCATACAATTACCCCGCGATCAACCTACTTTGCTACCTGCGGCACGATGTCGACCTGTTCGTATTTCGCCCACTTCTCGGCCTCTTCCCAGGGCGCGGGGTCGACGACCTTGGCGGTGACGGCCATCTTGCTGGCTTCGAAGAAACCTTCGATGGTGCGGAACATGTAGCTGTTGTCGATCCAGCAGGCGCGCATGCAGCCCTCGCAGCTGCCCGCCTCCAGCAGCCGCTTCCGCTCGTAGTCCTGGGAGTGGAAGTACTCCTCGAACTTCGGGTCCAGAAAATGCATGTGTTGGTGTTCGGTGCGATGGCAGACGGCGAACTGTCCGTTGGGTGACACGCTGAAATACAGGCGACCGGCGTCGCAACCCTCGGCGGGGAAGCGGCCGGTCTTCAGATACATCTTGCTGGCTTCGAGGTAGGGCGTACTGTTGAGGATCGGCCAGCCCTCCTTCTTCATCTTCAAGAGCTCGTCGTAGGCCCGGTCGATGCGATCCTGGACCAGCTGCGCGCTGTCGGTGACGTTGAGGCCCATCTCCGGGCGGTGCCGGACGAAGCGAGCTTCCCAATTGCGAACGCCGTCTTTGGCCTCGGCCAACAGCTCGATGGGCAAGAACGAGATGTGAAAGCCGATCGCCGCCGCGAACTTCACCATCTCGGGCAGCTCTTCGAGGTTCAGATTGCTCACGACGCAGTTGATGCTGGGGAGCCCGTTGGTGCCCTTGACGAGCTGCCCGATCGTCGTCATGGAGCGCACCGCCGCGTCCCAGGAGCCCGGCGCCTCGCAGATGTAGTCAAAACGGGCCGGATAGAGGGAGTCCAGCGAGATCGAGAAGCTCTTGACGCCGTACCGGACGGTCTTCTCCAGGCGTTCGGCGCTGACGCCGACGCCGTTGGTGAGCACCCGGGTCTGAAGGCCGGCGTCGACAAAACACTTCGCCGCTTCTTCCAGGTAGTCGCAGGCGTACGGCTCGCCGCCGCCGATTGAGAGCTGCACCACGCCGAGCCGCTTCATGCGCTGCGCCATCATCTCGATCTGCGGAATCTCCAGCTCTTCCTTGCGGTTTCCGTAGCGCCAGATGCCGCACATCTTGCAGGTGAGGTTGCAGCGGTGGGTGATGCCGTAGTGGGCATAGACCGGCACGCGCCGGGTGACGAAGGCTTCGGCCACTCGGGCATATCCGCGTACATCGAGCTTCATGGTGCGCCTCCGAAGATGGTGCGCACGCCCGCTCTCGCGACGTCCAGCACCACCGGGGTGTTGAGATTGTAGAGGAAGTTCGCCTCGGCGCACGGGGTGTCCGCGCAGCTCTGGCAGGCCTCGTCGCGTAACGAAGCAAACGCCACGTCGAAGCCATCATCGCGCAGGTTTCGGGCGGCCGGCGCCCCGGCGCGTGGCAAGCAGCTGTGCACGCCCCCGTCGGACTCCACCACGCAGGAGACCTGGCCTGCCATGCAGTGGAGGTCTTCGTGCGGAAGGACCGAGGTAGGTACTGAATAATCTGGCCACGTGCACAGGTAGCGGAGCACCTTCTCGGAGACGCCCACTGGCCGACCGGCCAGGCGAGCCTCGAGCAACCACCGCCACGCCCGACGCAGCTCATCGTTGTCGCCAAGTTGCCGACGCGCCGCTTTGCTGGCGAGGGCGCCGGAGGCCTGGACCAACTGGAAGACGGCACGGCTGCCATGCGCTTCCGCGTCGGTCAGGACCCAGTCCAAGGTGGCGAGCGTGTGTTTACCGACTTGCGTCACCGTGTCGACGCGCAGTCCAGCCTCGCGTGCCGCCGCGATGCCGGCCACCGCCTTGGCGAAGCCGCCGGGCTCGGTGACGCGGTCGTGCACCGCCTGCGGGCCGTGCAGCCCAACCATGAGTCGGTCGACCCGCCGAAGCTCGGCGATACGCGCCGGGAGTTGGTGGCCGTTGGTGTCGAGCACCGTCCACATGCCGTGCTCGGCGCAACGATCGACGATCGCGCCGACGTCAGGCCGACTCAGCGGCTCGCCGCCGGTGAGGTTCACGCGGGCGGTGCCGAGCACCGCGAGGTGGTCGACGAGCGCGAGGAGTTCGCTGGTGTCGAGCTCGGCGCGAGGGTTGAGCGGGACGCCGCAGGCAGCGCAGGAGCTGTCGCAACGGTGCGTCAGCACCAGCGTGACGGCCAGGGGGGCCCGATGCCCGGTCAGGCGGAAGCGAGCGGCGCCGACGGCCGACTTGACCACCGCGCGCCGGATCGGGCCGAGGGGGATCAACTCGCCAGCTCGCGGATGGCCTGGCGGACCGCCTCGGCGATGTGCCTGGTGTCGCGCTCGTCCATGCGCGGGTGCACGGGGAGGTGAAGTTGGTCGCGCACGATGATGGCCGCGTTGGGCTTGGGGCGCCGGAACTCAGGAAACAGCGGGTGGTCGGAGCAGTCGCTCATGTAGCCGAACGTCGTGTCCACGCCGCGCTTGCGCAGCGCAGCCATCAGGTCCGCGCGCCGCGGGTGGTGGATGACGAAGCTCATGTAGATCGGCTCGGCGCCGTCGGGATAGACCGGGGTGAGGATGCCGTCCACGTTGGCCAGCGCTTCGTCCAGCGCACGGCCGTTGCGAATGCGAGCGCCGTTGAGCGCTTCGATGCGCTCGATCTGCTTGATGCCCACCGCGGCTTGCACCGCGCGGGGCCGCGCCTTCTGAAAGCTCGTTGGGACGCCCTCGTAGCGCACCTCCACCTCGCCGAAGCGTTCGTGCAACGGGTCGCTGCCGAGCTTGTTGCCGAGCACGATCGCGGGGTGGAGCGTCCACGGGTACAGGAAGGGGTGGGTGGCGAACATCATCGCCAGGCCGGTGGCCGCTTCTTTCGCGGCGCGCTCGGCCGGACCGTAGGTCGTCGCCTCCATGGCCGCGCGGCACGAGCGGGCGATCTCGTCGTCGTTGGTGGTGATCATCGCGCCGGAAAGCGTGGTGATGTTCTTGGTCAGCCCGAAGGTGTAGTAGCTGGCGTCGCCGAGGTTGCCGGCGCGGACGCCGCGGTACCGGCTCCCGGTGGACTGGGCGCAGTCTTCGATGACGCGCACGCCGTGTTTCTTCGCGATTGCATTGATGGCATCCATGTCGCAGGGGGTGCCGTACAGATGCGTGGGGACGACAGCGCGCGTTTTCGGGGTGATCGCAGCCTCGAACGCGGCGGAGTCCAGGACGTGGCTGCGAAGGCCCACGTCGGCGAAGACCGGGCGGATTCCGGCCGCGGCCGCCATGGACGGAATGGCGAAGTAGGTCAGCGCTGGGATCACCACCTCGTCGCCGGCTTTGAGCCCCATCGCCTGCAATAGCAGGTAGAAGGCAAAGCGCGCCGACGGGGTCATCACCGCGTGCTTCGCACCGATGTAGGCCGCGAAGGTCCGCTCGAACTCGGCTACGCTCGTGGCATCGTCGGGCTTGCGCGCCAGGGTGCGCGCGCACACCAGCGCCTCGGCGGGGCTGAAGCTAGGGCTGAAACGAGGGATGCGACCGAAGTACATGGCGGATTCCTGGAGCCTACCGGGGGAAAGCGGCCGGCTCAACGTTTGAGAGGAAGCGGATGGCGGGCGCGTATGGCGGGACACTATCCCGGAGCGGGGGAAGGAGCGCCGCCGCCCCTTCCCCTACCGGGCCGTACCCTCCGGCCTCCAAGCTTCGCTTTCCGGCCTGCGGCGCCCCGCGCGTTCGATAACGCGCGGGGACGCGACCCTCTCCCCAACCCTGCGGGACCAGGGCGTTTCGTGCCTCTGTGGCCGGCGAAAGCCCCCGCCTGATCGCCGCGGGCGCCGCTCCGACCCGCCGCGGCGGCGCGGCAGCGAGCGAGCGGAGGCCTCCGGCCGGAGCGAGAGCGCGGCGACGCGCAGCGGCGGCCGCAGGTGGACCTCCCACGCCGGCGCCCACAGGTTAGCTCCGCCTTCATGGCCGTCCTCCACGTCCTCACCGTGCCCAACCCCATCCTGAGCAAGAAGTGCCGGCCCATCGGTCCCGGCGAATTCGGCGAGGACCTCGCGCGGTTCGCCTCGGACCTGGCCGAGACCATGTACGCTGCCCCTGGCGTCGGCCTCGCCGCGCCCCAGGTGGGCGACCTCCGCCGGCTGATCGTGATCGATCCAGGCAACTGCACGCGGGAGCAGGACGACGACGGCCGCCCCACCAATCCCCGCTTCCTGGCCCTGGTCAACCCCCAGATCATCGAAGCCAGCAAGGAGATGATGGTCTACGAAGAAGGCTGCCTTTCGGTGCCCGACTTCGAGGAGAACGTGACGCGACCGCGCCGGGTGCACATCCGCTACCTGGACGAGTCCGGGAAGCCGCACCAGAAGTGGTTCGAGGGCTACGACGCGATCGTCGTCCAACACGAGATGGACCACCTCGAAGGGGTGGTGATTCTTGATCGAGTGTCGCGACTGAAGAAAGGCCGGTACCTCCAAAGGCGGCAGAAGGTGCGGGTCCGGAACGACGGCACCCTGGAGTACTGATCTCAAGAGGGGGGAGGACGCGCCGCGCCCTCCTCCTACGGCGCCATGCCCTCCGGCCTCCAAGCTCCGCTTTCCGGCCTTCGGCGCGCGGGGCGTAAATAACGCGCCGCGACGTGGCGCTCTCCCCCTCCCGGCAGTCCCCCAAGCCGCCCGAGGATTTCATGCCCCGGGGAGCCGCCGCGCGCGGCATGGGAGACTGAACCGATGCGCGTCGCCTTCTTCGGCACCCCGGCCTTCGCGGTGCACACGCTCCAGGCCCTGCTGGACGCGGGACACGAGGTCGTGGCCGTCGTCGCCCAGCCCGACAAGCCGGCCGGGCGTGGGCAGGAGCTGCTGTCGCCCCCCACCGTTGTCTTGGCGCGAGCGCAGGGCATTCCCGTCTTCCAGCCGACGAAGCTGAAGTCTGGCGAGTTTCCGCCCGCTTTCACGGCCCTGGCCCCCGACGTGGCGGTGGTCGTCGCCTACGGTCGCATCCTGCCGCCGCCGATCCTGGCCACGCCCACCCGGGGGTGCATCAACGTCCATGCTTCGCTGCTGCCGCGCTGGCGGGGTGCGGCGCCGATCCAATGGGCGGTGCTGGCCGGAGACGAAGAGACCGGTGTCGCGACCATGAATATGGCGGAGGGCCTGGACACCGGGGACATCCTGCTCGTGGAGCGCACCCCCATCGGCCCGGAAGAGACGGCGGGCGCGCTGTTTGAGCGGCTGGCCCCGCTGGGCGCGGCGCTCTTGGTCAGGACGTTGGCGCGGCTCGACTCCATCGTGCCGCTGCCCCAAGACGAGGGCGGCGCCACCTACGCGCGCATGCTCGACAAGGAGATGGGAAAGCTTGACTGGGCGCTGTCCGCCGTCGAACTCCATCGCAAGGTACGCGGGCTCGCCCCGTGGCCGGGGACCGTCTGCGAGCACGCTGGCAGCGTGCTCAAAGTGATCGGCGCTCGCGTGGCGGAAGGGGCGGGCGAGCCGGGGACGATTCTGCCGGGCGCTCGCATCGCCTGTGGCGTGGGCGCATTGGAGCTGGTGCAGGTCCAGGCGCCAGGGAAACGCGCGGTGAGCGGCGCGGATTTCCTCAACGGGGCGAGGCTGAAGGTGGGGGAGAGGTTGGGGTAGGGCGGGGGGGGTCCTGCGGTGCTTGTTGGGAGAACGCAGCTTTTCCAGCCGCTCACCGCGGCGGCCGCCGCCTCCCGGCGGCTCGAAAGGGGGCGGCGGCCGCTCCGGCGGCGCGCGCGGTTCCAGCGCTGCGCGACCGAAGTCGCTCGGTGGTGGCTCACCCTGCGACTTCGGTCGCACCTGCCGAGCGCCGCACCACGGCCGCCGAGATATTCACGGCGTTGTTCCGTAAGGCAGCGCCGCGACAGGTTCCGCCAGCACGCCACACTCGCCGCCGCCGCGACCGAAGTCGGCGCCACTGCGACCGAAGTCGCTCGGTGGCGGCTCACCCTGCGACTTCGGTCGCACCTGCCGCCGCCGCCGGTGGATCAGTTTTCGCGGGCCCGCCCGGGTCTGTTCTGGAGGGCGGTGAAGCGCCGAACACAACGCGCCGGGGTAGAGGCGTCGTCCTACCCGGCGTGTCCGCGGGGCCGCGTCAGCGCCGAGCGGCGGGATTGCGCCAGTCGAGCTCACGGATACGCGCAAAACCGCCGTCGAGTGACCAGAGCACCGCCCCGTGCTCGATGGCGAGCGCGGCGAGGTGCAGGTCGTACACCGCATTCCCGGCAGCGCCGTACCGCAGGCACAGCTCGCGAAACCCGGTGAAATGCCTCTCTCCAGGCGCGATCCAGCGCACCGACGCGCGCGCCGCCCATTCCTCGACGACCTGCAGCGCCAGTGACATCGGCGTCGGCCGGGTGAACACGCCCGGGTGGGTCACCAACCGCAAAAAGCCGTTGACCACCGGCATGGTGAGGCCGATCTCCTGGGCGGGGCCGGGCTCGTCGATGGCGAGTCGACAGGCCTCGTGATCGGCGTGCTCGACCCGGTGGGCGTGGACCAGGACGTTGACGTCGACCAGGGCCAGACTCATCTACAGCCCACACTTCCGACGCAACCAGTCGAGCTCCTCGTCCTCGAGCGCGGCGAACCGGGCGGGACCGGGCGGCGGTTGGTCCGGGTCGCCAAAGGTGATGGTGCGCGCGGGGGCCGCCGCCACCAGGGGCTCACTGAGACCCCGCCGCAGCGCCCGATTGATGACGGTCCCCAGTGGCAACCGCCGATCGACCGCCTCCCGACGGGCGCGGTCCATCAGCTCGTCGTCGATGGTGAGCGTGGTGCGCATGTTGACATCATAGTGCGCATCATGATGCGAGGCAAGCGCGTCGCCCGCCGCCGCGCCGCGGCGCTGGCGCGGCGCGGCTGGCCTGGCGGCGCGAATGAAAAGATCGCCGGCCTATGGGAACATGCGTAGATTCCCAGCGTGGGGATTACGTTTTTTTTGCCGCCACGAGCGTCCTGCTCTCCACCCTCCTCGCACCGCAGGCGCACGCCGCCCCGGCCGCCAAGGCCGACATCTGCCACTGGAGCGACAGCAGCGCTCAGGTGCTCAGCGTGAGCGCCAACGCGGTCGCCGCCCACTTCGCCAACCATGGCGACAGCTACGCGGGGTTCTACTTCACCGACGGCGACGGCGATGACTACGGCGATGCCGCCGCGGCGACCGATCGCTGCCCGAACGATGGCTTCGTGGCAGACAACACTGACTGCGACGACGACGACGCCGACGTGAACCCCGGCGCCGAGGAAGTGGCCTACGACGGCGTGGACAACGACTGCAGCGCGGGCAGCCCCGACGACGACCTCGACGGCGATGGCTACGTGCTCGCCGACGACTGCGACGACGGGGATGCCGACGTGAACCCCGGCGCCGAGGACACCTGCGGGGATGGCTCGGACAATGACTGCGACGGTACCGCCGATCAGGATTGCGCCACCGGCTGCCCGTGCGCAGAGAATCTGCAGATCTACGACCCGAGCGGCTCGGGCGCCGTGTCCAGCGACGATGACGTGTCCGACCTCATCGCCGCGGTGGACGTGTACGACTACTCCAACGGCTCCTGCCTCCCCAACGGTTTCTCCTACGCCGGATACTACACCGACTACCGATGGTACCAGGTGTCCAGCAGGCCAGAAGCGGATGGCGAGGTAGGCGCCTACGCCTTCTTCGCCACCGCGCTCTTGCACGAGCCGTACACGGGCGGGACTGCCGAGGGTTCACGGAGGTGTCTGTTTTACGCTTACGACGACGTCGCGGGGTGGTCCGCCTCGGGCGGATCCGGCTGGACCCCCCTGACCGACGCCGAGTACGCCGTGTGCAACGAGTTCCTCGCCGAGTTGATCGACACCGAGGAGTGCTACTACACCTACCCGTAGAGGCAGGGAACGAACACCCCGTAGTAGACTCCCCCCCATGCTCCCCCTCACCCTGGCCTGCGTCACCGAAGAAGCGGTCTACGTGGTGCAGGACCCGACCGAAGTCGGGCCCTGGCCCGTCGGGCGCGAAACGGCCACGATCGAGGATGATCGCGGGGGAACCCTCACCGTGGACGTGTGGTACCCGGCGACCGAGGCCGGCGAGCCCTCGCCCTACAGCCCCACCATCTTCACCGGGCTCGCGGAGCTGTGGGCGCCGCGCGTGGAGCAGCGCTTCCCGCTGGTCGCCTTCAGCCACGGCAACGGCGGCATCCGTTTCCAGAGCTTCTTCGTCACCGAGTGGCTGGCCTCGCACGGCTTCGTGGTCGTCGCGCCCGACCACCCGTACAACACCCTCTTCGACCTCGACATGGACCTGCTGACGGAGGTCATGCAGCGCCGCCCCGGCGACATCGCGCGTGCCGCCACCTGGGCCATGGGCGAGTTCGGTGCCGAGGACAGCTACCTCGTCGTCGGTCACAGCTTCGGCGGCTGGACGACCCTCGCGGTGGCCGGTGGCGTGCTCGATCCCGAGGGGTTCCGGTCCTTCTGTGAGGCCGGTGGCGACGGGGAGTTGTGCGATCTGGTCGCGACCGATGCGGACGTACCGGACTCGCCAGACCCGCGCGCCTACGGGGGCGTGGCCATGGCCCCCTGCGGCTGGTACACCTTCGGCGAGACCGGCCTGAAGGACGCCACCGGCATTGCGGTGATGGGTGGGACCAAGGATGACAATTGCCCGATGGAGACCGAGGTTGCTCCCACCGCCGAGCATCTCGGAGATCCGACGGCGCTCTACGAGGTGGAGAACGGGGGGCACATGGTCTTTTCGATGATGTGCGCCATCGGCGACATCATGGACGAGTGCGGCGACCCGGCCTACGCCGAGGCGGACGCAGCCCAGCCCGGGATCAAGGCCTGGGCGACAGCGTGGGCGCTTCGCCAGTACAGCGGAGATGGCGCCTACGACGCGTGGTTGTGATAGCCCCGCGCCCATGCCCCCCCTCGTCTCCCCGAGCATCCTCAGCGCCGACTTCGCCAAACTCGGCGCCGAGCTCGACAGCGTTCGCACCGCCGATTGGATCCACATCGACGTGATGGACGGCCGCTTTGTGCCCAACATCACCATCGGTCCGCTCATCTGCGAGGCGGTGCGCCGCTCCACGACGTTGCCGTTGGACGTGCACCTGATGATCGTGGAGCCCGACAAGTACGTCGAGGACTTCCGCAAGGCCGGCGCCGACTGGATCACCGTGCATGCCGAAGCGTGCCCGCACCTGGATCGCAGCCTGCAGGCCATCCGCGCGACGGGCGCCAAGGCCGGGGTGTCGCTCAACCCGCACACCCACGAGAGCGTGCTGGACTACGTCCTTGAGGTCACCGATCTGGTCCTGTGCATGACCGTGAACCCCGGCTTCGGCGGTCAGTCACTCATCGAGCGCGTGTTTCCCAAGATCGAGCGCATCCGGGCCCGGATCGACAAGCTGGGGCTCCCCACGCTCATCGAGGTCGACGGCGGCGTGAAGCCCGCGAACGCCCGGCGCTTCGTGGACGCTGGCGCGCACGCGTTGGTGGCCGGCTCGGCGGTTTTTGGGGCCAGCGACCGGGCGGCGGCCATCGCCGCGATTCGGGCTTGCTGAAGGCGGGCGCCCTCAAGTCCGACCCGCTCATTCCGATTCCAGCCGGAGTGCCCCCCGGAGTGTCTTGATGAATGTGCTCATCGTCGACGACAGCAGGGCGATGCGGATGATCGTCACCCGCACGCTACGCCAGATGGCCGTCGCCATCGACTCGATCACCGAGGCCGCGGACGGTTCCGAGGCCCTGCCGATCGTCAAGGCCGGCAAATTCGACCTCATCATCTGCGACTGGAACATGCCGATCATGAACGGCATCGACTTCCTGCGTGAGCGCCGCAAGGCCGGCGTGGCCACCCGATTCGGGTTCTGCACCTCGGAAGCCAGCCCGGACATGCGCATCCTGGGCATGCAGGCGGGGGCCCAGTTCTTCGTCACCAAGCCCTTCAACGCCGACACCTTCCAGTTCGCCATGCAGGCGGCATGAGTTCGGCCGCCGTCCCCGACGCCGAAGAGCTCCGCAAGCTGATCAGCCAGTTTGTGGGCAAACCCGTCACGCTGAAGGCGCCCGCCGGGCCGCCCAAGCCGAACAGCGCGCCCCAGTTGCAAGCGTTGTACTGCGCTGACGACGGCACGCCCTGCGCGGTGGCGTCGCTGGATTTCCTCTTTGCGGCCTACCTCGGCGCCGCCCTCGCCATGATGCCCCCCGGCGCCGCGCAGGATGCCGCCAAGACCGGCAAGATGAGCGAGCTGCTCATGGACTGCACGAAGGAGGTGCTCAACGTCTCGGCGCAGCTCATGAACAAGCCCGGTCGCCAGCATGTGGCCCTCAACCGGGTGGTTTCCGGCCTACAGGGGCTGCCACCGGAGATCCGCGCGAAGATGGCAACAGCGCGCTTCCAGAAGGAGTACGACCTCGAAATTGCCGGCTACGGCCGCGGTCGGGTGGTCTTCCGCGCTGCCTGACCGGAAACCGCGTCATACTGCCGGCATCAAGGCCTGCATGCCCACCCGACGTGAACTCCTCGGCGGCCTCACCGTCGCCGCCGCCGCCACCGCCTGCCTCCCCGCACCCAAGAAGAGCGGCTCCGCCTCGGTCGCGCCCGCCGCCACCGACGACGACACGGCGCTGGAGCCGATCGTCTCCAACGAAGACTTCTACCGGGTCTCGATCAACAGCTATGTTCCCGATGCTGCCTGGCTTGCAGCGTGGACGCTTACACTATCTGATGACGACGGAAACGTGGTGGTGCTGACCCTCGACGAGCTCCGCGCGCTCGGCGGTAGCGAGCAGGAGCGCACGCTGTCCTGCATCGGCTCGGGCAGCGGCGTCACCAGCGGCAACGCGATGTGGACGGCGCGACGGCTGGACGACATCTTCGAGGACGTGGGCTTTGCGCCTGACGAACGCCTTCAGTGGCTGCGCTTTTACGCCGCCGACGGCTTCTATACCGACCTGCCCCGGAGCGATTTGGCCAACGGCCTGGCGTTGGCTTGGGGCATGAACGGCGTCGACCTGCCCGCCAACCACGGCGCGCCGCTGCGGGCGCTGGTCCCCGCACGCTACGGGATGAAGAACCCAAAGTGGATCGAGCGAATCGAGGTCGTGGAGACCTTCGCCCTGGGCTTCTGGGAGACACGCGGCTGGTCGCAAGACGCAGAATACCTCGTGGCCAGCTGGTTCAAAGAGCCCGGCTACGGCGCCGCCGTCACCACCGAGGGCACCTGGGTCAAAGGGCTGGCGTTTGCCGGGGAGCGGGGAATTTCCAGGGTCGAGGTCAGCACCGACAACGGCACGACCTGGGCCGACGCCGAGATCACGTACGAAGGCGGCGCGGGCGTCTGGACCCTGTGGCGCTTCCATTTCGTGCCCTTGTTCGCGGGTAGCTACACCCTTCGCGTGCGGGCCACCTCGGCCGACGGCGAGGTGCAACAGCAGCTCGAAGACTACGACGCTGATCTCGACGGCCTCGAAGCCTGGGATCAGCTGCTGCTCCAGGTGGAATAGTTCGACACGGTTCACGTCATCGCCCTCGGGCATTGACGCCCTTCGGCTTGCCCGCCCCGATCAGGCCAGCTTCTTCTGCAGACCCTCGTCCAACGCACCGAGGAAGGCCTCGGTCGTCAGGTAAGGGTGCTTGGCATCGATGAGGATGGCCAGGTCCTTGGTCATGCGGCCCGATTCGACCGTCTCGACGCACACCTGTTCGAGCGCGTCCGCGAACCCGACGACATCGGGGGTGTTGTCGAACTTGCCACGGTACTTGAGCCCCTGCGTCCACGCAAAGATCGAGGCGATGGGGTTGGTGGACGTGGGCCGCCCCTTCTGGTGCTCACGGAAGTGCCGGGTGACCGTGCCGTGCGCCGCCTCGGCCTCGATGGTGTGACCATCGGGCGTGAGCAACACCGAGGTCATCAGGCCCAAGCTGCCGAAGCCCTGGGCAACGCTGTCCGACTGCACGTCCCCGTCGTAGTTCTTGCACGCCCACACAAAGCCGCCGTCCCACTTAAGGGCGCTGGCGACCATGTCGTCGATGAGGCGGTGTTCGTACACAATGCCCTTCTCCGCGAACTTCGCGGCGAACTCCTCCTGGAACACCTTCTCGAACAGGTCCTTGAAGCGGCCGTCGTACCGCTTGAGGATGGTGTTCTTGGTCGAGAGGTACACCGGCCAGCCGCGGTTGAGACCGTACACCAACGAGGCACGAGCAAAGCCGATGATCGACTCGTCGAGGTTGTACATGCCCATCGCGACGCCGCCCGCTTCGAACTCGTACACCTTGTGCGTGGTCGGCGGGCTCCCGTCCGCCGGCGCGAAGGTCATGGTCAAGGTGCCGGGACCGGGCACCAGAAAGTCGGTGGCCCGATACTGGTCGCCGAACGCGTGGCGCCCGATGACAATCGGCCGCGTCCACCCTGGGATCAGCCTGGGGACGTTCTTGCAGATGATCGGCTCACGGAAGATCGTGCCGCCAAGGATGTTGCGGATCGTGCCGTTGGGCGACTTCCACATCTGCTTGAGGTTGAACTCCTTGACCCGAGCTTCGTCCGGGGTGATCGTCGCGCATTTGACCGCTACGCCAAACTGTTTGGTGGCGTGCGCCGAGTCAATGGTCACCTGGTCATTGGTCTGGTCGCGGTACTCGACGCCCAGATCGTAGTACTTCAGGTCCACGTCCAGGTACGGGAGGATGAGCTTTTCCTTGATGAACGCCCAGATGACCCGCGTCATCTCATCGCCGTCCATCTCGACCAAAGGGGTGGTGACCTTGATTTTCGCCATCGGGAATCCTCGCTGTGGGGTGACGCAGGCGCGTCGGCCGGCGCTGATATCATGGACGGGGGGGGCTCCGTCGAGCGCGGTGTGGGCGATGCGCCGTGCTCCGGCCGCACGTCAGATCGGCTTCGGTGCGCATCGCGGCGCCGCGCGGGCGCGCCTAGCCCTTGCCGAGCGCCGCTTCGACCGTGGAAACCAGCTCGCGCCGCCGCGCCGCGACGGCCAGCGCCACCTGCGGCCGGAAAAGCCGGACCGCGATGCCGCGAAGCGCCTGCCGCCGCAGACTCAGGCGTTCGTCGAAGACCAACGCGCCGAGGCCGGTGAGCGGCCCCAAGACCAGGGCGGCGAACAGCGCCGCCGAGGTGCGCACCGGGTCCGGCGCCTGCGTACCGGCCGCCGCGATCGCCCACGCCACGTAGGTGGCGCCGAGGACAAGGGAGCCTACCAACAACTTCGCAGTACCGACGATGTCCTGGGCCCCGCCCGCCGCCTTCCACGCCAGTGGTCTGACCAGCCGGTACGGAATCCAGGCCAGAACAGCCCCCACCACCGCGACGGGGGCCAGGGCCAGGAGCGACCACAGTCCCGCCACCACCTCGCGTGGCGCCGCGACCTCGATCGCGAAGGGGTCCTCGACGCCCAGGGCACCGAGCATGCGCGAAAAACTACGGACCTCCGCCGCAATCTGCTCGGCGGCGGCGGGGTCATCGGCGAGCAGCACCCGCCAGCGTGCCGCCAACTGGCGCGCGCGTGCCTCCCGCGCTGAAAGCTCGGTGACACCGGTCCAGAAGGCGACAGCCAACATCGCGCGCCACACGACGGCGTCCTCCGCTTGCAAGACCACCTCGCCCAGCGCCTCGCCGATGCGGTCCGTCAAGGCGTCCACCGCCGCGCGGTCGCCGCTGGAGCCCGGTTCCACGACGAACGGCACTCCCACCGCCAGGGCGACCGCCGAGCGAAACACGTCCTTGTCGGCAAAACAGAGCCCCACCGGCAGGATCGTGACCGGCACGCCCGCGTCCAACGCGATCCGCGCCGCCCCGGTCTTCATCGGCTGCAGCACCGTGCCGTCGTGGGACGTCCCCTCCGGGAAGAGGGCCAGCCACCCGCCAGCCGCCAGGATCACGCCCGCACGAGCGAAGGTCTCGGCATTGCGGGACGCGTCCGCCTCTTGCGGACGGAAGACCGGCAGGGCGCCGAAAGCCTCCATGCACGCCCGGAAGAAGGCGGTGTCCCAGAACGTGCTCTTCGCGAGGAACCCCACCGGGCGCCCCAGCCCCAGCCGCACCACCAGTGGATCCAGCAGTCCGTTCGGGTGGTTGGCGACCACAATCACCGGTCCCGTCGCGGGCACGTTGCCCGCCCCGCTGATCGCCCTGACCGGGAAGAACAATCGAACCAATCCCAAAGCCCAGAGTCGGATGAGCATCGGAAACGCCCTTATCGGGTGCGCGGCTTGGCGACGCGCTACGTGAGCCGCTGCCGGAGCTCCGATGGCCACCCCGCTCGCCCCCAAGAAAGAAATCTTCGGTTGGGCGATGTTCGACTTCGCCAACAGCGCCTACACGACCGTCATCGTGACGGTGGTCTACTCGATCATCTTTCCCAAGCTCATCGTCGGCGACGGCCCCGAGTACCGACAAGGCAACCTCTACTGGAGCATCGCGCTCTCCCTGTCGTACGCGCTGGTCGTGCTCACCGCGCCGGTCCTGGGCGCGGTGATGGACCACGCCGGCCACCGGAAGCGCTGGCTGGCAGGGAGCTGGCTCCTCACCGTCGTGGCCACGGCGTCGCTGTACTTCGGCACGCCCGAACACGTCTATCTCGCGATGATGCTGTTGATCATCTCCAACTTCGGCTTCGCGGTCGGAGAGTCGTTCACCGCGAGCTTCCTCCCCGAGCTTGGCCCGACCGACATGCTGGGGAAGATCAGCGGCGCCGCGTGGGGCCTGGGCTACTTCGGCGGGCTGGTCTCCACGGCCGCCGTGCTGGCCATCATCGGCGATCAGACCGTGGAGAACTTCGAGCGCGTGCGCCTCATCGGTCCGATCACGGCCGCGTTCTTCTTCGTCGGTGCGCTGCCTACCTTCCTGTTGATGAAGGAGCGGGCTGTGCCGAAGCCGCTTCCCGCGGGAGAAACCTGGCTCACCGTCGGCTTCAGCCAGCTACGCGGCACGCTCAGGGCGCTCCAGAGCCATCGCGACCTGATGATCTTCTTCGGCAGCTTCTTCTTCGCCATGGCGGGCCTCTCCATCGTCATCTCCTTCGCGTTCATCTACGGCGATCAGGTGATCAAATGGAAGAGTTCCACGCAGCAGATGATGTTCGTCATCACCCAGATCACCGCCGCCGGCGGCGCGTTGGCGTTCGGCTATCTCCAATCCCGGCTGGGGGACCTCCAGACCTACGGCATCACCCTGATGGTGTGGGTGGCCACCGTGTTGCTCATCGGCTTCGCGGTGCCGATCTCCGCCGCGATGGGCATGGACGCCGAGCAGTTCTTCCTCATCGTGGGCTGCTTCGCTGGCGCCTGCCTCGGCTCGACCCAGTCGGCCGCGCGCACCGTCGTCGCGGTGATGAGCCCCCCCGATCGCGTGGGCGAGTTCTTCGGGCTGTGGGGGCTCTTCGGAAAGCTCGCCGCGATCGTCGGCTTGTTGTCGCTCGGCTTCCTCCAGACGGCCCTCGGGCTCGAAAACGCCATCCTCGTCTGTGCCGGCTTCTTCCTGGCCGCCTTCGCCGTGCTGCAGCTCGTCAAGCCTCGGCCGGCTTCGGCGAGTTGAGCGCCCGTACCAGCCTCGGCAACGCCCGCCGGTAGCGCCACGCCCACAAGCGCAACAGCCAGCGCGTACGCCACCGGGGCACACTACCGAGCGCATCGCCGCCCGATCGGAACTCGGCCTGCGCCTGGGAGGCCAGGGCAATCGCCCACTCCCCCGTCGGAATCGGCGCTCCGTCCCCGTCCGGCTGGCGATTGTCGTAGCCCAGCGACAGGTCCAGACGGTGGTCGCGCAGCAGGTGCACCCGCGTCGCCGCTCGCGCCAGGAGGGCCACGCCCCCCGGCGGCTCCAACGGCTCGCCCAGACAGATCCACACCGCTTTGAGGTAGCTGTCGCCGACGCGACGGACCTGCCGATCGAGATCAGCTCGCGACAGCGGCGCCGCCGTGCGCCGCGCGTCGAAGGCCAAGGCCTGACCCATCACCGACGCCACCCCGCGCAGCCGGGGCTCCAGTCGCAGCGCCTCGTCGAGCGCCTCCTCGTCAAGGCCCTCCGCGGCTCGCGCCCCCACCCTGAGCGCCTCCTGCGCCGCGACGAAGCGGCCGACGGCCTCGACATCGCGGCCGGGGGCATCCACGATGTCGTCCGCCCACCGAAAATAGGCGTAGAGGGCCTCGTAGGCGCGGAGCCCGCGCTCCGGCGCCAACAGCCGCAGCGCCCACCAGCCGAAGCCGTTGTGTGCACGCGTGACCGCGCGAACGTGGGTGGAAAGGATCATCATGACGTCGCGACGCTACTCGCACGCTCCATCACAGACACCATCACAGACACCGTCGCATGCGGTGCCGCAGACTGCGTCGCAGTTGGGCTCGCAGCTGAGCCAGCCGAAGTTCGACGCGCAAGGGTCGCAGCCGGCGCACAGGTCCTCGGAGCCCGACGCAGCGTCCGCGCCCGTGTCGGCCGCGGCGTCCAACGCCGGATCGGCGCCCTCGGGCCACCACCCCGCGGCGAGCGCCGAACGCGGCGCGACCCAGGCCACCAGGAAAGCCGCGGCCACCCGGAACCGGGCAGGGAGGCGCGAGGACGCCGCGCCAAGCGCGCTGGACATCCGGGTGGTGATGCTCATGCGGGGCGGCAGGAGCGCGGGCAGGTCGGCCGCTGCGAGCGCGCCAGCATCGAGCTTACGGTAGCGGCGCAGCTTGTCCCGGAAGCCCGAGACCAGCGTGCGACGGACGTACGGTGCCAATGCGTGGGGCGCCAGCGAGTCCACCAGCTCCGCCAGGGCGTCGATTTCGGCGCTCGCCGCCCTGAGCGCGTGCTCACGGGCTGCACCGTGATCAGCGGGGTCCGCCGAGCCGACGCCGAACTCCCGGCCGAGGGCGTTGTACCCGCCCGCCCGCACGTCCCGGGGCAGGTCCAGCAGGTTGTCCAACCAGAAGAGATAGCCGCCAAGGTGATGCCCGATACGCGCCAAGGTAGCCGCCGTCTCGGGAGAAGCCCCCGCGGGCGCCCGCCCGAAGACCTCCGCCGCGATCGCCCGAGTGGGCGCCGCGGCTGAGTCCAGCCCCGACCCGACGCCGCGTTCCACCTGCGCCTGCGCCGCCATCCACCCGGTGATGGCGTCCACGCCGACCCCCTCCGCCGCGAGCGCCGCCCGGGCGCGCTCTTGTCCCGGGACCAACGCCCGCCACGCCAGCCACCGCCACCACCCGCCGTCATCCTCGTAGTTGTCCCTGAGCTTCTCCACCGCCATGTACACGCCCGCCGCGGCCGCGTACCGGATGTCGGCCGTGGTCTCGCGCACCGGGAGCCGGGTGACCAGCGGCGCGACCACGCAAGCCCGTTTGCTCAGGCGCGCCGCACCGCCCCCCGCCCGCTCCCGCAAGAGCGCCAGGAACACCATGTCCGGGCCAGCGAGAAGCCGGTAGGCGCTGCCGTACTCGGCGCCAAGGTGGTGGCAGAGCGAACACTGCGCCGAGCGGAACGCCAACCGCAAGGCCGGCTCCGCCCCAAGTGGGGTGAGGTAGCCATTCATCGGAGGTCCCCCCAGCTGCCCTCGGCATCGACAACCCGCCCCGAGCGTTGGATTCGCACGGCCCGGCCCAGTGTTGTGGCGCGCGCCCGGGCTTCGACCGCGACGGCGCAGGCGTCATCCGGCGCGGTCACGCGGATGCGTGCGGTCCCGCCGGAAAGTCCGATGCCGACACTCTCGGCCGAGGCGAGGTCCGGGAATCGCGTTCGACCGCTCTCAAAGCGAGCTGCCAGCGCGCTCGCGGAGGCATCGCTCACCCCCCCAGCGCGGGCGATCGCGAAGGTCTCGAACCCCTTCGGGTCGAGGATGAGCGCCCAGTTCTCGGAGGCCGGCACCCTGGCTGCGATGGCCGTCGGATCGAGGCCCCCACTCCCCCCGCGCTCCCACGCAGCCTGGACCGCAGCCCGATCGCCGACGACCGCCTTGTCGGTCGACAGCACCCGGAAAACCACGTCTTCACCGCCAGGGCCGAGCAGGTCCAATCCCGGGCGGTCGGCCACGATGCGGACGGCCTCCAACTCCGCGGGTGCGCGGCCCACCGACGCATCGAGCACGGCGCCAGCGCCCGCGAAGTTTCCGTCGAGAAGGGCGACGCACCCTTCCCGCCCGCAGCCAAGCCGCACCTCGTCCACCTCGAGCCCATCCGGCACCCCGTCGAGGATTCCAGCGGGCACTCCGAGCGACGACAACAGCGCGGCGACCTGCGCGTCCGCGACGAGCGCCGGGGCATCGAGCGACACCACCAGCGTCGCATCGGCCGGGAGGGTCGCGAGCCGCTCGTCAAACGCGGCGGAGCCCGCGGGCATGTCGGTGCAGGCGGCCAGGCAGGCGGCTGCGAGCAACGTCCGGAGCGTATGGGTGGGCCTCAGCACGGCGCTATACTATCCCCGATGCACAGGACCCTGGCTACTTCGGTGCGCGTGCTGGCAGCCTGGACCGCGTTCGGCGTCGCCACCGCCACCGCGGCGGAGCCCGCGCATCGCCAGCTTGTCAGTCCCGTCGCCATCGGACCCAGCTTCGGCGGGGGCATGCTCGTGTCGATGGCCATCGAGCTCAAGGCGACCGACCACGTGTGGGTCCAGAGCGACGTCGGCCTGCGCGTGGGCCTGTCGGAGAAGGACCTCTACCCCAACCTCGCGTTCACGGCAGGCGCCCACACCGCCTACGGCGCCACGCCCGCGCGGTTTGGGTACTTCGGCATCGTCGGCGCCAGCGCCCCGATCACGTTCTTCGACGCGTGGGTGGCGGCGGGTCTCTCCATCGACTTCCACGGTAAGAGCGCGCGTCGCAAGGGCAACCTGGAAGTGGGCCCCGCGCTCTACCTTGTACGGAACCTCCCGGACGAGGTGCACCTCGACTTCCCGGTGTTCGTCTACCTCCGGTACGCCCTGCTGTTCGGCGTGGGCGGCCCCTGACCGACGCGACTCAGAAACCGTAGCGCGCCAAAAGCGCGTTGGCGGCAGCGGGGTTGCGCTTGCACTCCAAGAGCGCGCGCAGCACCAGGGGCACCACGATGGTCGCATCCGACTCGATGACGAACATCGGCGTGTCCTTCGTCAGCTTATCCCAGGTGATCTTCTCGTTCGGGGTGGCGCCCGAGTAGGAGCCGTAGGACGTCGTGGAGTCGGAGATCTGGCAGAAGTACGCCCAGGGCTGCACCGGCTGGGCGAGGTCGTACTTGATCGACGGCACCACGCAGATCGGGAAGTCGCCGGCGATGCCGCCGCCGATCTGGAAGAAGCCGATGCCAGGCGCCACCGAGAGCTCCTTGTATTGGTCGTAAAACGCCGCCATGTACTCGATACCCGACTTGGCGATCTGCGCGCCGACATCGCCAAACTTCACGTACGAGGCGAAGATGTTCCCGAAGGTCGAGTCTTCGTAGCCGGGCACCACAATCGGCAGGTCGGCTTCGGCGGCGGCCAGGAGCCAGCACTCCTCGGCGCTACCCTCGTGCGCCTCGGGCGGTAGGCCACGGATGAGCTCGTAGAAATACTCGTGCCAAAAGCGACGGGTGTTGGTTTCGTTGGCCAACTTCCACATCGGCACGATGGTCTTTTCGACGGCGCGGAAGGCCTCGTCTTCGGGGATGCTGGTGTCGGTGACCCGGCGCATCCGGTCTTCGAGGATGCGGGTGTCGTCTTCTTTGGTGAAGTACCGGTAGTCCGGGAAGTCCTTGTAGCCGTGGTGCGCCACGAGCCGAAACAGCGACTCCTCGAGGTTGGCGCCGGTGACTGACATCCCGTGAACGAGGCCCTCCCGAATCGCCGGGGCGAGGGTGATGCCCAACTGGGCCGAGGACATCGCGCCCGCCATCGCCCAGAACATCTTTCCGCCGGCCTCGATGTGCCGCCAGTACGAGATGGTCGCATCTCGCGTAGAACGGGCGTTGAAGTTATTGTAGTTGCGGAGGATGAATTCAAGGATGGGGAGGTCGGTGGTCGACATGGGCGCCGCCTAGCACGGTGGGGAGCGCGGGGCATGGGGGGCCGGGTCAAGCTCGGACGAGCGGACCGCGTCGAACCGCAGCCTCGGCATGCGGTCAAAGCCCCATCACGTCGCGGAGCCCGGCCTCGACCGCCTCGAGGCCATCGCCGGGCAGGTGGCCGATCCGCTCCGTCAGCACCCCCTTGTCTACCGTGAGCACCTGCGACACGTTCACGACCGAGTCCTTGCGCAACCCGGTCTCCCGAGCCGCCACGCGCACGTTCCCCGGCGCCACCGCGAGACGTAGGTTCGAGGTGATCATCGTGACGATGACCGTGGAGATACGACTCTCGTTGAACGTGTCGGTCGAGATCACCACCACCGGGTGACGATAGCCGGGGCCCGACCCGACGGGCTCGCCGAGGTCAGCCCACCAGATCTCGCCGCGCCTCACTCGCCCCACTCCGAGGCGATACGGGACTGGGCGCGAGCAGCGCCAGCGGGGAGCGCGGAGGACTCCTCGGCGTAGAGCTGATCGAGCACCCGGCGCTTCATCGCTTCGTCGTGGTCCTCCACGAAGGCGCGGATCGCGTTCGCGTACAGCTCGCTGCGAGAGATGTGGAGGCGATGAGCGAGCTCGTCCGCCTTCTCGAACAGGGGGTCGGGGATTGAGATCGCGGTCTTCATGAACGCAGTATAACCGCGGTAGGAAGATGCCAACGCCCTGACGGCGAACTGGCGAAGCTACTCGCAGAACAAAGGAGCTTTCAATGAACGTCGTTTTGTGGATCGTCCAAGGCGCTCTCGCCTTTCTCTACCTCTCCGGCGGCGCATACAAGACGTTCGCCTTCGACGAGGTCGCAACACAGATGACGACGCTCCCGCGGGGCGGGTGGACCGCGCTGGGCGTGATCGAGATGGTGGGGGGTGTCCTGCTTATTGTCCCCTCCGCCATGAAGTGGATGCCGGTGCTCACCCCGCTGGTCGTTCCCCGCCTTCGTCCAGGAGCCGCTTCAGCCCTGTGTAGCGGTCGTCCCAGAACCGCTCGTAGTGAGAGAGCCAGTCGCGCACGGGGCCAAGTCGTTCGGGCACGAGCCGATAGCGCCGCTCCCTGCCGCACCGCTCTTCGGTCACGAGTCCAGCATCGAGCAGGATGCGGAGGTGCTGCGAGACAGCCGGGCGGCTCGTCGCGAAGTTCGCTGCGATCACCTTCACGGGACGTTCCCCGTCGGCGAGCAGGTCGAGCATGCGACGGCGCGTCGGGTGGCTGATTGCTCCGAAGACCTCGGGCTCGTGCGGCGTCATCATGTCCCAATATATGTAAGGGTTCTCTTACCTGTCAAGTCGAATCACGCGTGGCGGAACGAGGACCCGATCGTGCTCACGGATGGCGTTTGCACCAATGTTCAACATTACTTAACTTCCCCGGATGGAGACCCCCGATCGCTCCGCCCTCTACGAGCTCGCCGCTGGCCAGGAGGGGTACTTCACCACCCAACAGGCGGGATCTGTCGGCTATTCGCGCCCGCTCCTCGATCACCATGTCAAGTCAGGCCGGTTCACGCGGGCGCGGCGGGGGGTGTACCGACTCGTCGAGTTCCCGACGGGAGAGCACGAGGACCTCGTCATCGCCTGGCTCTGGAGCGACCGGGCAGGCGTGTTCAGCCACGATACGGCGCTCGCCCTCCACAATCTCTCGGATGCCCTGCCCGCCCACCTGCACATGACCCTGCCCGCAACCTGGAGGAGGCGCCGCCTGATGGTTCCGGGCGATCTTCGGACCCACTTCGCGGATGTCGCCCCAGAGGAACGCGGGTGGAGCGGGGCTGTTCCCGTCACCACTCCGCTGCGGACTCTGCGGGACTGCGAGGAAGAGCACCTCCCGCCGGATCTCCTGGCCCAGGCCATCCGGGACGGGATCGCACGGGGCCTTTTCGGCCGGGCCGACGTGCGTGAGTTCGGAGTGGACGGATGACCCGGACCTACGCATCCCCCCTCGCGTTCAAGGAGGCGCTCGAGGCTCGGCTCCGTGAACGCGCCCAGCGCGATGGCCGATCCATCAACCGGGTCCGTCAGCTCGTCGTCATGGAGCGGTTCCTGGCGCGCGTGTTCGCGGGCTTCGACTCCGCGGTCCTCAAGGGCGGGATGGTGATGGAGCTTCGGTTGGAGCGCGCCCGTGCCACCAAGGACGTCGACCTGAGGCTCAACGGCCGCGCGAACGAGATCCTCGACCGCCTGCAAGCGGCCGGAAGGTCCGATCTCCTCGACTTTCTCTCCTTCGAAGTGCGCGCCGACGCCGCGCACCCGGTAATCGAAGCGGACGGGCTGCTCTACGAAGGCCAGCGGTTCCGTGCGGAGGCCCGCCTCGCGGGACGCGTCTACGGCTCCGCATTCGGTGTCGACATTGCCATCGCCGAACCACTCGTGGGTCATCCGGTTGAGATCGAGGGGAGCGACGTGCTCGCCTTTGTCGGCGTCCCTCGGCCGCGATTCGCCGCATACCCGGTCTCCACCCACATCGCCGAGAAACTCCACGCCTACACGCTCCCGCGGCCGCGCCCGAACTCCCGCGTGAAGGACCTGCCGGATATCGCTCTGCTGGCCGGGAGTGCCGCGATTGACGCGACGGAGCTGGTCGCCGCCATCGAAGCCACCTTCGCCAACCGTGGGACACACCCGGTACCCTCCGCGTTCTCCGACCCGCCGGACGGCTGGGCGCCGGTGTACACCCGCATGGCGTCAGAGGAGGGACTCGACTGGGCTGATCTCACTCAGCTCGTCGGAGCGGTGCGGTCGTTCGTCGACCCGGTGCTTGCCGGGCGGCGCGGCGTCTGGAATCCGGCCGAATGGGTGTGGTCCGACCCCGACGGGTGACTGGATTCGAACCAGAACAACGGAGCTTCGCGGCCGATAGAGACTGGAACGCCCGCTTCGGCATCAACCGAAAGCGGGCGTTCTACCTATCCATTCGGTATGGTCGGGGCGACAGGATTCGAACTTGCGACTTCTTGGTCCCAAACCAAGCGCTCTACCAGGCTGAGCTACGCCCCGATGGGCGGCAGCTAACCACCCCGGCCACGAAGTCCAATCTGATACATCCGTATCCACGATGTATCACTTGGCCCAGGCCGCCTCGATGGCCCGTGCGGCGTACACCCCAGAGCCAAGGGCGCCTGTGATGCCGTGGCCTGACCTCGTCGACCCGCCGCAGAAATACAGTCCCGGCACCCCGCTGGCGTAGCCAGGGCGGTTGCTGAGGAACTGTCCCGGGGTCGCTGCCAGCCCGTACCCACTGCCGCCCGACGCCCAGGTGAACCGGGTGTGTGTCACCGGCGTCGCGCTCTCCCGGTAGACCACGTTGGTGGTGGAGCCCGGGAACAGACCTTCCAGCCTGCCAACCAGGTTCTCTTCAACGGCAGCTTTGTGCGCCTGGTACACCGGCGACTTCCGATAGCCAGGGGCCCGCGCCTCTGCCTCTGATACACCCCATGCGTCAAGTCGTCCGGGCATCAACGCCATGATTTCGACGGTGTCGACCCCGGGAGGCGCATGGCCCGGCGTCCCAGGGTCCTTGACGGTCGCGCTGGTGATGTAGCAGCCGCGCACCGGAGGGAGCGGACCGGTCTGGCCCTCGGCGTAAAGGGCATCAAAGTCGTAGCCGTCGAACTGCCAGTAGTTGGTCGCGCCCATGCCCAGCGCGCGGAGGTCGGTCCGCACCGCGAGGCAGGTCAAGAAGATCGCGCCGCCCATCTCCCACGCCTGGGCGCGCTCGCGGAGGCCGGGGGGCGCGGCCTCCCCAGGTAGCAGCTCCAGTACGGTGCGCTTGATGTCTGCGTTGCTCACAACGACGGCCGCGCGCACTTCCCCGACCTGGCCATGCGCGCCACGGTACCGGACACCAACGGCCTGCCCACCCTCTACGAGCACGCTCTCAACGGCGTGCCGGAGGTGGATGGACCCACCCAGGGCCTCGATCCGCGCCGCCAGGCCGTCTGCGATGACCTGCCCACCCCCGCGCGGGTAATACGCCCCGTCGAAGTAGTGATTCGCGAGCCCGCAGTGCAACATCAGGCTCACTCGGCCCGGCGCGACGCCGTAATCCCCGTTCTGGCCGGCAATCACCGCGCGGAGGTGGGGATTCTTGGTGACGGACTCCAGAAAGGTGCCCAACGTGGCGCCTTTGTTGCCAGCGGCCAGCCGGCCGGAGGTCGCGACCTCCCACAAGAAGCGCCAGCCTTTCGGGGCGTCCGGCCGACCCAATTGACGCACCTCTCGACACATTCTCATGTATCGATCAATTCCGGCTATTTCCTTCGGAAACATGGCTACCAGCCGGTCTCGATACAGCTCGGAGGAGGCCGGAATTCGGAAGCGGAAGTCAGGAAAAATCAGCTCGTCGAAGCCATCGGGGTCCAGCGGCCGCCAGTCGACGCTGACCCCCACCTCGTCCAGCACGCGGGGTACGCGGCCGCCGGGGCCACACCCGCCCACGTAGTGGAGCCCGATGTCGAAGGCGTAGCGATCCACGCCCGACCCTCGCGAGAACATGGTGGCGCACCCACCGGCCACGTAGTGCGCGTCGAGCACTACGACCCGCCGCCCCGCCTGGGCCAGTCGCGCCGCGGTCATCAGCCCTCCCAGCCCCGCGCCGATGACGACGACGTCGCAGGTTGCGGGAGGCGCGCCACGTACTCGGGCAGCGGTGTTTTGGGTGGGCACATGCACGGTGTCGTTCATGAATGCCGACCTATCCTACGACCCGGTGACGGGCCGTGATAGCGATGGCAAGCTCCCGAGTTCTGCATGGTGCTTCTCAGCCTCGCCGGCCCGTCACTCGCCGCCACTCTCGTGGTAAATCCCTCGTCCGGGCCATACACCACCATCGGCAGCGCGGTCACCGCCGCCAGCCCCGGCGACACCATCAGCATTGCCGCCGCAACCTACGTGGAATGCGTCGACACCAACGGGAAGAGCCTGTCACTGGTGGGCACGGCCCGCGCCACCACCATCATCGCCCCCAGCGGCATCTGCACCAACGCGGTGACGATCGACGCCGGCGAGACGGTGACCCTTTCCGCCCTCACCATCCGAAACACCAACTACCGAGCGGTGTATGCGCTTGGCTCAACGGTCAACCTCGACGACGTGGCGGTGGCCTCCTCAGGATCCACGGCCCTCTCCGGCGGCGGCGTTTACGTGTCCGCGGGTGCGCTCTCGGTCGTCTCCAGCGAGTTCACGTCCAACGTCGCCTACTACGGCGGTGGCATCTACGCGATCGACGACGCCGTCGTGACCATCGAGGACACGACGCTCAGCGCAGGCTGGTCCTACTACGGGGCCGCGGTCTTCCTGGACCCCACCGGTGGGACGCCGACCCTGGAACTGGACGGTGTCAGCCTGACCGGAAACACCAGCTACTACTACGGTGGCGCTGTCTACGCCGGGGCGGGGGTGGAGGTCACCAGCCGCAACACCGAGTGGAGCTCGAACCGCGGCTATTATACCTACGGGACCGCGATCTACCTCGCCGCCTCGGCCGCTCTGTCTACGGACGGGGACACGTTCTCTGACAACTATGCGTATTACTACACGTCGGGCTACACGGGCGGCGCTATCTACGGTATCGGCACCAACGTAATCTCGCTGACGGACACCACCTTCGATGGGAACGTCGCGTACAACGGTGGCGCGGTGTATCTGAACACCGGATGCGAGCTCACCGTGACGGGTGGCGAGTTCAGCGGAAACACCGCCTACTACAACGGCGGCGCGATCTACGCGTCCGGGACCTACGAGCTGTCGCTCGATGGGACGCTGTTCGATTCCAACACTGCCTCGTACGGGTACGGTGGGGCGATCCTCGCTTACTACTACACGCCGCTCAGCATGGTCGACACCGTGTTTTCTAGCAACCGGTCCTACTACAATGGCGGGGCGGTCTACGCGACCTACACTTACACCGACGTCACCGTCGAGGGTGCGGCGTTCATCGACAACTCGGCCCGCTATGGCTACGGCGGCGCGCTGTACACAAACTATGCTACGAGCCTGGACAGCGCGCGCACGGAGTGGAGCGACAACACCTCCTACTACGACGGCGGGGCGCTGTACGCGTACGCGTCGGGCCCCCTCGTGATCGCGGCTGACACGATGAACGACAACTCGGCTACCTATGGAAGCGGGGGTGCCATCTACTACTACCCGAGCTCGACCAGCTACGACATCAGTGTGGATGCGACTGAGTTCTCCCGCAACGCGGCCTATTACAACGGCGGTGCGTTGCTGGCCACGACCTTCGACGAGCTGTCGCTCACCGGCAGCCGGTTCACCGACAACGAAAGCACCGCGTCGGGGTATTACGGTGGGGCGGTTGCGCTCTACTACATGTATGACACCAACGTCGGCGGCAACCTGTTCTGCACCAACCAGGCCACCTACGGGGGCGCAGTGTCCAGCTACTACGCCTACGGTGGAGACCAGAGCTACACCAACAACCTGTTCGTGGAGAACGAGTCGTCCTACTCCGGCGGCGCCATGTACATGTACCTCTCGGCCAACGCCGAGCTGGTGAACAACAACTTCCTCGGCAACTCCACCAACTACTATGGTGGCGCCTTCTACGGACTGTACGCCTACGTCACCGCCACCAACAACATCTTCGCCTACACCCTCGATGGCGACGGAATCTACGCCGGCGACACCAACACCAACACCTATTCGGACTTCACCTACGACGATTGGTATGTGAACACGTCCACCGACATGGCCGGCTCCTTCAGTTTCAGCACCTCGGCGGATGGCAATATCACCTCGGCTCCGGATTTCGACAGTTACACCGCGGACGGTGACTGCACGAATGACAATTTCGCGCTGACGTCCTCCTCGCCGCTCATCGACGCTGGGCATCCGGCCTACTCCGACCCGGACGGGACGGTCTCCGACATCGGCGCGTTCGGCGGGTCGGGCGCCGGGGCGTGGGATGCGGACGGCGACGGCTATTACTTCGGCGACGATTGCGACGATGATGACGCCACCGTCTACCCCGGCGCGGCTGAATACTGCGACGGGGTCGATGACGACTGTGATGGGGTGATCGACAACGCGGCTGTCGACGAGAGCACCTGGTACGTCGACGCGGACAGCGATGGGTACGGCGACGCACCGACGACGGACGTCGCTTGCGATGCTCCGCTCGGGTACGTGGACAACGCCGATGACTGTGATGACACCGATGCAACGATTTCGCCGGGTTCCAGCGAAATCGCTTACGACGGGATCGACCAGGACTGCGACGGCGCCGACCTCACGGACGTGGACGGCGACGGCGTCGATGGGACAGCGGTGGGCGGCGCCGATTGCGACGACACCGACGACAGCGTGAATCCCTCGGCCACGGAGGTGTGGTACGACGGCGTCGACCAGAACTGCGACGGCCTTTCCGACTTCGATGCCGATCTGGACGGCTACGACAGCGATGCGTATGGTGGCGACGACTGCGACGACACCGATGCCGGCGTCAGCCCCGGGGGGGTCGAGACCTGGTACGACGGGGCTGACGGTGACTGTGACGGACTCTCCGACTTCGACGCGGACTACGATGGCTACGACAGCGACGCGTACGGGGGCGACGACTGCGCCGACGCCGACGCCGCCATCAATCCAGCCGCCACCGAGGTGGCCGGCGACGAGCTGGACCAGAACTGCGATGGTGCCGAGGACTGTTTCGTCGATGCCGACGATGACAACTACCGACCAGACTCCACCAGCACCGTCGCCAGCGCCGACACCGACTGCGCGGACGCCGGCGAGGCCCTCAGCTCCGATCCCGATGGGGACTGCAACGACGCGGACGCCCGCTTCAATCCCGGAGCAAGCGAGACCGACTGTACGGACCCCACCGACTACAACTGCGATGGCTCTGCTGGGACGGCTGATGTCGATGATGACGGCTACGCCGCCTGCGACGAGTGCAACGACGGCGACGCGACGGTCAACCCAGGTGCCACGGAGGTGGTCGGCGACGCCATCGACCAGGATTGCGACGGTTTTGAGCTGTGCTTCCGCGACGCGGATGGCGACGGCTACCGCCCAGACGCCACCAGCACCGTACCGAGCGCCGATCTCGACTGTGACGACGTCAGCGAAGCCGTCGCCACCGCCCTGGCCGGGGACTGCAACGATGCGGAGGCCGCGATCTACCCGGGCGCCGCCGACACGCCAGGGGATGGCGTCGACTCGGACTGCGATGGTTTGGATGGCGACGTCGACACCGGAGATACTGGCGACACGGGCGAGGACACTGGCAGCGACACCGACACCGCGGATTCCGGCGCTGACTCTGGCGACACCGACAACGCGGGGGGCGACATCGACGTGTCCCCCGGCGGGAAGGACGCCGGTGAATGCGGCTGCTCGCCGACTGGCGGCGCCGCCGCGGGTGCCATCGGGCTGGCGTTCGCGGCGCTCGCAGCCGGCCGCCGCCGCCGCTGAGCGTCAGCCCGCACGAACCTCGCCGGTGACACATACGTCCTTCCGACGCAGCTCGAAGTGTTGGCCATCGCCACTCTGCAACGGACCCGACTCGAAGGTGACGCGCCCCGGAAGGGGTAGCGGCGCCAGGAAACGGGCGTTGATGACACACGGCCGCGCGGCGCTCACGTCGAGCTCGGCCAGCGCGCGGGCGAGGGCCCACCACCCGTGCGCGATCGGACGCCTGAATCCGAACAGACGCGCGCTCCACCGGTATAGATGAATGGGGTTCTTGTCACCGCTCACGGCCGCATAGCGCCGACCCTGGTCGGCGGGGAGGGACCACACCACGGAGCGCTCGAGCTGCCAACTCGGGGGCTGTGCGCGCGGTCGTTTGACCCCATCACCCCGGCGCGCCTGCGACAGAATGGTCGTTACGCCGTGCCACACGTCATCCCCGGCGACACTGACCGAAGCATGTAGATCAAACTCGATCCCTTTGCGGACCACCCGACTTCCGGCCACCCAGGCGCGCCCACTCAGGGGCTCCTCGGTGCGTATCGGACGCAGGAGTTCGATTCGTTGTTCGGTGTGAAGAATGCCCAACACTGGCAGCGGGAACTGGGCATGAGTGAGCACCGCCAGCTGCAGGCCGCGCGTCAACACGTCAGGGTACGTTGCCGGAAGAAACCCGGCGTCCGGGAATCCGCACACCCGAGAATAAGCGGCTGCGCTTCCTCCCAGGGTTTCGGCGGACGCCTCGATCCGCGGAATCTCGCCGTCGCCGCGGCTACGCCGTGTCGCCACCGACAAGAGCGACACCACCGGCGGGACCGCGAATCGGAGCGGCGCAATCACCCCCACGGCCGCTCCTGCCGCCAGACCTCAGGCCAGGCCGACCCCCGGTTGCCCGGAATCTCCTTGCCCTCGCTGTCGGAGACGAAGTTCCCGACGTCGGCAAAGGCGCGTTCGCCGTTGACACGGCCATCGCGACTGCGCATCGGTTCGTTCTTCGCTCCCCGGCGCACTAGAACCGCCTCGTGTGGGCCGACGCGGAGATCGACGAGCGCCCCTTTGCGCGCCCGGCTCTGCAGTTGCTCTTCGTTGCCGATGGGGTCGGCCACGGTCTTGGCCTTGAGCGTCCATACCAAGAGCGACGTCGGAGAGCGCCCGCCGAATGCGCCCGCCAACAGGTCCGCATACCCATGGAACTGTTTGCCGACGTCATTCTGGTTGACCGGCCCCGCCATCAGGCAGATGCCTGCCAGCAGGTCACAGCCCTCGGGAATCTCGATGCACCCCGACAGCTCACACAACAGCGCCGAGCGGGCCGCTGCCGCGCCGAAGCCACGGACGGCGTGGGTGAAGTCGAGGCCGGCCGCCTCGATCTCGGGACGGGACAACCCCCCGACGTAGATGCGCTGGCCCGCCAAGGCAAAGGCCTTCTTGCCGCGCGCGGCGTTTTTGCTCAGCGCCCGGAGCATGGGCAGGTCCGCCCACAGCGGCAGGTGGGCGACGATGCTGTCGGTGATGGCTTCGAGCTCGCTGCGGACGGTGCGCAAGCGCTCCTTGCCGCCGGGCGTGAGCACGTCGATGCGCTCCATCAGGAGCAGGCGTTTGGCCTCTTCCCGGTCGATGCCGGTCCAGTGGCAGAATGCGTTGTACCCAGCACGGCCCGCCATCTCGACCAGCTCGGGCGGGACGTCCATGTCCTGCCGGGTCTGGTAGGCCGCCGGGGCCTTGTCTTCCGCATTGACACCCGGCTGAATGCGCTCGGAGCGGAGCGCCAGGAGGGTGGCGCCGAGCTTCCGGCAGAGCGCCGGGGCGAGCGGGAACGGGGAGGACACCGTGCCCACCTGCGCAACCAGACCGATCCGCCATCCCGCCGCGCGCTCGACGGCGCCCAGCCCACAGAGCGACTCAATCTCCGTGATTACCCCGGCGTTCTGTTTTTGCCATACCGCACCCGAGAAAGGTTGCATCAGGACATTGGCCTGCCGCTTCCCACCGGATGCCAGGACCGCTGCCCGCTCGATGGTGTCCGCCCAGATGCCCACGTGAAGGTGTTGGAGGTAGCCGATGGTGGGGATGTCGTCGGCGTGGTGGAATCGTTTGTCCCAGGCGCGCTTGGGCACCGTGAACAGGGACGAAAAACTCTGGTGCCCGATGAACGTCAACAAGAAGGTGAACGGTGTTCGATAGGGTCGGGTCAGGCCGATGTGGGTGTAGGCGGCGCCGTCCAATACAAGCCGATCGATTCCCTGAAGTCGCCGTAAGAGCGGAGCCAACCGCGCCGAGTCGTCCGGGCCGAGGGTGATTTGCCGGTGGCCGGTGTAGTTGGTCGACTGCCGGGCGGACAGCACCCCGAGCGCGGCCTCCTCGAAAAGCTCGCCCTCGGTCGGGCCCCATCCCGGGACGAATGACGCGGGCGACTCGAGGTCGAAGAGCGCCGATGCAAGCGTCGCTTCCTCCGGGGTCAGTGACGGCCGCGTGCGGTAGCCCACCGGGCTTGCGCTCTCCAAGTCGTCCGGCAGCCCATAGCGATCTCGGCGCTCGCCAGCCACGGCGAATCGGGCGCCCCGCCCCACGCGCTGGGCGGGCGGAGGCAGCGGAATCGGAACCAGGTGGCACGTCTTCTGCATCGACGCCGCCTACCTGCCGACGCGTCGGCGAACGAGTGAGCTGACGATGGATGCGGCACCCAGAAGCGTGAACCCTCCGTGGCCCGTCGCGCACGCGGCAGGTTCGTCAGCCGGCTCGTCCACCGCATCCTCACCGGCGTCCGCGACGATCGCGACCGGTTTTTCGATGACCGTGAAGCTCTGAATCGTGCTCCACGCGCCGAGGCCCCAGGTGTCTTCGGCGGCGACCTGCCAGTGCACGACGTCGCCCACCGCCACGTCCCCGTCGAGATCGACGTGGCGACCCGCGGTGTTGAACTCCGCTGCCAGCGACGGATCGACGCCATCGAGCCACCAGCGAACCGTGGCGAACTGCACGTCCCCGTCGGGGTCCACGGCGGGCTCCCACGCCAGGATGACGCGGTCGACATACACCGTGTCGCGGAGGAGGATCGGCACCGGCGCCGATGGAGCCGACGACGCGACCGCAGCCACTGCGGCGGCGGCATCGATGCGGCCATATCCGTAGTAGGGGCTCCACCCGTCCTCGTCCCACGCGCCGTTCTGCAGGTCGACCTTGGCAGCGGTGTCGGCGAGCACGGCACGCACCTGCTTGGCGGTCAGGCGCGGATTCGCCTCCAACATCAGCGCAACCACGCCCGACACCACCGGCGCCGCGCCGCTCGTCCCGGAAAATCCTTCCCAGAAGCCGTCGTCGCCGCCATAGGAGCCGTAGCCGCCCGCGGTCAGATCCGTGGTCAAGAGGGCCGTGGGGGCCGCGATGTCGAGCGGCGATCCGTAGTTGCTGTACGACGCGCGCTGATCCCACCACTCCAGCGCTGCGACCGCCACTACCTTGTTGTTGCCGACCAGGGCGTCGTTGGAGTTGTTGCAGTTGTCGTTCCCGGCCGCGAAGACCACCACTGAGCCAAGCCCCCCTCGACCCTCGTCCTCCGCGTACTCGATCATCTCGTTGAACACCTGGGCGGCGGGCACGCCGTCACAACCGTAGAACCCCCATGAATTGGAGAGCACCCCCGAGCCCGCGTCGACCGCCTCGGCAAAGGCATCGTAGAGGTCAGTCATGCTGGTGTCGCCACCGATGAGCCGGATCGCGTACACCTCAGACGCCCAGGCCACGCCCGTGACCCCGTAGGCGTTGTTGCCAATCGCGGCGGCGATGCCGGCCACACCGGTACCGTGGGGAGCGCCGTCATCGGACGCAGGGCTCGGATCTTCGTCGTGATCGACGTAGTCGTGCCCAGGAATCACGATCAGGTCGGGGTGGTCGAGTTGGACACCGGTATCGATGACGGCGATGGTCACGCCGGCCCCGGTGGCGAGGGCCCAGGCTTCCGGGGCGTTGATGTCGACATCGGCGATGCGTCCGCCTTGTCCGGTGTTGTCGAGGTGCCACTGCTGCGCGTACCACGGGTCGTCGGGCGCGGCGTGGGGAACCAGCGCCAGGCGCAGATCGGGGTGTACCCAGTGGACCCCGGCACGCCCGTGCAACCCCCGCGCGAACGCAAGGTCGTCCACGCCCCCTCGAAGCACGATGCGCACCAGCCGGCCCCGCAGGCGACGCACCTCCGCGACCCCCGCCAGCGCTGCGATCGCGGCCGGGTCATCGACACGCGCCAGGAGCGCCCCGGTGCGCCCGCGGACCGTGCCTCCCGCTTCCAATGACGCCATCGAGAGCCGCTCGGGGCCCGGTCCCGCAAAGAAGGTGTCGTCACCGGCCCACGAGAGGCCGCAGAGGAGGGTCAACATCACGGCCAGAGTGTACACTCCCGGCGCCGTGCGCACCCCCCTCCTCGCCCTGTTCATTGCTGGCCCGTGGGGCTGCAGCACCGCGCCAACGCCCGTCGACGAGGCCGAGCCAGATGAGCCCATCGCCACACCAGCACCGGGATGTGGGGACGGCGTGCTCGATGCCGACGAGCTGTGCGACGCGGGAGTCGGCAACTCCGACGCTGCGGCCGATGCCTGCCGCACCGACTGTTTCCCAGCGGGGTGCGGGGACGCCGTGACCGATGCCGGCGAGGGATGCGACGACGGCGGCGTCCTCGGCGGCGACGGGTGCTCGGGGTCCTGTCAGATTCAGGCCGGTACCGCTGAGATCGAGCCGAACGACGAGTGGGATGTCGCGACAGCCGCGGGCGCCGAGGTGCACGGCAGCCTGGCAGGTCCGGACGACGACTGCTGGTCGGTGGCCGTCGCGGCGTGCGGCGCGGTCGAGGTGCACGAGCTGGCGCCCTGTGGCGCGGCGCTGACACTCTCCTTGCATGCGCCCGACGGCGCGATGCTGGCCTCCGGCGCGCCGGGCGACGACGGGTGCGCGGTGCTCGACCCGCTCCACGAGCCAGGCGCGCGCTGGGTCGCGGCAGGCACCTGGTCCGTGTGCCTGTCCGCGGTCAACAAGGCCGACGTGCCCGACTACACGCTCGCGCTCACCACGCCCGACCCCCTGGCAATCGGCGCCCCGACCACCGGCTCCGACACCGATTCGGACGCGATCCCCGACAGTTGCGATGGGGACCTCGACGGCGACGGCGTCGACAACGAACTCGACAACTGCCCCGACGTGAGCAACGGCCCCGCCAGCCCCGCACCGGCCCTGGGCTCAACCGGCTACATCCGCACCTGGCTCAGCGCGGGCGCGTTCACCGGCGGCGCCACCACTGCGGAGTGCCGGCCATCGGAAGAAGCATTCGTTGGCGAAGACGGCACGCTCGCTCCGGCGCTGGGGGACGCGGCTGGCGACACCACTTGGACCTGGGCCCTGTTGTCAGGCGATACCTACGACTACCTCGGTCCATATGGCTCGGCGGCACCGTCGCGTGAGGCCTACTCGTTGGTGTACTTGGAGAGCGCGACGGCGCGGACGCTGACGGTCGCGATTGGCGCGGACGACGGACTCTTCGCGTGGTGGAACGGGGTGCAGGTCCTCGACGTGGGCTCCTGTCAGGGCGTCAACGCCGATCAGTTCCAGGCCGAAGTCTCCGTCATCGCCGGCTGGAACACGCTTTTGGTGAAGGTCCGGGACTGGGGCGGCGGCTGGGGTGTGGCCGCCAGGCTCCTCGACGCGGGCGTCGCCGTCACCGACCTGGTGCCGTCGTTGTCCCCCGATGGTGCGTGGGTGTTCGACCAGACCGATCGCGACGGCGATGGGGTCGGCGACGCCTGCGACGACGAGCCGTGACCTGCAGTCCTTGCCCTGACTAGCCCTCGTCACCGGTGACTGCGACGGCCCGGTTTCGCATGAGCCCCTCTTGTGCGACCGACGCCACCAGCGTCCCCGCGCGATCGTAGAACCGGCCGAGCACCAGCCCCCGCGCGCCGCTCGCGCTCGGGCTCTCCACGTCGTACAGCAGCCATTCGTCGAAGCGGAAGGGGCGGTGAAACCACATGGCGTGGTCCAGGCTGGCCACCTGCATGCCGGGGGTCAACCAACTGACGCCGTGCGGCATCATCGCGGTCGGCAAGAAGTTGAAGTCGCTGGCGTAGGCGAGGAGGTAGCGATGGACGGCGGGATCATCAGGTAGCCGGCCACTGGCGCGGTACCAGAGCTGGCGGCGGGGCGGCAGCTTCTTGGGCTTGAGCAGGCTCCACTGCTGGACGGCCCGAATTTCGATGGGGCGATCGGCGAGCGCCTGAGCTCGCAGTGGCTCGGGGATCTTGTCGGCGACGCGGCGAGCCAGGTCCTGCTCGCTCGCCAACTCGTCGGGACCGGGGACCCCGGTAGGCATCGTCGCCGCATGGTCGAAGCCGGGCTCGTCGCCTTGGAACGAAGCGCTGAGGATGAAGATCGCCTGCCCGCGCTGGGTCGCGACGACCCGGCGGGTGGTGAAGCTGGTCCCGTCGCGAATAGGATCGACCTCGTACACGATCGGGTAGCGCGCATCGCCCTGACGGAGGAAGTAGGCGTGCATCGAATGCACGTGCCGTTTGTCGGGCACGGTCTGCGCCGCGGCGGAGAGGCTCTGGCCGAGCACTTGCCCGCCAAAGACGGCGCCCCAGCCGAGGTCCTGACTCTGGCCACGGAAGATGCGTTCTTCGATCCGTTCAAGCCGCAATAGCACCAGAAGTTCGCCGAGGACGTCGCGCATGGTGCGCGCAGCCTATCCGGATGTGGTCCAATGCCCCATGTTCGCCGCCCTCCTGCTTCTGGCCGCTTGCGTCCGCGTTGCCCCGCCGTCACGGACCTCGCCGCGGCCAGGCCCCGTGGCCGGCGTCGTCCACCCCCTCAACCTGTGGGACGTCGAGAAAGCGGGCAAGGCAAGCCACCTGTTCGGCACCTGCCACATTGGCGTGGCCCTGGACTACGCCTTGCCCCGCCCGGATGACGAGAGTCTCGCCAAGGCCCGGGTGGTGTACACCGAGGCGGCCATGGACTTCGAGTCGACGGACGCGATCCGGCTGGTGTGGTCGGAGGCGCGGCTGAGCGCCCGGCTCTCGGGGCCGGCCTTCGAGCGGCTGGTGCTGGCGGCGCCGGATTTCCCGGCGTCCATCATCGACCACTTTGTGCCCTGGGCAGCAGCCAGTGTGCCCATGATGATGACTGCGGTGGGCCCGGGCGGCAGCTTCATCGCCATGGACAGGGAGATTCAGACGCGGGCGAAGCGGGCGGGCATCCCGTCGCTGCACGTCGAGACCATCGAGGGCCAGTCCGCGATGCTGGCAGCCGCCGATCCGGCGTTCGTCGCCGCACTGGAGGCCGAGCCCGACGTCGGCGAGCTCGAAGCGGCCTTCCGCGCCCTGGACGATCTCTGCATGCGCGGCATCGTCGACGAGCCGAGGTTGGTGGATCCGGCCGCGCCGGAGACCGAAGCGCTGCTCTTCGCGCGCAACCGCGCCTGGATGGCGACGCTCAGCCCGGAGTTGGCCCAGGGCGGCGCCTTCGTCGCGGTTGGCGCGGCGCACATGTTTGGCGCCGACGGGCTCATCAAGTTGTTGGAGCGCGACGGGTACACGGTGAAGCGCCGCAGCACGACCCGACCGGCTCAGCAGGGGACGACGTTTTCCGCGCCCGCCCTGACTCCGACTTTCGATCGCGCTCTGCTCTTGCGCGTGCAGACCGAGCTCGGGCCGGCGCTGGCGGACGGCATCTGCGCGGACGGGTCCCTGGCGCGGACCTGCTTCGTCGCCGATGACAGTGAGTGTCGCGGCCGGGTGCAGGCCGACGTCGAGATCTGTCTGCTGCAACAGGCGCCGAAGCTCGTTGCCGCCGGGGCGACCCCGGCGATCACCCAGGCGGTGGCGGGGTGCACGGCCGCCGGTCTGGCGCTGGACGCGATGGTCCACGATCGTTTCGCCGAGGCGCCGATGTGTCGGGCCATGCAGGATGCAATGCAGGCGGCGGGCAAGGTTGGGGGGTGAGGCCCGGCGGCGGCTCACACTGTGAACCGCTCCCACGGCGCCCGGTCCGGCGGCCCCCACGTGGCCCAAAGCTCGCGGGTAGCAGGGCGGACGATCAAGGCGCCGCTGGTCTCGATGTGAGTCGGCGGGCCGCCGTGGCGGCAGATGCACGTCGGCTCGGCCATCACTGCCTGCAGGCGTGCCACGTCCACGGTGCCTTCTGCGAGCAGGGTCTGCGCGGTGCGGAGGCGATCCCGGGATGAGGCCAACAGCCCCGCATCACGTTTGGCCTCGAAGGCGGCGGTGGCCGGGGCAACGCAGTGGTTGGTGTGCACGATCGGGGATTCGAGCAGCGACTGCACCACCTGGACCCGGCCGCTGGCCTCGATGTTGACGCCGCGACCCCGAACGTCCATGAGCAGGTAGTCGTGCCCACCCGCCAATCGCGCGCCGCGGATGCACGCGAGCGCCCCCTCCAGCGTCGTCTGCGCCAGCACCTCCCGCACCACGAAGTTCCAAGTGACGCCGATGCGCCCGTCGGTGCAGACCAGGTTGTTGATGCCGATGGTGATGCCGGCCTCGTTGACGCCGATCTGGCCGAGGCAGCCCACAGTCGAGAACACCAGCGCGGCCGGGCCGTCGTCGGGCCGGATGTCGAGCATGAGCACGTGGGGCGTCGCCGAATCGTGCATGTCCCAGGTCTGTGCGAAGAGGCCGCCCAGCCCACGGGTGCGAGCGGGGGGCACGAGCACCGCGGTGCAGTCGTCCTCCTCGAAGCCGGGGCCACCCTCCGCACGGACCACGTCGACGAAGTCGGTGAACCCGCCGACGATGAGCGCCGCCTCGACCGACACGTCCGCTGCCTCCGCCAGAGCCTCGAGCTCGGTCATCAGGCCAGGCGCGTAGGCGCGGTGCGCGGGAAGAAGGCGGGTTGCGAGGCGGAGCACATCCTCACGCGTCGCGGGACGGCCGGCCCAGAGCCCGTTGGCGGCGAGCGCGATGCGCTCCTCGGCATACTCGCGGATGGCCGCGGCGTGGGCCTCGCCGTGCGCAAGGCCGCGCGCGCGTGCGTTTCCTTGCAGACGCGTGACACGGAGGGCGCTCACGCTGCTCCCAGACGCCCGGCGACGGCCGCAACCGACGCGTCGAGCACGTCCATCGCCTCGCTCACCTCGGCATCCGTGAGGTTCAACGGGGGTAGCAGTCGCACGCAGTTGCTGTAGAGCCCGGCGCGGATGGTGACCAGGCCGCGCGTCAGCGTCTCCGCGTTCACCGCTTGGGTCGCCTCCAACCACGGCTCCTTGGTGGCGGGGTCCTTCACCAGCTCGATCGCCAGCATCGGCCCCAGACCACGAACGTCGCCAATCAGGCGCGGGAAGCGCGCTTGCAGCGCTTCCAGTCGAGCACGGATCATCGCTGCGAGCTCGTTGGCGCGGGCCAGGAAGGCGGGCGCAGTGATGATGTCCAGCGCCGCAAGCGCCGCGACACAGGCCATCGGGCTCCCGGAGTAGGTGCCGCCGAGGCCGCCCGGGTGCGGGGCGTCCATGACGTCGGCGCGCCCGACGATCGCCGAGATTGGCATGCCCGCGCCGAGGGACTTGGCGGTGGTGATGACATCGGGCACCACGCCAGCATGCTCGCACGCCCAGAGCTTCCCGGTCCGTCCCATGCCGCACTGCACCTCGTCGGCGACCAGCAGCATCCCGTGCTGATCGCAGAGCGCACGCAGCTTACGGAGCCATGCGGCAGGCGCGGGCAGGAAGCCACCTTCGCCTTGCACCGGCTCCACCACCACGCACGCGACGTGGGTGGGATCGACGTAGGCTGTGAAGGAGTGGTCGAGCTGCTGGCAGTGCCAGTCGATCCACTCCGCCTCAGTCGTCGCGGGCGGACGGCGGTACATCGTCGGAAACGGCAGCCGATAGACCTCGGGTGCGAAGGGACCAAAACCCTTCTTGAACAGATTGAACTTCGACGTCATCGCCAACGTCAAGTTGGTGCGGCCGTGGTACGCACCCTCGAAGACCACGACGCCCTGACGCTTGGTGGAGGCGCGGCAGATGTGCACCGCCGTTTCCAGTGCCTCTGCCCCGCTGTTCATCAGGGCCGTGCGCTTGGGAGCGGGCCCCGGTGCCAGCGCGTTGAGTCGCTCCGCCAGCAATACCGCGCTTTCATGCGTCGCGATGATGGAACACATGTGCACCAGCTCAGCTGCCTGCTTCTGCAGCGCTGCCACCACGTTTTCGGGGGTGTGACCGACCGCGAGCATGCCGATGCCGCCGGCAAAGTCGAGCACGGTGTTGCCGTCGAGGTCGGTCATCGTCGCGCCGTGGGCGTGGGCGATCGCGAGGCCGGTCAGCTTGGCGGCCCCGGAGGGCATGGCGGCCTCACGGCGCGCCACCAAGGCGCGGCTCTTGGGGCCGGGGAGTTCGGTGACGAGGTGGATGGCGGGCATTGGGAGGGCCTAACCGGCTCACGAAAAGAGCTCCGCCAACTCGTCCCCCGTCAGCGCCTTGGCCAGCGCGTCCTCGTCGAGCGCGGCGTTCACCATCTCCCTTTTTCGGTCTTGCAGCGCCAGAATGCGCTCCTCCACGGTGTCCTCGGCGATGAGCCGCATCGACACCACCGGGCGGGTCTGGCCGATGCGGTGCGCCCGGTCGGTCGCCTGGTCTTCCACGGCGGGATTCCACCACGGGTCCAGGTGGACGACGTAATCGGCGGTCGTCAGGTTCAGGCCGGTGCCGCCCGCTTTGAGCGACAACAAAAAGATTGGCGGCCCATCCGGATCCGAGAAGCGCGCGATCTCCGCCTCCCGGTTGCGGGTAGCCCCGTCCAGCCGACACCAGTCCCAGCCGCCGACTCGCAGCGCCGGCTCCACGAGGTCCAGCATCGAGGTCCACTGCGAGAAGATGAGGATGCGGTGACCGTCGGCGACCAGCTCGTCGAGCGTTTCGACCAGCAGGTCCAGCTTGGCGCTCCCCAGCGCCCGGTCGCCTCCCGGCAACAAGCCGGGGTGACACGCCGCCTGTCGCATCCGCAAGAGCACCTCCAGCACTTGGAGCCAGCCCTTGCCGCCGGCCAACATGCGCTTGGCATCCGCTGTCGACAAGCTGCGGACGGTGTCGTAGAGGCTCCGCTCCCGCTCGCTCAGCGCGCACCGCAAGACCACATCGGTGCGGCTGGGAAGCTCGGGCGCGACCTCGGCCTTCTTCCGGCGGAGCACAAACGGACGGATGCGGCGGCGGAGGCTGTCCCGCGCGGTGCGGCTCCCAGACTCCATCGGGCCCGAGAAACGCTCCCGGAACGAACGCCGGGAGCCGAGCAACCCGGGATTCGCCACGTGCATCCCCGACCACAACTCTTCGAGTCGGTTTTCGACTGGGGTTCCGGTCACACACAAGCGGAGCTCCGCGTTCACGGCCCGCGCCGCTTCCGCCGTTTGTGATTCCGGATTCTTGATCGCCTGAGCCTCGTCGAAGAGCACGGTCGTCCAGCGCTCTCCAAGCCGCTCCCGGTCGAGTCGGAGCACGGCCCAGGTAGTGATGACCATGTCGGCGGCCGTGTCGAGCTGGCGGCGCGGTCCGTGGAACACCGTGACCTTCAGGTCGGGGCGGAACCTCGCCGCTTCCCTCGCCCAGTTCCCGAGGACCGAGGTGGGCGCCACCACGAGGTGCCGACCACGGCCCAACGAGGCGAGGCACTGGACCGTTTTGCCCAGGCCCATGTCGTCGGCGAGGATCCCGCCCATGCCGACGCTGCGCAACCAGACGATCCAGTCCACGCCTCGCTGCTGGTAGGGGCGCAGCACGCCGCGGAAGCCTTCGGGCAGCGGCGCGGCGGGCACGGCGGAGAAGTCGCCCGCCAGCGCGCGGAGGGCAGCGAGCGCCGGAGGGGGCTCGACACCCAGCTCCTCAAGCGCTTGGAGCGCGACGCCCGCCTGCCCGCGCCCGAGGCGACCGCCGGCCTCGTCTTGCGCGTCCAGCAGCTCGGCGAGCACCGCGCCGTGGCGATCGAGCCAGGCCTGTGGCACCGGACGCCAGCCCCCCCCCAGCAGCGGCACCAGCGGCGCGTGATCGCGCCAGGCGTCGACCAGCGCGCGCGGATCGATGGCGCCACCCGCCTCGACCACGAAGCCGTCGCCTTGGTCCCGCAGCGTCACGCTCGGGTTCGAGCCCCCACGCACGAGCTTGAAGTCTGGCGCGCGCGCCAGGATCGCGTCACGCGCCGCGGGTGGCAGGCCGGCTATCCAGGACACGGCGTCGGCTCCGGCACGTTCGACGGGCACCCCCACCGGCACACCGGCGTCGTACAAGCGGCGCTCGGCGTCGACGTCGCGCGTCGGGACGATGCGGGCGTCCAGCCGGCGCAGCTCACCCTGTTCGACGCGGGCATACGCGGGGTCTCCGTACACGATGCGGGCCTGGGCACGGAGTCGGTGGCCGTCGGCGTCCACCTCCCAGGCGAGTCGTGGCGGGTCGCGACGGGCATCGGGCAGGCGTGTGGTGCGGACCTCGACCTCCACGAGCTTGCGGAGCGCCGGCAGGAACTCGGTGACCAGGCGCCCGGCCTCCCCAGGGCCGAACACCACACCCTGGACGAGCCGCTGCTTCAGCCCCAGATCGATGGCCACGTCGCCGATCGGGCGCAGGGTGTCGCCCATGCGCAGGATGCCGTTGACGAAGGCCTCGTCGATGCCAGGGCGCCGGACCAGCCGCACGCGCCAGCCCGCGCCGTCGTCTTGTACCACCACCATCGGGTCCACGGGCTCGGGCGCGCAGCGGATCGGCGCGCCGTCGAGCGTCACCGACAAGCCCCGGAGTGGCCCCAACGCGGCTTGCAGCAACCCCCGCGGCGCCCCAGCGCGGCCCCACCAGCCCGCCAGCACCCGGTTCACCTCCTCGTCCTCCCGGCGGCGCGGCGCGCCGCTCGGAACGGTGCGGTCGAAGATCAGGCCGGATTCGTCGCGACGGAGACTGTATGAAACCACGGAGGGTGGTGCCGGAGACAACGCCAGGAGGCCCGCGTGGAGCGCCACAGCCGCGGCGACCACGTGGGCACACGCGCCGACCTCTGCGCCGCAGGTGCAGTCCCAGTCCTCCCCGTCGGTCCAGACCTCGAACCCCTCGGCGCGTCCGGCCACGGCGACGAGATACCGCTCAGGCGAAGTGCACCGCACCCCCCCCGCCTGGGCGTAGCTTCCGCCCCGGGCGAAAAGCGCCGCTGGCGCAGCGCGGCGAACCCTGTCCAGCAGCGACATCGGCGCGCAGCTAACGCTGTCGTGAAACGCGCGAGCACCAAGGGTGCCGGCTCGATGGCGCCCTCAGGATGGCGCGCCGTGTCGCGCTGTGCGGCGGGGCGGGATGGGGAGAGCGCCACGCCCGGCGCGCTACCCGCGCGACGGGCGCCGGAGGCCGGAAACCGAAGGTTGGAGGCCGAAGGGAATGGCGCGGTAGGGGAAGGGGCGGCGAGCCCCTTCCCCCGCTTTGAAGATACCATGCTACCATCCCGCGTCGTGGAGCACTGAGCGATGGCCGTCTTTGCATACGAGGGGAAGACCGCCCAGGGCGAGACCCGCAAGGGAAAGATCGACGCGGTCGATCAGGCCTCTGCGCGCAACAAGCTGCGGGAGATGCGGATCAGCGCCACCTCGGTGACCGAATCGAAGTCCGCGCTGGATCTCCAGATCAATATCCCGCTGCCCGCCTTCCTCAAGCCGAGCGTGTCGCTGCGCGATCTGGTGATCTTCTCGCGTCAGTTCGCCACGATGATCGACTCCGGGCTGCCGCTGGTCCAATGCCTGGACATCCTGTCGTCGCAGTCCGAGAGCCAGACCATGCGCGACCAGCTCAAGGTGGTCAAGGAAAAGGTCGAGAGCGGGAACACGTTCGCCGAAGCCCTGAAGACCTACCCCCAGACCTTCGACGACCTGTACGTCAATCTTGTCGCCGCCGGCGAGGTGGGCGGCATGCTCGACACGATCATGAACCGGCTCGCGGCCTACCTGGAAAAGAACCAGAAGCTGATTCGGCAGGTCAAGGGCGCGATGACCTACCCCATCGTGGTGCTGGCCGTCGCCGGGGTGGTCATCGCCATCCTGCTCACCAAGGTCGTCCCCACCTTCGAGGACATGTTCGCCGACTTCGGCGCGGCGCTGCCAGCGCCCACCCAGTTCGTCATCGCGTTGTCGAAGTGGCTCACGGCGAACATCGGGTACTGCATCATCGGGTTGGTGCTCACCTACGTGGCGTTCAGCCAGATCACCCGCACCCCCAAGGGCAAATACGTCTTCCACTCGGTGCTCATCAAGCTGCCGCTTTTCGGCGACATCATCGTCAAGGTCGGCGTCGCGCGCTTCTGTCGCACCTTGTCGACCATGCTCAGCTCAGGCGTGCCCATCCTCGAAGCGCTGGACATCTGCTCGCGTACGGCCGGCAACGTCGTCATCGAAGCGGCCATCCAGTCGGCCAGCCGCAGCATCAGCGAGGGTCGCACGATCGCTGAGCCGCTCTTGGAGTCGAAGGTGTTCCCACCGATGGTTTGCCAGATGGTCGGCGTGGGAGAGGCCACGGGTGCGCTTGACGTGATGTTGAGCAAGATCGCGGACTTCTACGACGACGAGGTCGATTCGGCGGTCGGCTCGTTGACCGCCGCGCTGGAGCCGATGATCATGGCCTTCCTGGGCGTGGTGGTCGGGGGCCTCGTCATCGCGATGTACATGCCGATCTTCGAGATGGCCGGAAATATCAGCTAGACCGTGACCGAGCGGATCCAGCGCTACAACGTCGGGCGCTTCGTCGTGGCCCTGGGCGTGCTCGCCGTCACCGGGGTCACCGCCCTCGGCGAAGGGCCGTTCCAGCCCGACGACGGGGCCTTCTTCACGATCCTGGCCGTTCAGCTGGTGTTGTTGATCGGGAGCGCGCTGTACACGAGGCTTCGCCAGCCAGGCGTGGGCTTCCTGTCACTGATGTTCTTCATGGACGTGGTCGGGGCGTCGCTGCTCTCCGCGTTCACCGGTGGGGCCGGCTCGCTGCTGGTTTTCCTCTACTTTCCGGTCATCGCCGCAGGGGCCTACTTGCTCGGGCGGAGCGGCGCGATCGGGGTCGCGCTCCTGGCCGCGGTTGGGCTCCTGGTCGTCGCCGTCTTCGGGACGGACGCCGCGGATGCTGACCTCCTGCTTCGCTACTGGGAGGTTGGCTTCCGCGTCCTGTCCTTCGTGCTGGTCGGCATCCTCAGCGGCCAGCTCGCCGAGTCTCTCGAGCGTACCGGGAAGGCGCTCGTCGCGCAGCGCGTGGCGTCGGAGACGGTCATCGAGCGCGTTCGCGCCGGCGTGCTGATCGCCGGGGTGGACGACCGTATCGTCGAGATCAACCCCAGCGGCCGACTCCTCCTCGGCAACGCGGTGGGCAAGCGGGTCACCGAGGTGTTCTCAGGCGCGGTGCACCATCGCTCGTGGGAGGAGGCGCCGCCCGACGGCCGCCGCTTCGTCTGCAGCCAGGCGACCCTGCCGGACCAGGGGCGTGTCATCGTGGTGGAGGACGTCACCGAGCTGTGGGCGATGCGCGACCGCGCCCAACGTGACGAGAGACTGGTCGCGGCGGGCCACCTCTCAGCCGGGCTCGCACACGAGATACGCAATCCGCTGTCGGCGCTGTCGGCGATCCTGCAACTACTGCGGGAAGACCGTCCTTCCCGACACCTGGAGCTGGCGCTCGGGGAGACCCAGCGGCTCAATCGATTGGTCGAGGACTTCCTCACCGCCTCGGCGGCGCCTACCCTCCGGAGGGTGACCCTCGATCTCGACGGGTTGGTGGCGAATATTGTCGATTCCTTCCTCCAGGACCCACGGTTCGCCGGGGCCGTCCGCGTGGTCACCGACCTCGCTGCAGTGCGGTCCTGCGTCGATCCCGACCGACTTCGGCAGGTGCTGTGGAACCTCCTCACCAACGCCGCCCAGTCGATGCCGGGGGGCGGGGATATCCGGGTCCGGGTGGGCGAGCAGGGCGGGGGCGTCTGCGTTGTCATCACCGACGGCGGCATCGGGATCGCGCCCGAAGAGCTGCCGAGGATCTTCGACCCCTTCTACACCCGTCGTGCCGGCGGGACGGGGCTAGGTCTGGCGGTGGTCGACCAGCTCGTGCGCGCCCACGGCGGCACCGTGGAGGTGGCGTCCCCGCCTGGCCAGGGTACGACGTTCACCATCTTGCTTCCGGGAGGGGACGCCGTATGAGCGCCGCGCGGGTCTTGGTCATCGACGACGAGCCCATCCTTCGGGAAGTGCTGGGCGTGGTCCTGGGAAGGGCGGGCTACGAGGTTCGCGATGCGCCCTCTGGCGAAGCGGGCCTCCGCGTCGCCGACAAGTGGTTTCCCGACGTCGTGATCACCGACCTCACGATGCCGGGGATGGACGGATTGGAGGTACTCCGGCAGGTCAAGGCGCGCGCGGCCGAGCTCGGGCGCGACGTGCAGGTCGTCCTCATCACGGCGTATGCAAGCGCGGGGACGGCGATCGCCGCGATGAAGGAGGGCGCCTTCGACTACGTGGCCAAGCCCTTCGACAACGAAGAGCTCCGGTTGGTCGTCGCCAAGGCGCTGGCCATGCGCCGGCTGGAGGCCGAGAACGACCGCCTGCACGCCGCTTTGGCGACGAAGTACCAGCTCGGCCAGCTCGTGGGCACCTCGCCAGCGATGCAGGAGGTGTACGGGCTGGTTCGCCGGATCATGGGCACGCGCATCAACTGCCTGGTGTGCGGCGAGTCGGGCACTGGCAAGGAACTGGTCGCGCGCGCGATCCACTTTGGCAGCGACCGCGCCCGCGGCCCGTTCGTGGCGGTCAATTGCGGGGCCATCCCCGAAGCCCTGGTCGAGAGTGAGCTTTTCGGTCACTTGAAGGGCTCCTTCACCGGCGCCCTCCGCGACAAGCCCGGCCACTTCGAGGCGGCCGCGGGCGGTACCCTGTTTCTGGACGAGATCGGCGAGATGCCGCTGTCGGCCCAGGTCAAGGCGCTCCGCGCGCTCTCGGAGCGGAAGATCGTTCGCGTCGGCGCTTCCGAAGAGGTGCCGGTGGATGTGCGCATCGTGGCCGCCACCAACCGCGATCTCACGGCTGAGGTGCAGGCGGGGCGCTTCCGCGAGGACCTGTACTACCGGCTCAACGTCGTGCAGATCGACATGCCCCCGCTCCGCCAGCGCGGGGACGACATCGTGGTTCTCGCGCAGCATTTCATCGAGAAGTATGCGGCAGAGTTCGGCAAGCCGACGCGGGGCGCCACACCGGAGGTCCACCGGCTGTTGCGGGCGTGGAGCTACCCCGGAAACGTTCGCGAGCTGCAGAACATCATCGAGCGCGCGGTGGCCATGGAGCCCGCGAGTCTCCTTTCGCCAGCGTCCTTGCCGGAACGCCTGCAGCCCGGACTTTCGACCTCGGTGGAGGACAGCGCCGACGAGGCTTTCCCCGACGCCGGCATCGACCTGGACGGGCGGCTGGCCAGCATTGAGCGGCGGTACCTCGAAGCCGCGCTGGCCGCGGCCAGCGGCAACCGCACCCACGCGGCGCGGCTGCTCGGCATCAGCTTTCGCTCAATGCGCTATCGGCTGGTCAAGCTTGGCCTCGCCGAAGACGACGAGTGACGCCCCGCGACAGGTGACGCAAATTGTCACATCCGGCAGTGACGAAAAACGTCAGGATCGCGAAAAGGATCGAGGATCGTCCGTTGGCACGACGTTTGCAGAAGGTTGCCGCGACTGGCACAGGCCAGGGTCTCTTCCCCAACCATACCGGAGCATACAATGCGTCAGAACAAGGGCTTCTCGCTCGTCGAACTCATGATCGTCGTCGCCATTATCGGCATCCTCGCCGCGATCGCGATCCCCAACTTCGCCCGCATGCAGCTCAAGTCGAAGCGCGCGGAAGTCCCTGGCAACGTCGACGGCATCAAGACCGCCGAAGTCGCGTACGAGGCGTCGTACAACGCCTTCGTCGACCTGTCGGCAAACCCGGGCGCCACCAGCAAGACGCCCCAGGCGTTCAACACCGGGGACGCCACCTGGGACGCGGTCGGCTGGGAGCCGGACGGCTTGGTTCGCGGAAACTACCAGGTGAGCGGCTCGACCAACACCGACTTCCTCGTCACCGGCAACTCCGACGTGGACGGCGACGGCTCCGAAGTGAGCTACACGGCTTCGATGACGCAGAACGCGACCATCCAGGCCGGCCAGGAAGACATCTACTAGGCCTTCGTGGCCGCCGAGCTGCTCGGCGTGAGCCGGAGGACGGGCCCCAGGGTCCGTCCTCTTTGTTTTTTGCAGTGGCGATGGCACCGGCGGCGGCGGGCGCTTCGGGGAAAGCCGCGTCGGCTCGCAGGTGCAGCCGCGTGACCTCGCCGGGCAGCACACCGGCCAGGTCGTGCGTCATGCGCGGGTCGTCGTCCGGCCACTCGGCCGCCTGGATGGCTCCCGGACGCGGCACCCCCGCGAGCGCGTCGACCAGCGACCAGGTTGGATTCGCGAGGCCGGCCAGCTCCAGAACGGTGGGGTACACGTCTTGGAGCTGAACTGGCAGCGTGACCGTGGCGCCGGCCGGGAAGCGCCCGGGAGCCGCGAGGACCAGAGGCACGTCCACGACCTCCTTCCAGACGGTGCGACCGTGCTCCAACAGCCCGTGTTCGCCGAAATACTCCCCGTGGTCGGAGGTCACCACCACCACCCCCTGGCGGCCAGAGGCCGTCCACGCCTGGACCAGCTCGCGCAGCGCCGCGTCGGCTCGCGCCACCTCCCCGTCGTACAGGTCCAGGAGCAGCTGGATGCCCTCCGGGGGGATCACCAGCTCGCCTCGGGCGCGGCGGGCGCCAGAAACGGCAGCGCCCAGGGCGGGGCCGCCTCGGGCCGCAACTCCGCAGCGCGGGCGGCGGACCACGGGGCGCCGGAGACGGCATAGGGAGCGTGCGGCGCGATCAGGTTCACGAACAGGAACAAACGACCGGGCGTCGCGAGCTCTTCCTTGGCCGCCGGCACCACCCCCTCGCGGACGATCTCGGCTCGATCGAAGCCGCGGGTCAGACCGATGGCCGGGTCGAGGAAACTGTTCTCGCACAGCGCGACCGTGCGCCATACCGCTTCGCCCAGGCGCTCGGCGAGGGTGGGCAGGTCGGCGCGCATCGGGCTCACCGCGAGGCGATTGGTCCCCATATCCAGTGTCTGAGCGCCCCGCGGCGCGAAATGTGCGCCCGAGACCCACGGTGGCTCACCGGTGAACAAGGCGGCGTGGGACGGCCACGTCCAGCTACCCGGTGCGGTCACATCGGTGAAGCGGACCCCGGACTCGGCGAGGGCGCTCAGCTGCGGAGTGGTGAAGCGGGTGTGGCCGCCCAGGGTGGTGCGATCGGCGCGCAGGGTGTCCACCACCACGAGGAGTACGTCGGGAGGCTCCAGGGCCGGCTCGGGCGTGCTGCAAGCGAGGAAGAAGAGCACCGGGAAGGGCTAACGCAGCGCGGGGGGGCGGGTGTGGTACGCTCCGACCCGTGCGCACCCCTGCCGCCCACCTGCTCCTGGTGTGCCCGCTGGTCGTGCTGGCGGTGGTGTTTGTCCCCTCCGCGCTGGACGCGGGCTGGGTGCTCGACGACCTGCGCGCCTTGTCGCGACACGCACACGACGGAGAGCCCTGGGGGGAGTGGACGAACTCCACCTACGGGTGGTCCAGCGGCGACGGCGGACATCTGTGGCGCCCGCTCCCCGCCTTCTTCCAACATCTGGCCGCGCTGGCCGCCGGACGGACTCCGGCCACCTTCCGGCTCGCCAACGTGGTGCTTCACGCGGGTGTGGTCCTTGTCGCGATGAGCCTCGTACGCCGCACCGGGGGCAGCGTGGGTGCGGCGGCGTTCGCCGGCACGGTCCTGGTTCTGCATCCCGCCGTGGCTGAGGTCGTGCCTTGGAGCTCCGACGTGTTCGACGTGATGCTGGCGCTGGTGTTGCTGCTCGCGGCCGCGCGGGCGCAAGCCCCCGCCTCGCCCTGGCGGCGCGCCGCGGAGACCCTGCTGTTCACGCTCGCTGCGTGCCTCTGCAAGGAGAGCGCCGCCACCGCCGCCCCAGCGCTCGCGGCCGTTGCGTGGGCAGCCGCCGGTTGGCGCGCGGGGCTGGGCGCGGGGCTGGGCTCCGGGGTCGGTGCCGGGAGCTTCCTGTTGCTACACGGCGCTGTCACCGGACAGGGCTACGGCCGCGCCACGGGGAGCCCAGTGTGGGACATGCTCCTGGCCGGACTGGACACCCTGGGCGGGCTGCCGACGCTACCGGCGCGCGCGACCGCTGCACATCTCTTCGAGCCCGGCGCGGCCGCTGCGGCCCCGTTGGGCGTGGTGGTGCTTTGCAGTGCGTCCCTGGTGGCCTGGTTGCTCCGGGCCGACGCCCCCGCCCAGCGGCGTTGGCTGGCCGCGGTGGTGGGGATGGTGGTGCTCAGCGCCCCGGCGGCGATCGGCATCCCCTTCATCGGCGTCCAGGCCAGCCGATACGTCTTTCAGCCCCTGGTCTGGCTGGTCGCGCTCGGCGCGCAGCCGCTCGCGGCGCTGGCCGCCGGGCGCCAGTCGGCGGTGCTCCTGGTGGTCGGGGCCTGCTTGCTGTGGGCGCCTCGTACCGCGACGCGGGTGGGGGAGTTCCAGGACAACCTCACGCTCTTCAGCGCCGAGCGCCAGAGCGAGCCCGACAACCCATACGCCCGGGCCAGCGTGGCGCGACACCTCACCGTCGCCGCGATCGACCGCGCGGCTGGCCTCTCGATGTGGGCCGAGGCGCTCGACGATCTCCCAGCCCACATCCGCGTCCCCGACCCCCGGCGGGAGCGTTGGGACCTTGCTCAGGCCGCCTTCCTGGCCGGTGCCGCCCCCCTGGCGCTGCAACAGGCGTCCCGCCTGCGCGCCGAGCCGGGCTGGCTCCCCGAGCAGCTCGCTTGCCTGGAGGCCGACAGCCTCGATGCCCTGGGCCGCCACGAGGACGCAGCGGGCGCTGCGCGGGGCTGCGTGCCGGCAGCGAGGCCGTAGCCGCCTCGGGTCCGCCTACCGCTCTGCAAGCTCCGCCACGAACTCAGCCGCGCCGACCTGCCCGCCCCAAGCCGCCCGCTCCGCCTGCGCCGCCGCCTCGGCAGTCCGTCCCGCCCCGGCCAGCGCGCGTGCATACGCTAGCCGTACGCGCAACGGCATGGCGTCGTCATAGCGCCGCGCGGCCTGGTCCCAGTACACGATGTCACCGCCCGAAGCCTGCACGGCGAGCATCGCCCAGTCCGGCTCGTCGAACCGGCTCAGCGCTTCGTCCGCCTCGGCGAGCGCCTCTTCTCGGCGGCCGGCGCGGACCAGCACCGTGAGCGCCGCCATCCGGTCCGGTCCGGGGTCATCGGCGAGCACGCGCAGCGCGGGCTCGACCAACGCGAGGGGGTCGGCGCCGCATCCATGCAGCCGGACCCGGGCAGCATCGGCGTACAGCGCTCCAGGGGAGCGTGCTTCGATTGCGGCAATTTCGGCGTACGCCTCGAGCGCCGGGCACGCCGGTTCGGCGTCGCCATCGCACAGCGGCAACGCGACGATGTGCCCGGCGATCGCGGAGTCGGTTGGAACGAAGAGGACGCGCTCCAGGTCGGCGTACGCGGCTCGCCAACCCTCGAGCCCACGCAGTCCGGCGCACAGAGGCAGCCGTCGCGGCACCAGCGCAGCGTCGATGTCGTGCCGTATCGCCAGGGTGGAGAACGTCGCCGTACTCGACGTGCTCTGTCGCGCCAGGGCGTGGGTGAAACCCGAGAAGAAAGTGGGCGTCCGGCCATCGATGGCGATCTGCCAACGAGGGAGCCGCCAGGACAGAAACCCGCCGTCGTCGTAGTGGTTCCACAGCGTTCCCGACTGTTCCTCGAGCACGGTGGCGACGTCCTCGGGCAGGTGCAAGGACCGGACGCCCCACCCTCCCCAGGGCGCGCCAGGCCGATCGCGCGCCGCCAGCAACAGCAGCGGAAGCAGAACGACGCCGAGGCGCGCACCTCCTGGCCCGGCGACGCGGCACGCGAGCGGCACCACCAATAGCGCCGCCGGGGCGATGAACCGGACGGCGGTCAGTGCGAGCGCGGTCCCCAAGGCGAAGAGGCAAGCGTCCGCGATCGCCCGCCGTGCACGCCACTCCAAACGCCACAGCGCCAGGGCGGCTGACGCCCAAAGTGCCCAGCCGGCAACGTCTGGTAGCGAGTCCGGCAGAAGGTCGGCCAGGGCAGGCGGCCGCATGTCGCCGATGTGCCGGGCCGAGTCCGTGGCGGCGTGGTCCAGCACCTCCGTCAGCACGCCAGGGCCGAGCGGACTGAGGCAGAGCGAAACCACGACGGTCGCGACGAACACCTGCAGCCGGGGTCGGAGGTTTCCGCGGTGGACGATCGCTTCCAGCAGGTGCGCGCCGGCGACCGCGGGGATCAGGACGTGGCTCGCGTGCAACTGGGCCCAGACGACGCCGAGCGCGATCCAGGCGCCAACGCGAGCGTCGCGCATCGCCGTCAACAAGCACAACCCCACCAGCATCCAGCTCTGGGGCCGAGGTGCCCAGTGGTCGACGATGGCGAGCTGCCCAAGCACCACCAGGGGCAACTCCGCATCGTGGGCGTGGCGCAGGCTGAGCCAGGCGGCGGTGGCGGCAGCAACGGCGATGAACCCGATTGCGGCAGCCGGGCCCAAAGCCGACCACCCCCAATGCAGCAAGAGCTCGAAGAGCCATTCCGCGTTGTGCCACGTTCCCCCTTGAAGAAACGAGCCAAAGTCATCCACCCAGGGCGAGCGCGCCGCGGCCACCATCGCCCCGCCGCGCAGGTGCCACCACAGGTCTGGGTCCTGCAGCGCCCTGAATTGGGCGGCGGCGGCCGTGGCGGGCAGCAGGACGAGGAGGAGCCGCCGCATCGGCGACATGTAGCCTGGAGGTCCTGGCCCGGCTAGCCTGCATGGGTGATTCGCATCGCGCTGACCGCCGCCCTCTTCGCCAGCGTGGCCGTCGCCGCGACCTCCCAACCCCACGCCGACGCCACGCGCCGCGTCCGCAACCTCGACGCCGTGCTGGTTTTCCTGCCCTCCGCCGCGGGCGTGCGAATGTCGAGCAGCGGTTTCGAGGAGGTGGCCGCTGACCTGATGTGGGTACGGACGGTGCTGCTCTTCGGCGAGCGTTACGGTGCGAGCGAGGATCCGGCCTGGGTCGAGTGGCTCACCCGGATGATCGACACGGTCACCGAGCTGGACCCTCGCTGGTCGACGCCGTACAAGTACGGGGGCGCGATGCTGCGGGTCGTCGGCGCCATCGACGCCTCATCGGCGGTGTTCGCGCGATGTACGGAGGAGCGGCCCGATGATGCGTGGTGCCCGCTCTCCCGAGGCATGAACGACCTGATCTACAACGAAGACCCGGGGACCGCGGCCGAGTGGGTGGCGATAGCGGCGACCCGCAAGAGCGCGCCTGCCTGGTACGGCGGCCTCTCCGCCGCGTTGCGCGACAAGGCCGGAAGCCGGCACGCGGGGCTCGCCTACCTCGACGAGCAGCTCGCCACGGCCACCGACCGCGCGGTGATCGAGAGCCTGGAGTACCAGCGCGGGAAGCTGCTCCACAACGAGCTGGTCGCCGGCTGGGAGTCGGCGTGCCTCGCGTGGCGTGAGGACCACGGCCCGCTCGCCACGCCCGGCGACTTGTCGAGGCTCGGGTTCGTGCTCCCCGACAACCCCCGCGGCGACCCGTGGGTCGTCGGGGCCGACGGCATCGTGCGCGGTGAAGGTGCCGAGGCGGAGCGCTTGCGCGGGCAGCGCCGTGAGGAGTGGAAACTCCTCCACCGGTGATGCCGGCGCCGACGCTCGCCGTCATCGGGCTCGGCGCATCGTTGGGTGACCGCGCCACCACGCTGGAGCTCGCGGCGCGCCTGCTTTCGGTATGGCCGGGGATCCGTGTGCGCCGGAGCAGTCGCCTCTACTGGTCCGCTCCCGTCGGTGGAGTTGCGGGCGCCGCCTTCCTCAACGGGGCGGTTCTGGTCGCGACGACACTCTCGCCCACCGCGCTCGCGTCGGCGCTCCGTGAGATCGAAGTCCGCCTCGGCCGGCGACCCACGCGCCGCTGGGCCGACCGCGTCATCGATCTCGACCTCCTGTGGATCGAGGGCGTCAGCGTCGACGAGGACGGGCTCACGGTGCCCCACCCACGGCTGCAGCAACGCGACTTCGCGCTGGTCCCGCTCCTCGAGGTGGCACCCGCGGCGCGCGATCCTCGGACCCGGGGGGCCTATGCCCAGCTTCCGGCCGCACTGTCGCGACTTTCAATCGTTCGTTCGCTGCCGCGGCCGCGGTCGCAGGCGGGTCGTGTGCCATGACCGCTACCCGCATCGAGTCCCTCGCGCTTCCGACCCTGTTTGGCCTGTCTGTCGCGGCGTATCTGCCGGTGGTCCAGCTGGGCTTCGTCTCCGATGATCCGGCCCTCATCCTGGTGAATCGGCCGTCGATCGCCCAGATTCCGGACTTCTTCTTCGCCGACCTCTGGGCCGGTACCGACACCGGGTACTACCGGCCACTCTTCGTCAGCACCCTGGCGGTGGACCGAGCCCTATTCGGCCACGATGCTTGGGGATTCCATCTCCACTCTCTTCTTTGGCACCTGCTAGCGGGCCTCGGCGTGCACCGGCTGGCGCGTGCGTGGGCAGGCGAGCGCGCCGCGCTGGTCGCCGCGGCGGTCTTCCTCCTGCACCCCCTTCAGAGCGAGGTGGTGGTGTGGGTCTCCGCCCGAAACGACTCGATGGCGGTGGCTCTTGCGTGTGCCTCCGCGATGGTGCTCTTCCCCGCCCAGCGCGCCTGGACGCGCTCATTGCTCGGTGGCGCCCTCGCCCTCGCCGCGATGTTGTCCAAGGAGAATGCCGTGGCCGCCGTGGTCGCGCTGCTCCCGGCGCTCGATGTCGCCCGCGGAACCCCGGGCCGAGGCATCGAAGCCGCGCGGCGCTACGCTCCGTTCGGCGTCGCCGTCTGCGTCTGGATCGTGATGCGGACCGCCTTCGGCCCCGCCTCGCTTCCGGGCGGTTCGGCGGACACGGTCCTCACCCTGATCGCCAACGCACCCGCGATCGCCGCCGTCTACGTGCAGAAGCTCTTCATCGCCTACCCGCTCACCGACGGGCACACGGTTCCGTACCTTCCCGAGCGACCTGCGGAAGACCTCGCCATCCTTGCAGCCGGCGCTCTGCTGGCGGGCCTGGCAGTGAAAAAGGGCGGCCGGCGGGCAGCGATTGCGCTGGCGCTGGTCGCCTGGTTGGCGGTGCCGGCGGTGGTGGGCATCGGGACCCGGCAGCTCTTGGGTGAGCGGTACGCCTACCTGCCGATGGTCGGGGTGGCCCTGGTGGTCGCGGCGACCGTGTCCGGGTGGCGGACCGCCGCGTGGATGGCAGTGCTGCTACCGCTCTGCGTGTGGAGGATTGGGGAGCGGGTGGCTGAATGGCACGATGACGTCTCGCTGAACGCTGCCGCCCAACGCGACCTGGACACGCCGTACACCCAGGCGTGGCTCGCCGACGCCTACAGCCGTGCGGGTGAGCCGGCGGCGGCGCTGCCCTGGTATGAGCAGGCGCTGCGCGGTGAGCCGCCGGTGTGTACGCTCGCCACGCAGACGTTGGCGGCCGCGCTGGCCGCGGGACGTCCCGCGGAAGGCGTCCGTCTGGGCCGACTCGCGTACGATCGCCGCTGCGCGGGAGTCACCGGCTTTCGGGAAACCTGGGCACTCACGATGTTGATCGACCATCAGTGGCAGAGTGCGGCGCGGTTGATGGAGCCGCGTCCGCCCTGCACCCGCGCCAACGCGGTGGTGCTGGGCACACTCTCCCGCCTCGCCGGGGACGACGCTGGCGTGAGCGCGTGCCGCACGGTCGTCGACGATCCGGCTCGGTACGACGAGCAGGTCGCGAGCCTGAGTGCTCGCCAGACACCCTGAGCCCCCCGCCCCCTTGCCCGCCGCCGCCCCCCGTCGTAGAACGCCGCACCGCCCGGATCGACCATGAAGATGTTCCTCGACACCGCCAACCTCGACGAGATCCGCGAAGGCGCCACCTGGGGGCTCTTCGACGGGGTCACCACCAACCCCTCGCTCATCGCCAAGGAGGGCCGCGACTTCATCGCCACCATCCACGAGATCGCGGAGATTATCGACGGGCCGGTGTCCGCAGAAACCGTGGCGCAGGACGCGCCGACGATGATCCGTGAGGGTCGGCTCCTCGCCAAGGTGCATCGCAACGTAGTCGTCAAGGTGCCCTTGACCATCGAGGGGATCAAGACCTGCAAAGCGCTCGCCGAGGACGGCATCCGCGTCAACGTCACCCTCTGCTTTCAGCCGGCGCAGGCGATCTACGCGGCGAAAGCAGGCGCGGCGTACATCAGTCCCTTCGTGGGGCGGCTGGACGACGTCAGCGAGGACGGCATCGACCTGATTGCCAAGATCGTCCAGATCTACCAGAACTACCCCGCGCTCGAGACCGAGGTGCTCTCCGCGAGCATCCGCCACCCGATGCACGTGGTTCAATCCGCCCTGGCCGGCGCTCACGTCTGCACCGCGCCGCTTAAGGTCTATAAGCAGCTGTTCAGCCACCCCTTGACCGACAAGGGCAACATCGCGTTCCTCAAGGATTGGGAAACCGTCCCGGACCGCGACATCATCGGCCAGGTGGAGCGGTGGTTGGCGAAGCGGAGCTGATCCGCGTTCGGCTTCGATGGCTTATCTACCAGTCGTAGAATCTTTGCTGTGATTCATAGATGGCCGCACCGGGCGGCGCTCAGGGCCCGACCACCGGCGCCGCATCAGCCAGGTTCGAAACGAACGCGCCGAACATCATCCAGCCCAGGGCGAGCACCAGAAAGGTGTTCATCAGGGGCGAGGTGCCGGGCTTTTCTTGATGTTTGACGTTGAGGGAACGGGCCATGGGAGTCTCCGAGGGGCGCAGCAGGGTTCAGCGGGTGCGTGAGCGTAGAAAGCAAGCTGCGTGCCAGCTGCGATAGAGCGAAGCGTGCGCATCCTCCACGTGCTCGCGGACCTGTCGCCCGGCGGAGCGGAGCGGCTGGTGCTGGCGCACGCCAGGGCGACGCCGGGCGTGACGGTCGCGACCGTCTTTGGTGGCGGGCCGCTGGAGGGTGCCTTTTCGGCGCTGCCGCTGATCCTCGGTGAGCGGCGACGGGGCCGCCCCTCGGCGGGGGCGTTGGCTCGTCTGGTACGCGCCGCCCGATCGGCTGACGTCGTACACACGCACCTGTTCGCCGGAAACCTGTGGGGCGGCGTTGCGGCGAGGCTTGCAGGCCGGCCGCAGCTCGCCCACGAGCACAACGTGGAGGTCGACGAGACCGCCCGGCACCGCGCCGCCCGCCGGATGTCGGCGGCGTGGCCGCGACAGACGCTCGCTGTCAGCGAGGCGGCCGCTCGCTACAGCCTCGGACGCGACGTGGTCGTCGTCGACAACGGCGTAGACCTCGACCGGTTCGCGGCGCCGTGGCGCGGCGGCGGGGGAATCCTCGCGGTCGGTCGCCGGGTGCGGCAAAAGGGATTCGATGTCCTGGTGGCCGCATTGCCAGAGACCGCCTCGGCGCGCATCGTCGGCGACGGCCCGCTCTCGCCGGCGCACCCGCGGGTGACCTGGCTGGGGCTCCGCGACGACGTTCCAGCCTTGCTTTCGGAGGCGGACGTGCTCGTCGTGCCGTCGCGATGGGAAGGTTTCGGATTGGTGGCGCTGGAGGGCATGGCCGCCGGCGTGCCGGTGATTGCCTCGGACGTGGGCGGGCTCGGGCAACTCGTCGGGGACGCCGGCGTCCTGGTGCCCCCTGGCGACGAGCAGGCGCTCCGCGCCGCCCTGGAGCGTGTACTCGGCGACCGCGCGCTCCGCGAGGAGCTCTCGGGGCGAGGGCGGCGGCGCGCGGCGGGGTTCTCGTCGTCGCGCACTTTTTCGGGATGGGCAGCCGCCTATGCACGCCTGATGGTCCAGGGTCCTACGGAAGCGTGACCGTCTTTTCCTTCTGCAACTTCACGTCATACCCCTTTTCGGCCCAGTCCTTCTCGAGCGACTTGATCCAGGCATCGACCCCGCTGTTCCCCTTGACCGGGGCGGGCGAGTGGACCACGGGCCACGGCGAGTCGGTGGTGCAGCCCTTCAGCTTGACTTTGGCCGTGCGCAGCGGGGCCTCGATGTCCGCGCGGATGCTCCAGCGCTTTCCAGGCTCGGCAACCGAGGCGTAGTGGAGAACCGCCTGCTTCTTGCCGGAGCAGTCACCGGCCTCGATGCTTGCCGCCCCGTAGGTGTAGACGCCGCCGTTGGCGAACTCCCCGTACAGGACCGGCAACAGCTTCGCGGCGGCAGACTCTGACCCGCTGTTGGCGAGCTGGCTGGCCACCGCCATCGCCTTTTCTTTGCTGACCTGGCTGGCCACCTCGACCATCGCCGCCTCAAGGCGCGCGGTCGAATCGGTCGTCATCGCCGCGCCCATCTCCGGCGCGACGGCCTCGCCCATCTTGAACAACATGGCGTCGAAGGGCCCGGCTTCGGCGTTGGCGGCGACGACGGCGCCCATGGTCAGCACCGGGAGCGCGTCAACCTTGACTTTCTTCACGTAGATGGCCATCAGATTCACGAACTTCTCGTCGAAGTTCTTCTTCGGCGGCGTCTTGATCTGCTTCTCCATCCACTTGGTGAGCTCAGGGTCCTGGCAGGCGATGAACGCG
>CANLGL010000010.1 GCA_947490345.1 Deltaproteobacteria bacterium
CGATCAACCGCAAAACTGCTTTTCGAGCTGGCTACGCCTCGGAAAACTGCTTTTCGAGGCGACTACGCTGCCTCCGCGGCGGCCACACCCTGCGCGTCGCGCTACCAACGCGACGCGCGCCGGAGGCCGGAAACCGCAGGTTGGAGGCCGGAGGGAATGACGCGGTAGGGAATGACGCGGTAGGGGAAGAGGCCGCAGGCCCCTTCCCCCACTACATGATAGTCCCGCCGCCCCCATGTCCTTTTGCCTCTTTGCAGTCCTCGCCGCGCTCGCGGGCCCCACGCGCGAGGAGGCGACGGATGCGCTCACCCGCGTAGGCGCTCGTTCGCCGCCGGTGGGCTACCTCTTTTGGCTCGACACCAGCGCGGCGATGGAGGTGTCCAGCGAAGCGCTGCGGCCCGAGATCGCGCGGCTGGTCGAGGCGGCGCCGGCCGGCGACAGCGTCGAGGTCATCGCCTTCCACATTCGCCCCTACGTCGCGCTACCGCGCACGCCCATCACCGAGGCCTCCCGGGCCTCGCTCGCGGCGAAGATCCGTGCCCTCGACCTGTCCAGTGGGTTTGACCGCGACCTCGGTGACAGCCTGCATCTTCTGGCCACCGAGCTGTCGGAGCCCTCGGCGCCGGCCTTCACCCACGTCTTTGGGGTCAGCAACTTCTGCCACGTCCCCACCGTGCTGAGCCCGTGGTCCAGCGGGGGGCGCGGCTGCGGTGCCATCCGCAACCAGGCGTCCATTGGCACCACGGTTGCCGCGGTTCGGGACGCAGGACGGCTCGAGGTGCGGTGGTTTCCGGTGGACGCGCTGGCGGCACGCGTCGACAGCGCCGGACTTGCCGCGGCCCGCCACGAATTCGGGGGCGACGCCATCATGGAGCCGCCGCTGACGTGGTTGCAGAACTTCACCGCCCGGCTGACCTCCGAGCGGGCACGACCGGCCGCCCTCGCCGACGCTCGGGACGCAGGGTTCACGGTCAGAGCGGTTGGCGTCCCGTCCGCGACCGGCGAAGTCGAGCTCGAGTTCACGAGCACCTCGCGCGTGCTCGACCTCAAGCTCCAGAACCTGACCGCGGTCGGTCTGGCAGAGCCGCCGCCAGGCGCGCTCGACCTTACCCGGCGCGTACGCGTCAAGGCGCGCCTCAAGGTGCCCCGGCCGCCGTGGTCGGTGTTCCCACGGCAGGACGACATCGACGTAGTGCTCTCCTTTTCGGGGGACGGGATGCTGGAGCCGCGGGCCGCGTTGCACCTGTGGTCGATCAAAGAGGACCGCCCCGGGCTCACGGCCACCACGACCGTCTCCGTCCATCGCGCCTTCGGCCTTTCTTTACCGGCCGGCATTGCGCTTTTGGCCCTTGTATTCGCGACCACCGGAATGGCCGCTGTGGTCATCCGTGGGCGACTCATGCCACTTCGCCTCGGGGGCGCGCTGACCGCCCGCTTCCGCGGGGGGGCGCGGCAGGTCATCGCCATCGCGGGGCTCTCCGAAGCGGCAGTCGTACTCGACGAAAATGGGCATGCGCGGCTCGGAAAGCGAGATGTCGCCGCAGTCGTGATCCGGGTGCGTCGACCCGTTTGGAACCTTCACGGCGAGGCGCACATCCGCGCTCCCGACACCGAGATCAACGGTCGCAAGGTCGCACCGGGCGTACATCGGGTGGTCCCCGGTGCTTCCAGCTTCCGAATCGGCGAGTGGCGATTGACCTGGGAATGACAAGTCCTTGCGATTCTCCACTTGCGCGGGATGCGACGTTTTGCTACATCAGTGGTGCCGCGAAAGCGGCGAGCGGGGCAGGACGCCCCTGACGCGGACAGGCGACCCCCTCTGGGCCGCCTGCTACTACTCACGCTAGGAGACCACCATGACCGGCGAAGAACTCTTCAACCTTCTCAAGCGCATGAACGAAAAGAACGAGCCCCCCCGCAAGCGCGAAAAGACGCTGCGCAAGCTCGCGGACAAAGAGGGCCTGTCCAGCGACGCCCTTCGCGCCAAGGCTCGCCGTTGGGCCAAGGCCGAGGGCCACACCTACCCGCTCATGCGCAAGCAGGCGACGGCCAACCGCTCGGAAGAGCGTGAAGCGCAGCGCAAAGCCCGTAAGGAATGGCGCGCTGAGCGTCTCCGTGCTGGCGCTGAAGCCATCGCCAAGGGTGCGGACTGGTCCGAGTTGGCCAAGCTGTTCAACATCCGCACCGCCGAGGGCGCCGCCCAGTGGTGGCGTCGCAACCACGACGGCCAGAAGGCCGGCGGGAAGAAGGGCAAGAAGCGCCGCTCCCGTTAGAAGCCACGCATGCCGCGTGACCCCGACGATCTCGATGAAGTCCTGGGCCAGGTCGAATCGGCCCTGGACGAGCTTGAGATCGTCGACGGTGACGAGCGCGACGCGCTGCTCACGAGCTTGCGCGGCGTGCTGGGCTCGCTTGGCGACTTGCCGCTGACCACGTTGGAGGTGCGCGCGGTGCGCCTCCAGCCGGAGGCGGCATCGCCGTCGGTCTCGTTGCTCGAGGGCGGTCGCGCCGACGACGACGTCGTGACCGGAGGTCGCGCGCGGCCTGCGTTGCGACTGGCCGATGATGCCGAAGGCGCCCCCATCGGCGCCGATTCGGACTTTTCCGCCCAATTCCGCATCGCGCGCCCGCGGGCGCGGCCCACGGACACCATTCCCGAGCCGCCGGGGCAAATCTGTTTCCCGGCAAAAGACGAAACCGCCCACCAGCCCATCTTCCAGGGCAGCCGTGCCCGGACCTACCGCGTACGCTGCCTGACCGGTAGCCTCGCGGTCCGCGTCGATGAGGACGTGCTGCCGCCCTTGCGCGCCGGGCAAACGGTCGACGTCGAGGGGCGGCGCATCTCCGTCAGCGCGGTGGCGAGCACTCCGGACGCGGCAGAGGGTCGCTACATCCGCTTGCGCAGTTAGCGGCGCGCGTGCTCCCCCAGATCACGCTGGCGCTCACGCCGCTGTGCCAGCTCAACACGCCCTACCCGTCGACGGCGTACCTCGCGCGTCACCTCCGCGAGCACGGCCACGCCTGCAAGCAGCGTGACCTGGGCCTGGAGTTGGCGCTCCGGGTTTACAGCCGCGCCGGGCTGAGCGCGATCTTCGACGAGCTCGAGGCGCGGGAGTCGCTGCCGGTCCCCGCCTGGCGGGCCCTGGCGATGCGCCGACAGTTCGAGGGCGCGATCGATGGCGTGGTCGCGTTCCTCCAGGGGCGGGACCGTGGGCTGGCGCCGAAGCTCCTCGGCACACCCTGGCTCCCGCGCGGGCCGCGCACCGAGGCGATCGACCTGGGCGCCTTCGGCGAGGCGGCCGTCGACGACGCAGCGCGCCATGTCGCCACCCAGTGGCTGGCCGACATCGCCGAGCTGGTGGGCTGTGTCGATGACGGCTTCGCGCTCGCCCGCTACCACCACCACCTTGCCGCGGGGGCCGCGGACTGGGCGCCGCTCGCGGCTCGGCTGGCGGGGACCACGCTGCTCGACCGGTGGCTAGACGAGCTGGCCGCCTCCCTCGACACCCCGATCGTGGGGCTCTCAGTCCCCTTCCCCGGCAACCTCTACGGGGCACTCCGCGTGGGTCAACGCCTCCGCGAGCGCGGTATCACCGTGATCCTGGGGGGTGGCTACGTCAACACCGAGCTGCGCGACGTGGACGAAGCGGGCCTCTGGGCCTGCGCGGACGCCCTGGTCTACGACGACGGCGAGGGCCCTCTGCTGGCGCTGCTCGAACACGCCGCCGGCGGCCCCGACCGCCGCCATCGCACGCGCACCCGAGGCGGCCTGCACCAAAACGCCTTCCCCGACGTCGGCACCACCCACGCCGCCTGGTACGGCGAGCTCCCGCTCACGCAGTACCTGAACCTCGTGGATGCCACCAACCCCGCCCACCGCCTGTGGTCGGACGGCCGGTGGAACAAGATCACTCTTGCCCACGGATGTTACTGGAAACGCTGCTCTTTCTGCGATATCAGCCTCGACTACATCGCCCGCTTCGCACCCGCCGCGACGACCACGCTCGTCGACCAGACCGTCGAGTTGGTGCGCGACACGGGCCAGCGCGGCTTCCACTTTGTCGATGAGGCCGCGCCCCCCCGGGCCATGCGCGACTTCGCGATCGAGCTGTTGGCGCGTGGCGAAGCCATCTCCTGGTGGGGCAACATCCGCTTCGAGCGCACCTTCACCCCGGACCTTTGTCGCCTCTTCGCCGCCGCCGGCCTCGTCGCGGTGACCGGGGGCCTCGAAGTCGCGAGCGACCGACTGCTCCAGAAGATGGACAAGGGCGTCACCATCGAACAGGTCGCCCGTGCCGCGAGGGCGTTTTCCGACGCGGGCGTGATGGTGCACGCCTACTTGATGTACGGATTCCCCACCCAGACCCTCCAGGAGACGGTCGACAGCGTGGAGATGGTGCGGCAGCTCTTTGCCGTCGGGGCGCTCCGCAGCGCATTCTGGCACCGCTTCGTGCTCACCCGGCACTCGGCGATCTACCCGGACCCGGCGGCGTTCGGAGTCAGCGTGCCGCCTCGAAGCCGGGCCTTCGCCGAAAACGACGTTCCCCATCTGGATCCGCTCGGCGCCGACCACGACGCCTTCGATGCGCCGCTCGTGGCCGCGCTTGACGCCTACAAGCGCGGCGAGGGCTACGATCGGCCCGTGGAGAGCTGGTTCGCGGCGGGAGCGCCGGCGACGACGGAGCCCCCCGATCGGGTAGCCCGCGCGCTCTTGACCGAGCCGGAGCCCTTCGCTGGTCGCCTCCTCTGGCTGGGCGGCGACCCTCTCGAAGAAGACGGCGCACTCGTGCTCCACAGCGCCGCGGGGCCCACCCGCTTGCGCGGCCCGGACGAGGCGCTGGCTTGGGTCGGCGAGCTGGTGACGGCCGCCCGTCCTGGCGAGCCCGCGCTGACCTGGGAGCAGGCCGCCGGCAGTCGTCCGCGGGGCGTCGATCGGCTGCTGCCGGCGGTCCGCCGCGCCGGACTCATCGCGGTATGATCGCCGCGATCCTTGCGGTTGTGCTGCCCGGCCTCGCGGAGGAGCCCCGCCCGGACACCCGCATGACGTGGGTCGCGATTCCGAATGTCGGCTACGACGTCGATGACGGCCTGGGCTTGGGCGCCCGCGCCGAGATCGACTGGTACAAGCCCGGCTACGACCCGTATCAACTGGCGTTCGTGGTCCAGGCCTTCGCCACCACCAACGGCTACCATCACCACCGCGTCCGTTTTGACGCGCCCGGGCTCGGCGCGGACCACACCCTGCGGCTGACGGGGCACTTCGCCTATCGGCAGTGGCTCAACGACGGGTACTGGGGCCTGGGTAACGACACCACCGTGACCCGTGCGGCCTACGATGCCACCGAAGGTGACCTCGCCAAGCGCTATCGCTACACCTTGGTGCAACCCTTCGGGCGACTGACGCTCCGGGGCGAGCTGGGAGGGCCGTGGGCGTGGTTCGCGTTCCTCGCCGGGCGCTGGTCAGCGGTCGAGACGTACGATGGGTCGCTGCTCCGCGAGGACGCTCCCATCGGCATGGAAGGGGGGTGGGGCATTCAGCCGGGGCTGGGGATGTTGTTCGACACCCGGGAGCCAGAGCTGACGCCCGATGCCGGCGTGCTGGTGGAGTTGTCGGTCCGCGGGATGCCGCCGTTGCCCGGCGCGGAGGCACGCTGGGTTGCCGCCTTCGCCAGCGCGCGGGCGTACTGGACCCTCGGACCGAAGGTGGTCTTGGCCAGTCGGGTGATGGGCGAGGCGATGTGGGGGGACGTCCCCTTCTACGACCTCAATACGTGGGGTGGGCTGACCCCGACCATGGGCATCGGCGGCAGCGACTCGGCGCGCGGCATCTCCTTCGGGCGCTGGCGCGACGCCAACAAGGTGGCGGTGAACAACGAGCTGCGCATCGATCTGTTCCGTCACGTCGCCTTTTCGCGCGAGATTCGCTGGCAGTTGGTCCCCTTCGTGGATGCCGTCACCGTGTTCGGGACCGGGGAGTCCGGGCCTGAGCCCCTCGGCGCGTGGCCGGTGCACCCCGGCGCCGGGCTAGGCATCCACCCCATCGTCGAGGCCACCTTTGTCGGGCGGCTGGATGTGGCGGTGGGGCTCGATCAGGTGGAGGAAGCGGACGGTGGCAGGACGACGGTGCCGAACCTCGGCGTGTACGTCGTGTTTGATCATATGTTATAGGGCGAGGATGACTGAAAACGAAGCGACAGCGCCGAAGCGGGCGCCTGCGGTGTGGATCGGCCTCGGTTGCGGGTTGATCGTCGGCATTACGCTCTGTTGCGGTGGCGGGCTATACGCTTGGTTATCCCTTACGAGTTCTCCCGTTCTCCCGTTCATCTACACCCTTTGACCCGGCGGCCGCGGCAGGGACCGAGCAGAGGGCCGGTCACCGGCCCGTAGCGAGGCCCCGGCGACCGGGCCTGGCCCGGGCGGCCGCCCCGGCTCCGCTCACAGAGAGGAGCACCCCCCACGGCACGCCCGGCCCCGCCGACGCACACCCACAGTCGCTCGGCTCCCCGAAGAGCAGCGTCGCGGTGGCGCCGGTGAGCGCGTCGTCGGCGTCGAAGCCGTCGCCAGGCACGGACACCATCGCGAAGTGAACGGTGCCCGCCTCGGAAAACTCCAGGTGGTCGGCGGCGGGGGTGCCGTCGGGGGCGTCGAGGTCCACCAGAACGAAGGACTCGGCATCGGCCAAGGTCGCTGAAAGCGCGTTGCCATCGTGCTCGAAGCGGGCGAACACGGCGCCGAGCGGGAAGAGCTCGTGCGACGCGTTCCACTCCCCGTCAACCCGCCCCGTCGCGCCGTCCTCCCAGGGAATCCGCGCTCCGACTCCGAGGCTCTTCGCCCACTCCGGCTGGGTGTCGGTGCCCAGGCGAGCGCGCATCCGGACGAAGTCGGGGAGGTCGGTGCGCCAATCGCCGCCGAGGGTGTCCCAGGCGTCGAGCACGTCGGGCTCGTTCTCACCGGGGTCATTGGCGAAGGCCTGCCAGAGCGCGGGACCAAGGCTGCCGGCGCCGTCGCCGTGGCGCTCGTCCATCCACCGCACCCAGACCGTGGCCCCGTATTCGTACCAGGACCAGATTCCATAGGTCTCGTCGAGCCAGTAGCCGTCTTGCAGCACCGCGCTGGCCCAGGGCGTGACCTGGTAGTCGGCAATCGGGCCGGGATCGAGCGGAGCCGTCGGGTCCGTCCAGTGCTCGGCAGCCACGGCGGTGCCCTCCCAGACGGCCAAAAAGGGCTCCTCGAAGTCGGTCGCGTACTGGCAGACGTGGTTGAACTCGTGATGGGCGTACCCGCGCAGGTCCGCCGCTGGCGTGTCCGGGTCGATGACGATGTAGGTCGGGGTCGAGGCGCGGCCGTCGCCAGCGACCGCGTCCACGCAGGGGTCCGCTTCGTCGCCCTCGCAGATCACGTAGGCGCCACCGGCCCCGCCGGTGCCATCGTGCGCCAGGTACACGTCGAGCGCGTCGCTGCCGCCGAGACCGCCGTCGGGGAGCGGCGCCGCGAAGCCGAGGCCGTCGACTTGGACCGACCAGGCCTCGTCGAGCGCGGCGAGCACCACGCCGCAGAGCGCGGCCTGACCCTCCAGGTGATGACAGCGGATCGGGTGGCCCGACCCGTCCACGAACGCCACCGCGTCGGGGCGGGCCGCGAAGGCCGACAGGGTCCAGGCCAGGAGCACGGTCACCCCTTCGCCGCCCCTGCCCTCACCGTGTTCGCCATGAGCATGGCAATCGTCATCGGGCCGACGCCGCCCGGAACCGGCGTGATCCAGCCGGCGCGCTCGGCCGCTGCCCCAAACTCAACATCCCCGGTGAGCGAGCCGTCCGCGAGGCGATTGATGCCCACGTCGAGCACCACCGCGCCGGGCTTGATCCAGGCACCCTTGACCAGCCCCGGCACACCCACCGCAGCAATGACGATGTCCGCCCGCGCCACGTGCGCGCCGACGTCGCGGGTGCGGCTGTGGACCACTGTGACCGTGCAATCCGCGTGCTCCAGGAGCCGGGCGATTGGCCGGCCCACGAGGTCGCTTCGCCCAACCACGACGGCTTCAGCACCGCGCAGGCTCACCCCCGTGCGTGCCAAGAGCTCCATGCAACCGGCAGGCGTGCACGGGACGAAACCCTCCCGCTTCTGGGCGAGGCGGCCGGCGTTGACCACGTGCAGCCCGTCGACGTCCTTGTCGGGCGGGAGCGCGTCGACCACCCGCAGGCGGTCGATGTGCGAGGGCACCGGAAACTGCACCAGGATGCCGTCCACGTCGGCGTCGTCGGCCAGACGACGGACCTCGGCAAGCAGGGCGGCCTCGGTGGTGTCGGCAGGGAGGGTGAGCTGCCAGTGGCGGAGGCCGATGCGCTCCGCCGTGCGCGACTTGTTTCGGACGTAGACGGCGCTGGCGGGGTCGTCGCCGACGAGCACCACCGCGAGGCCGGGCTTCCGCGACATCGAGGCCACGCGCACGCGCAAGGCCTCCGTCACCTCGGCGGCCACAGCCTTTCCGTCGAGGACCACTGCGCTCACGTGGTGGAGCCCGAGCTGGCGGGCGCGGACTTCGCGGGGGCGGCCGCTGGTGCCGGGGCGGCGGGGCTGGCCGCGGGACTGGCAGCGGGCGTGGCACCCGCTGCCGCGGGGGCGGCGCCCGCTGCTGCAGGGGCGGCCGCGTCGCCCGCGGGCTTGTCGCCGGCCTTGTCGCCCGCGCCTTCTGCCGTCTTGTCGCCGCCTTTGAGTCCGTAGTGATCGCTGTACCAACCGCCGCCCTTGAGCACGAAGTTCGTGGCGCTGATGAGCTTCTTCACCTTGACCTGCTGGCACTGCGGACAGGTGGTGATGGGGTCGTCCGAGAACTTCTGGAGCGCTTCGAACTTGTGCCCGCAGTCGGGGCAGGCGTACTCGTAGATCGGCATGGGCGCGCGGCTATCATGTAACGGCGGAAGGGGCCTGCGGCGCCCGGCGCAGCCTCCACCCGACAGCGCCACGAGGTCGCTGAGCCCGATTGGGGGTTGAGTGGGGGTATCAACGCGGCCGTCCCCCGGTACAGAACCAGCTCAACCGGAGTCTCCGATGTTCCTCTCCCTGGCCTTCCCCGCCCTCGCGCTCACCGTACCTGTCAGCGCCATCCTCACCGACGAGATCAACGCCAATGGCACGGAGGGTTTCAGGCAGACCGTCACGGGCACCGTCGCGGTCTCGAACCCGGCCACCGGCGCGGTCTACACCGTGGGCACGGACGAGCTCACCGTGAACAAGCGGGAAGCCTCGGGACGAGGGGAGATGTCCTTCGCGGGCGACCCCGCCGGCACGATCCGCACCTGGGCGCTCTACTACCTCGACGCGAACGGCGAGGTGCTCGGTGACCCGGAGGTGGTCGACATGCTGTTCGACGACAGCGGAAACGGCGCGATCGCGGCGAGGGACGGAGTCACCGGAGCGGTGATCGCGCTCAAGGCCGGCGCGGGCATCTACGGGAACTCAGTGTCGATTCAGGTCCAGGACAGCGGCGTGGACGCCACCCTCATCGGCATCATCGAGCTCGCACACGAGGGGCCCGCCCTCGCTACCGACGCGGACATGACCGTGCTCGACGTGAACACATTCGCCGCCTTCCAGGAGCTCGGGCTCGACGCAGTGGTCGCGCTCGACTCGCGCAGCATCACCCTCCAGGGCGACGTCTCCGTCACCGGTCTCAGCGTCGCGAGCAACGGCACCGTTGAAGGGGGCGCGGATCTGCGCTGGGACGTGACGCTCTACGATCCGACGGTCACCGGCGGCTGCATGCTCAAGTGGTGCGATGCGCCGACGCTGATCCCGCTCGCGACAGTCTCCTATGTCGAGGCCATCGGCGCCGTGAAGAAGAAGTCCGGTCAGCCCGCGGCGGTGAAGCTCCAGCCGGCAGACGTGACCGACGACAGCTGGGACCTCGCGATGGGGATTCTCATGGACGGCGACTTCCGGGATCTGGCGATCGGGGCGTCCCTCGACTTCCTCGGTGTCACCGGCAGCGACATCGTGACGCTGGACCCGGGCGGCTTCGGGGTGACCTGGGAGGCGGACACCTGCGGACAGGGACGCCACTGGTGCGTGGAGCAGGGCGTGGGCTCCTGCCACGACGACCACATCGTCGACATCTTCCAGGACGGCGACTGCGAAGAATGCGGCGACTATGACTTCGTGAACCCGGAGGATCCGCCGGCCTGGGTCTTCCTCGCTGACGAGTTCATCGAGGTGGCGGTCTATGACAGCGCGGGAGGATTCGTCGCGAGCCACATCTGCACAATCTCGCCCACGGCCGCGACCCTCGCGGGGACGAACGAGAACGACACGCTGGTGGGTGAGTGCACGCGTGACATGGCGGGCACGGAGGTGCGGCGTTTTAAGATCACGACGAACGGGTGGGACACCTCCGTTGAGGGGGCTCGCACGGTGGTGTTCGACGTCGAAATGGCCGGCGCCGCGTTCACGGGGGAGCGGACGGCCGGCGAGTGCACGAAGCTCGGGGGCTGCGCGACCGGGAGGGTCAGCGTCCTCGGCGGCACCATCGCGCTCTCGAGCGACGGCGTGGAGGTGCACCGCGCGCCCATCGCTGTCGAGGAGACCGAGTTCCACCTCCCCTTCTCCTTCGCGTCCGACGTGAGCGGGATGACAGGTGACCTCGTGCTCGACTTTGCCGACTCGACGCAGGAGCTCACGTGGGTCGCCTACGACGACGGGATCCGCGGCTACGCGGGCGACGTGCTGGTCCGCGAGATCGGGTTCGCGGACGTGGATGTCGTGCGCAATCAGAAGCAGTTCCGCTGTGGGGCGTTCAGCGCCACGGGATCCGTGATGACCACCCAGTGTACGACCCACCGCTGAGCGGCTGAGCGATGAGACGGGCGTCAACGCGAGCATGCGCGTCACCGCTACCGCGCGGCGATTTCCGCCGCTGGAGCACCGGCCGCCTCATCCCTCTCGGCCTCCGTGGTAGGCTCGCCCCCAGAGTTTGATGCCCCTCCCCCGCCGAGTCCTTCGCGTCGCGACCGGCGGCGTTATCGCCCCGTGGAATACCCCCGTCGGCGCCGTCCGCATCCTCGGCACCCCGCTCGCCGAGCGACAGTCGCTGACGCTGTCACGACTGGGTCTTTCGATCGCGGGTGACGTGGCCGCCGAAGACGCCGGCAAGGAGGCTGACACCCTCTACGTGGACGACGACGTCGACTTCGCCGCGGGGACGCTCCGCACGTGGCTCAAACACGCCGGACCCGGCGCGCGCATGGCGATCGTCGAGCGGCCGCCCCGGGTAGGCGAGCTGGAAGTCGAGCCGCAGGCGTGGTTCCGCGACGGCGCCATCACCGAGGCAGCGCTGCCCGGCGCGACGCCAGTGCGCTTGTGCGGGGTGCGCTGGGGCGACGGGACGCGGCCGGTGCGCGTGGATCCGTTGGGCTTCGCCGGCCGCAGCCACCTCCCGGGACCCTTCGGCGCCGGACAGGCCCTCGATTGGGCGGTCGACGTGCGGACGGCCGTCACCGTGCGCCACTGGGTGCACCTGCTGCGCGCGTCGTACGCGGCGTTGGGCGTGGCGATCTGGGAGCGCCTGCTCTTGTCGCCCTGGGCGCCCCTCTGGACGTGGATGCGCTCGCCACTGCGGCCGCGCTTCTCCGCCATCGGCCGTCGCTGCAAGGTCCATCCCACCGCCATCCTGGACGGGTGCATCCTCGGCGACGACGTCCACATCGGCCCCTACAGCGTGCTCCGCGGCTGCTGGGTCGGCGACGGCACCCACGTCGAGGATCACGTCACCGCGCGCCTGTCCTCGATCGGGCCGCACGCCCACGTCGGCAACTACTCGATGTTCAACCTGTCGGTCCTCGGCGAGCGGTCCAGCGTCGGCCACATCGGCGCGCAGGTCTGTGCCATCGGCGACGACTGCTTCGTCAGCACCTTCGCCACCTTGCACGACCTGAACCTGCGGGGAAACGTGAAGGTGCGCTGGGGCGACCGGGTGCTGGACAGCGGCGTTCCGTTCCTCGGCGTGGCGCTCGGCCACGGGGTCAAGCTCGGTGCGGGCGTGACCATCGCTTCCGGTCGCGACGTCCCCAATGGTGTGCGCGTGGTGGCCGAGGGTCCGGTCGCGAGGATTCCCGCCGATCTAGCCGCGGGCGACTACCATGTGTCGGGCGGGCGCCTGGTTCGGGACGGCGGTTCGTGAGCGCAGCGACACGGAGAGGGGGAGAGCGCCACTCACGGCGCGTTGGCAACGCGACGGGTGCCGCAGGCCGAAAACCGCAGGTTGGAGGCCGGAGGGAATGGCGCGGTAGGGGGAGAGGACCTTTGGGCCTCTCCCCCCAGGGCACGCCAGCGAGCGCGCGGGCGTGAGCGGGGGAGAAATCGCTTTCTGGCTGGTCGCGAGCGGTGGTGCGCTCTTCCGGATGCGGGCGGCCCAGCGCATCGCGGAGGTGCTGTCGCCTCGATGGCGCCTCGCTCCTGCGGGCAGCGATGTCGCCGATCCATCGGTACGCGTGAGCGTGTGCATCCCCGCGCGCGACGAGGCGGCGGTCATCGATCGGGTGCTGGCGTCGTTGGACGCGCAGGACCACGCCGACACCGAGGTCATCGTCTGTGACGATCGCTCCACCGACGGCACCGGCACCCTCGCCCAGGCCCACCGTTGTCGGGTGATCGAGGGCAGCGAGCCGCCGGAGGGTTGGCTGGGCAAACAGTGGGCGCTTCAGACGGCGGCGGGTGCGGCCACCGGCGAGCTCCTCTGCTTTGCCGACGCTGACACCTGGCACCACCCCGCCGCCCTCCGCACGTGCGTCACCGAGATGGAGCGCGACCAGCTCGACGTGCTGGTCGTCGTCGGTGGCCAAGCGCTCGGGACCTGGTCCGAGCGGCTGGTCATGCCAATGTTCTGGACCGCCCTCCTGAGTTTTTTGGACGTCAAACGTGCTGAGGATCCCGAGCGTCCCAACGACGCGATGGGCAACGGCCAGTTCTGGTTGGTCCGGAGGGCCGCCTACGATCGCATCGGCGGACATGAGCGGGTCAAGGACCGCCTCGCCGAAGATGTCGCCATCGTTCGCGCGCTCAAGGCCGACGGCGCGCGGTACCGTTTACGCTTCGGCCCCACCCTGACCGCCACGCGCATGTACACCGGCTTCGGCTCGCTGTGGCGCGGCTTTCAGAAGAATGCCGCGGTTGTGGACCCCACGCAGCCCGTGCTGTCGGCGGTGCTGACGATCGTCGCCGTGATCCTCCTCGTCCAGGCCGAACTGTGGCCGTGGTTGGTGCTCATCCTTGCGCCCAGCCTCGGCGGACTCTGGGCGCATCCAGTGACGATCCTGCTGGCCGCGGCCCAGGCGGCCGCGCTGATCCACGGCCGCGCCTCGATGTACTCCGTCGTTTGCGACGCGGCTTCCGGGGAGAAGCTGTCTCGCTCGCCGTGGCTCTACCTGGCGCAACCTTTGGGCGCGATCATCGGGATGGCGGCCATCCTCAACTCGATGCAGGCGCAGCTCCGCGGAGCCACCCGCTGGAAGGGCCGCCGCGTTCAGGGGAAGAGCCTGTGAAGCCGCTGGTGATCACCGGCCCCACCGCAGCCGGAAAGTCAGCCGGAGCACTGGCGATAGCGGAGGAGTACGGCGCCACCATCGTCGCCATGGACGCGATGACCGTCTACCGCGGCATGGACATCGGCACCGCCAAGCCCACTCCCGAGGATCGACGGCGCGTCCCGCACCGCGGCCTCGACCTCCGCAAGCCGACCGAGAGCTTCGCCGCCGTGGACTTCGTCGCTGTCGCCGAGGCGGCGCTCGCCGAAGGGGGTCCGGTCGTCATGTGCGGGGGAACGCCGTTCTACCTGCGCGCTTTCCTCGACGGGCTGGTGCCGGCGCCGCCGGCGGATGCGGCTCTGCGCGCGGAGCTCTCCGCGCTGGAGGACCCTTGGACGCGCCTGCAGGCGGTAGACCCCGTGCTCGCGGCGCGCCTGCACCCCAACGATCGGGTGCGCATCGTGCGCGGACTCGAGGTGCACGCGCTCACCGGGACGCCGCTCTCCGCCCTGCACGCCTCCGACCAGCCCGTCCGGCGTGACTGCGAGGTGGTCTGGGTGGACCACCCGTCCCTCAACGAGCGCATCGACGCGCGCGTGCTCGGGATGATCGACGCCGGCTACGTCCAGGAGGTCGCCGGACTGCTGGAAAGCGGCGTGCCGCGGGACTGCAAGCCGATGCTTTCGCTCGGCTACAAGCACCTCGCCGCGCACCTGCTGGATGGGGTCGCTATCGAGGAGGCGGTGCGCCTGACGCAGCGCGACAGCCGGACTTTCGCGAGGAAACAGCGCACCTTTCTGCGGGGGCTCGGCTTTCTGCCAGGCGGAAGCGTGGCGGAGGCCGCGGCGCGGGCGTTTGGGTGAGGCGGGGCGGGCGCGACGTCAGCGCCGCCGACGCAGCGCCACCGCCTCGCACGGCGCCTCGGAGTCGTCGACCAGGATGTCGGCCTCCCCGTGCCCGCTGAAACAGCGCATGCGTCGCGTCCTCCCGCTCCGGTGGCTTGCTGCCTGCCTCGCGGCCGCGCGACGCCCCAGCCATGCCCAGCCATGCCCCCCAAAATGCGACAGTGGGCCTGGCCATGCCCCCGGATTTGCGACAAGGCCGCATCGCAGGCGGACCGTCGTGCCGCCGCGACGCTAATATCCGGCGTTCGTCCGTGGCGCGCTCCGCCGCCGTCGGCGTACGCGGGCCTCGGTGTCGCAAATCACCCCCCATGGCTCTGCCGCTGTCGCAAATCGGGGGGCATGGCTCGATCTTAGGTGCGACGCTTTCATATCGCGACACTACGGCGGCGGCGCGACTGCGCGTCACTCCCCCACGACGAAAACCGGCGCCGCTCCCAGTTCCAGGACGACCTCGCCGTCCTCCACCGGGCGAGACTCGCTCCCGGGCTCCGCCCCGACCTCGGTCACCGCGGTGGTCACGCGTACGCTGGTGGAGCCCTCACCGACGGCGAGCGCGTACGTCGCCACCTGCTCGCCCGCCTCGCCCGGAAGGTGTAGCGCCCCGTCTTCATTCCACAACACCCACAACGAAACCCCGGCTCGCCCCAGCCGGTAGCCCCGCGCGCCTTCGGTGCCGCCGATACGCTCCACCTCGTCGAAGGGCTCGCGCGGCGGGCTCAGACAAACCCCACTCGAACGCTTCGAGGCGCGTCTTGGCCCACGGCACGCCGATGGCGACGTATGGCTCCGACAGACCCACCTGCGTGTACTCCACGCCCAGCGCGAAGTCCCCGATCGACACCGTCGGGTAGCTGGCATCGCTGTCATCGGGCGGCGGGGCACATCCCTGAGAACCAGACAGGGGCAGAAGCAGCAGCAGCCGTGGCGGCGGGAGAGGACTCATCGACGGTTGCTCTACGGCTCCCGCGCCGTGGCCAGCAGCCGCCCGACCATCACCAGGAGCCCCAGCGCCAACGCGCCGACCACCGCGAGGACCATGAACCGCTCGCCGCCCGCCAAAGCGGGACCGCCGATGGCCTTCGCCTCGCCCAGGCTGCCGACCGCCAGCTTGCGCACCACCAAGCGCTGGGACAGCAGGCCCAGGTCGTACTCGGCCACGCCAGCGACGCGCGAGCCGTACACCAGCCGCGCCCCCTCCGGCACGTTGGCGCGCAGCTCCCACTCGGGGAAGCTCACCGTCACCGACTCAATCGGCAGCGGGGCGTTGTCGCCATTGTCGATGCGGATGAGCAGCTCCTTGCCGACGATGGCGTCCACGGCCACCGCCACGCTCGTTCCGGCGCCATCTCCGCGCCAATCGACCACGCGCAGCGGCTCCGTCATCGTGCCCCTGTCGCGCAGCACCGTGATTCGTCGTGAGAAGACATCGCGCGAAGTGGTGAGCGTCAACGTCGCCACCGGCGCATCGGACTGGCCAAGCGGCACGCGGATGAGCGAGCTGCGGCCTTCCTCCTGCCGGGTGAAGGGCGCGGTCTCCCAGAGCGTCTCGCGCCCGGTGCGACGAACAACCAGCGGGATCTGCCGGTCCTCGGCGTCGACGATGCGCAGGTCGCTCAGGTTGGTCTGAGCGCGGGCGAGCACCTCCCGGTCGAGCGGGACTCGCAGCCACCCGGAGCCGACGATGGGCCGCTCCCACTTCCACTTCACCATGGCCAGGATGGCGCCGGGACCGTCGAGGCCCTCGCGCGTCTCGAGCGGAACGTGGGCCGGGTTCGGCTCGACGGTCACCTCGGTGATGCGCGTCGTCGCGAGACGCACCAGGTCGGGGCCTCCGAAGGTGAGGTCCTGCGAACCATCGCCGACCGAGACGCCAAAGTACGCGGTGAACGGCCCAGCGCCGGGATCGCGGACGAGCAGCTCCGCCCCCACCGAGCACACCTCGAAGCCGGTGACCGGCAGGATCTGGCCGGCGGCGGATTGAATGTCGACCAGGAGGGCATCCGCGCCCAGCGCAAGGTCCTCGATTCGCGTGGCGTCGTAGGTCGCGCCGCCAAAGGTCAGGCGGCGGATCGGCTTGCTTTCGCCATAATACTCGCGGCCTTCGCCAGGAATGAACACCTGCACGTTGCGGTCGAACACGTCAGCGTCACTGAGCACGCGCAGGCTGCGGACCAGCCGCGGCCCGCCGAAGTCGAGGGCGTAGCGGGCGTACCCGGCCTCCGTCAGCACCGGAGCCCCCGGATCGAGCGTGGCACAGTCGGGCTCGACATACTCATCCGGAAAAGACTCGCCGATCACCTCGTAAATGTGGGCGTCGCTCCGAACGACCCACGGCCCCCGACCCGCCGGCACCGGCACCGTGTCGGTAGTGAGCTCCTGGCCATTGATGGTGCCAACCGGAAATACGAAGCTACCGATGCCATCGATGGACAGTCGCCCAGGATGCCAGCCACCGACGTCGGGGAAGCGCAGCGACTGGATGACACGAAGACTCGGACCGACACGCCAATGGTGGTCGTCGAACTGCACCACGTCCAGGCGCTCGGTGTTGAAGGCCATGCGGTCAGTGGTGAGCACCGCGAATGGGACGACGTCGCCAGCGCGGTTGCGGAGGCTCAGGGTGCTTCCGAGTTGCGACGGAGCCGCGCCTGCGACGGCGGGCGGGAGGCGGATGCGACTGACGCCCGCAGCGGGAACGTCGAAGCGGGCGACCTCGGGCGCTTCCACCGAAGGCTCCGCGGCGAAGGCGACCAGACCGATAAAAGCGATCATCGAGGTGGCTCCTGGGGAGGTTGGGCCGGTTGGTCGTTGCGCGCCAGCCACGCGAAGGCCACGGCGGCGGCGAGCAGAGTCACCGCCATGCCCCCGAAGGCGCCGACGCGTGCGAAGCCTGAGAGGCTCCACAGATCGACCACGAAGACCTTGCCGACACCGAGCACGGCGAAGGCTAGCCCACCGATGCGCACCGCCCGGCTGCGCCGGCGAATGCCCACGACGATGAGGAGCAAGCCGTAGCCTCCCCAGCTGAGCGAGCGCACCATCTCCTGTCCCAGCCTTTCGCTCCGGAACGAAAGCTGCCCGTCCTGCGCGAACGCGTGGGCGATCTCGAGGTTCACCAGGGCGAAGCCGATGAGAATCGCCGCCGTGCGTTGGCCGACTTTCAGCCACCGCTGGGGGAACCACCGCGCCGCAAGGAGCAACGCGACCGTTGGAATTCCCCAGGTGTAGAGGGTCCAGTTCACCAAGAATGCCCCCTCGGCCTGGCCGTACTGGAGCGCGTAGGGGTTCACGAGCAGGCGCATCGCCACCAGAAGCGACAAGATCGTGGCGAATCCCACGAACAGCGGGTGGGGAATACGCCGGTTCACCCAGGCCAACAGTACGATCAGGATCGCCCATCCCACGGTCAACCAGGTGCGCTCCAACTGCATGGGCACCGCGAGCGCCACCGCCAGAAGCGTCACCGCGATGAGGAGTACGACCTCCTTCTCGCCCAGGTTGCTCTTGGCGCCACGCACCAGGACCAAAGCCGCCACGAGCGCGTTGGCGCCGAGCAGAAGGGGCAGGAGCCCGTCGGCGCCGTCGCCCATCGCCTGTTGCCAGACGACGTACAGCGGCCAGGCCAGCGTCAGCGGCGCCAGCACCCCGGCCAGGGAACCCCACAGATCACCCCGCCTCGCGAAGACGAACGGGCCGACCGCCAAGAGCAGGTAGAGCGGCAGGGTGGCGAGGGCCAAGGCGCCCGCTTCGCCCGCCAGCGCCCGCTCGGTGATTCCGCCGTACAAGGGGAGCGCACCCACCACCGCGAGGGCCGCTACCGGGATGCGAGACTTCGTCCGCCACGCGCCCAAGAGCGCCGCCACCGCGACAGCGGTTGTGGACCAAGGCAACAGGCCCGCCGGCACCGTTCGGATCGGCGCCGTCGACGCCAGCGCCAGCCCCGCGAAGCCAAGGACGACGAGGCCCGTTTCGAGCCCCGCCGTGAGGAACGCGGCGGCAATGCACAGCGGCAAGACCACGACGACGACGTCCCAGCGCCCCTCCCCCGCCAATGCCCACGCCGCGGCGAAGGTCCACAGTCCGACGCCGACCGCCACCCCCGCTGCCAGCCTGCCGACGAGGTGGGCGCGCAGCAGCAGCGGCAGGAGTGTGGCCCCGGCCACCACCCAAGCCGCGCCGAACCACGCCGTGCTTCCCAGCGCCCAATCCAGTCGCAGGTGCGAGACCGGGTCGACGTTGAGCGGGTCGGTGGGCGTGGCCAGACCCAGGGTGGCCACCAGCCAGAAGGCGACCGCGGCGCCGACGCCGAAGACGGCGATGAACTTGGCCCGCGTCCCCTCCCCGGCACGGAGCGCAGTCACGGTCCACATCACCCCGAAGGCCAGGGCCGCGACAAAGCCGACCGGCACCTGGTCGGGTGCGCGGTATTGCAACATCCACGCCGCGTACAAGAACACGGTCGCCCCCGCGGTGATCCCGACCAGATCAGGCCAGCGGCGACGCGACGCGACCGCGAGCAGCCCCAGGTTGACCAGCCCCAGGTAGCTGAAGAAGGCCACGGCCTTGTTCTCGCCCGTCGAGAGCAGGATGGGCGTGGCGTACCCCCCGAGCATCGCGAGGTAGGCGATGAAGCGACTGGACCGCCGCTCGGCGAGCAGCACCCCGACGAAGGTCACCCCGCACATCGTGGCGAAGGTGACCCCCTGGTTGATGATGCCCCAGCGGCCGTGGCCCGCGTAGAGCGTGGCGTACAGGATCGCCGCGCCCGCGCCGGAGAGCGCCGCCGCCGGCGTCGGGTACTTCCGCCACGCCAAAACCTCGGCCACCAACCACGCGCCGAGGCCGGCGCCGACGCCAAACCCGAAACGCGCGACCGGCCCGAGGAGCCCAGCCGCGATGGCCTCCCGCAGCCCGAAAAGCGCGGCGATGACCAGCAACAGCCCGCCCAACCCCGCGAAGGCCCAGACCGCGCCCTTCTCGATGAACGCGCCCAGGTCGAAGGGGACGGCGGGAACTGGCGGTGTCGCGACGCGCGGCGGCGCCACCCGCGACGCCGGCGGCGGCCGAGTCGGTGGCGAGGGCTCCGGAGAGGCCGATGGGGGGCTCTTCGCAGAGGGGACGGCCTCCGCCGGAACGGGGGCCGCGGACGACGTCGCCGGCATCGCCGGGGCTGGCGCCCCCTTCGCAGCCGCGGGCGCGGACGGACCGTTCTCCGCGGCGCCGAAGCGGCCGGCCACGGCCAGCCCCTGAAGCTCTGACACCTGCTTCGCCAGGCGGTCGACATCCGTCCGCAGCGACCGCGTGCCGGAAAAGGCCAGTCCCGCCAGCACCGCGACGGGCACCGCGAGGAAGATCACCCCGCAGATGAGCCCCCCGAGGAACTCGTCCATGGCCTAGCTCAACCCGCCGTCGACCACAAAGGTCTGACCGGTGATGTAGGAGGCGCCGGGCCCGAGCAGGAACCGTACCAGCGGCGCGACCTCGTCGGGCCGGCCCAGGCGACGGAGCGCTACCATCTGGGTGACGCCGGCAATCAGCTCCGTGGGGAGGACCCGGGTCATGTCGGTGTCGATAAAGCCCGGCGCGACGGCGTTGCAGCGGATCTGGCGGCGGCCGATCTCCCGCGAGAGCGAACGGGTCATGGCGATGATCCCCGCCTTCGCCGCCGCGTAGTTGGACTGGCCGGCGTTGCCCATGAGCGCCGAGACGCTGGTCATGTTCACGATGGCGCCGCGCCGCCGCGACAGCATGACCGTGGCCGCGGCGCGGCACATGCGAAACGTGGAGCCGAGATTGGTGTTGACCACGTCGTCCCAGTCTTCGTCCGGCATGCGCAAAAGCAGCCCATCGCGCGTGACGCCCGCATTGTTGACGAGACACTCCAGGCCGCCTTCGGCTTCCGCCGCCGCGATCAACGCGTCGACTCCGGCAAGCGTGCTGACGTCGGCCTGGATGGCGATTGCGTTGCCGATCTGCTCCACGACCTCTGCCGCCGCGGCCGCGTTCTCCTTGTAGTTGACGATGACGCGCGCACCGGCGCGGCCCAGCTCGAGCGCGACTGCCCGACCGATGCCCCGGCTCGCGCCCGTCACCACCACGATCTTCCCGGCCAACTCCATCGTGCGGTCTCCCGACGCGGCGACCCGCGGAATTACTGGCTGCGCTGGTCCATCACCCCGTCGCCGTCCTGGTCGCGCCCGGTCTTGAGGACCGCGCCCTGGTCGTCGAGGTATTCCCAGAAGTCGATCTTGGCGTCGGCGTTGGAGTCGCGTTCTTTGCGGCGGACGATGCCGTTTTCGTAGTAGCTGAACAGGTCGAAGCTGCCGTTGAAGTCGGTGTCCTTCTCGGTCATGGAGCGTTTGCCCTGGATGTAGTGGTCCACCACGTCGGCCCGACCGTCGAAGTCACCATCCATCTCTTCCAACACGCGTAGGCCCGCTTCGTCGAAAGAGGTGCGCACGTCGATGCGTCCATCGCGATTGAGATCCACGTCCTTCTTCAAGAGGAGCCGCGCCCCGGCGCTGTCCCGGAAGTAGTTGATGATGTCCGGGCGCGCGTCCCCGTCGATGTCGACCTCTTGCTGGGTCATCCCGTCGGCGTTGAGCCGGGTGGTGAGGATGCCGGCCGTCGGCACAAGCGCCTGAGGGGATTGCGACGTTCCAGCGGCTACCGCACCGCCAACGGGCGCCGGGCCGCCGGGTGGCACCGGGCAGGCGAGCAGGGTGAGAGCGAGCAACATCCGCGCGGTGTAACCCGCCGTGTGATAGCCGGAAGGGATGCTGCCGATCGAGAAGAAGCACCTGCTCATCGTCGACGACGAGCCGGTCATCCTGCAGATACTCAAAGCAGTCTTCGAGGAAGAACCTTGGCGAGTCACGCTAGTGGGCACGGGCGCCGAAGCAGAGCGTATCCTTCACAGTGAGCGTGTGGATCTGCTCCTGACGGACAAGAACCTGCCGGACGTCTCCGGACTCGAACTGTTGCGCATCGCCAAGGCCCGCGAGCCCCTTTGTGAGGTCATCATCCTCACCGGCTACGGCTCTCTTGAAACCGCGCTGGCAGCCATGGAGATGGACGCCTTCGACTACGTGCTCAAGCCGCTCAACAACGTGTTCGACATCCGCAAGAAGGCCCGTCAAGCCTTTGCAAAACAGGATGTTGCGCTCGAAAACCGGCGACTCATCGTTGCGCTGCGCGAAAAGAACCTCGCCCTCGAAGCAGCCCTAGAGGAAACGCGCTCGCTCCAGGCCGAATTGGTGCAGTCGGAAAAGCTGGCCGGAATCGGCACGCTGGCGGCCGGAATCGCCCACGAGATCAGCTCGCCGCTCTTCGGGATCATGGGCCTGGCCGAGGCGATCGCCGACGAGCAGGACCTGCCACTGGCCCAGTCCTACGCCCGCGACATCGTGGAGTACTGTCGCACCGTCCGCGACATCGTCGTAGAGCTGTCCAGCTACTCACGCGCTGCGACGACCGAGTACCTCACGACGGTCGAGTTCGCCCGGGTGATCCAAGACGCGCTCCGCCTGGTCGAGCGCAGCGCCGATGTACGCAACGTGCGCTTCGAGACCAACCTGGAAGAGGGGCTTTTCCTGCACGCGCGCACCAACGAAATCCAGCAGGTCTTCGTCAATCTCATCAAGAACGCGGCCGAGGCAGCGTCGGAAACCGAAGCGGGCGGAGTGGTCCGCATCGCGGCGGGCCGCACCGGCAACCACGTCTGGGGCACGGTTTCCGACAACGGACCTGGCATCGACGCCCAGAAGCAGAAGCTCATCTTCGACCCCTTCTACACGACCAAAGCCCCCGGAAAGGGCACGGGGCTGGGGCTCAACATCGTGTACCGCATCGTGACCAAATACCGCGGGCTCGTCACGGTGGATTCCCGGGAAGGCCTGGGCGCCACCTTCGAGTTGCGCTTCCCGCTCGAGCGGTAACGGCCCCCTCCAGTGCGGCTCGGCGCCCAGATCCGCTTGTTCATCCTCTTGACGGCGATCGTGCCGCTCCTGGTTCTGGCCTTCACCGCCAGTCGCGTGGCCCGTGAGGAGCTGACCGCGGCGCTCACCCGTGAACAGGTCGCAACCGCCGCGCAGTTGGCAAACTCGCTCGATCAGGCGTTCGCCGAGCGCGAATCGGTCCTCGCCGCGCAGTTGGGCAACTTCCAGCTCGACGTCGCGCCCGACGAAGCACGCCTTGGTTTCCTGGTCAGCACCTGGCGTCTGTTGCCCGAGGTCGCGATCGCGCTCTTGCTCGATGCCGACGGACAGGACGCGGCACCGCCCATTTTTGCGGAAACCGAGGCCGACGCGCAGGGTCACGACCTGGTCGATCCCGAGCGTCTTGCGCTGTTTCGGGCGGCGCTCCCAACCCCCGGTCTCGGCGTGATCCGCGGGGTCGCATACCTCCCCGAGGGCGACAGCGACGCGGTGATTCCGCTGACCATCCTCTCGCCGCGGGGAGACGGAATGGCGCTGGGCGTCGAGCTGTCCACGGGGCCCCTGCGCCGCTTCCTGACGCAGGTGGCCGGTGACGATCGGGCGGCCCTGCTCGTCGATGCTGACGGCACCGTGCTCTTGGCCGCCGGCAACACGCGACTGGTCGACCCGGCCCGGCTGCGACCGCTCTTGGGCTCCGTCGCGGCCGACGCGCGCGTCGACGACGAGGTGGTCGTCGCGACCTCGCGGCTTCAGGGTCGCGAGTTGGTCGCGGTGGTGGCGGCACCCGCCTCCGGCACCGACGCGGTGCTGCGGCGCGTGCTCCAACCCACCTGGTACATCGGTGCCGTCTCGCTCGTCGCGGCCCTGGTCGCGGGCACGATGCTGGGTCGGAGCATCACCGCCCCGGTCTTGAGCTTGCGCTCGGCGGCGCAGAAGGTCGGCGAGGGTGACCTCAGCACGCGCCTGGCTGTCGAAGGGCGGTCGGAGCTCGCAGAGCTGTCCACGTCCTTCAACCAGATGACCGATCGCCTGGAGGCGAATCGCAGCGAGATCGACGCGAAGAACCAGGAGATCGAGGCCTTCAACCGCGAGTTGCAGGGCCGCGTCGACGAGCGCACCCGCCAGCTGCGTGAAGCGCAGGCGCGACTCGTCGAGTCGTCTCAGCTCGCCGCAGTGGCAGAGATGAGCGCCGGCCTCGCCCACGAGCTCAACAACCCACTCGCGGGAATTCTCGGCATCGTGCAGCTCGTCAAGGCGCAGCGAGAAGGCACCGGCGACGCGGCGCTTTTGGCGGCGGCCGAAGGCGAGGCACTCCGATGCAAGGAGATCGTCGGCCAGCTCCTCCGCTTCACCGCGGCGCCCCGCGCGGCCGGCGAGCGCGACATCGTCGATCTCGGCGCGCTGGTGCACGATGTCTGCGCGCTCGCCGCCAGCTCCTTCCGCCAACGCGACGTGAACCTCGAGTTCGAACACGGGCCCCTCCCTGCCAAAATCCTCGGAGCCACGGAGGAGCTGGGACGAGCCTTCTCACAGCTCCTCGGCGCGCTACGGACCGCCGCGGCCCCCGGTGCTACGCTACGGATCACGATGCGCGTCAACGCCGAGGCCAACGAGGTCGAGATGCGCCTGGACCTGGACCGGGTGCACGATAACCAGGACGACTGGCGCGCCAGCTCGGTGGGGCTCTGGGCCGCACGCCGGGTATTGAGCGCGGAGGGTTGGGCCCTCGGCGAGGCGGCAACCGACACGGGACGGGCGTGGCGCGCGTCGGTAGCGCTCGCGCACGGTGGCGCGGTATGAGCCGGGAGTTGCGGGCACTGGTCGTGGTGATGGTGATCTTCGCCGTGGGTGCCATCGGCTACCGGGCGCTCTTCGGAGCTGACCTCGCCGAACGTTTTCGCGTCGTGACGGTTTCCGGCGACGTGCGCCATCAACACGGCGCCGGTGCCACCGAGCCGGCGGTGGCGGGCGCCGCCCTCGAAACGGGCGACCGAATCCTGTCCGGAGACGGCGGCCAGGCCGTTCTGGGGCTCGGCGAGGGCACCCGGGTGACGGTCGATGCGCGGTCGTCGGTGCGGGTGCTGGGAATCACCGCCGACGGCGTGCGCGTGGAGCTCGAAGAGGGTCGAGTCAAGGCCACCGTGCGACCGAGTGGCGGACGTGTCGGCGTCGTGAGCAACGGGCGTGAGTTCGGCGGCGGGGACGCGGACTTCACCGTGGTCAGGGATGACGACGGCACGATTGCAGCCAGCGCCGAGCGAGGCGCCATCGGGGTTTCAGGGGTGGACGGCGTGGAGGAGTTGACGGCGGGCGAGGATCTCGTCCTGGCGCCCGGCGGATCGCCGCTGCGCGCGCCCGCCTCGGAATCCTTGCTCTTGCAGGTGGCGTGGCCTTCGGCGGGGCGTACGCGGGAGCGCGAGATCGCGATCGCCGGACAGACCCAGCCTGGCGCCACCGTGACGGTAACGGGGGGCACACGCCCGGTGGTGATCAAAGCCGGCAAGGACGGGAAATTTGCGGCGCGGGTGCCCCTTTCGGAGGGGAAAAATGCGCTGAGCGTCAGCGCGACCTCCATCCTCGGCCGGACGGCCGACGTCGCCGCAGCCGAGCTGGTGCTCGACACGACGGTCCCGCGCGTCGGCGTGACCCTGGAGTTCTGACCGCGACGCGACGCGCTACCATGCAAACGGGGGGGAACCCCTTCGCGGTTCCCCCCTACCGGGGCGTGCCCTCCGGCCGTCGGCGAGCCGCCGGCCTGCGGCCCGAGCCGCGTTGGGTAACGCGCCCCGGGCGCCCCTCTCCCCCCTCCGGATGGCCCCCCATGCCGCCCGAAGGGTTTCCTGGCCCTGGGAGCCGGCGCGTCGCGAAGGGCGGCACGGGGAACTACTCGTCGTCCCCAACGTCGGGGACCATCGTTCGGGCGGGCGCGATCACACGCGGCCCGCCGCCCGAGGTGGCAGCAGGAACCTCGATTGGTCCGGGTTCAGCGACGGGAGGCGAAGAGATGCGCAGCCCGCCGAGCGGTTCGACGCGCGGCGCGGGCGTGTCCGGGCTGGGAGGACCGGCAGGAGGAATCGACTTTGGGGGCGGCGGCGGGCGCCCGCGCGGAAGCGCCCGGTCGGCACGTGCTTTGCGCACCTCGGCCTCCTGCGCCTCCTCCATCAGCGTCAGCCGGGCGTTGGTCGACGACCCCCGCAGCGGCGCCGCATTGCCCTCGCCCACGGCGCCTGGCGCCTCACGCTTACGACGGGTGCCGAGGAGCCCGGCGATGCCCACCACCACGACCACTGCGAGGCAGCAGCACCCACAGCCGAGCGCGGACATCATGCCGCTTCCCAAGAAGTCCATCGAGCCCCCGTCGGTCGGTCTAACGGCCGCGATGATATGCCGCCGCCCGATGGACCTCCCCGCGCCCCCCGACCCCTTCGTCGCCCTGCTGCTCGACGGGCGGCTGCCCGCTCTCCTCGTCGGCATCGTGCTCTTGGGCTGGGGCGAGCGCCTGTACGGCGTGCTCGTCGTCGCCCCCGGCGTCCTTGCCGGCGTGTACCTTGCCGCGTGGGCTCAACCGCTCTTTCACTTCGCGCCCACCACGCTCCTGGTGGTCACCGTGGCGCTGGCGGGCGCGGGCGCGTTGCTCTGCCACTTCGTCGCCGCGATCGCGGTGCGGATGGCTGGCGCGGGCCTCTTCGCGGCGCTGGCGTGGTTTGCGGCGCCCCTCGCCCAGCCCGGTCCGGTGCCCTGGTGGGTGCCGGTCGTAGGGGCAGCGCTGGGCGCGCTGGTCTTTCCCTCACTCTACAAGATTGCTCTTCGCCCCCTCACCGCGCTCGTCGGCGCCTGGAGCATCGCGTGGGCGGTCAAAGCGCCCGGCAATCCCTATCTGGTCCTGGGTCTCGCGGCGGCCGGCACCGCGCTGCAATTCGCCCTGAGCCGAAGCACGGGCGAGGGCGCCGGGCCAGCGAAAAAGGTCAAGAAAGACAAGAAGAAGTGAGTCCCGCGGCCGGCGTCACTCGCGCAGGTAGCTCCGCATCAGCTCGCCCCACCGCGTGTCCTGGGACCAGGTGGCGCCAGCGCCTTCGGTGTACATGTCGATGTACTCGGAGTCGGGGTCGAACCAGACGGTGAGCCCCGAGGCGTACGTGTAGTCCTCGCTGCCGTAGGGCTCCGGAACGGCGGTGACAACGCTGTTGCGGAGGGTGGTGCCGAGCGGGGCGAGCACCGGGTCGCCCGCGGCTTCGATGACCGCCCCGAGGTCGCCAACGTCCAGGTACCAGTTCTTCCAGACCGCATCGGCGCCTCGGGTGGTGCGGCGGTAGGCAAAAAACGGGGCCTTGAGCGCATCGTCAGCGAGCACGGCGCCGGCCAGGGCGTCAAGCGCATCGTCGAGCTCGCCAAGCTGGTCGAGGTCAGTAGCCGAGTGCGTATTCTCGAGGCCGACTTCGACGGCGCCCCGGGACATCTCGTCGGCGAGAGCCATGGGCGTGGTTTCCGGATTGTCACGGAGATACCTAAGAATCAGCTCGTACTGAAAGCCCTCGAAGCCCACCGTCGTCTGTGCGGCGGACATCGCGCGGGCGTGCGGGACCAAGCTGTGCGCAACCTCCCACGAGGCCATGTTGCAGGCATCGAAGCCGACGACGTCGAAGCGGCCGTGCGCCGCGACGCTGGCGGCAAGCGCGGCGGCGACCTCGCCCTCGGCGAAGCTCATCTCGGTGCCGCTGGTGTCATCGGAGCCGATCATCGGGGGCGGCGCGGCAGCCTCGGTGTCGGCGTCGGCGTCCTGCGCCTGAATGCCCCATCCGTCGCCATGGTCCCAGAAGATCAGGACGCGATGTTCCGCGGGGTAATTGATGCTGGCCCAATCCAGGAAACCGGCGAGCGTCTCCGGAGCGCCCATGTCGAGCTCCCCGAGGTCCTCCAGCACCGGGCTGGTCACGACCTTGGTGTCGGCGTCCCCCACCATCCGGTACCGCCGCGTCCCGGTCCAATCGCCGTCTTTCTTCGAGTACCCATCGATGCGATCGGCCTGCACCAGAACCTCGACGCCGTCCCCCGAGCCGGTGATCTCCAGCTCGTTCAGATCATGGGTGACCCAATCCTCCAGGTCGTTGTCGCCGACCAGGTAGACGAGGAACTGCCAGCCCCCCTCCCCGTCGCCACCCGTGTCGTCGCCCCCGGTGTCCTCGCCCCCGGTGTCGGCGGCGGCCGTGTCAGCCGGGTCCGCATCCGGAGCCTCGTCCGGGGTGGGTTCGACGCAGGCCAAGGCGAGGGAGAGGAGCATCAGGGGACGATAACCGGGCAAAGCGCTGGCAGCGCTCAAGTTTGGGTCAGGGTGACCGAGCTTGGAGCATGCGCAGCGTCGCCTACGTCTTGGCACAGTACCCGGTGGTGTCTCAGGGCTTCGTCCACGCCGAAATCGTTGCGCTCCGCCGCATGGGCTTCGACGTCCAGATCGTCACCCACGAACGCGGCGACCCCGCGGTCAGCTTCGGCGAGGGCCCCGATTCGGTCCCGGTCGAGCCTGTGCACGTCGGACTCGCCAACGCGGTCCCGACGCTGGCCAAGTTCGATCACCTCCACGGTCACTTCGCCGACTTCGGCGCGCGGGTCCTGGCGCCGCTCGCGAAACGGTCTGGCAGGCCCTTCTCGTTCACCGGCCACGCCTTTGACCTCTTCCGCCGCGACGCCGCGGTGCGGCCAGAAGAGTGGCTTGCCGTGGCGCCAGCCGTGCAGCGAGTCGTCGCCATCTCCCGCTTTCATCGGTACTTCATCATGGCGCGCGGGGTCCCCGCCGACAAGGTGGTGGTCATCCCCAACGCGGCGGCGCTCGGCGAGCTCCTGGCCGGGGCACCTGAGTCGCCCAAGCAGCTCCGCCGGGTGCTGGCTGTCGGGCGTCCCGTGGCCAAGAAGGGCTTCGGCGTTCTCGTCCAGGCCTGGGCCAAAGCGCGCGCGCACATTCCCGAGATTGAGCTCGACATCATCGGGGCGCAGGGCCTTGTCGATCAGACACCGCCCGGGTTGCGCTTGTGGCCGACATGCGCCTGGTCGGAAGTCATGCACGCGATGCGCGCGGCCGACGTCGTGGTGGCGCCCTGCATCGCCAGTCCCGACGGCGACATGGATGGCATCCCCACCGTGCTCGCCGAAGCCGGGGCGCTGCGCCGTCCGGTCATCGCCAGCGAGATGAGCGGAGTCGGCGACCTCGTGGCCCACGGGGTCAACGGGCTCTTGGTCCCTCCAGGTGACGTCCACGCCCTCGCCGCCGCGCTGGTGCGGCTCGCACGCCGACCTGACGAGCTGACCCGCCTCGGGAACGCCGCACCCCTCCTCGCCGCGGCCCACGACGCTGACGTCGTGGCGCGCCGCCTCATCTACGAAGCATTCGCGGCCTAGGCCGGAGCCCCATGCGCATCCTCATCACTGACAGCTACTGCTCCAGCAACCGCGGCGACGCCGCGATCCTCGACGCAATGCTGGAGGGGCTGCGGAGACGCGGTGCCCGCGTCGAGGTGGTCACCCATTTCCCCGAGGTCACCACCTCGTTCCATGATGTCGACGCCATCGACGATGGCGACGTCCGCGCCGTAGCCCTGGCCGTGGCTCGTGCCGACCTCGTGGTCTCGTGTGGCGGCAATTTCACCGACGACCAGCTCGGCGAGGAGCTCAATCCCAGCCTCGCGGTATTGCATCTGGCCCGGCGCACGTCCAAGCCCTACGCGCTTTTCGGGCAAAGCGTCGGCCCCCTGCGGCGGCCGATGTCGCGACAGGCCGCCCGGGACGTCCTGGATGGCGCCGCTTGGATCTGCGTCCGCGACGACGCCAGCGCCAAGGTGCTCGCCGACCTCGGCGTTCGCGCACCGGTTCGGGTCGGCACCGACGCCGCGGTGCTCGGACGGACCAACCCCGCCGCGCCTGGCAATGGCCCGATCCTTGGGGTCACGGTGCGGGCTTGGCCCTTCCCTGGCCAACGCGACCCGGTGGCCTGCCAGGACCGCTACGAGGCGGAGATCGTCAAGACGGCCGACCGCTGGGTGGCCGAGACCGGCGGGCAGGTCCGCTTCTACAGCACGTGCACCGGCTACGGCGGCTACCCGCACGACGATCGTGTCGCCGCGCGCCGTGTCGCCGCCGCCATGGAAGCGGATGCCGAGGTCGTAGAGGCCGTGGATCTCGACTTTGCAACCCTGCGCGGCGAGATCGGCGCCTGCGACCTTTTCCTCGGCACGCGGATGCACTCGCTCGTCTTCGCGACCACTGCGGGCGTGCCCTCGGTCGGCATCGCCTGCGAACAGAAGACCTTTCAGTGGATGAGCCAGGTCGGCCTGGGCGGCCGCGTCGTCCCGATCGAGCGCTGCGACGGCGTCGACGGGCTGCTCATGGCCACCTGGGAGGAGCGCAAACGGGTGGCGCCACGGCTGAAGGCCACGGTCGAGCTGCTCAAGACCCGCGCCGCCGAAGATCTCGACATGCTCGCCCGCGTTGCTGGCGGTGAGCGTCCGGCGCGGCTCGGTGCGCGGGCAACCAGCGGCCACTCCGGCGACAGCCACCCCCTCGAAGCCGGCCACCGCCGGCTGCGGCTTGTGGCCGACATCGTCCTGGGCGAGGGCGGCCAGTCCGTTGTCGACCTCGGCTCGGCCAGCGGCCGACTCGGGCGGATGCTCGGGCCAGCCTACGCCTACCGCAGCGTCGACCCCGCCAAGTGGCAGCCGCGCGAAAAGCACGATGTGGTCGTAGCCACCGGCACGCTGGAGCACGTCGACAACCTCGACGCGGTTCTGGGCCAGGCCCGCGCCGCGCTCAAGCCCGGCGGCCTCGCCGTGTTCACGCTCTTCAATCTCGCGCACATCAGCCGGGCGCTGGCGGCCACGCCACGGCTGCCCGAGTGGACGCTTCAGGCGCGCCCTGACGACTTCCTCCTGGCGCTCCACGAAGTGGGCCTCGTCCCCCAGCGCGTCATCCCGACCAGCGCCGGATACGGTCCCGCACCGGCGGACGATGACGAATCGCCCACCGACTTCGAGCTCGACGGCGCCCATCAACTTTCGCCAGAACGCATGGTCCGCCTGGCGCATCACTGGGTGGTCGTGTGCCGCGCCGGCGAGCCGCAGGCGGGCCCGACCGAGCTGCAGAGCCGGTTCGCCCAGCAGGACTGGTCAGGCGCCCTCCGCATCGGCGTGGAGCTGGTGAAGGCCTATCCGTGGGCGGCTCGCGCCTGGTCGGATCTCGCCGTGGTTTGGAGCGCCGCCGGTCGCAGCGATCGCGCCGCCGACGCGGCACGGCGGGCGTACCTGCTCGATCCCGGTCGCGACGACGTGCGCGACAACCTCGCGGCGCTCGAAGTGCACGTGGACATCGACGACATCGAGGTCGCAGCGATGGCTGACCTCACCGACGAGCACGCCTTCGACGCCCTCGTCGTGGACCTGGCGAGCCGCGGCCGGCTGAGCGCGGTCGCCACGCTGCACCGCTTCCGTCAGGCCGCCCAGGCTCGCGCGGCGGGGTAGGTCGCGCTGCGGTGGGGCGGGATGGGGGGCCATCCGGAGGGGGGAGAGGGGCGCCCGGGGCGCGTTACTCAACGCGCCTCGGGCCGCAGGCCGGCGGCTCGCCGACGGCCGGAGGGCACGCCCCGGTAGGGGGGAACCGCGAAGGGGTTGCCCCCGTTTAAATGATAGTGGGGCGCATGTCGCCCCACGACGACGTCCCCCTCGAGCTCGACCTTCTCGGCAAGGTCGGTGCCTTCCTCCTCTTCACCGCCGGGCTCAGCGCGATCTTCGCGGGCGGCCAGGTCTGGGTGATGGTCACCTTCCGTGACGCGTGGCAATCGGCCATTCCGCTCCTGCACGTCGCGACGGGCATCACCGCCATCTACATCAGCACGCAGCTTGCCTACCCGCGACGCTGGGCCTTGTTCGGGGCGCTGGTCACGCTGTTGGGGCTGGTGTTTTTCGCCGGCATCTGGGGCTTGTGGCTGATGTGGAACGGGATGTTTTCGGCGCTGGCCGTCTTCGCGCCAGGGTGGGCGGTCGTGGCGCTCCCGATCGTGACGGTCAGCGCTCCGGGCTTGCTCAAAGTGGCACGGGCGCGGGAGGCTGCCGATCGCGAGACCAACCGGCTGACGGCCGAGGCGCTCGAATCAGGCGCATACGGCTTTTCCCGAGAGCCGCGCGCGAAGAACCGCTGGATGCTCCCGCTCTTGTACCTTGTCGCGGCGATGCCGATCGGCGCGTTGGTCTTGGCGATGGCCTACCCCGAGCAGTTCGATCGAGCGCAGGTCCGCGCCGGTGGCGTTCTGGCCGGTCGCAATCCCTTCGGCAGCGGTTTCGTCGAGGCGCCCACCGCGTTCCGGTACGCCGGAAGTCCGCTTGACTGGTACCTGGAGTACGAGGCGAAGTGGACACCCCTGGACCGGCAGCTCGTCCTCCGGATGGCGGACGGCGTGGCTGACGATGTGGCGTGGTCGCTGGCCAGCGCCACCGGGGAGGCCGATCCCGTCGCGGCGGAAGCCGCGCTCTGGGCCGAGGGCCAGCCCAAACAGCTCCCGACTTGGATCGCGACCTCGCTCCGCCAGCACGGCGTCATCGCCTACCCCGAGTCCCTGTTCTCCCGCAGCTTCGATCCGGAGCTGCACGCGCTGCCCGAGACCGTCCACCTCGACTGCGACCAACTCAGCTACGTTTTTCTGCACGTCGCACGGCGCCTGGATCTGGACATCGAAATCCTTCCCGCCGTCCAACACACTTACCTGCGCTACAACGGCCCGGCGGGTGAGCCGCCGCTGTTCATCGAGACGACCGAGATCGCCGCGCCGCGCCAACGCGACCGCCACGGCGAGGTCATCCCCGCCACCCTCGGCGAGGGCTTCTTCATCGAGGAAGACCACTACTCCTCCGGTCGTGGCGGCAGTTGGGCCACCGCCGAGGTGGTCCAAGCGGCGGGGCTCTACCAACCGTGGAGCGAACGCGACATCCGCGACAACATCGTCGCCAACGTGGTGGTCGGGATGGAGAGCCTCGGAAAGGACCTGTATCCGGCCGAGCCGGACGCCCACGTGGTCGGAACCAAGAGCATCGTGCTGGTGAGCAACCTCTACCGATGGAACACCGACCACGCCGAAGCGGCGCTCGGCGCCGGACAGCTGCCCAAGGCGGAGGTGTTCGCGCTGCGAGCAAGGCAGATCCGCGCTGATCACGGTGGTCTGGTCATCTACGGGCGTACGCCCGAAGAGGATGTGCTCGCGACGATCGCGGCGACGCGGGCCGAGGTGGTGGAGGCGGTGGAGTGAAGGCGGTGGTTCTGGCGCTGGTGGTGGGATGCGCGGCGCGGGGCGCGCCGGTGGCGCATCGCGAGCCAATGCCGGAGGCGGGTTCGGCGGAGGCGGCGGTGGAGGCCGTCCCCGTGGACATGGTTCACTACTCGGAGATGAAGGTGAAGGTCCGCGTCCGGCCGGTGTACCCGGCCGCGGCTGGCGGACGGGGAGGTCGCTGCATTTTGCGTGTTCACGTCAACGTCAAAGGCCTCCCCGTCACCGTGACACCGCGCGACTGCCCCGACGACGTGTTCAGGAAGGTGAGCATCGACGCCGCGTTCCAATACCGCTGGTACCCGAAAATGGTGGACGGCCACCCGACAACGGCGACCTTCGATCTCCACTTCATCTACCGAGCGGCTGCCGACGCTGCTTCAGTGCCGGCAAAGTGAGCGCCGCGGCGCCCGCAGTGAGCCCGGCGGTGCCGGTATCTGCCGAGGTGGCGGCTCACCTCGTGAGTTGCCGGCAGCCGTGGGCACGGCGGCGCTCGCGTTGAGCGCGGCCGCGCCGGCGCCGCGTTCCCGCGCCCCGCACAATTCGACGAGTGGGGCGACACTGCCCGACTTGCGCGGGGGAACCGGCGAGGTGCGCCGCGTGGCGGAGGCGGTCGCGGCGGGGCGCCCGAGCGTCGCTCTAAGAGTTGGCGTTCGTCCAGCATTAGCGTGTATCATAATCGTGTCGCGACACGACCGTGAGCCATCGGGCGCACGCGCACGCATGCGCGCCCCGCACAATTCGACGAGTGGGGCGACACGGCCCGACTTGTACGGGGTGAGCGCCGGGCCGCACCGGCCGAGCCATGTGCATAGGCATTGGCGGCTCACCTCGCGAGTTGCCGGCAGCCGTGAGCACGGCGGCGCCCGCCGTGAGCCCGGCGGTGCCGGTATCTGCCGAGGTGGCGGCTCACCTCGTGAGTTGCCGGCAGCCGTGAGCACGGCCGCGCATTGTGGGGTGGAGGTTCCAGAAGCTCACCCGGCCCCCTCGACGTTGTCCGCTTTCTCGGTGGTGGCGCATGTCGCGACATGCGAGTGAGCGCTGGCGCGAAGGACGAACGCCGTCAATCGCGGAACGATCGCTGCGGTGGCCACGGCGGCGGCTACTTTTTCGGTGGGCGAGGTCGCCGGTGCGGACAAAGGTCGGGGGGTGCTGGCGCACCCCTCGACGTTGTCCGCTTCCGCCTGAGTCATGTGCATAGGCGTTGTCGCCCCACTCGTCGAATTGTGCGGGGCGCCGGAACGCCGTGCATGTGCGGCGGCCCGCTGAGGGACGGGCACATGCATTGGCAGCCGACGTGGTGAGTTGCCGGCAGCGGTGAGCGCGCCACGAATCGTGTCGCGACACATTCTCATGGAATGAACGTTTTCCACGCGCTTCAGGGCGTTGGTTCGAACCAACCCCACCCAACGCACGCTTTTCGCGTGTTTCATTCTTTTATGTCGCGACACTGATTTGATCATGGCCGCCGCCCCGGAGGCGCCCGCGCTTCCACCGCCCACCCGGCCCTACCTCACCCGCGGTGGCATCCGGTCCAGCAGCCCCTCGACACAGCGGCGGATGTCGTCGCGACTGCTACGATACTTGAAGATCCAGCTTCCGTAGGGGTCACCCAGCTCCATCATGCCGCCGAAAGTGCCCAGGAGCTGGACCTTGCTGTCGGACTCCGGGAACTCGGCGCGGATGAGCTGGGCATGGCGCAGCTCCATCACCAGGATGCGGTCGGCCCAGGCCACCAGCTCCGCGCTCATCGGCTGGCTTTTATGTTGGGTAAGGTCGCCGCCCAGGTCCTTGATGGCGCGCTGCGAGTTGGGCGCAGCGTCATCCCCGGTGCGTGCGTGGGTGCCGGCCGAGCGCGCCTCGACCCACCAACCGCGCTGCACGGCGTAGAGGCGCGCCAAGTCTTCGGCCATCGGCGACCGGCAAATGTTGGCGGTGCAGACGAAGAGCAAGCGGTGCGGAGCGGGCGCGGACATCGACCAGACCGATAACCGGCTCCATCACCGGGGTCTGCCCAGCAGCCCTGCCTACTCCGGCTCGTACCTGGAGTCCGGGTTGTTTTCCCACCGGTCCCGATCCCGCGGCGTGACGAGATCGGCGCCGAGCTGAAGGGGCACGCCCTCGGTCTCCGCCACCCCGTAGAGCTCTCCCATGTCGTCCACGTCGTTCCGATCAGGGACGAGGTCCGTCACGCGGCCGCTGCCTTCGTCGGGGTATTCGTTGACAACGGGATCGTCCTCCGAGGGGGCCGGCCCCTCGCTGAGACTGAGCTGGCTTGAGTTGACTCTTGGCATAGATACTCCTGGAGGTTTTTAGCGTTCGAACCCGAGCATGGCCTCGGGCCGGACCCATTCGTCGAACTGTTCACCCGTCACGTACCCGAGCTCCAACGCCGCCTCGCGCAGGCCCTGATTCGCCTTCTCCGCGTGCCGGACGATGGTGGCAGTACGCTCGTGGCCGATGTGCGGGCTCAGCGCGGTGGCAAGCATCAACGAGCGGTGCAGGTGAAGCGCAATTCGCTCGCGGTTCGCTTCGATCCCCTGGGCGCAATGTTCGTTGAAGCTCTCGGCGCCGTCGCCCAGGAGCCGCACGCTCATCAAGAAGTTGTGGATGATCATCGGCTTGTAGACGTTGAGCTGGAAGTTGCCCATCGCGCCCCCGCAGCTGATCGCCACGTCGTTCCCGAAAACCTGACAGCACACCATGCTGAGCGCTTCGCACTGGCTCGGGTTGACCTTGCCGGGCATCATCGAGCTCCCAGGCTCGTTCTGGGGAAGGGTGAGCTCTCCGAGACCGCATCGCGGCCCCGAGGCCAACCACCGAACGTCGTTTGCAATCTTCATCAGCGCGACGGCGAGCGTCTTGAGCGCACCGTGGGCAAAAACCATGGCGTCGTGAGCGGCCATGGCTTCGAACTTGTTGGGAGCGGTCCGAAAGGCGTGTCCGGTGAGCCGCGACAGCTCCTCGGCGACCTCGACCGCAAACCGGGGGTGGGTGTTGAGCCCGGTGCCCACGGCCGTGCCCCCGATCGCGAGCTCGGAGAGGTGGGGGATGGCCTGGCCAACGTGGTCGAGGCCGCGGTCGAGTTGCGCGACCCAACCGGAAACCTCCTGGCCGAGCGTCAGCGGCGTCGCATCCTGGAGGTGCGTTCGCCCGACCTTGATGATGTCGGCGAACGCGAGACTCTTCGCGGCAAGGGTCTCGCGCAGGCGGCGGACCTTGGGCGAGAGGTCCCCCGTCACGGAGAGCACGGCGGCCACGCTCATGGCTGTCGGGAATACGTCGTTCGAGGATTGGCCACAGTTGACGTCGGCGTGCGCATCGACAAGGCGGGACTCACCCCGCGTCCCGCCCATGAGCTCACTCGCTCGATTGGCCAGGACCTCGTTGACGTTCATGTTGGAGTGCGTGCCGCTGCCGGTTTGCCACACCACGAGGGGGAACTCCGCGGCCAAACCCCCGGCAAGGACCTCGGTGGCCGCCCGCACGATGGCCTCGGCCTTCGCGCCCACCAAGACGCCGAGCCGCCGATTTACGTTGGCAGCGGCCAGCTTCACCAGGACCAAGGCGCGGATGAGCTCCGTTGGCATTCGCTCCCTGGAAATCTGGAAGTGATCGATCGACCGCTGCGTCTCCGCCCCCCACAGGTGTACGACGGGTACCTCGACCGCGCCAAACGAGTCCCGCTCCACACGGACAGCGTGTTTGAGGGTGGGCGGTAGGACCAGATTCATGCTCAAGCCCCGGGCGAGTACCACCCACCAGCAAGGATCGCGCCACCGCTCATTCTATAATGATGTTAGCTAGTTACTGAAGGCCTGCGATCCGCCTCGGCGGCCCAGCAGGTCAGAATCGAGCACCGCACCCACCAAAACGACCGGAAACGGCGCCCCCCTCACCCCACCACGATGAGCCGGATGTTTTGGGGGAGCTGACGCAGCAGGTCGCCGATGAATTTGCCGCGCAGGGTGGCCCAGAGGAAGTTGCGTTGGGTCGCTCCGATCACGATGGTGTCGCACCGAAGTGACTCTGCAGCCTCCGCCACGGACTCCGCAGCCGAATGAGATAGCGTCCAGACGGGAACGCAGCGAATGCCCATGGACTCGATCGCCATGGACGCCGCTTCGAGGACGGTGAGGCCCTCGGGCGTCGGGTGGGCGAGCTGCGGGTAGAAGAGCCCCGGCACCTCGTCCACATAAATGGCGTAGACCCGGTCAAGGCCGCGACTGCGCGCGCGATCCACCGCCTCCTTGAAGATCTTGCGCGTGGCACCGCGACTCGCGACGAGCACATTGTTGGGACCTTCGGCCGTCAGCGCGGCGGTGGCCTTGTCCAGGGTCAGGAACGAGGTCTCGGTGACGTCGACCTCGCGCGGGGGCGACAGCCTGGGAATCAACTCGATCAGGCGGTCCAACCGACCGGACCGCGTCATCCAGGCCAGAAGCATTCCGAGACCGGCGAGGCCGCCGCCGAAGACCGTCGCCATCGGCTTGGCCAGAAGGTTCACCCCGAAAGCCAAGGCCACCAGCACCGAGGTCAGGATGCCGAGGACCATCCCGAGGCCCCGCTTCCCATCGCGCCACCGGAGGATGTCCATGCCCACACTGGTGAGGATGAAGGCGCCAAGAAGGCCGAAGGCGTACAGCTCGCCGAGCAGCGTCATGCTCCCCTTGGCGAGGACCAGGATGAGCGCGGGAACGGCGACCGAGAGGATCACGGCCCGGTAGGGCGTCTGGTAGCGCTGTGAGAGTGCTCCCAGCGCCGCGGGCAGCAATTGCCGGCGTACTAACGCCATCATCACGTGGTAGTTTCCGATGATCGCGGTGTTGGCTGCAAAAAGGAGCAAGGACGACGCGCTGAGCACAACCGCGAGCTTGAGCCAGTCGCCGCCGACGACCGCGCCGAGCTCCGAGATGAAGCGCTCCGACTCGTGGTCCTTCACCGCCGGCGACAACACCAGCGTCGAGAAAAAGGTGAGGAACGGAGCGGTGATGAGCACGCTGGCCACCACCGCCAGCATGCCCTTTCGCGGCGTCTCGTTGAGGTCGCGCATGGCCGGCGACAACTGCGAGATCGACTCAAGCCCGGAGAACGCCAGCCACGCACCTGAATACCCGACGAGCATCTGCCAGGGAGTAAGCTCAGGAAGCCTGGACAACTCGTCGAGGAAGTGGCCCCAGAGGCCAGGCGGCGCATTGATGAAGACGGCGCCGATCACCCCGACGTCCACGACCAGCGCCGCGACGGCCAGGCCGAGGCTGACCATCGCGCTCTCTTTGATGCCGACGATGTTGAGCAGCGCGAGCACCCCCAGCGCCGCGAGGGTGGCCGGGAGGACGTTTCCGCCCAGGTGGACCACGCTGTCGATGTAGTAGAGGCCCGCGATCGCGCTGATGGCCACTGTCAAAAAGTAGTCCACCATGATCAGTTGACCGCCGAGTCCACCCCACCAGGGGCCCGCGGCAGCATCCGCGACCGACACCACGCCGCCCCCGCCCGGGAAACGACGGGTCACATCGACGTACTTGATCGCCAACAGCACAAACGCGATAAGCGTAGAGACAACGAAGAATCCTGCCCGGTCACCGGTGGTTCCGTAGAGGATGCCTGGGACGTAGTACACCGAGGTGCCGATGTCGCAGAAGACGACGGCCCAGACGAGGAACCAGCCGATTCGACCCGTGCGCTGCGACATGCTACCTCGACGCCGCTCCGGGAGGCCCGGGAGGTAGACGCTGCGGCGTTCTACACCCCCGCCCCAGCCTGGGCAACTCCGCCCCGGACCCGCTTGTCGCACCGTCCTTCCGAACTGCTCTCCTCGCTCGATCGTCGGCTGTGGCGGGACCTGGGCTTCGCGGACCCGGAGCCGGCGCTTTTGCGAATGTTGCCGATGTTGGTCGTCGCCTGGTCCGACGGCAAGCTCGGTGGGGCCGAGGAGAACCTGATCAGGGATCGTGCGCGGCCCCTGCCGGCCCACCTGCGCGAGTGGGTGCACCAACGCCTCGCCTTCCCACCGGGGCCGTATTTCCGATGCCAGGTCTCCCATCTGCTGGCGTTCATGGCGGCCACCTGGTCGGCCGACCAGGACCGGGACGGTCTGCGCGACTGGACGGAGACCGGAGAGCGCTGGGCCAGCGAGCTCATCGCGGATCAGGGTCTCTTCCGCCGCCTCTTCGGCGGCCTTCAGCGCGAAAAAGCTGATCTCAGCGCGCTCAACGAGGCGATGTACGAACACGGCATCTACGTTTCCGACCGCATCTGGGCGCTCGCCCGCGGCACCCACGCCGAAGCCGAACCGTCGCGCGTGGTCGTCACCCACACCGAGGCGGAGGCCGTCCATCAGGCCCTGGGGCTCACGTTCGCCGGCGAGGGCCAACACCTTGCGGTCGGAACGATGCTGGCGCTGACGCGCGACGAAGACCTCGACACCCGCGCCGTCGAGGCGCTGTTGGGCCAGAGCCGTCACCTCCGCGAGAACGAGCGCTGGGTGCTCCTGGGCAACGAATTCTTCAACAACGCGCGCCCACTGACCGACATGCAGCGCGTTTCCCTCGCCAACGACATGCAGAAGCGCTGCGGCTGCGCCTTCGAAGCGTGCACCTTCGCCGAGCTGTCGTACCTGGAAGACGCGTTGGCGCGGGATGCCCGCTGGGTGTCGTGGGTGTCCGGCCAGGTCGAGGAGCTCCGCATCGATCGCGAGGCGGTCGTGCGCGCGCAGATTCCCGGCACCTTCTCGGCGCCCCGCGCCCGCGTCAAGGCCCAGGTGGCACAGGCGCTGGTCACGGGGCCGCCGGGCCTGGGCTTCCGCATTCTGGAGATCGAAACGCCAGGAGCCACCCTCCGGCTGGCCACACCCGCAATCGAACGCGAGCCGGCCACGCGGGAGACGGTCCAATGGATCTCACGCTTCCTGCCCGCGATGTGCGACCCCTGGACCCAGTTGGTGCTGGACGTGGACGGCCCGCGCTGGGTCGCGGAGGTGCTCCCAGAAATGGCGAAGGCGGCTTCCCAGACGCGCGAACCGTTGATGCCGGGGCGGGCGCTCTTGGTTCCCCCGTGGGTGTGGTTCCGCGCTGCCGAGGCCCTGGGCGTGCGTTTCTTTGCCGGGCCTCGGAAGCAGAACGGGGGATAGTCCCTAGGACGATGCCCAAGCCCCGCGTCCTCTTCGTGGACGACGACCCCGACAACGTACGCGCCTGTGCGGCTGCGCTCCAGAGCGCCGGGGTCGCTGACGTGGAGACGCTCACGACGGTGGGCGCGGCAGTGGCGGCGCTCCACACCCGCCCGGTGGACCTGTTGGTCATGGACCTGTTCATGCCGCTCGGGGACGCCCCCGAGGAGGCGCTGGGACCGCGGTCGCGGAAATACCATCAGCAGCTCCAGGACGCAGGCGGCATCGTGCTGTTGGACGAGCTGGGACGCCTCGCCGTCCGACCCTACACCCTGTTGCACACCGCGTGTCGGGAGCCGGCGATCCTGGAGCTGACGCAGGACCTGGTCCAAGGGCGAGTGCGGAAGCCGGCGCCGGCGGAGGTGCTTTTGGATGCGGTGCTGGCGGCTTTGAGGGAGATTGCGGAGGGCTGAACGACCGCATACCGCCAGCGGCAACTAGGGGCGAATCCGCACCACCAGCTCCGGCTCCGGGCCCAACCCCAGCACCGCGTCGATCAACAGCATCACGCGCCCCTCGTCGAGCTCCGCGAGGCATTTCACGCCGATGGGACAGGTCGCGCGGTTGCACGGGCGGCAAGGCAGCTCTGTCCACGCGGCGCGGTGCCACGCCGACGGGCGCGTCCAGCCGCCCACCGCCGTCGCGCCGTGCAGGGTGACCGTCGGCACCCGCTGAGACACGGCGACGTGGCGGGGACCGCTGCACGCGCCCACGAGCATGTCGCATGTCGCGACCTGTGCGGCCAGCCCTCGGATCCCGGTCGGTGCGGCCAGGCTGGCGCCGATTGCGCGCGCGAAACTCCGGGCGCGCTCCTCGTCCGGTGGGCCCCAGAGCACGACGAGCCGCGCGTCCTTCTCCGCACGCAGCCTGACGCCGAGCGCCTCCCAGCGTGCCATCGGCCACTGCCGTGTGGGAAGACGCGCAAACGGCGCGAGCGCGACGATCGGCCCACGGCCCACCGGAGGGAGGCCCGTGGACTGCCCTGCCCCCTCCTTCGCAGGCGCCAGCGAGAGGTCGAGCGACACTTCGGAGATGCCGAACACGCGCACGACGGACGCCCGGAAGTGTGCCGAGTAGGCGCGCTGGGCGGGAACGACGTGCGAGAGCAGGCGGTCCCGGAGCCAGCCGGCGGGCCGGCCGACCCGGATGCGCACCCCGGCGAACCAGGCCGCAAGACTCGCCGCGGTGCTCCGCTGCAGATCTACGCACACGTCGGCACCACGCAACGCCCGGACCAACCCGAAAAGTCCCGCCGCGGGGATGACGTCGTCGATGTCGACATTCCCCACGAGCGCCTCGACAAAACGCGGGTGGACGACCCACACGATCCTCGCCCCCGGCCAGCGGACGCGCAACGCACGAGCGACGGGCGTAGCGAGCAGCACGTCGCCGAGAAAGCCAAGCTGGACGATCGCGACGCGGCGCGGCGTGAGGTGCTCCAACGCACTCGCCCCGGCCGGCAGGGGGAGCGGCGCGTCCGTCGGCGGGGGCGGCCAACCCGACATCGACACGCTCGGCGTCAGTCTTCCTTCCCCTGCTCCTCAGCCGCCGCCGCCCCAAATTCATGTTCACAATCCACGATCAGGAAAGTGTCACACGCAGCCTCGGTCACACATTCTTGATATCGCTTTACGTTGCCTCCCTGCTCCCGGGAGAAGGCGCAACCTTGCATGCAAGACTCGAAGCTGGGGTAGGCGTCGTACTCGCAGGTCATGACCAGTTCCTGGCACATCTCGTCGCAGATCTCATCGACCTCCGCTTCGGTGGTGCAGGCGGCGACGAACAGAAGAGATACAAACCAACGCATGGGACGTCCGAGGAGGGCTAGTTGCTGAGGGTACCGGTGCCGAGCACCCCGAAGGTGGTCACCGTCTCGACGGTGCTCCCGTCGTCAGGGCGGAGGAAGCTTGCCACGGCGTACCGATACATGCCGATGACCAGGAGCGAGCCGGACGGATAGTCCAGGTATGCCGCCGGTACTCGCATAGCACCGCTGTCAGAGTCGTAGCACATCACCTGCGCGAGCGGATTGCCCGAGGCGCTGTACACGTCGATGAGCACGGCGAACTCCGCGGCGCCCCCGCTGGACGACCAGGTGAAGTCGGCGCGCGACTTGCGGATTTGCGCCGCGAAGGCGTCGCGAGGCTCGGTGTAGAGCATCTCGGCCGGGGTGAGACTTGCAATCGAGTCCGGCGTGTACACCGCGTTCTCCTCGGTGAACGCGTCGACGTCCCCTCCCCCCGCGAGCTCCACCCGGTAGCCCGCGGTGCGCACGAAGTCGTCGGCGCTGAGACCCTCGGCGGCAAACAGCCCGTCGGCGCCGGCGCTGAGCGCGACGCTGACCTCCGGATGGTCGTTGGGACCGTACTCCAACCACATGCGCGTCCCCGCGTCCAGGTACGCGCTTGCCGCCGCTGTCGGCGTGGGATTGACCGCGCAGGTGCCGATGGCGGGGAGCCAGGAGACCCAGCTTTGCTTGGTCGGGGTGTGGAACGCCGCCTGGGCGCTGACCTGGAGGCTGCTGGTCATGCCCAGGCAGCTCGGGCAGGCGATCTGCACGAGCTGGAACTGAAGCAGGCCGCCGACCTTGCCGGCGCCGCTGTTGCTGCCGGTGTCGCCGCCGGTGTCGCCGCCGGAGTCCTCACCACCGGTGTCCTCGGGCTCCTCTGCCGCCCAGGTGAAGCCGTCCCGCAGCGTCGCCGTACCCTCGTCGGAGGTGACCGTGACATCGACGGTGGTCTCCACACCCGCGGCGGGCGCGGTGACGACGAGGGTGTGCTCGTCGACAACGCTGGCGGTGACGCTGCTGCGGCCGAACTCAACGACCGTCTTTCCGGAAAATCCCTGGCCGGTGATCGTGACCGCCGTCTCCTCGTCGGGCAAGCTCCACTGGGGGTCGAGCGAGTCGATCCCCACCGGGCTGTCGTCACCAGCCGTGTCGAGCGTATCGACCGGCGGCCGCGTGCTCAGGCCCGAGGTGCCGCAGCCCGTCGCCAAAAAGAGCGCCAGCGCGTTCATTCCCCTCCTTCATCCTCCAGCGCGGCGCGCTCGGGATCGAAGAGGAAGTAGCCGATGGCTTGATCGAAGTCGCCGTCGGTCTCCTCACTGTAGTCGTCGGTGATCCACAAGTGGATCCGGGTGCCGACGACGAGCGCCTCGACGCCTGAGACCGAGCCTTCGTCGGTGAGGTTCAGCGGGATCGGGTCCCCCGCTTTCTCCCACTGGTCGTCGTCGAAGTCGTAGGTGGCCATTCCCAAGAAGGCGTTGGTGGCCAGGATGTAGTTGCCAGACTCCGTCCAATCACCGAAGCCGACGTAGAACATGTGGCGCTCGTCCCCGAGCTTGGCGCTTGACAGCGCGATCATGCCCTTGTCGTCCCACTCACCGGGCTCCCCGGATTCCAAGACCGGCTCGTCGCTGGCTTTCCAGTCACCGAGTGCGCCCGCGTTGAGCCGGTACACCTCGCAGATCTGACTGCCGCTGTTGTTTCCCGCCATGTACCCGGTGTAGCCGGACACTTCGCCCAGGGTGAGGTCCAGCGGCCAGCAGTAGTTCACGTTGCGATTCTCGACCTGGCCGAAGTCGAATACCGGGTTCTTGGCAAACCGGGTCCAGTCGCGTCCGTCAGAAGATGTCGCGACACCCAAACCGTTCACGATCTTCGTCGGGTCGCGGTCGTCGTTGATGCCCTGCCAGATCATCACGTACTGCTCGCTGCCTGGGTCCCACACCACCTGATTCCCCGACATGTAGTCGGCGTCGAAGGAGCTGTCGCCGCCCTGGCCCAGGACGGGATTGTCGCCGAACGAAGCAAAGTCTACGCCGTCGGGTGAGATCGCGTAGCCCATCGCGTACGGGGGGAACGAACTGTCGGTGCCGTCGTCGACCAGGCCGGTGTACCAGAGTTGGTAGAAGGGGTGGCCGAGGACCTCGGTCACGTTGAAGATGGTGGAGCCGAGCACGTCGGCCCATGGCTCGCCGTCCTCCAGAAACTCCACCCCGCTGGGCTTGCCGTCCTCCCCGCGCGACGGGAAGACCGGATTGCAGTCATACCGGAAGAACGAGGTGTCCTCGACGCGGGTGAAGCCGCACTCGGTGACGTCGGCGGGATCGACCGCGGGCGCCTGAGGTACGACGGTGTAGTCCTGTTCGCAGGACAAGACCAGGGCGAGTGCCAGAAGGGATGGTTTCACGCGTGCACCATACATCGGATCACCGGCCCCAGGCTGAGAGATAGAGCGCTTCGTAAAGCTCGGCGGCGCGAGCCCAACCCGAGTCGCGGGCCATGCCGTTCTGTTGGATGCGTTTCCACGCGTCCGGATGGTCCCACCACGTACGGAGCGCGTAGTGCATGGCGGACACGAAGGCATCACTGGAGAACTCGCGGAAGGCCCAGCCATTGCCCGTTTGGGTGGTCGGATCCCAGGTCTGGACGGTGTCGGCAAGCCCGCCGGTGGCGTGCACGATGGGCACGGTACCGTACCGGAGTGAATACAGTTGGTTGAGGCCGCAGGGCTCGAAGCGCGACGGCATGAGGAACAGATCCGCGCCGGCCTCGATTCGGTGCGCCAGCGCCTCGGAGAACCCGACCACGCCACGCGCCCGCGACGGCGCCTCCCGCGCCAGGCGCCGGACAAAGTCCTCGTAGGCGGCCCCGCCGCTACCCAGCACCACCAGTTGGGCATCCTGCCGCAACAACCACGGCGCCGCCCCCATCAACAGGTCGATGCCCTTTTGATGATCGAGCCGCGCGACCACCCCGAAAAGCGGCACCTCGGGGCGGGCCGGCAGGCCCAGCTCCTTCTGCAGGGCCGCCTTCTGCGCCGCCTTGCCCGAGAGGTCCTCCGCAGAAAAAGGCGTGTCCAGATGGCGGTCGGTGGCGGGATTCCACTCGTCGCCGATGCCGTTGAGGATGCCCCACAGGTCCTGCGCACGATGGGTGAAGAAGCCTTCGAGTCCGTGCCCGTGGTCGATGCAGAGTTGCCGCGCGTACGTCGGTGACACCGTCACCAGCTTGCTCGCAAGCACCACGCCGGCCTTGAGACAGTTGAGACGCCCGCTCATGTCGCAGGCGGGCCACCAGCGGGTGGAGACGTCGAGCCCGGCGAACTCGTGCGCCTCGTAGACCCCGTGGTGCCCGGCGTTGTGGATGGCGAGCACCGCGGGCGCCCGCGGATACCGCCCCGCGGACCGGTAGATGCCCTCCAGGAACACCGGCAAAAGCCCGGTGTGCCAATCGTTGCAATGGAAAAGCACCTCTTCCCCGAGCACTTCGCCGCCGAGCGGCACCCGCAGCGGCGCCTCCAACGCCGCACGACACAGAAGCGCAAAGCGGAAGAGGTTGTCGCCGTAGGTCCCCTGGTCGTCCCCGTAGATGCCGGGCCGGCGGAAGCTGGGATGGTCGATGAAGAGATGGTCGACACCGCCCTGGTTCAGGTGAAAATAGGCGATCTCGTGCGTATGGCCGAACAGGTGGATGCGGGCGCGAACCCCAGTGTCCCAGGCGTTGTCATAGTCCTTGTACCGCGGCGCGATGGCGAGGACGCGATGGCCCCGCGCCACCAGGGCTTGCGGCAGGGCCCCGCAGACATCGCCGAGCCCGCCGGTCTTGGACCACGGAGCCAGCTCGGCGGAGACCTGGACGATGTTCATCCGAACGGGCGCCGGGACTCGACGAGGGCGTGATCGCGGAAGGCGGCCAGGGGCATGGCGCCCAGGTCGGCGTCTCTCGATTTCACCGATACCGTGCTGTTTTCAGCGTCACGCTCGCCCACCACGACCTGCCACACGGGCTTGTGCGCATGGGCCTCCCGGATCTTGGCGCCAACCTTCTCGTCCCCGTCGTCGAAATGGACGCGGAGACCAGCAGCGCGCAGGGTGGCCACGACTTCGGCGCCCCACGCCGTCGACTTTTCCGAGACCGTCATGACCCGGACCTGCTCTGGGGCCAGCCACGCTGGGAACGCCCCGGCGTAGTGTTCGATGAGGATGCCGATGAAACGCTCGAAGCTGCCGAAGATTGCCCGGTGGATGACCACCGGCGCGTGTGGCAGATTGTCGGGCCCAACATAAGACAGCTCGAAACGCAGCGGAAGTTGGTAATCCAACTGAATGGTCGCGCACTGCCAGAAGCGCCCGAGGGCGTCGATGACGTCGAAGTCGATCTTCGGGCCGTAGAAGGCGCCATCCCCCGCATTCACGGTCCACGCCAGATTGTTGGCGCGAAGCGCGTTCTCCAATGAGGCCTCGGCGCGGTCCCACAGCTCGTCGTCGCCGAGCTTGTCAGCGGGGCGCGTGGCGAGCCTCGCGCGGTACCCGAGCCCCATCGCCCCGTACACCCGGTTGATCAAGGCGATCAGATCGCCGACCTCCTTCTCGATCTGCTCTTCCATGCAGAAGAGATGCCCATCATCCTGGGCGAACTGCCGGACGCGCGTCAGCCCGCCGAGCGCGCCCTTGGCCTCGTCGCGGTGCAAGACGCCCTGGTCGTGAATGCGGAGCGGCAGCTCCCGGTAGCTGCGCCGGGTGCTGCGGAAGATGAGCATGTGACTGGGGCAGTTCATCGGTTTGAGGCTGTAGGTGCGGCGTTCTTCCTCCCCCTCTTCCTGCTTGTCGATGCGGAACATGTTGTCGCGGTAGTGCGCCCAGTGGCCGCTGGTCTCCCACAGGGTCTTCTCGAAGAGCATCGGCGTGCGGACCGAGACGTAGCCTTCGGTCAAAAGCAGCGAGCGCATCGATTCGGCGAGGGTGTGGTAGAGCACCTCGCCTTTGGGCAGCCAAAAAGTGGCCCCCGGCGCCCACTCGTGGGTCATGAACAGGCCCATGGCCTGGCCCACGCGGCGATGGTCGCGCTTTTTCCCTTCCTCCAACCGGAAGAGGTACTGGTCGAGCGCCTCACGAGTCGGCCACACCGTGCCGTACACCCGCTGGAGCATCGGGCGCGTCGCGTCCCCCTTCCAATAAGCACCGGCCAGCTTCATCAGCTTGAAGTGTTTGCATTGCCCGGTGCGCATGACGTGCGGGCCATTGCACAGGTCGGTGAACCCCCCCTGATCGAAGGTGCCGAGCGGGCCCTGCAATGCGGCGATGTGCTCGAGCTTGTACGGCTGCCCCGCAAAAATCTCCGCCGCCTCCGCATGATCGACGTTCCGACGAACGAACACGCTGTTGCGTTTCACGACGACCTTCATCGCCTCTTCGATGGCGGCGAGATCCGCCTCGACGATCGGTCGCGACACATCGACGTCGTAGTAGAACCCGTCCTCGACCGGGGGGCCGAAAGCGAACCGGGCGCCCGGAAACACCGCACCGATGGCCTCGGCCATGATGTGGGCGGTGCTGTGACGCAGCGCGTGGAGCCGGTAGCTGTCTTCGTCGGGGAAAGCGTCGCGGCCGCGTTCGTGGTCTTCCATCTGCCGGGGCCTATCCAGCGGGCTCCAGCCAGGCGACCAGCCCGCCACGGCCCACGGCCCTGGCTTGCGATGCGGCCCCGGCAACGAGACGGCGCACCTCGGGCGTGGGGAGCGACATCGTCGTCCGCAGCGCGATGATCGGAGCGCGCTGCGCTTCGCACAACTCGTCGTCGCCCACGGCGAGGGCCACGGTGACCAGGCCGAGGCGAGCGCACAGCTCGGCCTCCTGGAACGGGTGTCGCGACAGCTCCTCAAGGGTGGAGAGCAAGTGCTGTCGCGCCGGCGCCCAGTGCGAACCCTCGACCATCAACAGTCCCAGGTTCACCTGGGGGACGACCACCATCCAACTCTGAAGCGACTCCAAGAGCGTGATCGCGGCACGATAATCATCCGCCGCCTCATGGGACCGGCCCGCGAAGCGTAGGACATCGCCGCGGAGGTTGATGGCGCGCGCCTGACCGACCCGGTTCCCCGCGCGGCGGTAGCATGACATCGCCTCCGCAAGGTGGCCTTCCGCGTCGGCGGCGCGCGCGGCGCGCAGGCACAAGAGCGCCTGGCCCATGTGTACCTCGCCGAGGCCGATCGCATCGTCGAGCGCTTCGAAGATGGGCAGCGCAGCTTCGAAAGCCTGCAGCGAGGAGTCCCACTCCCCTGTCTCGAGCAGCACATCACCCAGATCCGCCTGCACCCGCCCGAGCGTGCGGCGGTCCCCCGTCGACCCGGCGAAGAGCGCCGCGTCCGCGAAGAAATCAGCCGACGCTCGGTAGTCTCCCCGCCGACGCGAGATGCGACCGCGCAGCCACAGCGCCCGCGCGTGAACACCGACCCACCCATGCGACGCGGCGTCGTCGATGAGCCCCGCCAGCCGGGTCTCCGCGAGCTGAAGCTGTCCCCCCGATTGGGCGTGCAGCGCCTCGAGGAAACGCTGCTCTGCCTGCCGTGCGTCATCCGTCGCCACGCCGATCCGCGCGAGCGCGTCAGCGCGAAGGTCCAGCAAATCGCTGGCGGCGCGCTGTTCGCGCGCCAGGATGCGCTCCTCGATCGCGATGGCAAGCGGGGCGAGACTGCCGCCCAGGTCCCCGGCCGCGCCGAGGTGACGCCCGATGCGCTCGCTGTCGGCGCGCAGGTCGCGGCGCAGGAGCATGGCGGCGCACGCGCGATGGGCCCCATCCAAACGGCCGCCGCGCGCTGCCCGGCGCACCAGGGCCTCCCGAAACATGGCGTGGACAAAACTCCAGGCGGTGTCGCCAAGGACGCGGACGAGGAGACCCTCGCTCTCGAGCCTTTCCACGAGCTCGGACGCGGGGTTCAGGCCGGCCTCGCCACACACTGCGAGCCAGTCCGACTCGTCGACGGGGTCGCCCAGAACGGCCATCAGCTCCACCGCAACAGCCTGCACGGCGGGGAGCCCCTCGCCGGCCGACTCCAGACGCAAGACCCAAACCCGCTCGAGGTCGACCGGAAGCTCCAGCGGTGCGCCAGGGGTGAAACGCACACCGGCCGGACCGGTCTCCAGCAACTGCCGTCGGACGCAGTCGCCGAGGAGTTGAAGGGCGAAAAGCGGGTTCCCAGCGGTGCGCCGCGTGACCGCGTCGGAGACCGCGGGATCGAGCCCCACGTACTCGGTGAGGAGCCCGCGGCAACTGTCCTCGCTCAGGGCACTGACCCGAAGTTCCGCGACGGTGGGCAGCTCCCGCAGCTCCCCGAGCATCGCCGCTTGGAGCGAGCGAGGGGCGAGCAGCTCCTCGGTGAGCGCGACGACGAAGAGCACGGGAACGGGAGCCGCCAAAAGGCTCCGCACCATCGCCAGCGCGTCGAGGCTCCCCTGATCGGCCCCGTCGATCCAAAAAACGATGGCCCGCCCCTCGCCCGTGGGCGGCGGCGCCTCGGCCATGGCGCGCAGCACCCGACGCAACAGGGTCAACCGCTCGCTTGGGGGCAGCGGGCCCGCGCGCGCCGCCAGCGACAACCACCCCGCGAGTGCGGCAGCATCGGAGTCATCGAGCCCTGGGGCGGACTCGCGCACCGCCTCCGTCGTGGTCTCGCGCACCGTCGCGGGAAGGCGCATCGCCCGACGGAACGCAGGCCGGAGGCCGCGAGCGGGGCCGGCCATCGCCCCGTACCAGGCGGTCATCGGTCGCGCGACCCCGAGCTCTGCCGCCGACTCGACCAGCCAGCGCGACAGTCGGGACGTGCCGACCCCGCTCGCCCCGCGAACGACCACCGCCCGCGCCTTGCCGCTCTCGACCACCTCGCGAAGGCACGCCCAGAGAAAGTCCTGCTCGGCGGCGCGGCCGACCACTGGAAACGAGCGCAGCCCGAGCAGCTCGAGACCGGCACCGGCGAGCACCTGGGGGATGGACCGCGGCGCCCTCGGCCGCACCGGGAAAGGCTGGACCAGGGCGGGCATGGCGCCGGCCGGCTCGGGTGCGTTGTTGACCCGGCGAAGGGCGCCGTGAGCCACGGGAAGGGTGACGTCTGCCGGAAGCCCAGGACGCGGTGGCATGGCCCGCTGGGGTCCGGGAACGGTCACCTGCGTCAGCCGATGCAGGATCCGGGCCGCGTCAGCCGCGTGGCGCAGGCGGAGCGCTGGCTCGCGCACCAGGAGCCGCCGCAACCACGACTCGACGCCGTCCGGCACCGCAAGCACCGGTGCGAAGGCCGGAAGCGATGCGGAGACGTGCTGCTCCATCACCGCGTCGGGGCCACCGACGAAGGGCGGCGACCCGGTCAAGAGCGCCCAGGCAGTGCACCCGAGCGCGTACAGGTCGCTCCAAGGCCCCACCGGGCCAAACCCATCCGCCACCCGCTCGGGCGCCATGTAGCCAGGCGTGCCCCACCCTCCGTCCGCGCGCCCCGCGCGCTCCACATCCACCGTGCGCACCAGGCCGAAGTCGCCGAGCTTCACCCCAGGGCGCGCACCGCCGACAAGCAGGTTGGCGGGCTTGACATCGCCGTGCACCAACCCACGGGCGTGCGCGTGCGCCAGTCCGGCCAGCACGTCGGCGAGCGCCTCGCACACGGCCGGCCACGTCATCGTCCCGACCCGGTCGCGGAGCGTGCCGCCCTCGGCGTACTCCATGGCGATCCAGGTGGTGCCGGCCGCCAACCGGCCGCCGCTCCGCGCCGCGACGGCGGCGCCCACCTCGCCGGTGCCGTACACGTACACGATGTTGGGGTGATCGAGCCCGGCGGCGGCACGAAGCTCCACCCGCAGCGCGCTGCGAGCAGCTGGGTCCCGCGCCGAGGCCTCGCTCAGGAGTTTCACGGCTGCCGACACGCGGGTGGCGCTGTGCACGGCGCGCCACACCTCGCCGATGCCGCCGGTGGCGATGTGCTCCTGAAGCTCGAAGGCACCGAGCACGAGGGCGGGGGAAGCTTCCACGCCGCCAACGTCACCCGGCGCCCGCTTCCCGGCATTACCGCCGCCGGGGTAAACAGCGGCGATGTCCTTCCGCGTCGCGGACTTCACCCGCGTGCTCGCCGGTCCCTGGGCAACACAGACGCTTGGCGACCAGGGCTTCGACGTCGTCAAAGTGGAGGCGTTGACCGGCGACGAGACCCGCAGTTTCCACCCGCTGGTCCACGGCAACAGCGTCTATTTCGCCTGCACCAACCGGAATAAGCGGTCCATCGCCATCGACCTGCGGGCGAGCGCTGGGCAAGCCGTCGCGCGACGGCTGATTGAGAGCGCCGACGTCGTCATCGAGAACTTCCGCCCGGGCGTGATGGAGCGTTTCGGGCTGGGCGCGACCCTACGAGGGTCGCGACAGGTGTGGGTGAGCATCAGTGCGTTCGGACATGACAACAACGGAGCCGGCTACGACCTCGTCCTCCAGAGCGTCGGGGGGATCACCACGCTGACCGGCGATCCCCCCGCGAAAGCCGGGCCGAGCATTTCCGACCTCGCGACCGCGCAGGTGGCCGTCCAGGCCGTGCTCTTCGGTCTCCTGGAGCGGGAGCGGAGCGGCGTCGGTCGCTACGTGGACCTTTCCATGCTCGACGTGCAGCACGCGCTGCTCGCCTATTACGCCAGCGCCTCGCTCAACGCGGGGGCGGCGCCGCCGCCGCCGAGCAATGCCCACCCGTCGATCGCGCCCTACAACCTCTACCGCTGTGCCGACGGCTGGCTGGCGATCTGCTGCGCCAACGATGGGCTGTGGCACAGACTTCGGGAGGCGTTGGGGCTGCCCGATCCCGAGGAGTGGCACTCGTTGGCGGGGCGAGTCGCCGACCGCGAGCAGCTGGACGCGGCCATCAACGGTCGCCTTGGGGGCGACTCGGTAGCGCGGTGGGAGCGGCGGCTGACGGCGGCGGGCGTCCCCTGTGGTCCGGCGCTGAGCGTTGCTGCGTCCTTGGCGCATCCGTTTGCCAGGCAGATCGAAGTTGGTGGATGGCGGCTACCGGCTCCGCCCCTGGGGCTACAAGCGAGTCGGCCGCCGCCGCGTCTTGGTGAGCACACGGACGAGGTCTTGGAGGAGCTGGGCTTCGGCGCAAAGGAGGTGGCGGAGCTACGGAGGGTGGGGGCGGTCGGGTAGCGCCGGTCCCGACCACGCGATCCGCATCGCGGATTCGAGGCGCGCGGGGTTCCCCGCCGCCGCCGCAGTATCGCGACATGAATGCGTTGAATGCACGTAAAACATGCGAAACTGGTCACTCAGTTGAACGAACGGCAGGTTTCGCACGATTTGGCGGCGTTCAATGTATCAGTGTCGCGACACATACGACATTTTCCCGCGTCGAGGCACGATCGATGATCGGGCGACGCCTCTCGGCCGGACGCGAAGCGAGCAGGGTCCCGACGGCGTCGCGGCTGCCGGCGGCGTCGCGGAGGCGACGCGATTCGCTGCGGTTCGCGCCTGACCACGACGCCTGGAGCCTGGCGAATCGCCCAGACTACCTCGGTGATTGCGCGCGTACATCCGCCGGCAGCGCCACGGCGCAGCCAATCGTGATCGCCACAATCGTGCCGAGGAGCACCCAAGGCGCCATCCCCTGCCAGTCGTCGAGCACCGCCATGGCCACAATCACCACGACGCCGCCGCCGTTCCCGGCGAGCATCACCAGCGCCGTCGCCGCCCCATTGTCCCGGGGCGCGACCGCCTCGCCCGTCATGGTCAGTAGGAGAGCAAAGGCGGGCATGAACGTCATGCCGAGGAGCGCGCCGGTGATGAACAGGCCCTGCGAGCCCGATGCCAGCGCCATTGCGGCGTAGGCCGCGCCGGCGCCGACGGCGCACAGAAGCAGCGGGAGCTTGCGCATCCGGAGCTTGTCGGCGATCGGCGGCACCACGATCGCTCCCACGATTCCCCCCACGATGATGGCGGCGCCCAAGAGCCCCGCCGCCGCCGCGTCCAGGCCCCGCGGCGCGACCAACTGCTCCAACCAGGTGGTGAGTCCGTTGAAGAAGCCGAGCCCACCCGCCGCAAGCGCCGTCAGGAGCATGAGCGTGCGGTTCCGGAGCAAGGTCCGCAGTGGAGAAGGATTTTCAGCAGCGGCCGCGCCCGTCTCGGCCGCGAACACGAGCCACGCCCCCGCCGCTGCAAACGCAACGGCGCTGTTCACGGCCATTGCGCCGCGCCAACCGAGCTCGGTGTACAGAGGAGGCGTCGTGGCCATCCCCACCGCCATGCCCAGGAACATGCCCACGGTGCCGAGCCCGGTGGCCATGGCCCCCTCGTCCGGCTCGAACCAATCCGCCACCAGCTTGGAGATGCCGTTGACGACATAGGGCTGCGCGCACGCGATCACGATCTGCCCGGCGAGCAGCGAGCCAAAATGGGCGGTGTCCAAACGAATGAGCGAACCGAACGCGCCGACGAGCGCGCCGATGCCCACGACCCGCTTGTACCCGAGCCGGTCGATGAGCCGGCCGCTATGGGTCGAGAGCAGGCAGTACAACAGCGGGAAGACCAGGATGAGCAACGAAGCCGTCGTCTCGTCCACCTGGTAGTCGCGTTGCACCTCGATGAGCAGCGGCGCGAAGTTCAGCCACAGGAGCTGGCTGACGAGCGCCACGAATACGAATGCTGCGAGCACCCGCCAGCGTCCGGGGCGGGGCGTCGGGGGAAGCGGGGAGGTCATCGGGGCTGGTTAAGCCGTCGAGCATCGGCGAGTACCCTTTCCAGGGTCAGGCCGGGCACTCGAGCATGGTGCCGCACGTTTCCGGTCACCAGGGCCAAGCCATGGCGAATCGCGGTTGCCGCGATTTGAACATCGGCGTCTCCGGGAGAGATCCCCCGCGATTCGAGTTGCGCTTGAATCTCGCCGAACACCCGAGCCGTTCCGACGTCGAACGGCAGCACCGTGACCGCGGGAAGCACCCAATCATCGATGCGCGCCAGCAGAGCGTCCCGCCGCTCCGAGCGGTAGGCGCCTTGGAACAGCTCCCCGATGCTCACGGCGCTGGCGTATTGCTGTTGACGAGGGACCGTGGCCAGCCAGGCCCGGTAGATGGGGTTCGGCGCCCGACGCATCGCCTCAGAGAGGGCGTCGGTGTCGAAGAGGTAGGCCACCCGGTCACTCCGCCAGGTCGGGAGGTGACGAGGGGCGCCGGTCACGCGCGATCGCCTCCACCACATCCACGAAGTCCTGCGCGTCGTCAAACTGCCCCGCCAGCGAGGCCAGTCCGCTCGCCGGTCCTGCGGAACGAAGGCGTTCAAGCGTGTCCAGATCCGTGGCGGCAACGATCGCGACGACGGCCTTGCCGTGTCGGGTCACGAGGACGGGAGCGCCATCCTCGGCATCGCGCACACACTGGGAGAAGTGGGCTTTGGCCTCAGCTAGCGAGACGGAGCGGGTCATCGGCACCTCGTTGTCCATTATAGTCAAAATGGACAGATTGTCCAGAACGGCCCGCCCCTACGGCCCCTCCTCGTCACCTGGAACCGCCGGCGTCGCCGCGTGCCAGTCGCGGAATGCGTCCGTCCACCCGGCGGGGTCCGCCTCAAAGGCGGCACGCTGCTTCTGGGAGCGCTGGAGGAGGCGGTCGTACCGAAGCCGCGCCACCAGCAGGCCGAGGACCCGGAGCCCGTCGGGGTCCAGCGCGCGCACCGCCTCTGCAAGCTCGATGGGAAGGCCCTCGCCGAGCAGCGCGGCGCGCGCGGCGGCCGGGTCCCTGGCGCGCAAGAGGGGGCCGAGGTGCACCTCCCAAGGGTCGGGGGCGCTCACGCGATGCTCTCGCGGATGCGACGCAGGGTGTCGGCGAGCACCGGAACGTCGCCAGGCTCGACGGTGCCTTCCTGCCGCTCAAGCGTCACGCAGCGGAGCCCTGTCAGCGCGGGCCGGACGGCATCGTAGAGCCGCCAGACCTCCTCGGGAACGTCGTGATCGTGACTGTCCAGACGGATGCGCCGCCCCCCGGTCCACGATGCGGGAGCCTCATCCCCACCCGAGAGGTGCACTTCGAGGACCCGGTCGAGCGGCACCCGCGCCAGCCAGGCCTCCGGCTCGAAACCGAGGTTCACCGAGCTGGTGTAGAGGTTGTGAAGGTCGAGAAGCAGGTGGTGGTCGCCGAGCGCATCGCCGAGCCAGCCCGGCTCGTCGAGCGGGTGGCCGGGATGCACGATCCAGGCGGAGTTCTCGACACCGACGGTCCCAAAGACCGCGGCGAGGCGGTCGAGGCTTCGGCGAACACGATCGGCGGTCGCGACGGTATGGGGGACCGGCAGCGGGATCTGGAGGTCGTCGCCCGCCGCCACCGTCAGCCCGAGATGTTCGGTGTACCACTCAAACGGCAGCGCCGCGTGATCCCGGGCCAGCGCCGCGAGCCAGCGCTCTTGCCGGGCTGAGTCGTCCCGACTGGCGAGGGAGAAGCCGACTCCATGACCGACGCGGCGCCCTCCCCGCCCGTGCGCGATCGCCGCGAAGCCCCGCGCGAAACCGTTCGGCGCCAGACCCACCCCACGCCACGTCGTCTCCGGCGTCACCGAAACGACGTCGACCAGCGGAAACAGCGACGCACACCGGCCGAGCCAGACCTCGTCCGGTGCCAGCATCAGTCCGGTCGCGATTAGAGCTCCGGCGCCCACGAAACCAGGAACTGCAAGAAGCGCTCGCTGTGCTGGGGAACGTAGCCCATGCCGCAGGCGAAGCCGTAGCCCATGTCGTTGTCGGGCACGTCCGGGTGGGAGCCGCAGCCGGTGGAGGAGGTCCACGATGCCCCCGGCAGCCGGCCGTGTAGGAGCCGGTCCCCCGACCGGGCCAGCCGCGCCCGCTGGACCGCGTCGAGGCGGCTGAGCGGCACCAAAAGCGCCGCGGCGGCGGCCTCGAAGTCCTCGACGAAGGGCCGGACGCGGGCATCGGAGGCGGCGATCTCCTCCTTCGCGCGGCGTTGGACCCTCGCCTCCCAGTCCTCACCGTCGTCGTGGTCCCACCCGCGCTCGACCGTCGCGGGGCCCCACACCCCGTCGAATCGGGCGAAACGGGGCGGAACGCTCGACGGATCGATGAGCCACGCCCAGGCTTCGTCGCCGGTGGCGGTCGCGGGCAAAAGCGCCGCGACCGACGCCGGACGCGCGCAGACCACGTCGACCTGGCCCAGCAGCACATGCATCCGCTCGCCACCGTAGGTCAGCGCTTCGCCCCAGGCGTCACCGCGCCAGTACCGCTCCGCGTCATCCTCCGGCACCACCAACACCAGGAGCACCCGCCCCGCCGCGCGGGCAGCCTTCCACCCGGCGGTGAGCAGCCGGAGATCGCTGACCGTCGCGACCTCGCCGCCGAAGGCCTGGTGCACCGAGAGGCCAAGGCCGGCACTGGCGACCGCAGCACCTTGCAGGAAGTCGCGCCGGTTCACCGTGCACCGCCAAAGCCAATGATGCCCGCCGCGATGTCCAAATAGCCATCCTCGGCGGGAAGCACGACGGTGTTCCGCTCACCCTCAAGGACCAGTCCACCCTCGATCCACCACCTGCCGGAGAGAGCGCCCTCGTCGAGCCCGGCGCGCCACGTGCCGTCCGCAGCGAGGATGAGCTGGAGCTCGCCCTGTTCGTGGAGCCCGACGTAGGCCGCGGCCTCGCCGCTTCGAAGCGCCATCTCAGCCGGATCGACCTCCGTCGTGATACCTTCCGTGTCCGACACCTCCGTAGACACGCTGCCATCGGCATTACGGGCGTGGGGTGTGCTGCTGGTGTGCCTCCCGATCCCCGGCGCTCGGCCGCTGACACCCGTCGCGCCGCCCGCAAGCGCGACCACCGGCCCGTCGGGCTCCTCCACCCACACGGGCACGATCTGCTCTACGCCTGGCAAGCTGTGGGTGGCCAGCAGCAGCAGTAGCTCCGGCGCCTCCACCCGCCACGCGCCGTCCACGGGCGTGTTGGCGATCGACGCGCCGAAGGAGTCGGGCAGCTCGGGGCGGACGCCGGCCACGGTGTAGAGATCGGCGCGCTCCGGATCGAGCTCCTCACCGAGGGTCCAGCCCTCGAAGTCGAGCTCGCCGTCCTCGGCGGTGATCCAGACCAGCTCACCGGCCTCGGCGTCGAGCGTCTCGGGGATCGCGTCGATGACGACGCTGTCATCGGTGGTACGCAGCACGGCGGCGGGTTCCAGGAAGCGGACCCCCTCGTCGGCGGCTGAGGGATCAAGCAAGACCAGACCGGGCCACGTCGCCTCGGGGGCAACACAGGCCAAGAGGAGGAGAACCATCTGACTCCGGGGGTGACCCCGGTGCGGACATCGGCGAGAGCCGCCGGTTCCGCTATGCTCGCAAGATGTCCACCACCCCTGTGCTCCTCCTCGCCCTTCTCGCCGCCTGCTCACAGGAGGTCTCGCTGACCAAGCAGATCATCGATGACGACGGCGACGGCTTCACCGATCAGGTGGACTGCGACGACACGCACGCGGTCGTGAACCCGGACGCCGCAGAGGTCTGCGACGGCATCGACAACAACTGCGACGGCATCATCGACGAGGACGCCGTCGATCCCAGCGACTGGTACGCGGACGCCGACGCGGACGGCTACGGCGCCGGCGACCCGACCACAGCCTGCGACCCGCCCGCGGGCTTCATCGAGGAGGCAGGCGACTGCGACGACGCCGACGCCACCTTCAACCCCGAAGCGTCGGAAGCCGACTGTACAGATCCAAATGACTACAATTGTGATGGTTCGGTGGGGTTCGCCGACCTGGACGCCGACGGCTGGGCCGCCTGCGAGGAGTGCGACGACACCGACGCCAGCGTCAACCCGGTCGCCGCCGAGGTCTGCAACACCCGCGACGACGATTGCGACGGCACCATCGACGAAGCTTCTGCTTTGGACGCCGCCACGTGGGGTGCCGACACCGATGCGGACGGCTTCGGCGATGCCTCCAACACCACCCTCGCTTGCGACGCGCCGAGCGGCTTCCTCGCCGACGACACCGACTGCGACGACACCGACGCCGATGTGAACCCCAGCGCCACCGAGCTGTGCAACACCATCGACGACAATTGCGACGGCACCGTCGACGAAGATTCTGCCTTGGACGCCGCCACCTGGTACGCCGACACCGATGCGGACGGCTTCGGCGATGCCTCCAACACCACCCTCGCTTGCGACGAACCTGCGGGGTACCTTGCCGACGACACCGACTGCGACGACACCGACGCCGATGTGAACTCCAGCGCCACCGAGCTGTGCAACACCCTCGACGACAATTGCGACGGCACCGTCGACGAAGATTCTGCCTTGGACGCCACTACTTGGTATGCCGACACCGACGTAGACGGCTTCGGCGATCTGTCGTCCACCACCCTCGCTTGCGACGAACCTGCCGGGTACCTTGCCGACGACACCGACTGCGACGACACCGACACTGATGTGAACCCCGGCGCAACCGAGGTCTGCGACGACGGCGTCGACAACGACTGCACCGACGGCGATGCCATCTGCGCCACGACCAGTCTGGTGTACGCGTACACCGGCGCCGACCAGACGTTCACCGTCCCGGCCGGCGTGCTCATGGTGACGGTCAAGGCCTGGGGCGCGGGTGGCAGCGCCTACGGCGCGGTCGGCGCCACTGGCGGCTTCGCGATGGGGGAGCTCGCGGTGACGCCCGGGGAGGCGCTGACGGTGGTGGTGGGCGGGCCCGGCGGCAACAGCACGAGTTACGGCGGCGGCGCCGCCTCATGGCCCTACCTCGGCGGCGGCGGCATGTCGGCGATGGGCCGGGCGGGCGTGCTGCTGCTGGTAGCGGGCGGCGGCGGCGGCGGCGGGTACGGTGGAACTTCGGCCGGCGGGCCGGGCGGCGGCTTGGACGGCCTCCCAGGCACCGACGCCGGCGCTTGCACGGGCGGGGGGGGCGGCACGGCGACGGGCGGCGGCACGGGCGGAAGTTCCGGCGGAACATCGGGTTCGGCGGGCGCCGGCGGTGCAGGCGCCTCGCTCGCGGGGAGCGGCGGCGGCGGCTACTTCGGCGGCGGGGGCGGCGGCAACGGCTGCGGCTACGGCGGCGGCGGCGGCGGCGGGTCGAGCCTGGTGCCCGCAGGCGGCGTGACCGAGGCCGGGTCGTCCACGGTGGGAGGCGCGACCGACGCCGACTACGACGGGATTGCCGGTGAGGCTGGGGGCTATGGGGCGGGAGATCCGGGACCGGGCCGAGTCGTTGTTGGCTGGTGAGGCCCGTCAGTTGTACGGCGCAACCTCGTCCGCGGTGACGTACAGCGCCACGACGAACTGGTTGCCGCCTTTCTTGCCAAGATCCCCCGTTGACCGCAGCTCGTCGAGGCGACCGTCGTCGCCCAGATCCGCGATCGCCGCGGCCGGGGGTACGCGCTCTCCGCGTGGGCCGAGGGCGCCGAGCTCAGCGTTACGGTGGGCACCGACCCCGACTGGGCGGCAGAAGCCTTGCGACAGGTGCTCGCGGCCTTCGACGCGCCGAGTCCCGGCGAACTCCGTCGCGCCCAGCGGGCCGCCCTCGGCCGCCTCAACCCCGCTCGCGCCGCGCCAGACCAGTTGGCGCGCGCCCTGGCCTGGCAGGTCTACTCGATCGAGGACCTGCCGGGGTGGAACGCGGCCGTGCGCGCCGTCAGCCCCGAGAGCGCGGCCGCGGCGTTGAAATCATGTCGCGACAACGCAGCCTGGGCCGCCGCTGGGCCGCCAGGAACGATGTTTCCGGTCGGGGCCGAGGCGGTTTCGTTGGCAACGCTCCTGGAGCTGCGCCTACGGTAGCCACTCCTCCCGCAGCCCCGGGAATTTCTCGATCCCCCTGACGCTGTGCTCACCGAGCCCGCGGTAGGCCTCGAATTGCTCCTCGCCGAAGAACTGGTCGGCGGTGCTCTCGTGCGGGAACGTTGGATTCGCCGCCGCATAGCTCTCGATCGACAAGCTCTCGTCACCGGTCAGGCGCGCCTTGATGTAGATGAGGAAGCCCTCCTCGGTGGGCGAGTACCGGATGCGCCCCACCGCGTGGTGACAGTCGCCGACCCGCGCCGACTTTCCCCGAAGCGCGTCCAGATCGATGTCGACGTCGATGCCGAGGTCGATGCGGGCGTAGCGGAGCGCGGTCGAGAGACTGCCCAGCGTCAGCCCGCCGTCCTCCTCGCCGTCGACCGAGATGATCAACGAGGCACGGCGCCGAAGCAGCTCGTAGACCCCCAGATTCTCGATGTGACCGCCGTCCGAGGCGTTCACGTAGCGGTGCCCCGCGTTGAGATCACCGACAGCAGCTCCGGGATCGGCAACAACTCCTGAAACGCCGCCCGCGCCTCTTCCCGTGAGGACCAGGCCTCGTCGCGGTCGACGACCGGGAAAAGCCGGCTGCGCAGCGCCCGGAGCGTTGCGGCGCGGACGATGCCCTGCTCCGGCCAGTCCTCGTCGTCGCTGGGGAGCGTCAGCCCGCCGAAGGGCAAGGCGACCGTGCCGAGCACGCCGTCGTGGCTGGGGGCGAGGATGCTGGCGGCCGACGGGACCTTGGTGTTCCACTCCTTGATCGCGCTGCGCGTCATCTCCAGGAACGCGAGCGTGTGTCGGTCGAGCCCCTGGACCTTCTCGTTGGCGCTCTCCGCGAGGCTTGACTCGTCGTGCTCATCGTCGTCGGACGCCGACAAGCTCGGGAAAATCAGCTTGGTGAGGTCGACGAACATTCCCACGGGACTCCAGGTTTCGCGCGGAGGCTACCACAAGGAACTGCGTGGAAGTACGGACGCGGACACCGGCCGGCCGGAGCCGCCGGCTGCCTCAGGAAAAACCCTCAGAAAAACCCTTCCCACGACTTGACCATCACCCGTGATCAGGGCACAGTTCACCCGTCGTCAGGTGGTGGCTCCTCCGGGAAAGGCTTGACGACATAACCCCCCTCTCGTCGCCCCCACGAAAGGTCAACAAAAGGAAGTCACCGTGCCTACCGAAGAACTGTTTGGTAATTATCACTTCCTCCTGGAAATCCAGGGGATCATCAGCGACAACAAGATCATCGTCGGTGGATTCAAGTCCGTCTCGGGCATGGATAGCCAAACCGAAGTGGTCGAGTTCAAGCAAGGCAACGACAAGGCCGTTCGCAAGAAGCCGGGCCGCACGACCTACAGCAACATCGTCCTCGAGCGCGGCTACACCGCGACCGACGACCTGTGGCAGTGGCGCAAGAACATCGAGGACGGCAAGATCGACCGCCGCTCGGGTTCCATCATCGTGCTGGACCAGGACGGTGCCACCGAAGTGGCCCGCTACAACTTCTTCGAAGGCTGGCCCTGCAAGTGGAACGTCCCGGACATGAACGCCGACTCCTCCGCGATGGCGATCGAGAAGATCGAAATCGCGATCGAGAAGGTCGAGCGCGGATAGTGCCGCACGCCGCCTTGCGGCGGCGCGTCCACCCAGCCCGGGGCTTTCCCCGGGCTGTGGTGTTTTTGGGGCCGTAGGGCCTGCGCTCAGACCCATCACCTTCGGCGCGGCTACTCCCCCAACCCCACCCCCTGCAAAACCAAGGTCGGCGCGTCCACCTCGTCGCAGCGCTCCTGATCCGATGCCACCTCGCTGACAGCGCGCAATAGCCCCGCAACCGAGGTGTCCAGCCCCATCGTGACGGTGCCGACGCGCTCGCCGGCGGCGATGACGCCGAGACGAACCCGCCCGACGACACGGCCAGTCACCAGGTCGATCGGCGGCAACGCATCGACCAGAAGGTAGTTCCGCAGCTCGGTGAGGATGACGTTGCGGGTGCGGGAGCCTGGCCGGACGATCAGGTTGGATGCCCGGAGTTGGCCGCCGCGCACATGCCCCGTGGGGCGAAGGCCCGCCGCCCGCGCGCTCTCCGGATCGTGAAACAGGCTGTTGGGCACGCCTTCTTTGAGCAGCGGGACCGCGATCGGCGGCACGCCACGCTCGTCGAAGGGCCAGGTGTGCAGGCCGCTGGCGAGCCCCCCGTCGTCGGTCACATGCAGGACCGTGGCCGAGAGCGCCCGGCCCAGCGTGCCCGTCAGCAGGTTCCCCGCCACCACGGCCGGCGCCGCGAACGCCGGCGCGAGGCTCCGCAAGAACGCCGCGATGGCGCGGGGCTCAAGCACCAAGGGCAGCGGCCCTCCCGGCAAAGACGCTGGTCGCGACAGGTCCTCGATCCGTCGGCGCAGCTCCACGCCAAAGGGGAGGCTGGCCACATTCGAGAAGTGCCGACTGGCGATGCGATGACCGAGCTCCAGCGAGCCAAGGGAGGCGTCGGCCTCCATCGTGTACGTCGTCGCCGCCGCCGACAGCTCGACATCGCGTGTCGACAGCCAACTCCGCCGCTCACGCACTTCTTCGTACCGCAAGCGCCGGAGCATGACCTGCCCCTGGTTGAGCGAGCGCTCGGCGAGACCCAGCATCTCGTTGCGATCCTCGTCCTCGACGCTGCCGTAGCGGCGATCATCGATGCCGAGCGGTCCGGTGATCGGCGCGAACCGGTCGGCGGGGCCCGCCCACTCCGAACGGGGGGCCTGGTGCGCCGCCGCCATCGCCTGGGAAACGAGCGGCTTTCGGAGAGGCCCGGTCGCGACGCCAACTCGTCCGCCGTCCAGCCACAAGCGCAAGGTCCACACTTCCTCTTCGACGCGGGCCGCGCGCACGCGCATCCCCGTGGTGAGGAATCGATCGAAGCGTTGATGCATCACCTCGGCGGCGCGCGCGCCTTCGGCACGGGATGCGTCGAGGAGCGACAGGAGCTCCGATCGGTCGTCCATGGCCGGAGAGTATGTCATCCCGTCACGGAAGCGTCAGGGGGAAGTCACGGACGTCGGCGACGAGGCTGCCGTCGTCGATGGCCGCGTGCAGTTCGGTGTTCATGTCGTCCTCGACTTCCCGGCCGTCGGAATGCTGTGCGACAAGCTGGTAGTTGAGCACCGTTCCCCAACAGCCATCGAGCGCGGTCACTCCCAGCGCCGCAAAGGTCACCTCGCCGTTGGCGCCCGTGGTGCCGACCCCCAGGATCGCATTGGTCCAACCTCGGTCATCGAGCGCGACCTCGACGTCGGCGACCGCGCCGGCAGCATCCTCGACCCGCGCTCGGATCTCGATATCGTAGGTGACAGGCTCACCACATTGCACACCGGCGGGATCGGAATCCTCCGCTTCGTCTACGGTCTCGTCCGCTGGCGCGCAGCCCGCCAAACACAGCACAAGGAACACACGCGACATGGACGCCTCCCGGGATAGATTCCGCGGCCACAGAGGCTACGCCGGGCCAGCCGACGTCGCCACCCCAGCCAGGAGCCGCTCGTGCCGAATCACCCGTATCTGCAAGCCGCCGAAGCCGAAGGCCGCGTTCGCGTCCGCGTCCTCATCGAGGACGGGGATGTCGTGGTGCGCGTCTACCAGCCCACCGACCTCACCCTCAGCGAGCTTTTCCCGATCATCGACCACTTCGGGGTGGTCGTCAGCGACGAATGGGCCGAGTCGGGCGCCAGCGAAGGCGGCGCGGCGGTGGACAGCTTCCGTGTCGAGCGCGTGCCCGGCGTGTCCACTGCTGAGCTGATGGCGCGGCAGGACAAGCTCGTGGCCGGGCTCGAAGCGGTCTTCGAAAAGAAGATGGCCTCTGACCCGCTCAACAAACTGGTGCTCCGCAGCAACCTCACCTGGCAGGAGGTCGATCTCATCCGCGCGTACGTCGGCTACGCGAAGCAGATCAAGCTCGCCCACACCGTGCCGCGCGTCCAGGAGATCCTGGTCAACCAGTCCGCCGCCGTCGCCGCGTTGGTGACCCTGTTCCATGCACGGCTTGACCCCGAGTTGGGCGAAGCGCGTGCGGCGGCCATGGGCGCCGCCTCCGCCGCGGTCGAAGACGAGCTGCGCAAGATCCCGACCGTCGACGAGGACTTTGTCCTGCGCTTCTTGTTCAACCTCGTCGAAGCGTCGCTGCGCACCAATTTCTACCGCACCGATCGCGTCTTCCACTACATCAGCTTCAAGGTCGACCATGCCAAGATCCGTCACATCCCGCCGCCGCGGCTGATGGTCGAGGTCTACGTGCACCACTACGAGATGGAGGGCGTTCACCTCCGCGGCGGCCCGATCGCCCGCGGCGGGCTGCGCTACTCCGACCGGGCGGACTTCCGCACCGAGGTCCTCGGCCTGGTCACCACCCAGATGGTCAAAAACGTCGTCATCGTGCCCGAAGGCAGCAAGGGCGGCTTCTACGTCAAGTACACCATCGACGACGCGGGCGAGCGCAGGCGCGTGGGCGATCGGCTCTACCAGGTGCTGATCCGCGGCCTCCTCGACATCACCGACAACCTCGTGGCCGGCAAGGTCGTCCACCCGCCAAACGTTGTTGCTCACGATGGAGACGACCCCTACCTCGTGGTCGCCGCCGACAAGGGAACCGCCCACCTCTCCGACACCGCCAACGCCCTGAGCAAGGCCTATGGGTACTGGTTGGGCGACGCCTTCGCGTCGGGCGGCAGCCAGGGCTACGACCACAAGGTCGTCGGCATCACGGCGCGCGGCGGCTGGGTGCTCGTCAAACGGCTTTTCCGCGAGCTGGGTATGGACGCCGACAAGCAGGAGTTCACCTGCTTCGGCATCGGCGACTGCGGCGGGGACGTCTTCGGCAACGGCGTGATCGAGACGCCGCAGATGAAGCTCATCGCGGCGTTCAACCACCAACATATCTTCTTCGATCCCACCCCCGACCCCGAGCGGAGCTTCGTCGAGCGCAAGCGCCTCTTCGACATCGTCGGCGGCTGGGAGCAGTACGACACCTCGCTCTTGAGCGCGGGTGGCGGAGTGTACTCGCGTCGGCAGAAGACGATCCCGCTGAGCGCCGAAGTCAAAGCCATGCTCGGTACCGACGACGACGAGCTGAGCCCCAACCAGGTCCTCAACCTGATCCTCCGCCTTCAGGTGGACCTGTTCTGGAACGGCGGCATCGGCACCTACGTGCGCGCCACCAGCGAGACCAATGCCGATGCCAACGATCCGTCCAATGACGACGTTCGGGTCTCGGCGACGGAACTGCGGTGCAAGATGGTCGGCGAGGGTGGCAATCTTGGCTTCACCCAGCTGGCGCGCATCGAGTTCGCCCAGCGCGGCGGTCGCCTCAACACCGACTTCGTGGACAACTCGGGCGGCGTCGACACCTCGGACCACGAGGTCAACCTCAAGATCCTGCTGAACCCGATGGTGTCTTCAGGGCGAATCACCGAAGAACAACGAAACGAGATCATTCGTTCGATGACGGACGAGGTCGCCGGAATGGTTTTGGAGAACAACAACCAGAACGGTCGACTCATTTCGCTCGACGAAGTGCGCTCGGCGCGGGACCCCCACCCCTACGGACGCGCCATCGACTGGGTGTGCCAGAAAGGCAGCGTCAGCCGCCGCTTCCTGTGCCTGCCCGAAGACGATCAGATCCGTCGTCGCGCCGCAAACAACAAGGGGCTCGTCCGCCCCGAGCTCGCCGTGCTGCAGGCCCACGTCAAGATGCACGTCTTCAAGATGCTCATGCAGGAAGATGCCTCCACGATCCCGGCGTTCGACCGGCTCCTCAAGGGGTACTTCCCGGCCCGCATGCGGGCGGACTTCGCGGATGACCTTCCCAAGCACATGCTGGCCAAGGCCATCGTGATGACCACCCTGTTGACCGAGGTCGCGACCGACGCCGGCTCGGCCTACTTCCCGATGATGTTGGAGCTCACCGGCGCCAGCGTCGGCCGCATCGCGTCGTCGTGGACCGAGGCCATGCGCCTCTCGGGCGGTCCGGTGGTGCGTAAGGGCCTCATCGCCGCGCACGCCCATCCCGAAGCGGCGTACGCCGCCTGGACGCGCTTCACGGACGGCATCCTCCAGTTGGTGCTGTCGTGGCTGTCCCCGGGCAGCAACGGGTACGCGGGAGAGGACCAGACGCTCTTCAACGACGCGCTGGACGCCATCGCCGCCACCCGCGCCGGAAATGATGCGACCTACAGCAAGAACACCATCGGCAAGATGGTGGGCGCCGGCATCCCCGAGGACACTGCCGCCCGCGTCGTGCGCGCCGGCAGCACCGCCCGCGCCAGCGAGATCTGCCTGATCAGCAAGCGCCGCGGCGAAAGCATCCGCGACACCGCACTGCTCTATCAGGCCGTGGGCGTCGCCTCGGGGCTCACCCCCACCCTCCGCAGCATCGCCAGCCGGCGCGGCGAAGGGCGGTGGGATCCGGTGGCTCTGGGCATCCAGCGCACCCGCTACCGCGCGCTCTTGCGCGATCTCGCCATTCAGAGCCCGGTGCAAGGCGCCAGCCTGCGTTTCGGCGTGGAGCGCGGAGTGGAGTTGGTCTCGACCGACAAGGTCAAAGCCGTGGCCGACGTCATCGTGCGCGTGGTCGGGCGTGAGCCGGACGTCGCGGCGCTCCTGGTGGGCGAGCATCGGATTCGCGCGGTGATGTGAGCTTGCGCCCGGTAGGGGAAGGGGCGAAGCCTCTTCCGCTGTTTTCGGTCAGTTCCCCAGGCCGCCGCGCGCGTCGGCTCCACGAGCCATGAGACGCCCAGCCGGCATGGGGGACCGCGGGGATGGGGAGAGGGCCACGTCCCGGCGCGTTACTGAACGCGCTGGGCGCCGCAGGCCAGAAAGCGTAGCTTGGAGGCCGAAGGGAATGGCCCGGTAGGGGAAGGGGCGAAGCCTCTTCCCCTGTTTTCGGTCAGCGAACTAGGTTCTTGTTCTTCCGGTTGCGCTGGAAGTCCTCGTCCATGACGAAGCTGACCTCTTCGAGCTCGGCTTCGCCGGCCGGAAGGCTCTCGAGGAATCCCGAGGCGCGGATCAACTCCTGGAAGTCGGCGCCGCCGCTCTGGGGTGTGGGCGTGGGCTTGGCCTTGCCGGCGCCCGCGCCGACGCGGGCCTCGGGCGTCGCGCGGGCCGGGGGGGCGGCGCCCGCGAGCGCTCGCTCCAGGGCGTTGTTGGCATAGCGAATCTGCGTCGCGAGCGTGGCAAGGATGCTCTCCCGCCAGGCCGTCCGCGCCTCACCGCGGAGCCCATCGAAGGACTCCCGATCCATTCGGTACAGCCAGCCGGCCGAGGCGGCGACGCAGGAGGCGGTGCGCGGCGCCGGGTCGACCAGGGTGTTGGCGCCGAGCTGCTGGCCGGGACCGAGCCGTACCAGGAGCTCCGCCTTGTCGCCGAGGACGTTGCGGAGCACGTCGATCTGGCCGTCCGCGACGAGGTACATCGCGCTGCCGGGCTCGCCTTCCAGCACGATGACCTGGCCCTCCTCGAAGCTCTCCGGCGAAAAACCCACCGACAGGAGCTCCTCCAACGCAGGCTCCATGTCGCGGAGCCCCGGCTGACCGCGCAGGAGCGGACCGACCGGTGGACAGGGTCCCGTCGGACCTCCCGGACGCAACACCCGCCACAAGCGGGCGAGCGAGCTGGGCTCCTTTCGGGCCGGTGCCGCCTGCCCACCGGTGGCGACCTTGGCCACCTTGGCGTTGGTGGCCGCGATGCGGCGACAGGCCGAACGCTGCGCTTGCTCGAGGATCGCGTCGTACACCCGACTCTTCGCGAAACGCAGCGCCCGGAGATCGGGGACGGCGAGGGTCAAGAGCTCGGTCGGGCGCGCCGCCTTGAGCGTCGCGGTACGGGTGCTGCCCGCTACGAACGCGCCCGCCTCGCCGACAATGTCGGGCGCCCGGACGCGGCCGACCTCTTGGAGCTGCGCATGCGCGACCAACTCGCCCACCAACACGATCGCCAGTTCGTCGACCACCGCGCCCTGGGACCACAACATCTCGTTCGACTCAAGCTGCACGCGCCGGAAATACCGGGCAGCCTTGTCGATGTCGTGCCGCGCGAGGCGGGAGAAAAACGGCAGCAGGGCAAGATCGTCAGCAACGGAGGCCATGCATCATCCTATCAAGGTGACGATCATTCGTTGCGCCAGACCTCACGCACGCGCAGATCGCGCCCGCAGCCCATCCGGTACGGCAGGTAGCGACCAGGGTTCTTCTCGTGGAAGTCCTGGTGGTACAGCTCGGCCGCGTAGAAGGTCGCGCCGGTCTTGACGGGCAGCTTCACCGGCCCCGGCAACACCTTCTTCGCCTCCACCGCGGCGATGGCGGCGTCGGCGACCGCCTTCTGCTCCGGAGTCTGCGCAAAGATCACCGCGCGGTAGCTGTCGCCCCGGTCGCAGAACTGCCCGCCGTCGTCGGTGGGATCGACGTGATGCAGGAAGTAGTCGACCACCTGCGCGTAGCTGAGCTTCGCGGTGTCGTACACCACGTGCACCACCTCCTGGTGCCCCGTCGTTTCGCTCACCACGTCCATGTACGTCGGGTTCAGCGTATGGCCCCCTGCAAAACCCGATGTGGTGTGGACGACGCCGTCCAGGTGGTCGAAGTCGGTCTCCAAACACCAGAAGCAGCCGCCCGCGAAGACCGCGACCGCCTGACCGGCAGCGGCCACCGGGACCGGCGCGGGGCGGTTCTCGTCGCTGGGGCGCGCGGCTTCCGAGGGCGTGGCGCAGGACAGCATCAGGGCGGCGAAGAAAAAACGCATGAGGACTCCGAGGTTCTACGGGGCAGATGCTGCGGGCCCAGTGGCGATTCACACGGATTGTCTCACCTGCGGCGGACGCCGGTCAGCCAGACCTGCTCGGGCTCGGCAAGGACGCCGGCATCGCCGAGCGGGTCGGCGGTCAGCACGAGGAGGCTGCCGGCCTTGCCAACGGCGATCGCGCCGAGGTCGTCGAGGCCCCAGAACGCAGCCGGTGCCGAGGTTCCGGAGGCGAGGATCTCGCCGGGGGTGAGGCCGGCGGCGGCCATCAGTTCCAGCTCGTGACCGTCGATGCCGGCGTCGCGCGTATTGCCGAAGTCGGTGCCGTAAAGCACGGTGGCACCGGCGTTGCGGAGGGTGATGAGGTTGCCGAGCGTGGCGCTACTGCCCCCGAAGGCGCCGAGCGTCGTGACGACCGCGCGCCCCTTCCACGCGGCTGCGGTGGCCGCGCTCAACGTGCTCACCGGGGTGTGCGCCAACACATCCACCCCCGCCACCGCCGCGGCCGCCGCCTCGCTGTCGGAGAGGGCATGGCTGACCACCGGAAGTCCAAGTTCGTGGGCGCGTGCGGCAGCCGCCTTGAGCGAGGCGGCATCAAGCTGGTCTCCACCGGTGATCGGCAACTTGATCACCTCCGCGCCCGCGGCGTGGAGGGTGTCCACCGCGGCGACCGCCCCCGCCGCGTCCACGCACTCCAGGCCGTAGCCGCCTGAGCCCCACGAGCGCGTCGGGTAGCCCGCGACCGCGGTCACCATCGGCCCGGCAGCGACGACGCGGAAGCTGCCATGCGGCGCGGCCAGGAACTCGATCGGCGCGGCCAGATCCACCGCCGCGGCGATGCCCCCGTCCGCCATCTCGCTCTCCGCCGGAAGGTAGGCCAGGTGCACGTGACTGTCGATGAACGACGGAACCAGGAAACGCCCGGTCACGTCCACGACCACGGCACCAACGCGGTCCAGGCCCGCGCCGACCTCGACGATCTTCCCGTCGCCGATGCGAACATCGGCCGCCCCGAGGCCCACGACGGTCCCCCCGACGAGGAGCACCGAACCGACCGCGGTCGGAACCGGCGCCGAGGTGTCGGTCGCCGAGGCCGGATGAGGGACACAGGCCAGGAGCAGGAGGAGCGTCATGGGACCTGTACGCGGCGCCACCCGGTGAGGATCGGCTACGTGACCGCTCGTGACGGTCCCCTGCCCCCGCTGCCACCGCCCCAACGCGCCCCACCGGGAAACCTGCCTCTACTGCAGCACCGCCATGCCTGCGCCCACCGCGAAGCCGCCGCCACCGCCGGAGCGCGTCCTCCCTGACAACCTCGACGCGCTCGTCCGCCGCGCCATGAGCGGCGGCGGGGTTGGGGCGCTGAAGCAGGCGCTGAGCGTGCCGGCGACCGGCGCAGTGCGGCTGGCCGCCGCGCCCGTTGGGAGCCTCCCCGCCGAGGCGGTGGAGCCGGGCCCCTCGGCAGGCGCAGCGCCGGAACCAATCGAGCCCAGCGGAGAAGCCGTCGCCTTGGTTGCGTCCGGAGCGCCCGCGCCCGGGGCCGTCACCGCCGCCTCCCCGGTCGCTCCCCTCGACGCGCTGATCGCTGCCGCCGGGGAGGCGCGCGCCGCCCCCGACGTCGCGACACGCAAGGCCGCTCTGGAGCGCGTCAGAGCGGCCTTGGAGGCAGCCGAGCGCACGGTCGAAGACAACGTTGACCACGAGGAAGCGGCCGCCACCACCGACCCCGAGCCGCCGGAGCCGCCCGACGAGGGCCCGCCCTTCCGCATCCCCCTGGCCCGGCATCCCTACGCTCTGGTCATCGGGGCGGTCCCCTCGGGCGTGGAGACAGGTGCGCTCGCGTCGGCGCTGGAGGTCGACGTGGCAACGGCGCGCGTCGCGGTCCTCGCTGGTGGCACGCGGATCGTGCTTCGCGCGGCCGTCGCCACCGACCTGGAGCGGCGCCTGGGCGCGCTCGCCGCACTCGGGGTGATCGCGGCGGTCATCTCGCGCGAGGAGCTCCTCGCCACCGCGGCCGCCCGCGGCTGTGTCGCAGCGGCGGCGGCAGACTCCTGGCGCGTGATCGACGCGCCGCGGTGGGGGGCCGAGCGCCCGGAGCCGGCGCGGCTGCCGATGGGCGACCTCCACATTCCTGGGGAGCCGCTCTTGTTCACCGTGGGAGAGGTCGAGGAGCGCCGCCTTCGCACCGAGGCGGAGCCCTCCCGCTGGCAGCGCACCCGCTACTCGGCAGGGGCCACCCCCAGCGCGGAAGGCCGCATCGCGGTGATCGACGTCCACACCGTGGACGGCATCTACCGCTTCGTCGAAGGAGCCGTCGACCTCCGGCACCTCCGCGGGGCCGACACCAACGCCCAGCGGCAGGCGATGAAGCTGCTTCAGGCCGCGCTCGTGGCGCGCTGGCCGGAGGTTCCCGTGGAGCCGAAGCGTATGTGTGTCGCGACTGCCCGCCCCGGCGCCAAGACGGCTGACGGGTGGCCAGCGTGGGAAGAGCACACGCGCGTGTGTCGGTTGCTTTGGTTGGGGACGCACGGGGCTGAGCGGGTGCGCAATGGCGGCGGTGCATGACGACGGCCGAGACGGAAGCGCCCCACCCTCGCCCACCTGAGCGCGTGTGGACGGTGTTCGCCGCCTACGGCGCGGTGTGGGCGTGTTCGTGTTGTGTCGGCGCGGGGTCGCTCGTCGTCATGCTCATCAGCTTCCTCTCGAAGACCGTTGGGCTCGACCCCGAGGACCGGGCGGCCCTGTTCGCCGACCCCGCCTCGATCGAAGCGATCATGGAGAAGGAAATGTTTGGGTCGGGATTCCTGGCCTCCAGCATGGCTGCCGCGACGACGTGTACGCTGGGTCTCGCCCTCGCAGCCGCGGCGCTCAGCAAGGTGCCCCTGCGCGAACGGCTGGCGCTCGGTCCCCCAGTCTGGAGGCCGGGCTACGCCGTGCCTGCCGCCCTGGCCGTGATGGTCGCCGCGCCCGCGCTCGCGACGACAGAAGAACTTGTCGCCCACGCCGCCATGGGAGGACTCTCGGACATGCTCCAGCAACGCACCGACGCCATGGCCGTCGTCGAGCTTCCCTGGTACCCCCTGACCTTCGTGTCCACCGCGCTTGTGGCGCCGGTCGGGGAAGAACTGCTCTTCCGCGGCTACATCCAGCCTCGACTGGTCGGGTGGCTGGGTCGGTGGGCCGGCATCATCGTCACCTCGGTGATGTTCGGCACGCTCCACCTGGACCCGATGCACGTTGTTTTCGCCTTCGTCGCGGGAGTGTTCCTCGGCTGGCTCCGCGAGCGAACCGGCAGTGTGCGCCCGTCGATCCTCGCCCACATCGCCAACAACACCATCTACCTCGCGATGGTGGGCTTCGGGATCGAGCTTGGCTCATCCTGGTGGCCGCTGGCCGGCGCCGGCGCCCTGACCCTTGCGAGCATCTACGCGCTGACGAGGATGATGGTGCCGCCTACCCCGTAGGCAACTGCTGCGCGAGCGCGGTGGACGCTACGTCCCTGAGTAGCTCTCCGTGCGCCCGGCGCGCCTCCAGGGCCATGAAATGCACGGTTTGACGACCCGTCGCCTGAGGCGTACGCTGACAGTGAGGGCACCAACATGCTTCTCTTCCTCCTCTCCGCTTGTGGCACCGACGATTCGGCCGGTGTGGCTTGCGGGCCAGGGACACACCTCGCTGCGGGAGTGTGCGTAGTCGACGTCGAAGCCGACGCAGACACCGACGCAGACAGCGACGCAGACAGCGACGCAGACAGCGACGCAGACGCCGATGCGGACACCGACACCGATTCCGGCGCGGACGACGATGGCGATGGCTACTCGCCGGCCACCGGCGACTGCGATGATGGGACGCCGACGTCCATCCCACCGCCGAGGAGCGCTGCGACAATGGAATCGACGACAACTGTGACGGCAGCGCCGGAGCCTGCGGTTGGTCGGGCGAGACGCGGATGCCCGATGGGTTCGCGCTCACTGGCCGGCGCACCGGGGACTCAGCCGGCTCCAGGGCACGTGCGGGCGACGTGACCTGCGACGGGCAGGCCGACCTGCTCGTCTCTGCCAGCCATTTCGATGCCGACGGATCGGACAACGGCGTGGTCCACGTCGCGGCGGGGCCGATCGTGAGCGACGCGAGCCTCGATCCTGGGCAGGCGCGCCTTCTCGGGAATGCGTCGTCGTACTCCATGGGGACGCAGATCGAGTTGCTCCCGGATGTCGACGGGGATGGCTGCGCCGAGGTGGTCGTGGGCATGCTGGGCACGCAGACGGGCAGCGGCGGGGCGCAGGCCAGCGCTGTATATATCCTGCATGGACCGCTCAGCGGCGACATGGTCCTGCCCGAGCTCGGCGTGTCCTGGACCGCAGCGGACGTCGACGACAATACGGGGGTGACGCTGGCGGCGATGCCCGACGCGACGGGGGACGGCCTTGCCGACCTTCTGCTGGGTCGGGGATGGCATGAACTGGGGCGTCGGCAACGCGATGGTCGGCGGGTACGACCTCACTGGGGATGGGGTCGACGACATCGGGATCGGCGCGCCCGGGACCGACGGGGATCAAACCCAGGCCGGGGGGTACTATGTGCTGCCGGGCGGAGGGTTCTGAGGCACACAGCCCGTCCGAGTTTGACTACCCCGTGAGCAACTGCTGCGCGAGCGCGGTCGTCACCAGGCCTGCGCTTCGTCGAACACCCAGCTTCTTCAATAGGTTACGGCGGTGGACCTCGACGGTACGCTCGCTGCATCCCAGGGCGAGGCCGATCTCACGCGAAGTTGCTCCAGTCGCGACACATGCAAGTACCGTGCGCTCGCGGGGCGTGATCGCCGCGATGGGCACCGGCGCTTCGGCCGACCCGCGCGGGGCCAGTTCGTCGAGCACCCGGCGCAGTTCTACCGCCGCGACATCCAGCCTGACCACCGCGTCGACCCCGAGCTCCTCAGAGGTGGGCAGGCGGTCGCCGCCCCCCCAGATGACGACGGTCTTCGCCGGCTGGGCGAGGACCGCCCGCCGTGCCATGAATCGGATGCAGATGTCGGCCTCAGGCGCGCCCTCGACGACCCCGTGGCCGAGCACCATCGCACGGATGCCTGCGGCCAAAAGCGGCGGCATGGATTCGACACGGATCGTGAACATGATCCTTGTATCGGCTGGCCCGAAGCGGAACATGAACGGACTTGGCCGCCGCGCTCCTCCTACCTGACGAAGCCAACCTCCGCCGCGATCCTCCCCCGCTGCAACTTCCCCAGCGCGTTGTGCGGCAACTCCGCCACAAAGGCGTACCGACGCGGACGCTTCAGGCCGCTGAGCTGCCCCGCCGCGTGCTCCAAGCGAGCCTGGAGCACGCCCTCCGACACACTTCCATCACTCACGACGGCGGCCACCACCACCTCGTTGAGATCGGCATCGTAGAGCCCGCAGCAACCTACGTCCGCCACCCCGGGGACCGCCGCCAGGACGCGTTCCACCTCAGCAGGGGAAATGTTGACCCCACCCACGATGATCAGGTCCTTCTTGCGACCGACGATGCGGAGGTACCCATCCCCGTCGAGCTCGCCGGCGTCGCCGGTGCGGAAATACCCGTCCTCGGTGAACGCGCCTTCGTCCGCCCGCGGCCAATAGCCGCCGAAGACGCCGGGTCCCCTCACCTGCACCTCGCCGTCGGCGGTTCGGATGCGGGTACCCGGAAGCGCCGTGCCCACCGAGCCCGCACGACGCTCCCCCGAGCCGGGATTGCTGGCGATCATCACGGTCTCGGTCATGCCGTAGCGCTCGAGGATCCGGTGCCCGGTGGCCGCGAAGATCGCGTCGGAGACCTCGGCGGGAAGGCCGTCACTGCCGCTGACCAGGAGCCGGAACCCTGTGAACAGCTCCGGTCGCGCCTGCATAAGCGGCAACCACCGCCGATAGTAGGTGGGGACGCCGTAGAAATGGCTGACGCCCGCCGGCGGCTCGATGGGATCGAAGCGATCGCGCAGAACCACCTTCGCGCCGCGCAACCACGCGCCGTGCAGCCCCACCACCAGGCCGTGGGTGTGGAACAGCGGCAAGGTCAGCCACAGGACATCGCGACCAGCCAGCTCCCATCGAGCTTGCAGGGCATCGAGGTTCGATTCCCACATGGTCCACGTCTGGGGCGCGCCCTTGGGACGGCCGGTCGTGCCGGACGTGAACAGCAGCGCGGTGACGTCGTCGAGTCCGGCCCACTCGGCAACCGGTGCGTCCAGCCCGGGACGGGCGACGGTCGGCACCCCCGCAAAGCAGGCTGGCGACGCGCTGATGGCGAGGGTCGGCGCGGCGTCCTCGACGATCGGGGCCAACTCGATCGCCTTGTAGTGGACGTTGAGCGGCACGCGGATGGCGCCGAGCGCCATGCACCCGAGGTGCGCGGCGAGCAGGTCGACCGAGGTGTCGAGGTGGATGCACACCCGATCGCCGGCGACCACCCCGTGCGCGCGGAGCCACCCCGCGGTCCCTTCGCCGAGCTGGCGGAGCTGGCCAAAGCTCAGGGACTGCTCGCCGTACTCGATCGCCATCCGCGCGGGATCGTGGGCAAGGAAACGACGGAGGAAGCTGGGTCGGGTCATCGACCCGCGCGGCGCCGGCGGCCGAGGGCAAGGAACGCCACCGTGGCGCCCCAGAGCCCCCCTCGAACTGAACCCGACTCGCACCCGCAGCCCTCGTCGGCGACGGGCGCGGCAGAGGCGATGTGCACGAGGAGGAGCATCCACTGGGTGTATCCGATAGTCGCCCCGCACCGATGCTGCTTTCGCTGCTCCTCGCGTGCGCGACCCTCGCCCTCGACGCACCGACGCCAGTCGACGGTGCCGCCGCGCCCGTCCCACCCCTGGCTCAGCCGGTGTGGACCGCCGACCAGACCGCGACCGCGATCGAGAGCGCCCTCGCCAGCGGCGTCCCGCTGCCCAGCCCCGCGCTCGACCTGTGGTTCGACCTGCTGAGCCACGGCACCGAGGACTGCCCCGGCGGCGCCTACCAGGAGGGCGTGCTCACCGCGCTCGCCGGCGGGGGCTGCACCGCGCCGACCGGGTATCGGTTCAGCGGCGCTGGCCTCGGTGCACGCGGCTGGAGCGACAGCGACAGCGACGGGGTGGACGACACCTGGACCGAGGAGCTCAAAGCCGACGGCCAGATCCGCGATCCGGAGGGCGCAGCCTTCTTCTTCGGCGGAGCGATGAGCTTGACGCTCTCGGGCACCCGCGAGGCCGGAGGCCCGTTCATCGGCGAGGTGCTCGGGACCTACCGGTACGAGCATGCCGAGAACACCTGGCTTCGCGCGGGGACGAGCACGGCAACGTACGTCAGCGGGAGCATCGCCGGCGACGGGAGCTTCAGGTTCCAAGGCGACGGCGGCTTCGCAGTTGGCCAGGCCGCGTTGGTGATGGTCGATTTGCAGCTCGGGGGCGTCTGCGGCGACAACCCAACTGGCGGCCTCGGCATCCGCGATCCGGACGGCCGCTGGGTCGACCTGACCTACGACGACGCCACGTGCGATGGCTGCGGGAAGGTAGTGTTTGACGGACGCATCGAGCTCGGCTCGGCGTGCACCGAGGTGCGGGAGCCCTTCGTGACCGCGATGGCTCACCTGGCGGCCCGCGCTGGCATCGGGGCGGGGCCGTGATCGCGCTTTGGTGGGGGCTGGCCTGTACGACCGCGACCGAACCCAACACGCCGCCCGATGCCCTGGCCGACCTGACCCCGCTGCCCGCGCCACGCCTGCTGCGTCGCATCTCGTTGGACTTGCGTGGCGTGCTCCCGACCATCGCGGAGCTTGATGCCGTTGAGGCCGACCCCAGCACACTTCCAGAGCTCGTGGGCAGCTTCTTCGCGGCGCCGACCTTCGAGGATCGTTTCGTCTCGCTCTTGTCGGAGCGCTGGCACACCGTGCTGGACACCTACGAGGTCGGTCCGGGGGACTACGCGCTTCCACCCGGCGAAGGTGATCAGTTCGCACACTCCGTCGGCGAGGAGCCGCTGCGGTTGATCGCGCATGTGGTCGCAAACGACCGCCCCTGGAGCGAAGTCGTCACCGCAGACTACACGATGGCCAACGAGCTGCTCGCCAGCATCTGGCCAATCGACTACCCAACCGACGGGAGTGGTTGGCAAGAGTCGACCTACCGCGATGGGCGACCGGCCGCCGGCGTGCTCTCCACCAACGGCTTCTACTGGCGCTACGTCACCAATGTCTCGAACAAGAGCCGGGGTCGCGCGGCGGCGGTGAGCCGGCTGCTGCTCTGTAGCGATATGCTGTCGCGACCGATCGTCTTTCAACGCGGTCAGGCCCTCGATCCCGAGGAGGCCGTCAGGACAGAAGCGGGCTGTGTCGGATGTCATGCCACCCTTGACCCCCTCGCCGCATCGATGTTCGGCTTCTGGTGGACGATCCAGTACAACCCGTACGAGATGGAGAGTTACCATCGTGAGCGCGAGCGTTTGGGGCCTGAGCTCTTGGGCACCGAGCCCGGCTGGTATGGCACCCCCACGGACGGCCTGGTCGACCTGGGGTGGGCCATCAGCCACGATCCACGCTTCACCCGCTGCGCCGCGGAGTCCTTTGCCGAGGAGCTGTGGCACCGCCCCACCGACATCGATGACTACGGGACAATGGAGACCCTACGTGCGGATTTTGAAGCCGACGGACTTCGGCCACAAGCGCTGCTCCGCGCCATCGTCGCCACCCCCCAGTACGGCGCTGGCTTCGACGGAGCGGCCCCGGTCGAGCATCTGTTGAGCGCCAACCAGCAGCGCATGGCGCTCGAAGACCTTGCCGGCCTCAACTGGGTTGACCGCGGCTACACCGTGCTGGAGAACGACGCGCTTGGGCTCCGCGTGCTTGCCGGTGGCGTCGACGGATACAGCGTCACCCGCGTCCAGGAGCGCCCCGGCCTCACCTGGAGCCTGGTGAACCAGCGCGCCGCCCAGGCGGCCGCCAGCGAGCTGGTCGCCCGAGACCTCGATGCCGCCGCGCCGGAAGTGCTCGGGGTCAGCGGCGACGCGCGCCCTGGAGACGCGGTGTTCACCGCCCAACTCCAGGCGCTGCACTGGCGGCTGTACGCGACCCGTGCCCGCGAGGCCTGGCTGACTGAGATCGCCGCGTTGTGGACCGCGATCGAGCCCGACGAAGGACCGGAAGGAGCCTGGGAGGCCGCGATCGAAGCCATGCTCCGCGACCCGCTCTTCGTGAGCTACTGATGGCGGCCCCGGTGACCAATCTGACACGACGGGGGGTGCTCACCCTGGGCGCCGCCGGGCTGCTGCTGCCGCGTTTCGGACTGGCCGACGCGGTGAACGGCAATCGCCGCCGCTTCTTGTTCATCCATTGTTCGGGCGGGTGGGACACCACGACCTGTTTTCAACCGAACTTCGGCTCGTCAGTGGTTGAGATGGAGGCCGACGCCACCGAAAGCGAGGTGGGTGGCATCACCTTCGTGGACCACGCCGGCCGGCCCAACGTACGCGCCTATTTCGAGCGCTACGCGCCGCAGACGTGTGTCATCAATGGCATCGAGGTGCAGAGCATCACCCATGAGCGCTGCCACCGCATCATGATGACCGGCAGCGCCGAGGGGGAGACGGACGATTGGGGCGCCATCCTCGCCGGGAAGAGCACCGAGCGCCACCTGCTCCCGTACCTGGTGCACAGCGGCACCGCGTTTTCCGCAGCGCACTCCCAGGGGGTGGTCCGTGTGGGGAGCGCGGGCCAGCTTTCCCGGTTGCTCGACGGGAAGGTGCTCACCGAAGCGGAGGGGCAGTACCCGTTGCCGTCGCCGGCGCGGGCGGCGCAGGTCGATGCCTTCGTGCGCGCACGCATGGCGGCGGCCGCACCGAAGAGTCCCATCGCGTCGGCGGCCACGCTGGCGTTGTCGGACGCCGAATCACTCGCCCTGTACGCCGGGGAGCTCGAGATCACCAACACCGGCGGCGGGTGTTATCAACTGACGAAGAACATCTCGTCGGTGTGGGATGTGTTCGCCGAGGGCCTCGCGCGCACGGCGCTGGTCAAGTACGCCGGCTGGTGTTCGGAGGGTTGGGACACCCACACCCGGAACGAGCGCCAAGCCCTCCACTTCGACGAGCTCTTCCAGGCGCTCGGCCTCGCCCTCGACGATCTCGCCACCCGCCCGGCAATCGGTGGGGGCAGCCTCGCCGATGAGACCGTCATCGTCGTGCTTTCAGAGATGGGACGTACGCCGCGACTCACGTCGATCGGTGGTCGCGACCATTGGACCTTCACCAGCGCGATGGTCGTCGGCGCGGGCGTACGGGGCGGCCAGGTCGTCGGCGGCTACGACAGCTCCGGCTTCGGCGCCGGCTGCGATTTCAACTCCGGGGAGGTGTCGGCGTCCGGGCCGGGCATCCTCGCGGCCAACTTCGGTGCCACCGTGCTGGCGCTGGGCGACGTCGACCCGGGGGAGGTTGCGCCGATTGGGGCGGTGGTGGGGTGAGGGTGCGCGGAGTCGGCGGTGGCGGGGGGACTTGACCCCGACGAGAGCCGGCCGGGATGAACGGGGATGTCGCGCTCGGCGCCCGGGCGGGCAAGCGGGTGCGCCGGATCATCATGCTTGGTGGCAAGGAGGTGCCGCTCGAGCTGCCGCCTGCGGCGCCGGGGACTCCGATGGCGATGGGAGCGAGCACCTTGCCGGCTCCTATTCCTCGACGCTGGTGGTGTTTTCGGGCGCCTCCGTCGTTGCGCGGAGACAGACCCGCCCGGGAGACCAGATGGCCGGGTGTGCCGACGCCGGGCAAGCCACGCCTGCAACGCCAGCAGGTCCCGCCATCCATGCCCGACCGTCGGTGGCCGTGCTACCGTACTCGCCACCCGCGAGGTCTCCCTGGTCACGCTCCTCCTGCTCAGCGGCTGCCCGATCGACGGCACCGGCCTCGGCGACACGCCCGACACGTCCGGCGAAACCGGCGCCGACTCCGGCGACGACAACGGCTTCCACTGCGACGTCGCGGAAGACGGCTCGGCGACCTACGCCCAGATTCAGGATGCGGTGGACGCCTCCACCGACGGCGACACGATCCGGGTGTGCCCGGGCACCTACGGCGCGGTGGAGCTACGCGGCCGCGCCGTCACGCTCCTGGGCGCCGACCGGGCCACAACCTTCATTCGCGGCACGACCTCGGCGGCTGCCCTCTCGGTGCAGAGCGGCACGGTCAGCGTGGACGGCTTTACCCTCGCTGGCTCGTCGACCCTGACCGGCGGCGCCTTCGACATGACCGAAGGCGTCGCAACGCTGACGAATATGCGCGTCACGGCCAGCGGCGGACCGGTCGGCTTCTGGCAGCACGACGGCGACCTGAGCTGCGACCATGTGGACGTCGAGGACAACCTGGGCGACGGGACGAATTCCGTCCTCGCGATCGGTCCAGACGCGCGCACAGAGTGGGCGCACAGCTGGTTCCGCGACAACAGCAACGCGAGCTTCCTCATGGGCGTACAAGGCGCGATCTCCCTTCACAACAACATCTTCGCCCACAACAGCTTCGTCGCCGCGGGGGTGTCCATCAGCTCCTGGGAGAACGGCGGGCAGGTGACGCGCGCGGACAACAACGTGTTCTACGACAATCGTTCGATGTTGGAAGATGGCAATCGCTGGGTGCTCTCGGTCTCCGGCAGCGGCGCGCTCGCCCAGGGCAACATCGTTCAGGGCAGCAACGTCGAGGCAATGTCCAGCGGGTCGAGCGGCGACGCCAGCTGGAACCTGGTCTTCGACGTCGAAGCAGGCGACGCCCCCAGTGGCACCGGGAACCTGTCGGTGGACGCCCGCTTCACCAACCCCGACGCCGACGACTTCACGCTCGACTCGCTCTCCCCCGCGATCGACGCGGGGAACCCCGAGGACGCATACAACGACGCCGACGACAGCCGCAACGACATCGGCGCCTGGGGAGGTCCCGGCGGCGCAGGCTGGTAATAGCGGCTCCCCCCTCACCCGCACGTGGCGACGCGGCAGTTCGCGCCCAGGGGACGGGGCGGCGCCTGGCCGCGAGCGCGGCAGGGGGAGAGTGGAGGGCGCTGCGCCCGTAGCGAGCACCCGGCGACCGGGCCTGGGCCGGGCGGCCGCCGGCCCCGCATCGTCGTGCCCCTTGCCGGCGTTGCCCGCCGGGGTGTACCCTCCAGCGGTGCGCCTCGCTCCAGCCGGGTCATCTCCATAGTGTCGCGAGGTCAGGACACCTGGTCGGGGGACGAACGTCCGCCGAGCCCGCGCCCAGCCGATCGCAGCTTGCCGGGCGTCGAGGGGTACCGGGTGCTCGGGCTCATCGGCGAGGGGGGGATGGGCGAGGTGTGGAGCGTCCAGGACACCCGCCTGCACCGGGTGCTCGCCCTCAAGGTGATTCGGCCCGAGTTGGCCCATCAATCCGCCGCGGTCGCCCGATTCGTCGCCGAGGCGAGGGCGACGGCAGCGCTGGAGCACGGGGGGGTGGCGCCGGTTCACGAGCTGGGCCAGCTTGACGACGGTCGGCCGTACTATACGATGAAGCTGCTTCACGGCCGTACGCTGGACGTCGAGGCGACGGCCGCGCGCGGCACACCTGACGCGCTGCCGTTGTTCGTCGACCGGATGATCGCGGTCTGCGACTGCCTCGCCTACGCGCATTCTCGCGGGGTTGTACACCGTGACATCAAGCCGGCCAACGTGCTCGTCGGCGACTTCGGCGAGGTGACGGTCTTGGACTGGGGGCTCGTCAAGGTCGCGGCGGGTGAGGACCCACCCAGCGAGGCGCATGCCGTGGTCCGCGGAGGCGAGTTCGCCACCCGTGGAGGGACCTGCGTGGGAACCCCGGGCTTCATGTCGCCCGAGCAGCGTCTCGGGCTGGCCGTGGATGCGCGAGCCGACGTGTACGCGCTGGCCTGCACGCTCGTCGCCCTGCGCACCGGTGAACCGCCCGCCTTCCCGGCCACGCGCTCCGCGCGAGTGGTAGACCTGCCGCCCGCGCTGGCAGACCTGTGCCTGCGCGCCTTGGCCCGCAACGCCGCGGACCGACCCGCCGATGCGGGGAGCTTCGGGGCGGAGCTGCTGGGGTGGTTGCAAGGTGCCCGCCGTGAGGTGCGTCGCAACGAGCAGGCGGTCGCGGCGGAGCGGCTGTGGTCAGGCTTCTCGGCTCCGCAGCAGTCCATGTGTCGGGAGCTGCTGCTGCGGCTACTGGACGACAACGCCGAGCCGCGCGCCGAAGAGCGCGCCCTGTTCCACGAGTTGGACGAGGGCGCGGGCGCGGTGGTGGAGGCGCTGCTCGGCGCGGGACTGGTGGCAGAGGCGGGCACACGCCTCCAGATCGCGGACGGTGAACTGCCCGTGATCTGGCCGCGCTTCGCGGCGTGGATCGCCGCCGAGCGCGCCGCCCTCGGGCTCCGCGGCCGAATCCGGGAGCTCTCGGCGCTGTGGACTCGCGCTGAGCGGGCGTCAGCTGCGCTCCCGGGCGAGGCCCAGCTCGTCGGCATCGAGGCGTGGGTTGCCACCAGCAACCCGATACTCACCACGCGAGAGCGCGCCTGCATCGAGGCGGGCCGCGCGTCGATCGTCAGGGCGAGGCGGCGGCGCGCGTTCGCCCTAGGCTTGGGATTCGCGGGAGCCGTAGGTGCAGCGGCAGCCTTCGCCCTGCTCTACCGTCAAGCCGACAGCGCCGAGGGTCGGGCCGTGCACGCGGGCGTAGCGGCCGAGGCGCGGGCGCTCCTGGCGCGTGGCCGTGAGCTGGCAGCACTGCACCGCCCGCACGAAGCGCTCGCGCTCTTCGCCGCGGCCGCGGAGCTTGGCGACAGCGCGTCACTGATGGACATCCAGGGCATCGCCTCGGAGGGTGTCTGGTCCAGGGTGATCCCAGCGCACGCCTCGGCGGCTTGGGAAGCCACGTGGTCGCCTTCGGGGCTGAGTCTCTACTCCGGCGGCGCGGACGGCTACGCCCGCGAGTTCGACACCGCCACGTGAGGCCAGATCGGCGCCTGGGGCCCGCATGGCCTCGACGTGCTCCAGGTCGTGCCCTGGCGCGACGGGCTGGTCACGTGGGGGTTCTTCGAGGCCGTCCACGCCTGGTCCTTCGGGGCCGACGCCCCGGTCCACCTCGACACCGGGTACCGCGCTGGCGCGGGCCTCCGCGTCTTGCCGAGGGGGGAGCAGGTGCTCACCGGCGAGCGCGATGGTGTCCTTCGTCTCTGGAATCTCGCCGAGGCGAGGCCACTCGCGACCTGGCGCGCTCGCGACGCCGCGCGTCCGATTCGGATGGGGCTCGCGGTCGACGGTTCGCGGGCGCTCGTGTGCACCGTTTCCGGGGAGGTCGCGCTGCTCCGACTCCCATCGATGGAAGAGATAACCAGCTTTGACACCGGAACACCGTGCGCCGCCGTCGAGTTTCTGGGCGAGCAGGCGCTCGTGGTGCTCACCAACGGCGCGTGGATGCGACTGGACGCCCAGGGTGAGGTGCTGGAGCGGTCCCAGCTGGCTGGGGTGACGCAAACCCCGATGACCACCGTGTCTCCACTCGGCGTCATCGCGGGTCACGACGGGCCCCGGGTCACCGTTTTCGACGCGATCACGCTCGAACCGCGCCTGCAGCTGGAGGGTCACAGCGGCGTGGTGGAGCCGTCCAGCTACTCCCCCGACGGCGCCAGGATTGCCACCGCATCGAACGACGAAGCGATCGTCTGGGACGCGGACACCGGCGCGCTCCTCGCCCGGCTCTCAGGGAGCACCGGACCCATCAAGCGGGCCCGATGGTCGCCAGATGGTGATACCGTCGCGACCGCGTCCTTGGACGGGACCGTTCGACTTTGGCGGACGCTCTTCGCCGACGGCGACCCGCTGCGAACGCCCGACGGCGACCCTGTCGTTCAGGTCGCGACGGACTCGTCCGGGCTTACCCTCGGCCTCCGCGATGCCGCGGATCGGTGTCACTTCGCCGAAGGCGAGGCGCGGTGGGTGCTCGACGGCTGCGCGGACGTACTGGCCGTAGCGGGTCGCGTGGCGGCACACCTTCAACGGAGTCCTGCTCTCGGGCGTCTGGGCACTTCCCCAAGACGGCGACTTCACCCTTGGTGTCGCCTGGGCGACGGCAGAGGTGCCGGTCACCGACGGAACGCTGACCTTCGGAGCGCTGCCCACCCTTCCGATGGCACCGTGGCAAGACGGCGCCATCGCCGGCCTGGCCTCGTCGGGTCAGTGGAGGTGGGCACGGCCGGCCGACGCAATCACCCGAGTCGCCACGATGGGCCGTCGGACCTGGACGACGAGCCAGGCGATCGCGTACGACGCCACCGGCTTGATCAGCGGCTTCCCCGAATTCTACTGCGAACGCCTGCCCGACGGACCTTCGGTAGGGTGCCGGTCGGCGGACGACGTCGTGAACCTGGCAGCCGGAGGCGGGGCTCTGTGGCAGGCCGTGGACGCGGCGGCGCCGTTGCGGCGAATCACGCCGTAGGGTATGCGCCGGCCCCGATGGCCCGCCCCTCCTGGCCACGCCGCCTGCTCCGCATCGCCGGCTGGCTGGTCGCGCTCGGTGTGCTCGCGCTCGGCCTCGCGGCGGTCCCCGCCGGCCTGGTCGCACGCGGCTGGAAGGACGAGGGAGAGGCGCTGGCCGACGCGCACGCTCGCTACGAGCTCGCCCACCCCGGCTGGAGCTTCCCCGCCCGCGTGCGCACGCGCTCGACCCCGCTGACCGCGGCGCCCAAGCGGCTCGTCGCTGAGGCGAAGGCGCGCGGCTACGAAGAAGCCTGCCCCGACCCCGGCCCGGGCCAGTTCTGCGCCAAGACGCTCAACGTCGTTCCCCGCACCGGCACCACCGAGCTGGAGCCGGTCGAGCTGGGCTGGCTGCTCGGTCCCGACGCCGAGGTGCGCGTACACCTGCCGCTTGCGGAAGCTCCCGAAACCCTGATCCAGGCGATCATCGCCGCGGAAGATCGGGAGTACCGCACCCACCACGGGGTGAACCTCCGGTCGATGGCGCGCGCGGTGTGGGCCAACGCGCAGGACGGCGGGTACTCCCAGGGCGGTAGCACGCTGACCATGCAGGTGGTGCGCAACCTGAACCAACGTCGTGAGAAGACGGTGCAGCGGAAGCTCCAGGAGATGGTGATGGCCTGGGCTATCGACCGCCACCTGGGCAAGGACGGCGTGCTGCAGATGTACCTGGATGCGCCTTATCTGGGGCAACGTGGGACGCTTTCGGTCTGTGGTTTCGAAGCGGCATCCCAGCACTACTTCGGCCACGGGGCCGCTGGGCTGACGCTGGCCGAGGCCGCCACCCTCGCCGGCATCCTCCCCGCGCCCGGTCGCTTCGCGCCCGACCGTTACCCCGACCGCGCCAAGGAACGTCGCGACCGGGTGCTGGCTGCGATGCACGATCTCTACGGTACGGACGTGACCGAAGCGCTTGCCACGCCGATCGCCACCGTCGAACCGGCCCCCTTCCCCGATCGTTACCCCGCCTACCTCTCCGCCACCCGCGTCTGGCTCGAAGAGCATCTGTCCCCGTCGGTGCTCTACGGGGCCGGGCTCGACATCGAAGTGGGCCTGGACGTCGTCGCGCAGGAGGAGGCCGAGGTCCTGTTCCCGGCGAAGACCCGCTACTTTGAGGGCCTCGTGGGCAGGTGGCGCACCACCGACCCGATGCAGGTCGCGGGGGTCGCCCTTGAGGTGGACACCGGGCTCATCCTGGCGATCTACGGCGGAACCGACGTCACCGCGATCAGCTTCAACCGGGCCACGCAGGCCATGCGTCAGCCCGGCTCCAGCTTCAAGCCGCTGACCTATGCGATGGCCTTCGAGCTCAAGGACGGCGAGGGCAAGCCCCGCTTCACCGCAGCGTCGACCGAGCCCAATTCCCCGAGGGACTTTTTGACCCCCCAAGGCAAGTGGCGGCCGCGCAACGTAGGCGGCGAGTACACCACGACGGCGTCGCTCGCGCACGCGCTCACGTGGTCCCAGAACATCGCCACCGCCTCGCTCCTGGAGGAGGCGGGGGGTCCCAAAGCGCTCATCGCCTTCGCGACGCGCCTGGGTTTTGACACCAGCCGCTTCCCCGAGGAGATGGGGCTGTGTCTGGGGCAGGGCGAGGTCACGCCGCTGGCGATGGCGCAGTTCGCGGGGATCATCAGCAACGGCGGGCGACTGCTGAGCGCTTCGCCCGTGGCCCGCGCCGTCAACGCCGCCGGGGTCGAGGTCCTCGGGCCGCCCGTCGCGGGAGAGAGCGTCATCGAGCCGGTCGCCGCCGCGCTCACCCGCGAGATGATGAAGTCGGTCATCGAGGTCGGCACCGGCGGCGCCAGCCGGGGCGCCGGCGGCGAGGGCGGCTACCAGGGTCCGGCGATGGGCAAGACCGGCACCACCGACGCCGAGAAGGACCTCTGGTTTGTCGGGGCCACCCCGAAAATCGCGATGGCGGTGTGGATCGGCTACGACACTCCCACCCCGCTCGGCGTCGCCGCCAGCGACCTCGCCGCGCCGCTGTGGGGCTGGTGGATGAACCGCGCCACCCGCGCCGACTTGACCGAGAAAGATCCCGCCACGGGCGCCCCCGTCTACCCCAAGTGGTCCGACGAGCCGAAGCTCCAGAAGCGCTCCATCTGCAAGGTCAGCGGGAAGCAGATGAACGCCACCTGCCCCGGCATCCAAGCGCCCTTCGCCGAGGGTACCGCCCCGCGCGAGGGCTGCCCCATCGAGCACCCCCCGGTGGTCGAGGAGATCGAGCTCGACGCCGACGGCAACCCCAAGCCGAAGCACGAGTCCCTGTGGAAGCGGCTGGCGCGCGAGCAGGAAGAGGCAGCGGCGGGTGGGGCGGGGTTGGCGCCGTAGGGGCCCCCGCGACGCGCCCAGGCCCCGCCTACCAGAATGCCCAGCGCCGGCGCGTCGCCCCCAAAGCCTCACAAATTCCGCAGCCCCCACCACGCCCGCCACCGCCACAAGCGGTCCTTCCGCCGCTTGTAGGGCGGCGCGCCCGCCGTCGTGGACAGCGTCGCCTCCCACAAGCGCTTGGCCTCCACGCCGTCCCCCGTTGCCGCCGCGGCACGTCCCGCCTTGAACCAGGCCTCGGCATGGGAGCCGTGCACCGTCGTCGCGCGCAGGTAGGCGTCCCGGGCCTCGGCGTGCTTCCCGGCACCCGTGTAGGCGTCGCCCAGGAGCACGCCGGGCTCACCCCAGCGCAACTCGGCGCGAATCGCCAGCGCCCGGTCGATGCCGGCCTGCCCTTCGGCAAGCCGACCCGCCGCAAGGTGCGCGAGCCCCTGGAAATAGTGGGCATCCTCGTCGTCAGGGTAGCGGCGCAGCACCTCGGCCACGAGCTTCATCGCCTCGGCCGGATCGTCGCGGCAGACGAGCCCGGCCAACTCGGTGCGGACGGGGAGATCGTGCGGATTCGTGGTGAGGCGCTCGCGCAGGAAGCGGGCACGCTGCCACCGGCGGATCGGTCCGCGGAAGTCCGGCAAGCGCCCCACGAACCAACTGCCGCCTGCGCCCCAGAGCAGAAGCACGGCCAGCACTCCCAAGAGCGGACCGCCGGTGAGCCCGGTGATCAGCATCCACGGGAGAAAGGTCTTCATGCGGAGCGCACGGCGCGCTACCCTTCGAAGGTCCGGAAGACCAGCGTCGCGTTGACCCCGCCGAATCCGAAGCTGTTGCTGATCGCAGTGCGCAGGCGCGCGTCACGAGCCACCAGCGGCACATAGTCGAGGTCGCACGCGGGATCGGGGGTGACGAGGTTGGCCGTGGGCGGAACCTTTTGCTCGTGGAGCGCCAGCACCGTCGCGACCGCTTCGACGCCGCCCGCCGCGCCCAGCATGTGCCCGGTGACGCCCTTGGTGCTTGAGACCATCAGCCTGCGCGCGTGGTCGCCGAACGCGGTCTTGAGCGCCGACGTCTCGCTGCTGTCGTTCTGCGGGGTGCTGGTGCCGTGGGCATTGATGTAGTCGACCGCGTCGGGCGCGATCTTGGCGCTGCGCAGGGCCGCCAGCATGCACCTGGCAGCACCCGCGCCACCCGGCGACGGCGCCGTGTCGTGCCAGGCGTCGTTGTTGAGCCCGTAGCCGATCAGCTCTGCAAACACGGTGGCACCGCGCGCGCGGGCATGCTCCAACTCTTCGAGCACGAGAATGCCGGCGCCCTCGCCCATGACAAAACCGTCGCGATGCAGGTCGAACGGACGGCTGGCAGTGGCCGGGTCGTCGTTGCGCTTGGACAGCGCCCGCATCACCATGAAGCCGGCCAGCCCGACCGGGGTGACCGCCGCCTCGCAGCCGCCGGCCAGGATGACATCCGCGTCGTCAGCGACGATGGCGCGCCATGCCTCACCAATCGCGTGGTTGCCCGTGGCACAGGCGGTGGTCACGCACAGCGCGGGGCCCTGTGCTCCGTACCGAATGGCGATTTGCCCGGCGGCAAGGTTGGTCAGCGCGCGCGGGATGAAGAAGGGCGAGAGCCCCTTCCAGCCGTGCTGATCGAAGAGTCGCGACCCGTTGACGATTTCCTGCAAACCGCCGATGCCCGTGCCGACGTAGACGCCGAAGCGAGGGTCGCCGTCCTCCGTGGGCCGGATGCCCGCATGCTCCAACGCCTCGTCCGCCGCGTACATCGCGTAGCGGGCAAACAGGTCCAACCGACGCGACACCTTCTTGTCGATTCGCTTGTCGGCGTCAAAGTCCTTCACCTCGGCAGCGATGTGCACGGGCATCGACGACGTGTCGAAGCGACTGACCGTGGCCGTGCCAGAACGGGCGGCCAACATGGCCTGCCAGGTCGTGGACACATCGTTTCCGCAAGGGGTCACCGCCCCGAGGCCGGTGACCACCACCCGTCGAGTCACGAGCTACTTCGCCACCTTGTCGCTGATGTAGTTGATGGCATCCTTCACCGTGGAGATCTTCTCGGCGTCTTCGTCAGGGATCTCGATTCCGAACTCCTTCTCGATGGCCATCACCAGCTCGACAATGTCCAAGGAGTCGGCGCCCAGGTCGTCGATGAAGGATGCGTCAGGCGCGACCTCGGCGGGGTTGACGCCGAGAGACTCTGCGATCAGGTCCTTTACGCGGCGGGTGGTGTCTTCGCTGGCCATGGGGGTGATCCTCGATTTCGGGCAGACTATCATGTGACGGGGGAAAGGGCCCCCCGCCGCGCCCTCCCGCCACGGCCTTACTTACGCGCGGGTCAAAAGCCGGGTGCTGTCCTTGCGGACGGCAGCCACCAGCCCGGCGTCAGCACAGGCGCGGGCATACCGCAGCGCGCTCGCGACGGCACGCGCATCGGCGCGGCCGTGACCGACCACCGCCACGCCGTCGACCCCGAGCAGGATCGCGCCACCAACGCTGTCGTAGGTGGTCCGCTGCCGAAAACGCCGGAACGCCCCCGCCAACAACCACCGCCCCATCAGCGCATCCGGCCGTCGCCGAAGCTCTTCTCGTAAAACATGACCTGCAACCTCGATCGTTCCCTCGACCGTCTTGAGCATCACATTGCCGACGAAGCCATCACAAACCAACACGTCACACTCGCCGCGCAGCGCGCCCAGAGGCTCGATGTTGCCGACGAACGCAAGGTCCAACGCCTCGATCTCGCCGTAGGCCGCGCGCACTTGGGTGTTGCCCTTGCCGCGCTCTTCGCCGTTGGCGAGCAAGCCCACCCGCGGCTGTTGCAGCTTCAACACCGCCCGCGCATAGGCCTCGCCCAACACCGCGAACTGCGCGAGATGCTGAGGCTTGCAATCTACATTCGCCCCGAGATCGAGCAGCACCAGTTGCCCCCCGTCACGACGCGGCACCACCGTACACAGCGGCGCCCGATCCACCCCTGGAAGCATGCCGAGCACGTGCTGGGCCGACGCAAGCGCGGCGCCGGAGTGCCCGCAGGTGACCGCCGCTTGGACGGTGCCATCGCGCAGGAGCTCGAAGATCCGCCGAATCGAAGAGTTGGGCTTTTTTCGGAGCGGGCTGGTGGCCGGTTCGTCCATGGCCACGATCTCCGGGGCGTGCACGACCTCGGCGCCCTTGGGCACGCGCCCGCGGAGCCGGTCGGTGTCGCCCACGAGGAGCACCGGCACGCCCTGCGACAGCGCCAGCGCGGCGCCTTCGAGAATCGCTTCGGGCGCGTGGTCGCCCCCAAACGCGTCGAGCGCGACGGGGCGGAGGTCGGCCACGCCGCCTATTCGGGCGCGGCGGCGTCGTTATCGGCGAAGATCTTGCGACCGCGGTAGCTACCGCACGCGGCGCACACGCGATGACGGAGCTTCGGCGCGCCGCAGTCCGGGCAGGACTCGACGGCGGCGGTGAGCTTGATCGCGTCGTGCGACCGGCGCATGCCGGTCTGGCTGCGGGACATGCGCTTCTTGGGTACGGGCATGGGACTAGTCCTCGGAAGGGAGATTCAGGGAGAGAAGTGGGGCACGCCAACCGAAGCTGGTCGGAGTGTTCTGCGCGCCGGCGAGGGCGCGGAATCGGGCCTGACAGGCTTCGTCGTCCGCGTCGTCGGGTTGGCCGCACGTGAGTCGCGAGGGGCGTTCCACCATGGCCCATTCGCGCACGACGGCGACCAGGTCCAGCGTGACACCATCGAATTCGCCGACGTCGTCGACCGAGAAACCCACGTCCACCGGGGGCTGGGGCAGCCCATCCTCGTCGTCGGTGCTTTCGGGGAGGGCGGCCATCGGCGAGTAGACAATGCTGACGTCGCCACCGAGGCTGACCACCAGTGGCTCCCCGCAGCGGTCGCAAGGAAGGTCGCCGACGAGGTGGAGTTCACCTCGGGCGGCGATGTGGACCCCGTGACGGGTGAGCGTGAGCGCACCGTCGAAGGCCTTGACCTCGCCGCCGAGACCCGCCGCGCACGCCGCCGCGGCCCAGGGGCCGAGCGCGATGTCGAGCCCCGGTGTGGGGATGTCGGTGAAGGCCACGTTCACGAGAGACTCCGGTTGCCGGTAGACAGAAGCGCGGGCGTCTACCCCAGCGCGGCCACCCCGTCAAACCAGCTCGGGATGCCCACACGCACGATCGCACCGACGGATCGCGTCGCGGTGCGCGGCAAGGTCGGCGCCGGAGTCCGCCAAGGGTCCCGACGCCCGGCCCGGCTTGAACGGGCACACCAGCGCCGAGCCATCGGGCAAGAGCGCCAGACGCAGCCCGCCGACCTCGCATTTGCCGCCATTCCGCGGCGCGCCGGGGCCGCCGGCGCTCATCGAGCCGAGCACCTCACGCGCCCCAGCGGACGTCTTCTGCAACGGCCAGCCCTCGGCCAACGCCGCGGTCACGCCCGTGCGGGCCAGAGCCGACAACGACACGCCCTGCCAGGGCGGACACAGCACCACGCCGTCAGCGCCGAGGCCGCGCGCCGCTTCGAAGTTCGCCCGCGCGCCCGCCGCGGACGCCTCCGAGATCGGCACGTGCACGTGCACCGTGAGCGGCACCCCGCGGCTGTTCCGGGCGTGAACCAGCGCCCGGACGGCGTCCTCGCCTGGCCCCGCGAGCGAGGCGGCGACAAGCTCGCAGAGCTGCATGCCCCGGTCCAGGAGCTCTTCGGCCCGCGCCGCCGACAAGCCGTCGGGACCCGTGCGAACCGTCACCGGCATCTCCAACCGATGGCAAAAGCGGACCAGATCAGGGAGGAGCGCATGACCTGCGTGCGCAGTGATCCGCACCGGCATCGGCCCGGCCCACTGCAGCAGCTCCACCACGCGCTCCTGCCACGCCTCCAGGGTCAGCCCCGGCACCTCCCCGGGGAGCGGCGCGTCCAAGCCGTCGAGGCGGATGTCGAGCCGGGCGGGACGCTGTCCGAGGCCGAGCCGGGCCTTTTCGCGGCGGAGGCGGGACGTCGCGCGGATGCGGAGGGTCTCGATGAGCTTCACGGGCGGGCAGATATCAAACTCGGGCGCGTTTCGTGTGTGACGGCTCGGCTCAACTTGATCCCCAGATACAGCGCCTGACTCCCGCCCCGACGGCGCGACTCAGCATACCGAAGTCCCGCGCCGGTTCTCCACGCCTGCATCTGCTCTGGGCGCCACGCGGAGGAGCCGCTGGCCACCGCGCGGCGAGCGTCCTCCCCACGAGTTTCTTGATAGTTACGCATGCCGTCGCGACGCCGGCTCATGGGGCCATGAAACTGTTGCGGCACGGCGACCCCCAGGCGTAGGCGGCTCAGAAAGCACGCCGCCGACGCGAAACCACGCGATACGGATCGCGAAATACTAGCCCTTCCACCCCATAGAGACCATGATCGCCAAAGCGATGGCACGAATGCGAGCCACCACAAATCACCTTGGCTGGCCACCCCGCCCCTCGGACGGGCCGTGTCGACTGCCTGTCGGACGACCCGACAAACGTCGTAACCGCGGACATTATTCGATGGGTGACGCCTCACCCTAGCCGTTGTGTCCGCGCGAAGCGGTTGCGACGAGCTCTGGCGCCGCAGTCCTGTCGGCAGCAGCGCGGCCGTGTGGCAGAAAATCAAGGTTCACCCATGGGGCGGTGATTGAGGCGCGGCGTCGAAGGCCCAATGGAGCCGACCAACGTCGTAACCGCGGACATTACTCGCAGGGTGAGGCCTCACCCTACCCGTTGTGTCCGCCGCCGGAGGAGCCAGGCGATGGGGATCGCGAGAACCGCCCCGCTGTGCTGCTGACCGACGTAGAAACAACTGTTCCAGGCCCGTTCTCTTGAACTCCCCATCGATCTTGGTATTTTATCGACTTTGCCTGAGCAAAACCGCCCGATGCGGATCGCGTGGTCGGAGTCCCCTCGAAAAGCACAATTGGCGCGCCGTCGGGGGTTGGGCGACGAACCAACGCCGACAATTCGCGCTCACCATGGCGCGATCAGCCGCAAAACTGCTTTTCGAGCTGGCTACGCCTCGGAAAACTGCTTTTCGAGGCGACTACGCTGCCTCCGCGGCGGCCACACCCTCCGCGGCGAGCCGCCTCCGCGCAGGCTCAAAAAGCTCGGCTACGCCGTGGACCTTCCGGCGGCAGCGTAGCGGGTGCCCGAGCACAGGGCGGCGAGCCCTCTCCCCCCACTTTTCATGATAGCAAGCGCCAGTGAGACCCCTCGCCACCATCATCCTGTGCATCCTCTGGATCCTCGCCTGCACCGGCGGCGGCGAGCCCCATCCTGCGGCGGCGTACGTGGCCGCGCTCGAGCCGGCGATGGTGGACAACGCGGCGCTCGCGCAGCGCTTCCTCACCGAGGCCTCCCGGATCAAGAAGAAGGAGACGGACGGCGCCCAGCTCGCGGAGGTCATCGCGAAGGAGCTGGCGCCCAAGGCCGAAGAGCTCTCGCGCGCGGCCGGGGCGGTCTCGCCACTGGACCCCCGCCTCACCGTGACCCATGCCGTCCTGGTCAAGGCCTGGGCCGACCGCGCCGCAGCCTACGGCGCGATGAGGGACGCGTGGGCCGCGGGCGATCTGATCGGGTGGGACGCGGCGGTGAAGAAGAACACCCAGTCCAAGCTCGACGAGGAGCGCTACTTCACCGACGTCAACGCGCTCTTGGCGCCCGAGGGTCTCGTGCTTCGGCAGTACCCACAGCCGGCGGCGGCGGCACCCTGACCCGACCCGGTATGACGCGGCGCAGCCTGCTCCTCTCCGGCGCCGCGCTGGTCGCGACGCCCGCGCTGGCTGCCCCCGTCGACACCCAGCCCGACCCGATCATCGAGTGGCTGGTCGCGCTGGGGCGCGCCGCGGGCTTCGAGGAATACGCCACCGGGCTGCCGGCGTGGGCCGCGCTCGTAGACCCCGGGCTCCACCAGATCCGCGCGCACCCGGTGCTGAGGCGGCTCCGCAGGGCACGCACCACCGCGGGCATCGGCTACGACGCGCTCCCCTCGCTCGCGCTCCACGTCACGGGCACGCCCGAGGCCCTCGTCCTGCGCGAGTCGTTGGAGCCGTGGCCGACGGCGCTCGACGCCCGATGGAAGGATGTCGACGTGACCGCGTTCTTGCGCGAGGCCTCGAGTGCCGCACGAAAGGCCCACTTCCTCGCGGTGTGGGCCAAGGCGGCGGACCTCCGCCCGCGAGCGGCCGAGCCGGCTCGCCGCCAAGCGGACAAGCTCGACGTCGCCTGGCTTGAGGCGTGGTTCGGGTTCCCTGCCCCCGGGCACATCCGCGTCGTCCCCTCCTTGGGCTCGGCGCCGGCGAACTACAGCGTCCGTCGCGCCGGTCGCGACCCCGAGCTGGTCGCGGTGCTCGGCGTCTATGAAGCCGATGACAGCTTGATCACCGGGGGAGAGGGCCTCCTCGTGCACGAGCTCGGCCACGGCTTCGTCAACCCGTTGGTGGACGAAAACCGCGCCGTTTTCGAAGCTCCGGGCCGCGCGCTGTACGCTGCAGTCGAAGAGCGCATGCAGGCGATGGCCTACGGCTCCTGGGAAACCGTCGTCAAAGAAAGTGTGCTCCGCGCCGTCGTCGTCCGCTACCTCCACGACCACGGCGGCGCGGGCGCGGCCCGAAGCGAAGTGGCGCGCCAGATCGACGACGGCTTTCCGTGGACGCTCGTGCTCGCGGATGCCCTCTTGGCGTACGAAGCGGATCGCGCGCGTTACCCGACCTTCGGCGACTTCAGCGTCACCTTGGCGGCCACGCTCTCGGTCGTCGCCGACGAGGAGCTCGCGCGGGCATCCCGGCGACCAAAGTTGGTCTCGATCGATCCCACCCCGGGCAGCGTCGTGTCAGCCACCCACGCGGCGTTGGTCGCGACCTTTGATCGTCCGATGAAGGACCAGAACTGGTCCATCGTGGGTCGCCCGGAAGACCTGCCGACGTCGGGGGACCCTCGCTATGAGCAGGGTGGCACCCGCTTCGTGATGCCGTGGACTCTTGCGGCGGGGCGCAGCTACCGCCTGGCCCTCAACAGCGCGCGCTTCCGCGGGTTTCGCTCGGTGGACGGGGTGCCCCTGGAGCCGGTGGAGTTGGCGTTTTCGGTGGCACGTTAGCAGCCCCCATGGTCCTCACCGCCGCGATCTCCCCGGACCCCGACGACCTGTTCATGTTCCGGGCGCTGATCGAGGGCCTCGTCGACGCCCGCGGCCTGCGCTTCGACGTCCGCACCGAGGACACCGACGCGCTCAACCGGATGGCCTCCGGAAATGGCGCCGACATCAACGCGATCAGCATCGCGCACTACCCCCGGGTGGCCGAGCACTACCGCCTGTTCCGCCACGGGGCCAGCGTCGGCCGAGGGTACGGGCCCATCGTGGTCGCCTTGGCCGACCGGGTGCCGGCGAGCCTCACCGGGCTCCGAGTCGCCGTTCCAGGGCTCACGACCACCGCCTACCTGGTCCTCCGCATGGCAGTTGGCGCGTTCGAGCCCGTGGTGACGCCGATCATCCCGTACGCGCGCACCTTCGATCGGCTGCGCGCCGGTGATGTCGACGCGGCGCTGCTCATCCACGAAGGCCGGCTCACCTTCCCCGACGAAGGCTGTGTCGGCCTCCTCGACGTTGGCGTGGCCTGGAGCGAGTGGACCGGCGGCCTTCCCCTCCCCCTCGGCGGGAACGTCATCCGTCGCGACCTCGGCGATGAGGTGATCGCCCGCGCCGACGCCGCGATCCGCGACAGTATCGCCCATGCATTGATACATCGTGATGCGGCGATGGATTGGCTCGAAGCGCGCGGTGTCAGCCTCCGAACACGCCCGCTTCTCGACCGTTACCTGGGCATGTACGCCAACGCCGATACCCTCGACATGGGGGACGACGGGGTCGTCGCGGTGCGCCGATTGCTGGGGATGGGCGCCGAGAGGGGTTGGTTACCCGCGGTCGACGTCGACTTCGTCGGCTGAAGGCCGAGCCGGCCTGGCCACGTCGGTTCCCATCTGGCGCCGCATCTCGAAGTAGGCTTCCGTCCATTCGCCGTCCGGGCCGCGGATGCAGAAGGGCGCGCGGCGATCACAGGGTCCGGCCTCGTGTGTCGCGACAAAGATCGTGATGAGCGGCGCCTGCCGGCCGCGGAAGACCACATCCTGGCGCACACGAAGCGACAGCCCGGCGGCGGCAATCGCCGGCTCGCCGCGGGGGTCGGCAGCCGCGAAACAGACGACGAAGCTGCCGTCCTCGCGTACCGTCCTGGCGGCCGCCAACGCGTAGTCGGCGATGCTCCCCCGCAGCTCCATCCGGCACGCGGCGCGCTGCGGATGGGGAGAGACCACGCCCTTGCCGAGGGGGATGTAGGGCGGGCTTCCGGTCACCAGATCGAAGACACGACCCTCCGGAACACAGGCGGCATCGCGCAGATCACCAAGCCGGCACTCCACGCGCGCGCTGAGCTGATTGGTGTCGACGGTCCGGCGCATCAGGATGTGGCTGACCTCCTGCGCTTCGAGCCCAACCAGCGTGGCGGTCGGCTGCATCCGCCACAGGGTCATCAAGCCGACGGAGCCGATGCCAGCGCCTAGATCGAGGAGCCGCTGCGCACGCGGGCAGGACTCAGCCGCGACCCACGCGGTAAACAAATCGTCGGCGGAAAAGCGATGGCCCCCCACCAGTTGGTGGATGCGCCAGTCGCCGGCCAACCGGTCGAGGCTCGTTGTCTCGGGCGTCATCGCTCTCCGCGCCGAACTAGCGCGAAACCAGCATGGAAACCTTGGCTCGAGTCAGGTCGTCCATGCGGTACTCCACGCCCATGCCAGGCGGCTCCGCGCCGCGCCCGTCGGAGTGGTAGGTCACCACGGCGTCGAAGACCAAAGGCTCCACAAGGCCCGGCGCATCGATCTCGAAAATACACTCCCGACCGATGGCCAGCGGCTTCTCGGTCTTGATGAAGGCGCCGTTGCGGCGGAGATTGTCGCGGTATTCCACGACGAAAGACTCTTGCTCGCGGTAGTGCAGCCGCAGGCGGGCCGGCTTCCTTCGCGGCTTGGCGTCGGGGGCGGGGGCCACGACTTGCGACGGAGCTACCGCGGCCGGTGGGTCTGCGGACACCCGGCCGCGCCCGGCGGTCGCCGCCGGAGCAGGCGGCACCACGCCGGAAGACGTCGGCGATTCGTCCCACGGGTTCTTGGGCAGGGTCTGCGGGGTGAACCCCGGCATCGCCTGGTCGGTGAACATGTCGACCGGCAGCGCGGTCGCCGCCCCCCCAGCGCCGGTCGCGAACGGGTCGTCGGATGACCCGGCGAAGCCGTACGCCGCCGGATTGGCAGCCGGACTCGCGACAGCACGCACCGGCTCGGGTTCAGCGAATGACGCCGAGACCACCGGCGGCGCCGTTCCAAGGTCAAGATCGACCTCACCACCGGCGGCGTCGAAGGTCGCCTCCACGAGATCTTCCGGCGCGGCCGCTTCCCCTTCGCCCAGTCCGGGCTCCTCGGTGAGCACCGCCTCATCGACCATCCCTTCAAAGGTGATGCCCGACGACTCGGCCTCGGCCTCGCCAAACAGCCCGCCAGTTGCCGATTCCTGACCGAATTCTTCCAGCATCTGCGGCGGCGGGATGCGCTTGCGCCCGTCCGTGGCGGGATCGGCATCGTCTTCGTCAAGACCACCGAACAGGTCACCAGCGTCGAGCTCGGGCTCGGGCGCCGCCTCCGGAAGCCCGCGGGGTCCCGGAAGCCGGGTGCCGCCCATGCCCAGGGTCGCCGGTGAGCGCCCGTAGAGGTCCTCCTCCTCCGCCGCCGTGGCAAACACCGCGTCGGGCATGATCTCGTCGGGCGTGACCTCCGCCACGGCGCTCATGTCGATCACGGGGGCCGCGCCGGGGGGGGCGGCGACCGGCGCGGCGGGCTTCACTACCGGGGCGGGCTTGGCCGACTTCCCCTTCTCGGAGGAGTCGGAGCCGAAGAGCGAGGAGAGGAAGCTGGCCTTCTTCTTGGCACCCGGTGTGGCCCTGACCACGGCGGCCGGCGGCGGTGCCTCGGATCGAGCGGCCCGCGCCGCCTCGTCGCGCGCGGCCTCGTCAGCGCTCGGCATGCGGGGCTCCTTGGCCCGCTCGGCGTAGTTTCGGACCGCGATGACCTGTCGCTCACCCGACTGCTTGTTGACCGCGGCCACGTTGAGGATGCCGTTGGCGTCGAGCTTGAAGGTGACGTCGATCTTGGTCTGCATCCGCGGCGCCGGCGTCAGCCCCTCCATCACGAACTCGCCCAGGAACTCGTTCTCGGCCGCGACACGACTTTCCCCCTGGCGAACGGTGATGCGCACCGAGGTCTGCCCGTCATGGACGGTCGCAAAAGTGCGGGACTCGGACGCAGGAACCTGGGCGTTGCGGGCCACGATCATCGAGAACATGCCCCCGGCCGCGTCAATTCCCAAGTCAAAGGGGGTGACGTCCAAGAGCACCACCTGGGGCTCGTCGGGATCGGCGAGCGCCGCGCCGTGCACCGCCGCGCCCACGGCGACCGCTTCTTCCGGATGCACCGCGCGGCTCGGCTCCCGACCGAAGAGCCCTGAGACCGCCTCCCGCACCCGCGGCATGCGCGTCTGCCCGCCTACGAGCAAGACGTCATCGACCTCAGAGAGAGGCAGCCCCGCGTCGGCCACGGCCCCCCGCGTCACGTCCAAGCAGCGCTGCACGAGGTCCCCGGTGAGGGACTCCAGCGTGCTGCGAGTCAACACCGCCTCCAGGTTCTGGCCCGCCATCACGTGCGGGATGACCACGTTGGCGCGGTCGCTGAACGACAGGTCGCACTTGGCGCGTTCGGCCGCATCCTTGACACGTTGGAGCGCGTTGCGGTCGGTACGAAGGTCGGCCCCCGTGCGCGCCTGGAAGGCGTCGGCCAGATGATCGACGATCCGGTAGTCGAAGTCCTCACCGCCCAGCCAGGTGTCCCCGCTGGTGGCCAGCACTTCGTAAACCCCGGCGGAGAGGCGAAGCACGGTGACGTCGAAGGTGCCGCCACCCAGATCGAACACCACCAGCGTCCGCTCGATGCTCTTCCGATGGCCGTACGCCAAGGCCGCTGCGGTGGGCTCGTTGAGCAGGCGATCGCACTTGAAGCCGGCCATCCGGGCCGCCTCAATCGTCTCTTGTCGCTGCAGGTGATTGAAATGGGCGGGCACAGTCACCACGGCCTCGTCGACGACCTCGCCGATCGCCTTCTCGGTGATCGACTTGGCCACCTGAAGCACGACCGCCGCCACCTCGGCGGGGGACATCCACTCGTCCCCGAGCTGCACCAGCACGCCCCCGTCGGGACCCTCTTTGATCTCGTACTGCAGGCGCTCCCGACTCCGCTGCACTTCGGGGCTGTCGAAACGCCGACCGATCAGTCGCTTGGTCGCGTACACCGTCCGGTCCGGGTGGGTGAGGATCAGGTTGTGCGCGGCCTGCCCGACGATGAACCGCCCCTCGCCCCGCGCGCTCACGACCGTAGGCAGCACCTTGTAGCCGCGATCATCCTCGATCACCCTGGGCCGACCGTCCTGGAGAACGGCCACCGCGGTGTTCGTGGTGCCCAGATCGATGCCGACAATCCTACCCATCCAGTTTCCTCAAGCGCGCGGACTATACCAGCACCGGCGCTCAAGGAACAGGGACCCGTTTCAACCCTCGGACGAGCCGCGGAACAGCGGCACCTGAACGTCGCGACGCCTTTGCTGTGGCTCGACTGGATAATCACCGGTGAAGCAGGCATCACAAAAGCGCGGACCCTCACCCCCCATGGCCTCCAGGACATCGTCCATGTCCAGGTAGGCCAGGCTGTCCGCATCGAGGAACTGCCGCATGCGCTGCAGGTCCATGCGGTGCGCAAGCAGGTCCGTCCGCTCCGGCGTGTCGATTCCGTAGTGGCAGGGTCCGGTCATCGGGGGGCTGGCAATCCGCAGGTGGACCTCGGTGGCGCCGGCCCCGCGGAGCATGCGCACCAGCTTCTGCGCGGTCGTCCCCCTCACAATGCTGTCATCCACCACCACCACGCGTTTTCCGGCCACCACCGAACGATTCGGCTGCAACTTCAACCTCACGCCGAAGTCGCGGATGCGCTGCGTGGGCTCGATGAAGGTGCGCCCGATGTAGTGGGAGCGCAAAAGCCCCATTCCCAGCGGCAGTCCGCTGCCCTGCGAAAAACCCAGCGCCGCCGGCGTCCCACTGTCGGGCACGGGCACCACGACGTCAGCGCGCGCGGGAAAACGCCGGGCGAGGCTCTGCCCCAGCCGCACCCGGGCCGCGTACACGTCGGTACCGAACACGGTGCTGTCGGGGCGGGCGAAGTAGATCGCTTCGAAAACGCAGGCCTTCTTCGGCTTGCGCGGGAACGGGCGCAGCGACTGCGCGCCGTCTTCATCGAGGATCGCCATCTCTCCCGGCTCGATCTCGCGTACCACCGTGCCCTGGACGAACTCGATGGCACACGACTCACTCGCTACGATCCAGGCGCTCCCGCGCCGACCGAGGACCAGCGGCCGAAAACCGTGGGGATCGCGTGCCGCCACCAGCGTGTCCCCCGCGAGCACCAGGACGCACCAGGCCCCCTGCACGCGCGTGAGCGCTTCGATGAGCCGGTTGATCAGCGTCTTCTGGTCGCTCCCGGCCACCAGATGCAGGAGCACCTCGGTGTCGGAGGTGCGCGTGAAGATCGCGCCCCGCTCCTCCAGTTCATCCCGAAGCGGGCCGGCGTTGGTCAACGTCCCGTTGTGACAAATCGCCAACTGCCCGTGGCGCCAGCGTGCCAGGAAAGGCTGCACATTTTCCAAGCCAGGGCCGCCCAGCGTGCCGTAGCGAACGTGGCCTATCGCGGTGTCACCCGGCAGCCCCCGCAGCGCCGCGTCGTCGAAGACGTCGTGCACCAGGCCCTCGCCTCGGTGCTCAGCCAGCACGCCGGCGTTGCGCGCGACGATGCCCGCGCCGTCCTGACCTCGGTGCTGGAGCGCGTGAAGACCCAGGTATGTGAGCCGCGCCGCATCAGGGTCGCCGATGATTCCGAACACGCCGCACTCATGATGCAGCATCGCACTTTCGCTCATGAGGCCCGCCCCGGAGGGGAGTCCTATCAAGGCCGGGCGGGCTTGGGCGACGCGCCGGGCCTGCTTCGCCAGATCAGGCGTTCGCCGCGACGCGTCGCGTGGCGGCTGACAAATTCTACCCAAGCGGCGATCCAAACGCCTCCGCTTGCCGTACCCTGCCGCCCACCCCTCAGACCGGAGCATCGATGGCGCGAAATCTTCTTCATCTTTCACTGACGCCCCTGCTGGGCTTGTCATTGCTGGGCTGCCCCGGCGATGACACCGGCAAGGACGACACCGGTGATTCCGGCACGGACACCGACACCGGTGATTCGGGCACGGACACCAGCGAAACCGGCGACACCGGCGAAACTGGCGACACCGGCGACACCGCGGACACCGCAGACACGGCGGACACCGCCGACACGGCGGACACCGGGGACACTGCGGCGACGCCGATGTTCGAAGTGCTCGTCGATGACGCCGACATCGCCGAGGTCACCGACGTGGCCGTCGCCGGCGTCGATGGCGTCTACGTGGTCGGCATCGACAGCGCCGGCGACGGTGGCATCTGGTGGGTCGAAGCCGACGGGAGCGGCGTTCTCGCCGTGGCCACCGACTTCAGCCTCACCCAACCGACCGGAATCGCCCTGAGCGAAGACGGCAACACGCTTTACGTGAGTGACCTCGCTCCGGCCTCGCCGACGGGCGCCATGAATGGTGCCGTGTACAGTCTTCCGTCAGGCGGGGGCACGCTGACCGAAGTCGGCACGGCCGACCAGATCGACCTCCCCGGCGACGTGGTGGTGATTCCGGGCGGCGGCGGGCTCTACGTCTCCGGGTTCGACGCTGACGGTGAGCCGACGATCTTCATCGTCAACTCCGGCGTCACCGTCGGGGTTGCGGGCGGCTCGCTGACGGACCCGACCGCCCTCGCGGTCTCGCCTGATGGAACCTGGTTGTTCGTCCTTGACTCCCTCGCGGCGGACTGGGGAGCGTCGATCCTCGCGTTCGAGCTTCCCGACTACAACGAGAGTGAGCTCGCCTCCGGGTTCGACGTCGCCTTCCCCGGCGGCGTGGGCACCGACGGCGCGTCAGTCTGGTACTCGAAGCTTGGCGACCCGGGCCTGTTGGAGGCCGCCGCCGACGGCTCGGGCTTCAGCGTGGTCGACACCACGGGCCTGATGGAACTGCCGGCCGGCGTCGCTGTGGGCGCCGACCAGGTCTACGTCACCGAGTCTGCGCACGATGTCGGCGCCGACCTCTACCTCTACTCCTTCTAACCTACCATTTCGCGAGTCCTCATGACCATTCTCCTCTCTCTCGCGCTCTCTCCCGCTCTGGCTTCGTCGCACCGGGAGGCGCCGGCAATCTCGCTGGATCCTTCCGCCGACATCGCCGACTTCTACATGTTCACCAGCCCGGAGAACACCGACAACGTGGTGTTGATGATGAACGTCAACCCGCTGTCCCTCCCCGGCGGCGGGCCGAACTTCCACCGGTTCGACGACAACGTCATGTACCAGATGCACGTCGACAACGAAGGGGATGGCGAAGAAGACATCGTCTTCCAGATCCGCTTCGAGACCACCTACAGCAACGATGCGTTCGGCTTCGAGACCTTCATCTACAACATCGGCGACGTCGCCGTCCCCGCCAACGTCTACCAGCGTCAGACCTACACGGTCAGCCGCATCGACGATGGTGTCGCGACGACGATCCTCGCCACCGGCGATGTCGCACCGATCAACGTCGGCACCCAGAGTGGTTCGGCCGGGTACAGCCCGACAAGCACCACCCCGGGCGCGATCACGACGGCCAACATCGAGAGCTCGGGCGCCTACCGGTTCTTCGCCGGCCCCCGCCAGGACGGCTTCTACGTCGATCTCGAGCGCACCTTCGACCTGTTGAACCTCGCTGGTCTCGACGGCACGGCCAACCAGAACACCCTGCTCGGCTACAACGTCCACACCATCGCGATCGAGATCCCCGCGATCTCATTGACTCGCGATGGAGCGGCCCCCGCGACCGCTGACCAGAACGAGATCATCTCGGCCTGGAGCACGACGTCCCGTCGTGCGGTCACCGTCCGCCGCCAGAACGGCTCCGACACCGCCTCGCGCGGTGGCTGGGTGCAGGTGGCGCGCCTGGGGAACCCGCTGGTGAACGAGGTCGTCCTGCCGGTCCTGCAGAAGGACATCTTCAACAGCAGCCACCCGCGCGACGACATCCAGTTCTTGTCTTACGTCCAGACCTCGCTGCTGGGCGCGTACATGAACGTCGTGCTCGGCACCACCTGCCCCACCACCTACGACGCCGGGCTGGGCATCGGCGGTCGTGAGGACCTGATTCTCGCCTTCCTCACCGGGCATCCTTTGCTGGGCCTCCTCCCCGGCGGCTTCTCGCTGGGCGGCGCCATCCCGGGTGAGGCGGGCAAGACCTTCGGCGCCTTCGAAGCGCTGCGCGTCAACCTCGCCGGCGAGGGCTTCGGGCAGTGGCCCGACGGTCGCAGCGTTGAAGACGACGTCACCGACGTTGCGCTCGGCGCCGTCTGCGGCGGCCTCGCCGACTCGGGCGAAGGCTTCGCGGTCGTTGACGGCGTCGACTCCACCGGGCTTTCTTACCTCGACACGTTCCCCTTCCTGGGCGATCCCTGGGCGGGTGACGACCACCCGAACGGCTCGCACGACGAGCTGTAGGGGGTAGGCGCCGCTAAGGCGCACTCAGGGGGCGGCTTCGGCCGCCCTTTTGAGTTTTTAGGAGTCCCTCATCGTGCCGGCGTCGCCGCCCGCTCCGACGGCAAGAGCCCCGGCCCCATCGAGAGCGCCCGCTGCATCAGCGCGGGGTCCGCGAGGATCTGGCTCCCCATCCGCAGCACGCGCGGCTCGAGGATCCCCGTCGCGAGGGCAGTCCGCGCTTCGGCGGCGGTGTCGACGCTGGTGTCCTGCCCCAACCACGCCGCCCACGCCCGAGCCATGCGGGTCGTGGCGTCCTGACGGACGGCCCACTCGGCGTCGAGGAGCGCCCGGGCCGCGACCGGATCGGCGGGCGCGAGCCACATCGCGTACCCCCGCGTGTCCTGCTCACGCACCGCCGCCACCGACGCGGTGGGATCGAACTCCGAGAGCGCCCAGGCCGCCTCCACCGTGGCCCCGACCGCGCGGAGATCGGCCGCCGCGCCGACACCGTCCCCGGTGTGCAGCCGCACCCGACCTCGCGCGAACGCCGCCGGCGCGTAGCCGGGAAGGAGGACAAGCGCGGCGTCGAGCTCTGGGGCGGGCTCGCATGCCAGCGCGTGCAGCCACCCCAGGCGCGTCAACACCCAGGCATAGGGCTCGGGGTCCGCGGGAGTTCCGGTCGCGACCGCCAGCCTGGCCATCTCAACCGAACCTTCGAGGTCTCCCCACAACCACCGCAACCACCCCACTCGATCGTAGACCTCCAGACCCGGACGAAGATCGGCCGCCGCCTGGTACGCCACCCCAGCCTGTTCGAGGCGCCCCTGCTCCATCTGCGCGTCGCCCAAAAGGGCGTGATCGAGCCAGGTGGCGCCGGGCATCGCCACGAGGCGGGTCGCTTCCACCTCGACAGCAGCGAAGTTGTGGAACTGCAGCTCGACGTGCGCGCGGAGCCTTCGGGCATCGCGGTCGGCCGCGTCGCGTTCCAGCGCGCAGTCCAGCGCGCCGGCCGCCAGGGTGTAGAAGCCCGGATCGGTCGTCTGCCGCGCCTCACGGATGAACAGCCGGGCGAGCGCCAGCGCATCACCAGCCGCGGCAAGCCGGTCCGCAGCCAGGGGTCCAGCGGCCGGCGCGTCGAGCATCCGACATGAGCTGGGGCTAACGACCGGCGTCTCGGCACACGCAAGGAGGAGCGCGACGATCACGGAGACGCCGTGCGCTCCCGGAACTCCGCGAGCGCGCTCTGGAGCGCGTCGGGGCAGGCTGAAGCGTCCGTGCCAATGCTGGCCTCGCCGCGCACCGACGGCTTCTGCGCCTTGCCGGCGGCATCGGTCCAACCGTAGGCGATGCTGACCTCGCAGGAGACGCCGGGCTGTCCCGCGTTGGTTGGGGTGGGTCGTGTCGCGAAGCGCACCCGCCCGGTGAGCGGCGTGGTGCCCGCACCCACACACGCGGTCGTCACCGCTGGGTCGGTCATCGCGTCCCCGCCCTCGGGATGCGACACAAGCCACGCGCCCGCCGCTTCCACGCAGCCCGCAGCCGCGCCCGGCTGGGCCGGCGCCACCAGGGTCTTGAACTCGGCCAGGGCACGGCCCGGCCCATCTTCACCAAGATCGACCTTGGGGACCGCCGGGCCCCCGTGCGAGCGCGCCAGCTCGCCCAACGCGTTGGGCGTACCCGGCGCCACCGCGATGTAGGGCTCGGCGTCGATGGTCCTTGTCGCTGGCAGCGGGGGCGGCCGCGTCGCCAGCCACAGCGCGGCGGAGGTCGAGGTGAAGGCGACGGCGGCGAGGCCGCCGACAAGCAGTCGTTGCGCGGGGGTCATCCGGCGCCTGTATCCCGAGGTATGCTCGGGAGGTCCCCCGGAGTCTGCATGCATCTCTTCGTCCTCTGGCCCCTAATGCTCAGCTGTGATGGCGGCGACAGCGCCCCGGACGTGGGCGTGGCGGTCGGGCCCGACTCCATGGACGTCGACACGGACACCGACACGGACACCGACACGGACACCGACACCGACACCGACACCGACACCGACACCGACCAGACGTGCGCGGCCACGGCCTGTGGCGGCGATCCCACGGGCTCGTGGTCGCTCGCTGAGGTGTGCATCACGGCCGGCCCGAAGCCCTTCGGCGGGTGTGACGGGGAAACACTCGCGCTCACGTCGGTGACCACGACTGGCACATCCACCTTTTCGGCCGACGGCAGCTACGTCAGCAGCCTGGGTGACGGCTCGTTCTCCACCGAGCTGGTCGTGCCGCAGTCGTGTCTGAAATCCACCTGCGAAGAGCTCGCCATCGAGTCCGACACCACATGCGTGAGCGACGGCGCCGCCGGATGCATCTGCACCGGCGAGGGGCCAATCGACGGCTCCTCCGAAGCAGGGACCTGGAGCGTCGACGGCAGCGTCCTGACCCTGATGCCAGACGACGGCGATCCCGCCGAGTCTGACTTCTGCGCCGATCCCGACGACCTCTGGGTGGATGGCTCCGGGACCGGGCTGCCGATCGCGTTCCTGTTTGGGGCGGGGTAGCTTGCAGCCGCCCCGCGACCGTGGCGGAGCCGGCCCAGTGCCTGCTGCTGCGACCAAACTCGCTTAGCCGGTGGCGGGGGGCCGCGGTAGTACCCGACATGCACGTTCCGTTTGCGATGGCCCTGTTGCTCGCCAGCGCCGACGGCTGGGCCACGGTCCCCGAAGTGCTGACACCGGCGCAGCCCCTCATCGTGCGCCCCGCCCCAGGGTGCGCCGCCCGGCTGGAGCGCTACCCCGCGATCGACACGAGCGTCGGCGCTTGCAGGATGGTCTGGCGCCTGAGCCATAGCTCAGCGGAACTCACCCGGGTTTCGTGCCGGGACGACGTCGCGACGGAAACGGCGAGGGAGGTCGCCCTACTTTGGTTCTGGAAAGCCGACCTCTCAGCGAACGCACAGCCCTGTGATCTAACGCTAGATTTCGAATCGGTGACCGGGAAATCCAATCCACGGGTCGCCGTGACAGCATGGCATGTCGACGCCGCAGCCGTTCTGCCCCCCGGGTTCAGCCGGTTCACGAGCGCCGTCCCAATCCTACGGAAGAGCCCGGAGGCGCCAGGTTGGCTGGCCGCGGAAGTCGGCGCCAACTATTCGTGCGTAATAACCGTAGCCATGAACCGAAAGGGCATACCAATCTCCGCCAGGCCCAAGACGTGCGACCCCAGATTGGTCGCCAGCGCCCGTCGGGCCGCCATGGCCTACCGATTTGACGCCGCTCACGTCGATGATCCGAAGGCGACGCGCCTGTTTGAAGTCAGGTTCTTATTCCGTAATGCCGCCCCGCCGCTCCCGAACAAGACGCCGTCCGACTGAGGGCCACGCGCCTTCCGCGGCGCCGCGACGCCGAGCTGCCCTCGTGAGCATCGCGCCCTGGCCTGCGGCGTCGCCCAGCACCGGCAAGCCCGACAGAACCCCCGCGACAGAGTTAGCACGCGCCCGCCCACGCCCGGACATCCCATGCGCTGCTCCTTCGCCCCGTTTCTCCTCCTCGCGGCCTGCACCACGGCCACCAACCCCGACCACACCGACACCGCGGACACGGGTGACAACGACGACACCGACGACTCGGGCACCGACACCGGCGGCCAGGAAGGCGACACGATCGGGCCCACGCTACCCGCGTGCACTCCGAAGGCCGGGGACACCGATCGCATCGCGCTTTCGGGAGTGATCCTGCTCCCGGACGGACCGGTCGCAGGCCACGTCGTGTACGCCCCGAGCACCGGGATGATCACCTGCGCGGGCGCCGCCTGTGACATCGCCGGGGCCACGCTCGTCTGCACCGAGGGCATCGTGTCGCCGGGGCTCGTCGACCCGCACAATCACCTCCAATACAACAGCATGCCGCCCTGGCAGGTCGACCCCGAATTCATCGATCGTTACGACTGGCAAGGCGACGACCGCTACGACGACTTCAAGGACGCCTACAACGCGATCGCGGGCGACTACGGCTGCGAGATCATGCAGTGGGCCGAAGCGCGGGAGATCGCGCACGGGACGACGTCTGCGGTGGGCAGCTCGGGCAGCGGTTGCATCAATCGCGGCGTGCGCAACCTGGACGAAGACTCCAGCGCCTCGCACCTCGACAGCTACACGCTCAGCTACAGCTCGAGCAACGTGGAGAGCAGCGTCAACGAAGGCGACGGCGCTTCGTGGCGCTCCAAAATCGACTCCGGCAGCACCGACGCAGTGATGAACCACGTCGCGGAAGGACGCGACGGCTCGGTGTCCAGCGAGGTCGACCACATGCTGGAGCTCGGCATGACCGGGCCCGGGCAGGTCTACGTGCACGCCACCGACGCGACCACGGAGCAGCTCGCGGTGATGGGAACCTCCGGCACCGGCATCGTCTGGTCGCCAAGGAGCAACCTGGCCCTCTACGCCACCACGACTCCGGTGGAGATCGCCACCAACCTCGGGGTTCCGTGGGCCATCGGCAGCGATTGGACGCCGAGCGGCAGCATCGGCCAGCCCCAGGAGTTGGCCTGCGCCGAAGCGTGGTTGATGGGCAAAGGAAGCCCGCTTTCCGACGTGGAGTTGTGGCGCAAGGCCACCGAGGACGCCGCGTGGCTGGTCGGTGCCGACGGCGTGCTGGGGGTGCTGGTGGCCGGAGCCGCCGCCGACATCGCGGTTTTCGACTACCAGAAGACGCCGTACCGCGCGATCATCGGCGCGGCCGAAGCGAAGGTCCGGCTGGTGATCGTCGACGGCGAGGCGGTCTACGGCCACGCCGAGTACATCGACGCCCTGGCCGAAAACGCGGCGTGGTGCGACGAACTCGACGCGTGCGGAGAGGCCCGCAAGTACTGCCTCAAAGGCGCCGACATCGGCGAGCTGAGCGACACCCTCGCCGACGTCGAAGCCACGCTCGAAGCGGCGCTCGCGGGAGAATCGGTCCCCGCCGGCTACGAGTACGCGGCGGAGCTCTTCGGCCTCTACACCTGCGCCGACGATCGCGAAGCCTGCGATCTGCGCGAGCCGGCCGCCGGCGACGACGATGGGGACGGCATCGCCGACAGCGCCGACGCCTGTGTCGGCATCTACGATCCCAACCAGTGGGACACCGACGGCGACGGCCTGGGCGACAGCTGCGACCGCTGCCCGACCGTGCCCGGCGAAGACTGCGACCTCACCGCCGACGACCGCGACGGCGACGGCATCGACAACGCCAGCGACAGTTGCCCCGACACCTACGACGACGGCACCGACACCGACAGCGACGGCACCGCCGATGCCTGCGACGGGTGCCCTTCGGTCCCGAATCCGGCCGGCGAGGGCTGCCCCGCCACCATCAGCGGTCTCCGTCAAGGCGACTTCGTGGACGGCACCACCGTGCAGATCGAAGGGGTCATCGTCACCGGAATTCGCACGGACAGTGGCTTCTTCGTGCAGCAGCCCGAGGCGACGGAGTACGGCGGGCTCTACGTGTTCGTGGGCGGCGCCGTGAGCGTCCAGCCCGGCGACGTCGTCAGCGTGACCGGCATCTACACCGAGTACTACGGCATGTCGGAGCTGACCTCGCCGGTGGTCGAGGTCACCGGGACCGCCGATGTGCCGACGCCCGACGTGCACCAGACCTGCACCCTCGCCGGTGATCCCGAGCCCTTCGAAGGGATGCTCGTGCGAGTGGAAGACATGGTCGTCACCGACGCCAACGCCGACGCCGACGACGGCAGCGACACCCCCGACTACGATGAGTACGTCGTCGACGGTTGCCTGCGCATCGACGACTTCCTGGACGAGACCCTGGATCAACTGGCGCTCGACACCGAGCTCGTTTCCATCGAAGGGGTGATGGTCTACAGCTTTGACAATCCGAAGCTCGCGCCGCGCTCCCCCGACGATATCCAGATGCCATGATCGCGCTCCTCCTCCTCGTCATCATCGGTTGCGACGAGGCTCCGCCAGCCCCGGCGCCGACCACCGTCGCCGACGTTGCGCCGGCCGCCGCTAGTGCTGCCCCCACGCCCGTCGCGGGCCCCCGCGTCCCCGTCACCACCGAAAAGCGCTTCGCCGCCAGCCACATCCTCGTCGCCTTCGCCACCGCGATGCACGCCCCTCCGGCGGTCAGCCGCACCCGTGACGAGGCCCGCGCCCGTGCGGCGGACGCCCGCAAGCGGCTCACCGAAGGCGCGGACTTCACGGCGCTCGCCGCCGAGCTCAGCGACGACTCGACCGCCAAACGTGGCGGGAGTCTCGGTTCTTTTGAGACGGGCAAGATGGTGCAGCCCTTCGAGGATGCGGTCAAGGCGCTCAAGCCGGGTGAGCTGAGTGAGCCCGTGGAGACGCCGTTCGGCTTCCACGTGATCCGTCGCGACGTCATCCAGGAAGTACATTGCGCCCAGCTCATGATCGGGTGGGCAGGCGCGCAAAAGCCGCTCCCCGGAGTCACGCGCAGCAAAGAGGACGCCCAGAAGCGCATCGAGGCGGCCAAGGCTGAGCTCGACGGCGGCGGGCAATGGGCGGAGGTCGTTCGAAAGTACACCGACGGGCCGCTGAAGAACGACGCGGGCGACCTGGGTTGGTTCGCGCCGCGCCAGTTGATGCCCGCACTCGACACCGTGGCCTTCGACCTCGAGATTGGCGCCACCAGCGCGGTCGTGGAGTCGCCGACGGCGTTCCACCTCGTCCGCCGCCTCGAGTAGATGCGCCCCGGCCAAAGCAGTCGCACCGCCCGATGGGTGGCGTTCTTGCGCGGGCTCGCCCATCACGGGCGGCCGGCGCTGGTACACGATCCGCTCGCCGCCCCGCTCCTCGGGGGCACCGCGGGCGCGGTGTTGGCCATGGCGGACCGGGTCGGCCCCCTCACCCGTGTCCTCCTGGCCGTCCTGGCCAGCGCCTCGGGCGGCCGAAGCCGTTTCATGTCGATCCGCACGCGGGTGCTCGATGACGTCGTTGTGGGCGCCGTTGCGGAGGGGATCGACCAACTGGTCATCCTCGGGGCCGGCTTCGACGCGCGAGCGTGGCGGCTGGGCGAGCTCTCGTCCTGCACCGTCTTCGAGGTCGACCACCCCGACACGCAAGCCCACAAACGACAGCGACTGGGGGATCGAGCGCCCCTCGCGCGTGATGTGCGCTTCGTCGGCGTGGACTTCGAGGTCGATTCGTTGGCGACGCGGCTGACCGAGGCGGGCTTCGACACGAGCCGCCCGGCGGTGGTGCTCTGGGAGGGGGTGGTGATGTACCTCCCCGAGGCGGCGATCGACGCCACCCTCGCGACGCTGGCGTCGCTCTTGTCGGCGGGATCACAAGTCGCGATCAGCTACTCGCGAACCGGGGCCGGCGGGACGGCGCTCACCCGTCGCGCCCTCGGCGTGGTGGTGGGCGCCGCAGGCGAGGCGTTCCGGCATCACGAGGAGCCGCCGGCGATGGCCGCGCGCGTCGAGCGCGCCGGCTTTTCCGTGCGTTGGGACGAGGGCCACCCCGATTGGGTGCCGCGCCTCCTGGGGCAGCGCCAGGGCTGGGACATCCAGCGCATCGTGCTATCAACAAACGGGGGAAAGGGCTCGCCGCCCTCTCCCCCTACCGGGCCATTCCCTCCGGCCTCCAAGCTTCGCTTTCCGGCTTCCGGCGCCCGCCGCGTTGGCTAACGCGCCGGGACGTGGCCCTCTCCCCCTCACTGCAATCCCCCATGCCGCACTAGGTTTGATGGCTCCGGGAGCCGACCTGCCGGCGGCATGGGTGACTCATCGAGTCTTCATCTCCCGCACCTTGAGACCGAGCTGGTTGAAGCGGAGCTGAATCTTCCGCGCGCCCGTATCGTCACCTGTCAGTACACGGGACATCGCTGAAAAGTCGCCGTCGAGCTCTTCCCAGAGCCGCGAGTAGAGCTGTCGCTCGACGTCCTGGGCCACGTGGTTCAGGGTCGGGTCGGGGTGGACCACCACCTGGCAGCGCCAGCCCTCCTCGGTCCCCGGCCGGTCGACGCGCACGGCGTGAAGCAGGTCCCGAACCAGCTTCGGGCGCACCTGGACCACATCCCCGCGCGCCCCCATCGGGAGCGCCGCCAGCTCCGCAAACGTGAAGGTGAGGGCGTTTTCGAGGACCATGCTGAATTCGCGCAGGTTTCCTGGCCAACGGTGCCGGCGAAGCAAGCGCTGCGTACGTTCGGGAACGAGCAGCACCAAACGTCCGGGCACCGCCGCGGGGATCTCGGCGCCGAGCTCCACGACCACTTCGCCCGCGGGCATCGCGGACGTCCCCGCGCCAAGGCCGTTCTTTTCCCGGTACTCCAAGACCAGACCCGACAACGCCGACGACTCCACCGCGCGCTGGGCCGTCCACGCCAAAAGCCGCGAGAAGTCGCCGCGGCGTTCGACAAGCGGCGGGAGAATGACCGTGCACGCCGGATTCAGACGCATGTACAGGTCGGCGCGGAACCGCCCCTCTCTCACCCGGGCGGGCAAGTCCTCGTGGGTCGCCACCACCAACTTGACGTCCACCCGCCGCTCCACCGTGTCGCCAATGCGGGTGAGCACGCCCTCCTGAAGCACCGTCAGCAACATCTTCTGGACGTCCTCGGGCATGTTCCCGATCTCGTCCAGAAACAGCGTACCGCCGTCAGCCTCCTCAAACGCCCCTTTGCGGTCCGCCACGCTCCCGGTGTATGCCCCGCGCAGGGCACCGAAAAGTTGAGCCGCCACCAGGTCGCGCGGCAAGGTGCTGAGGTCCACGCTGACGAACTTTCCGCGACGCCCCGACCGCGCATGGACGACATGGCGCGCGACCATCGACTTTCCCGTCCCGGTGGGTCCGCCCAGGATCACCGGCAGGCGGCCGCGCGCCAGGACATGCAATCGCGAGCGGATCCGCCGCATCTGTGGGCTGCGGCCCCAGTAGACCGCCCCCTCACTGTCGCGACCGCGGCGCGCGCTGAGCACATTCTCGAACTGAACGCGGAGCGAACGGGCGTCGACATAGTCGTCGTCCAAGAAATAGGTGTACTCCTCGGCGGCGAGGCGCTCCGCCGCCTGTTCCAGCGCCACCTCGGCGCGGCTGGTCATCAGCACCACGGGAAGGTCGGGGAGGCGCCGACGCAACCGGGCGAGGATCTCGAGCCCCTGCCGGCGCCGCACGCGGGCTACGACCTTGGCGTCCGCCCCCACCGGAAGCCCCACGAGTTCGGCCTCGGCGATGTCGAAGTGCACGTCGAGCAACACCAGATCGAGCTCGCGGCGATGCAGCCGCAACAGCTCCAGCGCCGCCGCCCACGACCGTGCGGGGCCGAGGTACTCGTGCTCCGGAATCGCCTTCCGGCACAACTGCAGGTACCGATCTTGATCGTCGATCACCAAAATCGTCGCCACCTAGGGCTCCGCCTGCTCGACAAGGCGTCGGCAGGCCTCGCCGAGCCGGTGGGTGACCGTGGCAAGCGCGCGCAGCTCCGCCAGCGGCATCGCATCGAGCCGGCTGAGCTGGGCGCCGATGTGCGCGACGAGGTCATCCACTTCGGTCGTGTCGAAGTCCGCCACGGCGGGGCGCAACCGCGCCCAGAGATCCACGCAGCTCTCGTCCCCGGAAGGCCCGCGCCGTGTCCTCCGCAAATCGGTGACCAACGCCTCACGAACATCGACCTCGGACGAGTCTTCTCCGAGCCATCTGGCTTCGAGATGGACGTACTTGCCCAGGTCGTGCCGGACCTGATTCGCTGCCTCGCGGGATCGCATCGCCGGCTGCTTATCCGCTTGGGCTTCGGTGTAAACTTTTGACTCCGCGGGCCGACAAGCGTGCTACGATTTGCGCCACGCGGGGGTTCCCATGATCTTGGCTCGGACTTTCTCCATCAGCCTGGCGATGGCGCTGGTCGGCTGCGCCGCGGAGGTCTCCGTCGATGTCGACGGCGATGCCGACGGTCTGCTTGGCAGCGAAGAAGCCGACCTCGGCACCGATCCTGACCTCGCAGACAGCGATGGTGACGGGTCCAACGACGGCGAAGAGCTCGCCGCGAACACCAACCCGCTGGATGGCGCCGAGTACCCCTACAAGGGGGGCTGGGCCATCGACAGCTGCAAGTCCGAAATCAAGGGCGAAGGCCTCGCCGAAGGCGACGTCTCCGAGGACTTCTCCTTGGGGGACCAGTTCGGCCAGAACGTGCACCTCTACAGCTTCTGCGACCGTGTGGTCTACCTGGTCTTCGCCGCCTTCTGGTGAGGCGCGTGCGTATCCGAGGCCGGTGGCCTCGAAGCAATCTACCAGGACAACAAGGACGACGGCTTCATCATCGTCAACGCGATCACCGAGATCGACGACGGCAGCGCACCCGCTACCGAGGACCTCGCCACCTGGGCGGAGACTCATGGCCTCAGCATTCCGGTCGTCGCTGACCCTGAAAGTGCGTTGATGTGGAAGTACGCGGCCGACATGGAAGGCAGCGTGGGCCTCCCGTTCACGGTCGTCATCGACCGCGGGGTGGTGGTCGACAGCATCGCCAGCGGCACCCAGGTCGAAGCGGCCCTCGGCCTCCTGTGAAACTGGTCGCCCTTCCGCTCGGCATCATGCTGCTGGGCTGCGCAGGCCTTTTTCCAGAGGAAGACACGGGGGATCCACCCGGCCGCCCCAACCGCGGCGGCGACGCGGACACCGACAGCGACTCCGATTCGGACAGCGACAGCGACTCCGATTCGGACACCGATAGCGACTCGGATAGCGACAGCGATTCCGACACCGACACCGACACCGACACCGACAGCGACACCGGCGCGGACACCGGCGGCGGAAACGACGACGACGGTGATGGGCTCAGCAACGACGAAGAGAACGCGCTGGGCACCGACCCGAACGACGCCGACTCCGACGGCGATGGCGTTGGCGACAAGGAAGAGGTCGATCAGAACACCGACCCCCTCGACGCCAGTGACACGCCGTACCTCGGCGGCTGGGCCAAGGATGCCTGTCGCGACACGGTGCGCGGCGAAGGCTACTCCGAAGGCGACGTCAGCACCGGGTGGACGCTCGCGGACCAGTACGGACAGGACGTCTCGCTCCACGACTTCTGCGACCGCACGATCTACATGGTCTTCGCCGCCTTCTGGTGAGGCGCGTGCCAAAGCGAGGCCGGTGGCCTCGAAGACCTCTACCAGGAATACGAAGCGGACGGCCTCATGGTCCTCGAAGTCATGATC
>CANLGL010000011.1 GCA_947490345.1 Deltaproteobacteria bacterium
CCCGTTGGTTCACGGGCGAGGCCTCGGTTCCGACCTTTCGACTCGACGAGTTGCTCGGTACGAAGCTTCGCGCCCTCTACCAGCGGCGCAAGGGTCGGGATCTGTTCGACCTTCACCGCGTCGGCCTCGGCGGTGGCGTCGACCTCGACCGCGTTGTCGAGGCATTCCGGGCGTACACCGGGGCGCAGGGCATCCGGGTGAGTCGGGCGGAGTTCGAGTCCAACCTCCTCGCAAAGCTCAAGGATCGCGATTTTCGGGCGGACATCGTGCCGCTCCTGGCACCGGGCTTCGCCTACGACGTCGATGAAGCCGCGGCGTGGGTCGCCACTGAGGTGCTCTCTCGCCTGGCGTAGACTGGCGAGTTCGATAACCCCTTGGGCCAGAAATGAAGAAGGCCCGTAGAAGTTCATCACTTCCACGGTGCCTCAGATGTTGGTCGGGGCGACAGGATTCGAACCTGCGACCTCCTGGTCCCGAACCAGGCGCTCTACCAGGCTGAGCTACGCCCCGCTTCGGGCCGCATCTACTCCCCGTGCCCCTGCCCGTCAAGCGGCGCACCGAATAGACGGCGGCGATGACGCCGCAGTCCCCGCTGGCCGCTGATCCACGCAATTTCCCCGCTCGCGTCGATGTTGCGGTGATCGGTGCGGGCCCGGCGGGTACCAGCGCGGCGGCGCTGCTGCACGCGCGCGGATGGTCGACGGCGATCGTCGAAGCGGAGGCGTTTCCACGTTTCGTCATCGGCGAAAGTCTGCTGGCCCGATGCATGGACCTGCTTGATGAAGCGGGGCTGCTCGAAGCGGTCAAGGCCCGGAACTACCTCGTGAAGCGGGGCGCACTCTTCGTGCGAGGCAACGAACGCGCGGACATCGACTTCGCAGAGCAATTCACCCCCGGCTGGACGTGGACGTGGCAGGTCCCCCGGGCCGACTTCGACCTTACGTTGGCAAACGAAGCCTCCCGCCAGGGGGTGCCCATCTACTACCAACATCGCGTCACCGCGGTGACGCCCGGCGCCGAACCCACGCTCACGGTGGAATCGAAGGCCGGAAACCAAACGCTCCGCGCCCGCCACGTGATTGATGCCAGCGGGTACGGGCGGGTGCTCCCGCGGCTCTTGGGGCTCGACCGGCCCAGCTCCCTGATCGAGAGGAAGTCGGTTTTCGCTCACGTTCGTGGGGATATCCGGCCCCAAGGCACGCTGGAGAATCGCATCTGGATCGTGATGCATCCACGCGGCGCATGGATCTGGCTCATTCCGTTCTCGAACGGGGTCACCTCGGTCGGCTTTGTGGCTGAACCGTCGTTCTTCGACCACTTCACGGGGACCGACGAAGAGATTTTTCGTGCCGCGATGGCCGAGGACCCCAACACGCGGGCGCGCCTCGCCGACATGGAGTTCTGTTTCCCCCCTCGTACTCTGCGCGGCTACTCCGCTGCGGTGAGCGCGATGCACGGCCCGGGGTACACCCTCGTCGGAAATGCCACCGAGTTCTTGGACCCGGTGTTTTCGTCGGGCGTCACCCTCGCACTCGAAAGTGCCAATCGGGCGGCAGGGCTCACCGACCGGGCGTTGCGTGGGGAGCCAGTGGACTGGGACGCCGAGTACACGGCCTACATGATGCGTGGGGTCGAGACCTTCCGGGCCTTCGTGCTGGGCTGGTACAGCGGCGAGTTTCCGAAGATTCTGTTTTCTGCGTCCCAGAACGATCTGTTACGTCGACAGGTGACGTCGGTGCTCGCCGGCTACGTGTGGGACGAATCCAACCCCTTCGTTCGGCAGCCGGCGCGGCGAGTGCGACAGGTGGCCCGCATCGTCAAGCACCTCGATGGCTGAGCGTACCGTCTCCTGGACCCAGGACGAGGAGCTTCTGCACGCGCTGGCGGCGGGCTCGATTTCGCCCATCCGGACCGTAGAGTCCACCAACCCCACGCCCTTCGCGAGTTTCCTCACCACCCTCGCGTTTCGGAGCGCACTGCCCCTCTTGGCACAGTCGCCCGCCCGCACCGATGACGCCATCATCGGCGAGGTGGAATTCGAGATCGAAGGTGCCTGGCCCTTCTCCCGCTCGTTACGGGTGTCAGGCAGCGTCGAGGGCCCCTGGGACCTCGGCAGCATGGCCCTTATCAGGGTTCGTCAGGCTTTTTTTGGTGACGACGGGTGGCTCGGCGAGGTGACCCTCGGCATCTATCTGCCGGGCCAAGGCGACTTTGGGGGAAAGCCGCCCCCCCGTGTGCCTCGCGCGCCCCTGCCGCGCACGGAGCCGCGCCGAATCCCGGTCAGCATCGCCGACAACGCCTCCTTGCTCTACCGGCTCCTGGGGGACCGCAACCCGCTGCATAGCAACCCGAACGCCGGCCCAGCAATCCTGCATGGGCTCCTAGGTGTGGCCAGCGTCGAGCGTGCCCTGGAAGACGAGTTGGGCGCAAGGCTGACGGCGCTTCGATGCCGCCTCAATCGGCCGCTCCGGACGGGTGAGTTGGCTGAGTTGGAGTTGTGGCCCAATCCGGAGTGGACGCGTCTCCGGCTCTCAGCGCGTGGCGAGGATGCATGGACCGTGGCGAGCGCAAGGCTCAGCCCCAACGCTGCTCTCGGGGGTTGACCGCGCGCGATACGGGAGGGGGTGCATCGGCTGAGTCCCCGCTTTCTCGACTTGAGCGAACGCGTAGCCGTGCTGACGCTCTACGGGTGGCTCGTGTTTCGGGTGATCGACGGCAAGGGCGCCGAGTTCGGCAGCTTCCAACTGTTGAGCGAGGGGATGATCGTCGTCTTCCTCTTGTTTCGCCGACCGGCCGCGTCCATCAGTCTCCGTCCGACTGACTGGTTCCTCGCCTTCGCGGCCACGACCGCCCCGCTCCTGGCCACGGGCGGCCTCGGCGAGTATCACCTCCCCACGCGACTGGTGACGGTCTTTTGGATCTTCGGCTTCCTCATCCAGACCGGGGCAAAGGTGTGGTTGGGGCGCAATTTCGGTCTGGTCGCCGCCCGGAGGCAGCTCGTCCTGGGTGGGCCGTACCGGTTTGTGCGGCACCCGATGTATCTGGGCTACCTGCTCACCCACATCTTCGTCCTGGGCATGAACCCCGCGCCGCTGAACTTCCTCTTCTACGCCATCAGTTGGGGATGTCAGATTCCGCGGCTGCTCGCCGAGGAGCGCGTTTTGGGCGAGGATCCGAGCTACGCGACCTACATGACCGACGTCCGCTGGCGGCTCTTGCCAGGCATCTGGTAGGCTCGTCAGCCGAGCGCGAGAAACAGCGCCACGATCGACTTCGCGTCGGTGATTTCGCCGCGACGGATCATCGCCAGCGCCTCGGGGCCAAAGAACCGATGGCACTCGATGATCTCGTCGGCCTCAGGACGTGCCGGCACCTCGGAAAGCGCGGTGGCGACGTAAAGATGGATGACCTCGTCGGTGAAGCCAGGGGTGGTGTGAATCGTGGTGAGGCGACGCAACGCGCCACAACGTAAGCCGGTCTCCTCCTCCAACTCACGGGCCGCACATGGCTCAGGGTCCTCGCCGGGTTCGAGCTTGCCGGCGGGGATTTCCCAGATCATGCCGCCAGCCGCGTGCCGGTGCTGGCGGATGAGCGTGACCGAGCCATCCTCATGCAGTGGCACCACCGCCGCCGCCCCCGGGTGGCGAAGCACGTCGAGGTCCACCGTCCGCCCGTTGGGCAGTCGTACGGTCTCGACTCCGTAGTCGCCGACCGGACCTCGGTGAACGGACCGGCGGGCGAGCACGGTCGATCGGGGGTCAATGGACGGGAAGGAGGGCATCGGAGGAGTCCGCTATGCGCTTTTCATCGTTGCGGCACTGCGGGTGCGGTAGGATGCGGCCTTCCCAAGGAACCGAACCATGCCCCGTATCGTAAAGGTCGGCCTGATCCAGGCCGGCAACCCTGTCAATGACGAAAGCATCCCCGTCGCCGAAGTCCAGGAGGCGATGTTCCAGAAGCACCTGCCCTTCATCGAGAAGGCCGGCGAGGCCGGCGTCCAGATCCTCGGCCTGCAGGAGATCTTCAACGGGCCGTATTTCTGCCCCGGGCAGGACAAGCGCTGGTACCGCGCCGCCGAGCCGGCGAACGGCCCCACCGTGCAGCGCTTGTCGGCCTACGCCAAGAAGTACGCGATGGCGATGGTCATCCCGATCTACGAAGAAGCGATGGCAGGCGTGTACTACAACACTGCGGTCGTCGTCGACGCTGACGGCACCACCCTCGGCATCTATCGCAAGAACCACATCCCGCAGACCTCGGGCTTCTGGGAAAAGTTCTTCTTCAAGCCAGGTAATCTCGGCTACCCCACCTTCCAGACCCGCTATGCGCGCATCGGCGCGTACATCTGCTACGACCGCCACTTCCCCGAGGGCGCGCGCCTGCTCGGGCTCAACGGCGCGGAGATCGTGTTCAACCCGAGCGCAACGGTGGCCGGCCTGTCCCAGTACCTCTGGAAGCTCGAGCAGCCGGCCCACGCGGTGGCCAACGGCTACTTCGTGGCCGCGAGCAACCGCGTTGGCACCGAAGCCCCGTGGAGCATCGGCCACTTCTACGGCTCCAGCTACATCGTGGATCCGCGCGGCGCTTTCCTGTCGGTGGGAAGCGAGACCGACGATGAGCTGGTGATTGCCGACTGCAATCTCGACCTGATCCGGGAGGTCCGGGAGACCTGGCAGTTCTACCGCGATCGGCGCCCGGAGACCTACGGCGATATCGCCAAGCAGCTGCCCTAGGCGGGGTCCATGCTTCTCGCCCTGACCATCGCCGCCTGCACGGGCGGCGCCGACGAGGCGCGCCCGTTCCCGGACGCCGACCTCGCGCGCTACCAGCAAGTGTGCGCCGATGGCGCCGTGGTCGAGGGCATCGACGTTTCCTACTGGCAGGGCACCATCGACTGGGATGCGGTGGCCGGCGACGGCATTGAGTTCGCGATCATGCGGGTGTCGCACGGCCTCGGCACCTACGACACGCAATTCACCCGCAACTGGTCGGAGAGCCAGCGGGTCGGTGTCCGGCGCGGGGTGTACCAATACTTCGATGGGAACGATGACCCGGTGGCCCAGGCGCAGCTCCTGCTGTCCGAAATGGGCCCGCTCCAGGACGGGGACCTGCCGCCCGTTCTGGACGTCGAACAGGGCGACAACGAGGACGTCTCCACCGCCCAGATGGTCGCCAACATCAAAACGTGGATGGATGTGGTCGAGGGCGAGCTTGGTGTCGCCCCGATGATTTACGCCGGCGCATATGGGTGGACCTACCTGACCGGGGACGCCGATTACACCCGACATCCCCTGTGGACGGCGAATTGGGTGGACGACTGTCCGCTGGTGCCCAACCCGTGGACCGACTGGACGTTCTGGCAATACAGCGCCACGGGCCGCGTCGCGGGCATCAACGCCGACGTCGATGAGGACCGCTTCAACGGGGATTCCGCGGCGCTCGAGGCGTGGGCGTGGCACGACGAAGAAGAGTGCTCGGGCGCGTGCGCCGTCGCCGCCGACGGCGAGACGGTCATCGAGGAGGACGCTGCGTGCGCCTGTCCGGAGGGGCGTCTGTCGTCTATCGACGGCAACGGGGGCCACGCGTACTGGACACCCGCTGATGCGGGCGGCGACGATGCATTGGAATGGCCGCTTCGTTTGGAGCGCGCGGGCAGCTACGATGTGTGGGTGTGGATCCCTATGTTGGGTGCGCCAACGGCGGGTGCGGTCTACACCATCCAACACAACGGGGGTACCGATACTGTCACTACCGACCAGGCTTCGATGAGCGGTGAATGGTCTCTCCTGGGTAACTTTGATTTCGCGGTGGCCGGCTCCCAATCGGTGCGCGTCAGCGACGGTTGGGACGATGAGGCAAATGCCGGTCGCGACATTGGCATTGACAGCCTGAGGTTGGTACCGATCTCGAGTGCCTGCGAATGTGACCGCGACCAATCTGAAAGTCAGGAATGTTCGGACGGTGGCACGCGCGTTCGGGACTGCGACAGCTGCGACTGGACCGCGTGGACGCCGTGTCGCGGTCCGGAGGAGGAGGACGCCGGTTGCGGCTGCGCCACCACCGGCGAGTCCACGGCGGCCTTGCTGGGTGTCGGCCTCGCGGCCTGGAGCGCCAGGCGCCGCGCGGGTCGCCGATCCTGACTGCTAACGGAGCACCGACTCCATGCCATCGACCACAGCCGCGACGCGGGCCGGGTCGATCACCCCGGGAAGGTCCGTGGGCTCGTGGTAATGCGGGTTCCGTAGCGGGGGCATGTCGGTCACCATCACCGCGGGCAGGCCGACGCGCCAATACTCGGCGTGGTCGGACCAATCGACCCCCTGGATCGAGCCCGGCACGCTCGCGCCCACGCTCGGAAGGGTGCTGCGCTCGCGGAACTTCCGGATGCCGCTTTGGACGAGGTCGGCCGACGCGGGGTTGCCCACCAAGAGGATGAAGTTGGCGGTGGTGGGCATGAACAGGCCAAACATCGGCGGCCACGTCTGGCTGCCGCTTTCGTCGGAGTAGAAGCCGATGGACTCCAAGACCCACGCGCCGACCACGGGCTCACCAGCAGCTTGGACGGAGTGGGCGTGTACCCGGCTTCCCATCCGCTCGGTCTGAAAGTAGGGCGGCTCCTCGTTCCCGTAGATGACGTAGCGAAGTGCCTGTCGCGACCCAAGGTCTGGGTTCCGCGCCAACTCCAAAAGCGCCGCGACCCCCGACGCGTTGTCATCGGCGCCGGGCGTGCCCTCCGCCGTGTCGAGGTGGGCGCCGACGATCACGATCTCGCGCCCACCAAGGGGCGCTCGCTCGGCGATGAGGTTGTGGCCGACCCCGTCGATGTCCTGTACCGTCACCAACAGCCCCGCCGCTTCGAGCTCGCCCTTGGCCCACGCCTCCGCCGCCGCGAGCGCCGCCGGAGCTCGGTGATTGCGCTCTCCGATCGTCACCGACAAGTGCTCGATGTCGCGCCGGATTCGCTCGACCCGCTCGGGCGCCGGCGGCTCCGTTCCGCTGGTGCGCGCGGGAATATTGAGCGTGATGCGCGCCGGGCTGGCGAGTGCCGCTCCGCAGATGAACACGAGAATCCCGAGGCCGATCAGCAAGGTGCGCCTCATGGTGGTTTTCGGAGCCATCCACGATCGTAGCGTTATTGTGGGCCGAACGGGCCCGACAATGAGCACCAACGACCCCTTCGCGCCGATTCCGCTTTTCGCGGTCCCCATCTTTCCGACCCAGATCAGCGGGTTCGATGAGCACCGCGACGCGCTCCTGGCCCACATCCTCGACCACAAGGCGCGCTACGCCGGCAGCCAGCGCAGCAACCGGAACGCGTGGCACTCGGGCGAAGAGTTCGTCCATAAACCCAACGAACACGTCGCGTGGGTGCTCAAGCGTGCGCTCAAGTTCGCTCACCTCGCGCTGGCCAAGTACTACAACAACTGGGCGACCATGGACATCAGCCTCGCTGGCGCCTGGGCGAACGTGGTCGGGCCGGGGGGATGGAACGCGCCGCACCATCACTTTCCGCTGCACTGGTCGGGCGTCTTCTACGTCTCGGTCGGCTCCATGGCCCACAACCCGCCGGGCGATCCGTCAGGGCACATCGAGTTCCTGAATCCGACGCCGTGGATGGGGCCCATGGGACAAGGGGGCAACTTCGTCATCTCGCCGAAGGACGGCATGGCGGTGTTGTTCCCGTCCTCGCTGTACCACTTCGTCCACCCGCACTCCAGTGAAGAAGAACGGGTGTCGATCGCCTACAATCTGAGCCTGCACCCCAAGAACCGGCAGCCCTTGGGGGTGTAGGCTCGACGGCTATTCGGAGCAGTTGCCGTACAGCGCGTACTGCACTTCGATCGTCGACCCGCCCGCCGGGATGTGGTCGTCGTCGAAGTTGACCGAGTTGTCGACCGAGTCGTAGCTCCAGCCGCTGGTCTGCACCACGCCGTCCACCGTCACCACGATGGTGGTGGGAACGGGGAAGTCGCTGAGCTCGAAGCTGGACAGATCAAGCGTAGAGCTGTCGACCAGCGCCTTGAGGTGGCTGGCCCAGTCGGTGGCGCACACCGAGAGGTAAAGACCGCCGGTGGCGACGCTCAACTCGTAGACGTTGTTGGTCGCCGACGCCGAACCGCAGCCCGACGGCCAGTCGCCGGAGATGGCGTGGGCGATGAACATGTCGCTGTCGGACTTGATGCTCTGCGCGTAGGCCAGGTAGTTGGCCCAGGTGTCGGGGCTGGAGTCGGGCTCGTCCGACACGTAGATGTACGCCAAGAACGCGTCGTCCCGGAGGAAGTCGCTACCGGGGCCGGAGTCGCCGCCGGACTGGCCGGACTGATACGACATCTCGGTCGGCATCTCGTTACCGGACCCGAGGGTCCCGGCGACGGCCTGGGTGGTGAACTCGTCGACCAGGTTTGCGGTGGTCTCATCCATCATGTCGCCCCGGAAGTCGGGGTTGTCGGTGGTGATGACTGCCATCTGGAAGTCGACGTCGAGGGTCTCCAGCTCCTCGGCGAAGGCCGTGAAGTTGCTGGAGAGGTTGGACTGCTCCTCGGCCATCGAGCAGGAGTTGTCGACGATGAACAGGATGTCCGTGGCGCTCTTCAGGGCCTGCGCGAAGATGTCGAGGTTCTCGCCGTACAGCTCGCCCGCGGCGGTCTGGTGGGCGTAGGCTTCGGGCTGGGCAGGGTCGTCGGAGGAGACCACGACGGTACCCTCGTCAGGGAAGTCGTCGAGCGGCGCGTACTTGATGTAGACCTCCTTGCTCTCCCCAGGGGCGATGGTCCACGGAAGCGCGCCGTTGACGGCCGCGTTCTCATCAACGTCAAGGTCGTTGCTGGCGGTGATGTACTCGAAGCCGGTGACCTGCAGATCGGCATTGCCGACGTTCCCGACGGTGATCGGCTGGGGGGACTCGCAGCCGATGTAGATGGTGCCGAAGTCATATTCCGAAGGTGTGACCTCGATCTTCGGGGCGATGCCCTGGCCGAGGATCTTGACCTCGGTGGTGGCCTCGTCGGGGTCGTTGCTGTCCACCAGGACCTTGGTGTTGTACTCGAGCGCGGTGATCGGCGCGAAGGTCACGGTGAACGTGGTCTGGCCGCCCGGAGGAACCAGAACCGAGCCAAGCGCGCTGATCTCGTACGGCATGGACTCGTCGGCGAGGCGCACATCATTGATGTTCAACGACGCGCCGGTCTCCGTGTCGCTGACGTTGTAGATCGTCACGACTTCGGAGACGGGGATGCCGTCGCCAACCGATACATCGCCGAAGTCAATCTTCAGAGGATCGACCTCAATATCCGGCACGCCGTCTTCGACGTCTGCATCGTTGACCTTGCCACCGGCGGAGATTTCGTACTCAGAACAGCCGATCGCGGCGAGGGACAGCAGAAGCGAGGGGTAGAAACGCATGCGATGATTCTCCGATGGTCGGGGGCATTAACGACACGGACCGGGGGGGTGTGACAAGGGCCGCGTTGCAAAATCTAGGTGCGGTGGCGCCAGCGCAGTCTACTTCACGATCGAGCCGGCCGCGACCTCGTGCAGCGGCGTCAAGAGCGACGCCACGTCCGATCCCCCTGCCGCCAGGAGCATGCCTTGCGACTCGACCCCGCGCAGCTTCGCGGGCGCGAGGTTCACCACGACGACGATGCGCTTGCCGACCAAGATCTCCGGTTCGTATACCTTGGCGATGCCGGCCACGATCTGGCGGGGCTCGGGCTCGCCCACGTCGACCTTGAGCACCAGGAGTCGGTCGGCGTTGGGGTGCTTCTCCGCGGAAAGCACGATGCCGATCCGCAGCGCGACCTTGGCGAAGTCGTCGTAGGTGATGGTCGAGGGTGCGAGGGCGGGTTCGGACATGGGGGTCTCCTTTTTTGGGGATGGCGGGGCGGTTGGAGGCGCAGCTGGGGCGCCTCCAAGGGCGATGAGCGTCGGTTCGTTGTCGAGCCGCATGAAGAGGGGGTCGCCGGGGCGCGCCCTCGAGCCGCTCGGGAGCACGTCGAAGGCCACACGAAGGTCAGGGCCGTCGAGGCCCAGCCGGGCGAGCACGTCGGTGCAGGCGCGCGGACACACACAGGCGAGGTGAGAGACGACGATCCGCTGGGTCTCCCGCAGCGCGCGCAGCACCTCCGCCAGGCGCTCGGTGTTGCCTGCTTTGGCGAGGGCCCACGGCGCGTGGGTGTCCACGTACTTGTTGCCGGCGCTGACCAGGGTCCACAAGGACTCCAGGGCGCCGCGAAACTGGTAGCGCTCGATCTGTTCCCGGAACCCGGCCGTTGCGCGCGCCGCCACCGTGAGCAGCTCGGCCTCGGGCTCCGCCAGCGGGCCCGGCGCGGCGAGCGCGACGTCCGACCACTTCACGATCCGGTGCACCAGGTTCGAGAAGTCGTTGACCAGATCACTGTTGAAGCGCAGGAGCGCCGCCTCCGGAGAGTAGTCCCCGTCGTAGCCGAAGGGGATCTCGCGGAGCAGGAAGTACCGGACCGCGTCCACCCCGAACACGCTCACCAGCAGCTCGGGATCGATGACGTTGCCCACCGACTTCGACATCTTCTCCTTCTTGATCGTCCACCAGCCGTGCGCGTAGACCTGGCGCGGCGGCTCGAGTCCGAGCGCAAAGAGCATCGAGAACCAGTAGACGGTGTGAAAGGTGAGGATGTCCTTCCCGACCAGGTGGACGTCGGCCGGCCAGTAGCGCTGATGCAGCGGGCTTCCCACGGGGCCGAGAGCGCTGACGTAGTTGCTCAGCGCGTCGAACCACACGTAGGTGACGTACTCCTCGTCGAACGGGAGCGGGATGCCCCAGGACAGGCGCGCGCGCGGACGGCTGATGCACAGGTCCTCAAGGGGCTTGCGGAGGAAGCCGAGCACCTCGTTCTTCCGACTCTCCGGTTGGATCGATTGCGGGTGGTCGGAAATCCAGGCCAGCAGTCGCTCCTGGTACGCGCTCATGCGGAAGAAGTAGTTGCGCTCGGTGATCCACTCCACCGCCTGCCCCGAGTCTGGGCAGCGGCCCACCAGCTCGCCCTGCTGTAGGCGTCCCACCGCTTCCTCCGCAGGGTAGCCCGGGTTCTTCAGCGCCAGCCACGCGGCGGCGGCAACCTCCTCGTTGGACCAGAACCGCTCGGCGCTGGTCGAATACCAACCGGAGTAGTCCTTGGCGTAAAGCTCTCCCTTGTCGTGGAGTTGCTGCAAGAAGCCGCGAACGACCTCCTGATGACGCGGCTCGGTGGTGCGGATGAAGTCGTCGTACTGGATGTCGAGCGTCTCCCACATGCGCGCGAAGCGCTGCACCGTGATGTCGACATGTTCCTGTGGCGTGCGGCCCAGCTTTTCCGCCGCGCGCATCACCTTCTGGCCGTGCTCGTCGGTACCGGTAAGGAAGCGGGTGTCGCGACCACAAAGGCGGTGCCAGCGCGCGATCGTGTCGGCCGCGATGGTGGTGTAGGCGTGCCCGATGTGGGGCACGTCGTTGACGTAGTAGATCGGGGTGGTGACGTAGAATCGCTCGGCCATGGCGGCTCCAGCAGGAGGGCGGCAGCTATCATGCGGCGCTGAATGGGTTAGCCGCGCGCATGGTCCGCGCCTTCGGCTACTGCAATGACACGGTGGATACCGCCCACCCCAGCCGCCTTTGCCGGGGCCGTGAGCGCTGGTTGGACGGCGTCCCCGAAACGCCGACCGGCACGGTGTTCCGGACGGTGTTTTCGGGCGCCCAGTTCACCGACGACAGCGCACGAGACGCGCTGCGAGGGTTTCGATTCGCGGGAGTGGCGGCGGGCACGCTGCTCGCCCAGCTCTTTCCGAGCGCGATCGTGTCGGGCTTCGCGCAGTCGGGCGACCCGCGCCACCTGCCGCCGGGCATGGTGCTCGAAGAGGATTGGACCGAGGCCCTGCAAGGCGGGGTCCGAACGCGGGCGTCGGTGCGCTGGATCGCCCCGGTGCTCGGCGCGCAGGTGGACAGCATGCTCAACGGCGAGGTGGATGGGTTCGGCACCCCGCGGGCCGAAGGCTTCGTCGTCACCGACGGCTCGCCCACCCCGGCCTTGGCGGACGCGCTCTACCACCTCTCCGGCTTTGCCGACGCCGGCCAGATCCCGGCAGAGCTGTACGCGGTCACCGCCATTCCTTCGGTGTTGGAGCACGCCCGGGCGCTGATTCTGCTGCACCTGGACAAACACGGCCCCGCGCTGGCGATCTACACGACGGAGCCGCTCGAAGCCGACGAGACCGCCTGCCGCGTCGCGACCGAGTCCGGTAGCTTTCCGGTGCCATTCGCCATCCCGCCGATGCTCGCCCGCTGGGACCGCGCGCTCTACGAGCTACGTCTGGACTGGGATGCGGAGCGCCTGGGCGAGTTCCCGGTGCCGCCCGCCGACGACGCTGGTGGGCGGTGGTCGGCGCGCTCCCGGCGGATCGGAAACATGCAGGAAGAGACGGAAGATGGCAGGGATGCCCCTGAGTCCGAGGTCGAGGCTTCAGCGGGCGGGGAAGAAGAGTAGCTCGTACCGCCCGACGCAGCTCGGGCGGTATCAGCCCACGCGGACGTTGCACACGGCGCAGCGTCCCTGGTCGCCCCGGTAGGTCACCGCCTTCGCCCGCTGACATCCAGCGTGGAAGACCTTGCCGCATCCGTACGCGCACGGGTGCTTGACGTCGACCGCGACGGGCTGCCCGCAGATGGCGCAGTCCGCCAGGGTCTCTTGGACGGCCTGCTTTTCTACCTGTTGCACCACCCGCGGCGGGAGGGCCTCGACCGCCCCCCACCAGGCCAACCACCCCAAGAACACCCCGCCCACCCCAAGGACGAAGCCCGGCACCGCCCGCGCATAAACCTCCAGGAACTCGGCGTCGTTCACGATCACCGGGGTGAGAAACGCGATCGCCGTGATCATCACCACCAAAAACAGCCCGGTCGCGGCGATGCGGACCCGGTTGGCTCGTCCACCCCAAGCATGTCGCGACAACGAGGCGCAGAGGAGGCCCAACGCGAGGCCTGGCACGGTGGTGATGAGCCAATCCAGGCTCACCGTCAGCGCCACCCCCCACAGGATCGCCCAGCCCATGACCCCAGCGAAAGCGCCGAAAAGGGATAGCCAGCCGGCGCCTGCGTAATCGTGGGTCTCTGGGTAGTCGGGCGGCTGCTCCACCACGCCGCTGCCATGGGGAGGCTCAGGGAGCAGGTAGACCAGCTCCCCGTTGATCACGCCGAGCTCGTCCAGGCGCTCACCCTCTTGCAAGAGGCGGCCGCGCGCGCGCAGGTAGTAGTTGCGCCGTTTCCCGTCGGGCCAATGGGCCTCCAGGCCGGCATCCCTGGCGATGCGCTGGGTGAGGTCCCGCGCTGGAAGGTAGGTGGGGACCTGCAGATCGAGGGTGAAGCTCTTCAGATCGATGACCTGCACGCGAAGGGCGACGACGGTGCTGGGCTCCAAGGGACTAGCCTCCGAACGCGAGCGCCAAGCTCTGCACCGCGTCGGTGGCGCGCACCTTGTACTCGACCTCGACCCGGATACTCCCGGCCTGGTCAGGCTCGGCTTCCACCCGTACAACCTCGATTCGCGGCTCCCAACGAGTGAGGGCCTCGCGGACGTGGTGGGCGACGACCGCGCTGGTGTTTCGGGTGTTCGGGGCGAACATCAACTCGTGGATGCGGCAGCCGAACGCCGGCGACATCTGTCGCTCACCCGGGCGAGTACCAAGAATGATGGTGATGTTCTGCCGTATGTTCTCTTCGAACTCCGACCAGCCGACGCCGCCGGTCGCGGAGTCGAAACCGAAGGGGAAGGCCCAACCGCGGCCCAGGACCTCTCGCGGATCGTCACGCATGGCGTCAGCATAGCGCGAGGAGGCCGCCGCGGCCCTTCCCCCCGTGGCATGATAGATGGGCGCGTCAATCCCTGGGAGAACCATGCGTCGTTTCCTGCTGGCACTCGTCTCGCTTTGCGCGCTCTTGCTGTTGCTGCCGCGGGCCCAGGCCGAGCCGACCTACACGCTGAAGATCGCGACCGTCGCGCCCGAGGGCACCCCATGGAGTGACGGCCTTGCCCAATTCAAGGCGATGGTGGAGAAGAAGTCGGGCGGCAGGATGGTCGTGAAGGTCTTCTTCGGGGGCATGCTCGGCGACGAGAACGAGACGGTGCAGCAGACGCAGCGCGGACAGATCCAGGGCGTCGCGGCCTCGACGGGCGCCATCGCCAGCTTGGTGCCCGACCTCAACGTCTTGGAGCTCCCGTTCCTGTTCCGCACCGCCGAGGAGGCGGACCATGTGCTCGACGGCGTCACCAGCGCGCCGTTGGAGAAGGCCTTCCGAAGCAAGGGCTTGGTGCTCGGCTTCTGGTCGGAGAACGGCTACCGCAGCTTCGGCACCAGCTTCGGCTTCATCAAGAGCCCGGCCGACCTCAAAGGGCGCAAAATGCGCTCGCAGGAAAACCCGGTGCATCTTGAGATGTACAAGGCATTCTCGGCCTCACCGGTGCCGATCCCCACCACCGAGGTGCTCACCTCGCTCCAGACCGGGGTCATCCAGGGCTATGACAATACGCCGCTGTATGCGTCCGCAGCGCAGTGGTTGTCGGCCACCAAGTTCTTCACCTTGACGGACCACATCTATCAGCCGGCGGCGATCGTCTTCAACAAGACCTGGTTCGATGCGCTTCCCGCGGACGTCCAAGCCATCGTGCTGAGCGCGCGCGCTGATCTCGTCCCGCGCATGCGCAAGGAAATCCGGGCGCTCAACCCCATCCTCCTTGAGAACTTCCCGGCGATGAAGGTGCAGGTCTACCACCCGACCGCCGCCGAGCGGGCCAGCTTCGAAGGCCCGGCGAAGGTCGCGCGGGACTCCTACATGGCCAAGGCCTCGACCGGGGAGAAGGAGCTCTACAAGCTCATCACCGGCGAGCTGGCGAAGAAGCGCGGCGGAAAGTAGCGCGGGTGGGCCCCGACCCTGTGGCGTCGGGCGCCCGCGCTCGGTTCGGCGCGATCGTTGCGCCCGGCCTGATCCTGGCCGCGCCGTTTCTGGCCTTCACCAGTCACAACCAGTATCCGCTGACCAGCCCCGCCCTGTGGTTGGCGTGTCTGGGAATGGTGGTCCCCGGCCTCCTGCTCGGGGCCCTCGGCAGCCTGGGCCATCGACGTGGCACGGCGGTCGCAATCGGCCTGTCCGTGGCCTTGGCGGCTGATCTTCATCTGCGGCTGTCGACTCCGGGTGAAAAGCTGCAGGTTGCGTTGGTGTGCTTTGGGCTCGTCGTGGCCGCTGCTGCAGCACTGGGTGAGCGCTTTGTGCCGATCATCAGTGCCTTTTTTGGGTTCCTGGTGCTGACGACCCCGTTGGCGCCCGGTGGTCGGCCGCTGATGCTCGAAACCGCGGCGGCCGACGCGCCGGCCCCCCGCTCCGATCTGCCCCCCGTCGTGCACGTGATCCTGGACGAGCAGGGCGGCGTCGCGGGAATCCCCCCCGAACTTGGCGAGGCCGCCCGCCTGCGCACGGCCCTCCGCGAGGACTACGTCGCGGACGACTTCAAGGTCTACACCCGCGCCTATTCCCGCTATTACGACAGCTACAACTCCATTCCCAACGTCCTGAATCTCTCGTCGCCGGCCAAGGAGTTCGCCCACCTTCGCGACACCGGGGACGAAGAGCTGCGCATCCTCGACGACAACGCCTATTTCCAAGCGATGTCGGCCAAGGGGTACCGGATTCGCGTCTATCAGTCTTCCTACATGGATTTCTCGCTCGCGCCGGCGACCCCGGTCGACTACGCGCTGACCTACGAGATCCACTCGATCGGGATCCTGGCCGACCTCCCGGCCTCTCCCCTACAGAAAGCCGCGCTTGTCTTGAATAGTTACACCCAGTCTTCCTGGGCCGTTGACCGGCTTCGCGATGGATACGCGAAACTCCGGCCCTTCGCGGCCAAGGTCGGCATCGCGCTACCCGCGGTCCCGCGGATCCCCGGCGGCGTCGGGGTACCCGCGGCGGCCACACTGAAGCGTCTGACCGCCGACCTGGCGCGGGGCGACAATCGCGGCACGCTCTACTTCGCCCACATCACGCTCCCCCACTACACCTACCTGCTCGACGAAAACTGCAAACCCTGGCCCGCCCTGGTCGACTGGATGGACCGGCGCGCGCACAAGGGTGTCCAGGAGAACAACACCGCCGAGCGATTGGCTCGCTACGACAAGTACGTCAGCCAGTCCTTGTGCACGCGCGCGCTGGTCGGCGAGCTGGTGGACGTGCTGAAGGCCAGTCCCGACTGGAAGGACGCAGTGGTGCTCATCCACGGCGACCACGGGTCGCGAATCACGCGGCACGCGCCCACCGGTCGGAACCTCACCAAGCTCACGCCCCAGGACCACCGCGACAGCTTCGCCACGTTCTTGGCGATCAAGTCGCCGCACGTTCCCGCCGGCGTAAGCGAGGTGCCCGTGGCGATCCAGGATGCGCTGTCGTTGGTGCTCGACGGCGAGGAGCCAGAACCGGCGCCAGCCGAGGTGTACATCCGCATGGGGAAGGGCCGGCTGGATCGGGTGCCCTTTCGCGGCTTTGAGTGAGGGGACGCGGCGTTTCGTGTTAGCACGCAGGCCGTCACCGGAAAGCCATGCGGTCCCCTGAGCTATTGCCCGTCCTCGGCGCCCTGATCGTGCTCGTCACTCCGCGGCACGCGTTTGCGTATCTGGATCCAGGCACGGGGAGCTACCTGATTCAAATGGCGGCGGCCGGGTTGTTCGCCGGCATGTTCACGCTGAAGATGTACTGGACTAACCTGAAGATGTGGATCCAGGGCAAGCGGGCTGCCGCGAAGACCGATGAGCCAAAGTAACGAGCCCGGCCGAATCCCCGGATCGTTTCGGGACCCCGCCGGCTTCCTCTTCGTGCGCGACGGAACGCTCTATCGACAGATCAACGAGGGCTATGCGGCGTCCTACGAGCGGCTCTTGGCGTCTGGCTTGTACCAGGCCCTCGTCGACGCGGGCGAGTTGGTGTCGCATCAGGAATGCGATCCTGCTGAAGCCTCGGCCTCATCGGCCTGGAAGTTGATCCAACCGGAGCGCATTCCGTTTGTCAGTTGGCCCTTCGAGTGGAGCTTCGGGCAACTCAAGGCCGCCGCACTCCTGACCCTTCGCATCCAGCGCCAGGCCGTCGCCCGAGGCATGAGTCTGCGGGATGCCAGCGCCTACAACGTGCAGTTCCGGCGCGGGCGGCCGGTGCTCATCGACACCCTGTCGTTCGGGCCCTACGTCGAGGGCGAGCCGTGGGTGGCCTACCAGCAGTTCTGTCGCCATTTCCTGGCGCCGCTCGCGCTGATGGCGATGACGGATGTGCGCCTGGGGCAGCTTTCGCGGGTTCACATCGACGGCGTTCCGCTGGACCTCGCGGTGAAGCTGCTGCCCTTCTCGTCCAAGCTCCGCTTCGGCCTCTTGATGCACCTGCATCTCCACGCGGGAAGCAGCACCCGCCACGCCGACGATGGGGTGGAGCCGACGAAGAAGCCCACGCCGGGCGGGGTCAGTCGTGCCGCCCTGCTCGGGTTGATCGACAGCCTCGAAGGCGCGGTATCGGGGCTGGACTGGGCGCCCGCCGGCACCGAATGGGCCGACTACTACGCGACGATGAGCTACACCGAGGCCTCCCACCAGCACAAGCGGGAGTTGGTGGCCAGGTTCCTGGCCAAGATCACGCCGAAGCAGGTGTGGGATCTCGGCGCCAACACCGGCGTTTTCAGTCGAATCGCCGCGGAGTCCGGCGCGCGGGTGCTTGCCTTTGACGTCGACCCCGGCGCGGTCGAGCGGCACTGGCGCGACGTCGTGGCGCGCCGCGACGAATCGGTCCTGCCGCTGCTCCAAGACCTGACCAATCCCAGCGGTGGTGTCGGATGGGGCAACGACGAGCGCGCGTCGCTCGGGGAGCGCGGGCCGGCCGATGCGGTGATGGCGCTGGCGCTCATCCACCATCTGGCGATCTCGAACAACGTCCCGCTCGACCGCGTCGCCGCGTTCTTCCGCACGCTGGGGCGGCAGTTGATCATCGAGTTCGTGCCGAAGAGTGACATTCAAGTGCGTCGCTTGCTCGCCACGCGCGAGGACGTCTTCCCCGACTACACGATCGAAGGATTCGAGGCGGCGTTCCGGTCGCATTTCCGGGTGGTGGAGCGCGAGTCCGTGCGGGAGTCCGACCGCGTCCTGTTCTGGATGGAAGCCCTTTCGTAGGCGTGCTGGTGTAGACTCGCTTCCGCCCGAGGCTCCCGTGATCGACCCCCTGCTCCGCTTCGACGCCTGGCTGTACCGGATGGAGAAGCGCGTCGTCTCTACGATGTTGCTCGTCATGGGCCTCGTGGTCTTTTGCGACGTCGTGTACCGGGTCAGCGCCACGGCCGAGAGCCCGCTGGTGCCCGACTGGATCGAGGCTGCGTTGGGGGCAGCTGCCGTGCCGATGTGGGCGGCGTACGTCGGCGGTGTGGCGGGTGTCCTGGCGATGCGCAGCCGCGGGGACGACGACGCCGAGCTCAAGGGAATCTCGGTGGCTTGGGGATTTGCGCTGCTGCTGGCGCTCTACGTTCGCGTCCTGCCGAGCGGGCTGGTGTGGTCGCAAACCCTGGCCCTGTCGCTGACGTTGTGGATGGGCATGTCGGGAGCGTGCCTTGCGGCCTACCAGCGGCGTCACCTGGCGCTGGACATCGGCAGCAAGCTCTGGCCAGCGGCGATGGCCCCGAAGGCCGCGGCGATCGGTCACTTCCTTACGGCGGCGTTCTGTGTGCTCGTGCTCGTGCTCGGCTGGCGATCGATCTTCGGCGTCGGCGAAGGCGAGACCCGGATCCCTGGCCACCTCGACACCTGGACCGACTCGGAGATGGCGGCCGGAACCATGACCGGCACGGTGATTCCGAAGTGGTTCGTGATGTTCTCGATCCCTTTCGGGGCCGCGGTCCTGGCCTTCCGCTTCGCGCTCCAGGGCGTGCAGGTGTGGTCGGGTCGCGAGGGGCTTGGCGGTGACGACACCCTTCGACAACTGGGTCTCGAAGACGAGGTGCCCTCGTGAACGGCCTCATCCTCCTGAGCGTGGTGCTGGCGCTGGCGCTGCTTGGTAGCCGCCTGTTCGTGGTGGTAGGCGTCGCGACGGCGCTTTGCTTCATGTTGTGGGTGGACGGGACGGGCACGGTGCTCGATCAGCTCGGTCGCATCGTGACGAAGATGGAGTCGCTGACCACCAAGAACGTCTTCTTGTCGATCCCCTTCTTCATCGCCGCGGGCAGCATCATGACCAAGGGGGGCATCGCGACGCGGTTGACCGCGTTGGCCAGCGCGCTGGTGGGCTGGATGCCGGGCGGGCTCGCGGTGGCCAGCATCGTCGCCTGCATCGTCTTCGCGGCGATCTCGGGCAGCTCGCCGGTGACGCTCGTCGCCGTCGGCGCGGTGATGTTCCCCGCGCTCTTGGACGCCGGCTACCCGAAGCGCTTTTCGATCGGCATCATCACCTCGGCGGGTTCGCTCGGGTGCATGATTCCGCCGGCCATCGCGATGCTGATCTACGCGATCAGCGTGCAGGGCACCGCCGCCGTCGACCCCGCGGACCTGTTCTTCGCCGGGCTGGTGCCGGCCCTGTTCATCGCCGGGCTGCTCGCGCTGTACGCGATTTTCGTCGGCCTGAGTGTTCCTGGCAGCCGGAGCCCCTTCGATGGCGGTGCGCTGTGGGTCGCGCTCAAGGGCGCCGCGTGGGCGCTCACGCTCCCGTTCCTGGTGCTCGGCGGCATCTACGGCGGCGTCTTCACCCCCACCGAAGCAGGCGCGGTCGCGTTCGCAGCGTCGGTCATCATCTCCACGCTCATCCACCAGGACGTGCCCTTCCGGAAGTTGCCGTCGATCCTGGTCGAGGCCTCCACCCTGATGGGGAGCCTCATCCTCATCGTCATCCTCGCCTTCGGCCTCAACGACTTCCTCGCCGAGATGGAGGCGCCGGAGGTGATTCGGGGCTGGGTCGAAGGCGCGAACATGCCGGCCTGGCAGTTCATGCTCTTCACCAACCTCATCCTGATCGTGCTTGGCGCGCTGATGGACAGCATCTCGGCGACGCTGGTTTTCGCGCCGATCCTCGCGCCGGTGGCGATCAACCACTACGGAATCGATCCCATCCACTTTGGGATCGTCTTCGTGGTGAACATGGAGATCGGGTACCTGGCGCCTCCGGTCGCGACCAACCTGTTCGTCGCAGCCGCCATCTTCCGGCAGCCCTTCGTCGAGGTGGCCAAGGCGATCATCCCGACGCTCACCATCATCTGTTTCGCGTTGATAGTGCTGATCTTCGTGCCGACGCTGTCGCTGGGACCGCTGGCGCTGCGCGAAGGTCGGGAGCCCTGGTCGACCTTCCCGTGGGACGGGAAAGCGGCGGAAGCAGCGGTCGAGGGTCCCGCGGACCCCGAGCGCCCGCTCACGCTCGAAGAGATGATGAAGAAAGCGAAGGAGAGGGCGGCGGCGGAGCAGGCTGCGGCTCCTGTCGACGGGGAGGCTCCGGCGGAGGGGGAGGCTCCGGCGGAGGGGGCGGCTCCGGCGGAGGGGGCGGCTCCGGCGGAGGGGGCGGCTCCTTAGCGAGGGGGTCGATCGGGGCGATGCGGCAGGCCATGGCGTCTTGCCGTGGTGTCGTTCGCCCCGCATCGCGGCGGTGCCGGGGGGGGGGGGGCCGCCGGGGGGCGGCCGCCGCCGCGCGGACCAAGGTTGGGGGGGATGGTTTATCCTCCCCAAACATTGTCCGCACGACACTGTGTCGCGACAATATGTAGACCGGAACGCAGAGATTTTCCCGGCGTTCACCCGTGGCGCCGTCGGCCGTCACCGCCCCTCTCCGCCTCGCGAGGGGCGCGGACCCTACAAAAAGCGGACAAAGGTCAGGGGGGACAACTCATCCTCCCCGACCCTGGTCCGCGCGAACCGCCGCCAGGAGCCCCGACCAGCGCCGGACGGCGCGGATCAGCGCCGGGGGAACGTCGCCCGCGCCCCGGAGGCGGCGAACGCTACGCGCGTCGATGCCCAGCACCGCTGCGAGCACGCTGGCGTCGGTGTTGCCGGCGGCGGCAACCGCCGCGCGTCGTGCGAGCGCGCGACGGGCGTCGCGCCCATCGAGGTTGGCGAGCAAGAGCGCGGCGCAGGCGGCCTCGGCGAGGGTGTCGACGTGCGCGACCTCGCGAAGGGGTGCCGGAAGATGATGCAGGAGCTGTCGCCCTCGCAGTCGGGGCAACTCGTCGAGCACCCGCCGCACCACCGCCGACGCGCCGGGCCGGAGGCCGAGCAGGTCGGGCAGGACCGTCCCTTCCCGGAGAGGGTCAAGGTTGGCACCGTGCTTGCGGTCCTGGTCGATGACATAGTCGATGAGGCTGCGGAGGTGGTCCTGTCCGGCGATCTCGGTGATCAAAAGGGGTCGGAAGCCCTCGCAGCGCGGGATCCGTCCTTGGAGCGTGATCTCCAAACGACGGCCCAGCTCACCCGCGGCCTCGCGCCCACAGCGGACCAGCACGTGCGCGTGATCGTCGCCGAGCCCAAAGCCCAGGAGGCCGAAGCTCTCGGGCTGAGCGAGCAACGTCGCAACGAGCGCGCGACGCGACGTCGAGTCGGGCGCAAGCACTCGGTTGTCTCGCTGACGCAGGATGAGTTGAAACCCGAAAGGCATGGCGCCGGCAGCGATAGACACCGCCAGCGTCACGACAACCCTACGGGGACCGCGCGGCAGCGACCGAGCGGAGGGCCGCGGGCCCGGAGCGAGGGCGCGGCGCCGTAGGCGGCCGCCTCGCTCTGCGACTGAGCCATCTCGCACCGGGTCAGGTGCTCGTCGCCTTTGCAGCCGCGTTTGCCTTCGCGGCGATGTGGGTCACCGTGGCCGCCCGGGCCGACAAGGGGACGCGCGGCACGTTGGAGGCGGCGTTCGGACTCGGCGTCGGCCTGGCTGCGGGGGGCCGGGGGCATGGCGGTGCGGCGGTGGCCTTCGCCTGGCTGGCCAGAAACGACAACCCCGGAGAGCGCCTCGACACTTGACACGTCAACCCCCATGGGCGATGACGTGAGCACCCCCGATGCTGTTCTCCACCTTCGACTATTTCCTGTTCTTGCCGCTGGTGGCGGTGGGGCATTGGATGCTCGGAGGCAAGGGCGCACGGGCGACGTTCCTGCTCGTGACCAGCGCGGTCTTCTACGCCGCTTGGAACGCCCCGGATGCGCTGATCCTGGCCTGGGTCGCCACCGCAGGATTCGTCGCGAGTCACACCCTCGGTCGGCTCCCCGAACGTTGGCGCACGCCGCTCCTTTGGCTCGCGGCCGGCGCCATGCTGGGCCCGTTGTGCTTCTACAAGTACGCCCACTTCGGCCTTTCCAACGTCGCAGTGCTGATTCCCGGCATCGAACCATGGGTACCGCCGAAGGGTCACCTCCCCATCGGCATCAGCTTCTACAGCTTTCAGGCGCTGGCCTACCTCATCGACGTCCGCCGAGGCGAGACGCCCGAGCGCGACCCGATCCGGTACGCGACCTTCCTGTGTTTTTTCCCGCACCTTGTCGCCGGACCGATCCTCCGCTCGTCCACCCTCCTCGCACAACTCGGCCAGGAGCGCCATCTTTCCCGAGCAGACGTCGGCTATGCATGCTGGCGGCTGGGCGTGGGGCTGATCAAGAAGTTGCTGGTCGCCGACGTGCTCCAGCAGGGGATCGTCGACAGCGTCTTCACCGATCCCGGCGCGTTCACGGGCCTGGAAGTGTTGGTGGCGCTGTACGCCTACACCCTCCAGATCTACGCCGACTTCTCCGGGTACACCGACTTCGCCATCGGCTCCTCGCGGCTCCTGGGCTTCCACATCCCCGAGAACTTCGAGCGGCCGTACCAGGCCACGTCGGTCGCCGACTACTGGCGGCGCTGGCACAAGACGCTGTCGAACTGGGTGCGTGACTACGTCTACTATCCGCTCGGCGGCAGTCGGGGAGCGGGGATCATGCCCTACCGCAACACGATGATCACCTTGTTGATTCTGGGTGTCTGGCACGGCGCCAACTGGACCTTTGTCGTGTATGGTGCACTGCACGGGTTGGCGGTTTCGCTCAACCGGTGGTGGCGTAAAAGGCCTGGGTGGGTGGAGCCGCACGGCCCCCTTGCGCTCGGTTGGCGCTGGGCGCTCACCTTCCAGTTCGTCGTGACTGCAAGGATACTCTTTCGCGCCGACGACCTTGCCCAGGCGGGCACCATCGTCGATGCGTTGACCTCGCGCTGGGAGGACCTGAGTCTTCCCCGGTATTCGTTCCATGCTTGGGGGGTTCTCTTCGTCGGGTACGCCGTGCACTTCACGCCACGCGCCTGGGCTGAGCTGGCCCGCGAGCGCTTCATCACCCTGCCCGCGCCCGTCTGGGGTGTGGTCCTGGCCGGCATCGGCTGGGCCACGATCCGCTACGGCGTCGGCGACAGCCTCGCGTTCATCTACTATGCCTTCTGAAACCAGCGGACTCCGGGCGATCTTCGCCGCCTTCGGGACGGCCGGCCTGCTCGTCGCCCCGGCAATCGCTGCGGCGGTCGCGAGCGCTGGCACCGACGAGCCCAGCGACGACGAATCGGCATGGATCGCCACGGTCGCCGCCTCCTCCCCCTGGCAAGACGGCGACCCCTTCCCCCTGCTCAGCCAGCTCGTCCCCAACCTGACGCCGTCGGCACGGGTGATCGAGGACGAGCGCACCGGCCTGGTCGTCGCCAACGACGCGATCGAGCCGGCCCGGCCCATCGAGCCGCCCATGACCGTCGACGCCGCCGCGGCGCCGACGACCCCTCCCGACCCCAAAGCGCCGCCTCCCCTGCCTGCGCGCGCCCCCATGGTCCCGACGCCCCTGGTCGACCCCGACCACCGTGGGATGGCGCCCTTCTACGCGGCGCTGGCGCGCGGCACCGGGCTGGCACGCGCCGCCCAGTGGGGCGACTCCACGATCGCGGCGGATGGCATCACTGGCACGGTGCGGACACGCTTGCAGCAGCGGTTCGGGTACGGCGGCCCCGGGTGGATCGACGCCGGCCTGGACCCCCAGTGGAGCTTCCGCCCCGGCCTCGACACCCACCGCGTCGGCGAATGGGAGACCAAATCGATCCTCCTCGGCGGGGGCAACGGTCGCTACGGGTTCGGCGGCGTCGTGTCCACGGCACCGGACGGGGGCTACCTCACCGTTCGAGCACCGGCGGGTGCCGATGGGACGCCTCGGCCGCTGCAACACCTCGAGCTCTGGCTCCAGGCGGGGGCGGGCCACGGTTCGTGGTGGCTCAGCGCCGACGGTGCGAGCGCAGGCGAAGGCTCTGCGAGCGCGGAGACTCGCGACGATCGACGGCACGTGGTCGAGCTGCCGGGGGGCTTCACCAAGGCCGCGTTCGGCGCGACGGGCGGCCCCGTCCCGTTCTACGGCGTGGTGCTCGAGACCAGCGGCCCCGGGGTCGTCTGGGACGCGCTCGGCGTCGTCGGCGTCGGCACACGCTCGTTCAATTACTTCGCCGAAGGGCACCTCGCGGCCCAGGTCGGCCAGCGCGCGCCGGAGCTGGTGGTGTTGATGCTCGGGGGCAACGAGCTGGGGATTCCGGTTTTGGCCAAGGGGGACGGGATGAAGTACGCGCCCTTCTACAAGGCGGCTCTCCGCCGGCTCCGAGCGGGGGCGCCCGCGGCGGGGTGCCTCGTGGTCACGCCGCTGGACCAGGGGACGCGGGAAGGCGGGCGGCCGGGTACCAAGCCAGCGCTGTCGCGACTCGTCGGCGTGCAGCGCCAGATCGCCGCCGATGAGGGTTGCGCGTTCTGGGACGCCTTCGCGGCGATGGGAGGTGAGGGTAGCGTCGTGGCCTGGTCGAGGAAGAAGCCTCCCTTGGCGTGGGCGGACCTGCTGCACCTCAGCGCCGCCGGCCAGGACCTCGTCGGGCAGGCCCTCGCGGACGCGATCGAGGCCGGCTTCGACGACTGGCGCACGACGCGGGTGATGCCGTGATCGTCCTCCTCGCGACCTTCGCCGCCGCCGCCGAGCCCGCGTGGGTCCAATCCTTCTTCATTCCTGCAACCACCTGGCCGCCCACCGACGAGTGCTCCACCAAGGCCACCGTCCGCGGGCCACGCGCCAAGGTCGAGGACGACGACAGCCGCCCCAGCACCGCCACCTCGGCCAAGCCGGAGACCCCAGCGCCGGAGCCGATGCCGACGCTCGACACCAAGGCCATGGGACCGGCCTTCGACATGGCCGCCGTGCCGTTGGAGCCGCTGCGCGGTCGTGAGGTCGACATTGCTCGGGTACGTGAGGTCTTCTTGCTCGCAGCAGCCCAGGAGCGCACCACGCGCATCTCGTTCTGGGGCGCGTCGCATGTCGCCGGGGAGTTCCTCACCGGGCAGGTCCGACGCCTCTTGCAGAGCCGTTGGGGCGACGGCGGCCACGGTTTTGTGATGCCCGGTCCTCCCTGGAACGGCTACCGCGCCGGCGACACCAACCTCTGCGCCAGCGGCACCTGGGTCAGCGACTATGTCGAGCGGCGCGACGGCCGCGACGACGGCCGCCACGGTCCGGCGGGGATGGATGTCACCGCGGGGAAGGGCGCCTTCGGCTGGATACAGACCACCAAGACCAATCCCCAGGGTCGAGCGGTCAGTCGCTTCGAGGTCGCCTTTCTGCGCGAGCCCGCCGCTGGCACCCTCCACCTCTCGGTCGACGGCGCTGCCCCCATCGACGTCAGCGCCGCGGGCGAGAGTGGCCCCGGGCTCGTTTCACTGGCCGTCGTGGATGGCCCGCACCGCCTCCAGGTGAGCGCCGACGGGCCGGTGCGGATGTACGGCGTGTGGATGGAGCGCGACGAGCCGGGCGTCATCGTGGACGCCGCCGGAGTTTCCGGGCGCACCGCATCGAGCTGGCAGAAGTGGGACCCGACGCTGATGGCGCCGTTCCTGGAACGGAAGCGCCCCGACCTCGTGGTCCTGGCGTACGGAACCAACGAGGCCAACGACAAGAGCCTCGACCCCAAAACGTACACCACCTCGTTACGACTGTCGCTCGCCCGGATGCGCGCGCTCCTGCCGGACGCCGCCTGTGTCCTCGTGGGCCCGAGCGACCGCGGCAAGAAGGTCAAGGGCAACACCTTCGCCATCTGGACGCCAACGGCGTGGGTGGCGCACGTGCAGCGCGAGGTCGGCCCGGAATTCGGCTGCGCGACCTGGGACATGCAGGCGGCGATGGGCGGCTCGGGCTCGATGTTGCACTGGTACTTCAACGCGGAGCCGCGCCTCGCCGCCGGCGACCTGATCCACCTCAGCGTCGAGGGCTACAAGGAGATGGGGACCAGGTTGGTGGCGGCGATGACGGGAGACGGGGCGACGGTGCCGCGACCGTAACTACCGCGATAACGGACTCACGACCGAGACCCAAACCGAAAAGCGGAGGAAGTCGGCGCCGTTGAGCGTCAGTATCCGAGGGATCCGGTGGGCGATCATCGTCGCGGCGATGTTTGCGTCATGCACCTGCTTTCCGAGGCACGGTACGGCCGCGAGCAGCGTGAAGAACGCTTCCCGGACCCGGGCGTCCTCGTCCAGACACAGCGCCCGGTCCAGGAACGCCCGCACGTTGGTCAACGCCGCCGGATGCGGGAGCCCGAGCCCATTCTGCGCGGCAGGCCGTGTCGCGACGGAGAGGTACTCACGCACCACCTGGCCAGAGAGCACCAGCGTCCTGCCGCTGAACCCGTCGTGCAGTGCGGCCAGGGCCGCCGCGTGCTCGGCCCGCGCGGGCGTCGTCGCGGCGACGAGCACGTTGGTATCGACAAAGGTCCTATCGGTCATCGTCGCCGTACAGTTCTGCGCGCGACCACGTTCCGGTCGGGGCCGCCTTCGACAACGTCAGCTCCAATGGTGGCGGCGGAGCTTCGGGCGGCGCCAGGCTGGCGGCCTCCTCCAGCGCAACGAGAAGCTCACCCTGGAGCGAACGGCGACTGGCCCGCGCCCGTCGCTTCAACGCGGCGACGACGTCGTCGGGGACATCCCGGATGTGAAGTGCTTGCATATCAGAATGATAGCACGGCTCAGTACTCCACACAAATCTCGTCGAAGTACGCAGTCACGCCCGTGTGCACCTGAAGCCCGATGTCCCCCGTCCGCGTGAAGTTGTCACACCCCGCATTGCCTGAGTATTCCAATACCCCCGCGAAATACAAATCCACGTTGCTCGGGCTCACCTGCGCTTCGATGTCGTAGTAGGTGCCGCTCGAATAGGACAACGATCCGACGACGCTCTCGGTGGTCGCCGAGTTCACCAGGTACAAGGTGCTGCCGCTCCAGAAGTGGAACCCGCAGTGGGCGCTGGTCGAGCCGTAGCCGACAACGATGCCGAAACCATGCGCGCCGGCGCCGTTCATGTAGATGGTGTAGTCGGTGGTGGACTCGTCCATCCCCGTCGCGTGAACGAGGTCGGGGCCGGTGTGCGAGGCCGAAGAACCGTACACGATGCCCGACGACACCGCCCAGGTGCCATCGAGGATGGTCCAGTCGCTGATGTCGTTGTCGTCGAAGTTGTCGCTCCACACGCCGGTGCCGCTGTCGACCGCGCCGTCGCAGTCGTCATCGACGCCGTTGCAGAGCTCGCGGGCGTCTGGGCTCACCGCGGCGTCGGTGTCGTCGCAGTCCTCGCAGGCGGCCCACCCGTCGCTGTCCGCGTCGGCGAAGGTGACCGAGCCGTCGCAGTTGAAGTCCTCGGGGTCGGAGCAGTCCTCAGGCGCGCCGGGGTAGAAATCAGCATCGGCGTCATCGCAGTCACCACTGTCAGAAACATAGTCGGTGGGCGCGTCGCAGGTGGTGGAGGTGACCGCGGTCTCGCCGTAGCCGTCACCATCGGCGTCGCTGTACCACACGGTGCCGCTCGTGGCGTCGAGGCTGCCGTCGGCGTCGTCGATGTCGCCGTCGCAGTCGTCGTCGATGTCGTTGCAGATCTCGCTGGCGTCGGGGTTGATGGCGGCGTCGGTGTCGTCGCAGTCGGCGCTGTCAGCCACGTAGCCAGCGGGTAGATCGCAGGCGCTGAGCCCACCCGAGGGGTCGCCGAACCCATCGTTGTCGTCGTCGGGGTACTCGGTGCTGGTGGTGGTCGCGTCGAGGGAGGCGTCGTTGTCGTCGATGTCGCCATCACAGTCATCGTCGACGGTGTTGCACACCTCGGTCGCGCCGGGGTTGATCGCGCCGACCGTGTCGTCGCAGTCGGTGCTGTCGGCGGTGTAGCCGGAGGGCACCACACAGGTCCACGCCCAGGTGGCACTGTCGCCGTAGGTGTCAGAATCGGCGTCGGCGTACCACAACGAGCCGGTGAAGGCGTCCAGCCCCGCATCGTCGTCGTCGATGTCGCCGTTGCAGTTGTCGTCGACGCCGTTGCACACCTCACTCGCGTCAGGGTTCACCGCGGCCTCGCCGTCGTCACACTCCTCGCACGCCGCCCAGCCGTCGCCATCGTTGTCGGCATAGGCCACGGATCCATCGCAGTTGTAGTCGATGGCTTCCGTGCACAGCTCGCTGGCCGCCGGATTGAAGGCAGCGTCGCTGTCGTCACAGTCGCCCGCGTAGCTTGCGTAGCCGACAGGCTCGGCGCAGGCCTGGGTGGTGATGTCGTCGGCCCCGTACGTGTCAGCGTCAACGTCTTCGTAGTAGGTCGTGGTCACCCCTTCATCGACCTGGTCGTTGCAGTCGTTGTCGAAGGTGTCACACAGCTCCGCATGACCGGGGTGCACGGTGTCCCTGGTGTCGTCGCAGTCGCTGTCGTCGGTGACGTAGCCGTCGCCGAGATCGTTGCAGGTGACCACTTCGGTGCCCGGATCGCCGTACCCATCGCCATCCGCGTCGGCGTAGTACGCGGTCGTGCCGTCCTCGTCCGTCTGCCCGTCGCAGTCGTTGTCGAGGTTGTCGCAGAGCTCAAGGGCGTCGGGGTAGACATCGTCGCGAGTGTCATCGCAGTCGGTCCCGTCGGTGATGTAGCTGGCATCGGGTGGTTCGCACGCGGCGAGCCCCCCGGTGAGGTCGCCGAAGCCATCGGTGTCGGCGTCGGGGTACCAGGTGCTGGTCAGCCCTTCGTCGACGAGGCCGTCGCAATTGTTGTCGATGTTGTCGCAGAGCTCGATCGCGCCGGGGCGGACGGTGTTGTTGGTGTCATCGCAGTCCCCCGCTTCGGTCGTGACGCCGTCACCGTCCTCGTCGGAGCCCGCAGTATCGACAGTCTTGTCGAGCGGGATGTCGTCGTCGGCACGGCAAGCGAGGGCGCAGAGGGGGAAGACCGCGAGAAGGAGGAGTCGCATCCGGGGACTGTACCACGCGTTGACCGTTCTAGGGCCGGACGAGCACATCCGTATATGCGGTGCCCGGATTGTCCCCGATGGTGCACCCGGAGATCGCCTCGAGCGTGCCGAGCCGGATCGTGTCGGTGCTGGTGGCGCGGGCGACGACGAAATCGTACCCACCGATGTACGTGGTGGCGGTGGTGTAATCGGTGGTCGCCATCCCGCAGATGGAGCTTCCCCAGTTCAGCGGCACGCCCCAGCTTTCGCTGGCGAACTGGAAGCCGAGGTTGTTGCAACCGGTCAGCGAGCCTGGGTAGGTACAGTGGGCGTGGACCGTGCCCGAGGCGTACACAAAGAGCGTCTCCGCCCAGGTGAACCCTTCGGAGTTGTAGTAGGTCGTGTCATAGCTGGTGCCCCAGACGGCCAGGTCCTCCTTCACCTGCGTCCAGCCGCCACCGTCGGTGACCATGTCGCAATAGTAGAGGCCCGGGTCGAGGTAGTAGTTGCCACTCGCGGCGGTGGAATCCAAGGCGAGGATCTCGGCGCAGTCCTCGGCAGGACAACTGGCAGCGGTGCCCAGAACGCCTTCGTCCACGGCGCCGTCGCAGTCGTCGTCGACGCTGTTGCACGCCTCGACCGCGCCCGGGTAGACCGTGTCGTCGGAGTCGTCACAATCGCTGTCGTCGAGGACGTAGCCAAAGGGGGTGTCACAATCGGTGATCAGGATGCCGGAGTCGCCGTAGCCATCGGCGTCGGCGTCGACGTAGCTGATGACCGACAGCAAGCCGTCGTCCACCGTGCCGTCACAGTCGTCGTCGACGTGGTTGCAGGTCTCAGTCGCGGCCGGATTCACCGACGCGTCGGTGTCGTCGCAGTCGCTGAGGTCCGCGACGTAGCCGCTGGGCACCACGCAGGTGGGGATGGTGCTCCCGACGTCCCCGTACCCGTCGGTGTCGGTATCGGCGTACCATACGGTGCCGGTGCTTGAATCCAAGCTGGTGTCGTCGTCGTCGATGGCGCCGTCACAGTCATCGTCGATGAGGTTGCACACCTCGCTGGCGGCGGGGTTGATGGCACCGTTGGTGTCGTCGCAGTCGGTGCTGTCCGCGGTGTAGGCGGCCGGCATGAGACAGCTCCAAGCCCACGTGGCCGCGTCACCGTAGGCGTCGGAATCGGCGTCGGCGTACCACTGGGTGCCGCTGAACACATCGAGCCCGGCGTCGTCGTCGTCGATGGCGCCATCGCAGTCGTCGTCGATGGTGTTGCAGACCTCGCTGGCGCCAGGGTTCACGGCGAAGGCGGTATCGTCGCATTCGGTGCATGCGGCCCAGCCGTCCCCGTCAGCGTCGGCGTAGGCCACCGAGCCATCGCAATTGTAGTCGATGGCCTCGTCGCAAGACTCACTCGCCCCGGGGTTGAACGCCGGGTCGCCGTCGTCACAGTCCCCGCTGACGGCCGCGTAGCCAGTGGGCTCCAGACAGGCCTCGGTGGGGGCGGTGTCCACGCCGTACCCGTCGTCGTCGACGTCTTCGTAGAACGTGGTGGTCACCCCCTCGTCGGTCTCCTCGTTGCAGTCGTTGTCGAGGCCGTCGCAGAGCTCGGGGTTGCCCGGGTACACCACGTCGCTGTTGTCGTCGCAGTCGGTGTTGTCGATGACGAAGCCCTCGCCGGGGTCACTGCAGCTCAGCACCTCGGTCGCGGGGTCGCCGAACCCGTCCCCGTCGACGTCCTCGTAGTACGCGGTGGTGCCGTCTTCGTCGGTTTCCCCGTCGCAGTCGTTGTCGACCTCGTCGCAGAGCTCGGGCGCGCTGGGGTGCACGTCGTCGCGGGTGTCATCGCAGTCGGTACCGTCCTCGATGTAGGTGGTGTCGGGCGGCTCGCAGGCGGTCAGCTCGCCTGCGGCCTCACCGAAACCGTCGGCGTCGGCGTCGGGGTACCACGGCGTGGTGAGATCCTCGTCGACGGTACCGTCGCAGTCGTTGTCGATGTTGTCGCAGGCCTCGATGCCATCGGGGCTCACCGCATTGTCGGTGTCGTCGCAGTCGCCGGCTTCGGTGGTGTAGCCGTCGCCGTCTACGTCTACTGGGCCGGCGGTATCGGGGTCCTTGTCCAGCGGGATCTGCTCCCCGTCGTCACAGGCGAGGAGAGCGAGCGGGAAGAGTCCAGCGAGGAGGAGTCGCATCCGTCGACTATACCACGTTTTGGCAGGCTCACCATTCGACGCACACCTCGTCGAACCAGGCGACGTGATCCTGGTGCACCTGCAGCCCGATCTCCCCAGTGCGGTAGAAGTTGTCACACCCGGCATCGCCCGAGTAGACCAGCGCGCCGTCGAAGTACAGGTCGACGTTCTCGGGGCTCAGCTCGGCGCGCACGTCGTAGTAGACGGAGGCATCGTAGGCGGCAGTGCCGACGGTGACCTCGTCGCCGTTGCCATCGACCAAGAGCACGTCCTGTCCCTGGAGGAAGTGGAAGGCGCAGTGTTCGGTCGGCGACGCGTAGGCCACCACCAGGCCGAAGTCGTGGTTTCCGGCGGCGCGGATGTGGAGGACGTAGGCGTCCTCCGCACCCGTCATGGGCGTGGAGTGCAAGAAGTCGGGACCGATGTGGGAGGGGGAATAGCCAAGGACGATCCCCGATGAAACGCTCCACCCGCCGGCGACCACCGTCCAGTCAGTGATGTCGTTGTCGTCGAAGGTGTCGTTCCAGATGCCGGTTCCGGCGTCGACGGCGCCGTCGCAGTCGTCATCCAGGTCGTTGCAGGTCTCTCGGGCGCCGGGATTGATGTCCGCGTCGGTGTCGTCGCAGTCCTGATCGTCGGTGATGGCGCCCGTGGGGGCCTCGCAGGAGGTTGCGGACACCGCTGACGCCCCGTATCCGTCGAGATCGTCGTCTTCGTGCCATCCCGTGGCGGTGGTGAGATCGAGCCCAGCGTCCGCGTCGTCGGTGGTCCCGTCGCAGTCGTCATCGCGCGTGTTGCAGTCCTCCGTCGCATCGGGGTGGACCCTGTCGTCGGCGTCATCGCAGTCGCCGGCGGTTGCGACGTAGAACGCGGGGGCCACGCAGGCCGAGCGCGAGCCGGCGCCGTAGCCGTCGGCGTCGCCGTCCCGGTACCAGATCGCTGCGGTCGACAGGTCCAGGCTCGCGTCCTCGTCGTCGATGGCGCCGTCACAGTCGTTGTCCGCTTCGTCGCAGCGCTCGACGGCGTCGGGATGGACGGTGGCGTCGCCGTCGTCGCACTCGACACACGCCGCGGATCCGTCCCCATCGTTGTCGGCGTAGCCGACGAACCCATCGCAGTTGTAGTCGGCCGACTCGGTGCAGACATCGGCGGCAGCGGGATTGAACACCTTGTCGGTGTCGTCGCAGTCGCCGCCCCGTACCGAGGCGCCCGCCGGGAGCGTGCACGCGAGCACCACAGCGTCGCCGTACCCGTCGCCATCGTCGTCGACGTAGAAGGTGGAGGCGCTCGCCGCGTCGACCTCAGAGTCCTCATCGTCGACGAGGTGATCGCAGTCGTCGTCGACGAGGTTGCACAGCTCCGGCGCGTTGGGATTGCGCGCCGCGTCGTCGTCGTCGCAGTCGCCGGCTATCGCGGCGAAGCCGTCGGGAATGGCACACGCGCTGGAGGTCGGCGAGTCGACCCCGAACCCGTCGCCGTCGTTGTCGGCGTAGCCGGTGACTCGGACGCCGTCGTCGATGCGCCCGTCGCAGTCGTCGTCGTCGCCGTCGCAGACCTCGGTCGCGGCGGGATGGCGGCTGGCATCGTCGTCGTCGCAGTCGCCGTCGGCCAGCGTGTACCCGTCGCCATCCGCGTCGCGCGGACCCCCGACGTCGGTGTCCGTGGGGCAGCCCGCAAGCGTGAGGGTGAGCAGGAACATCGCCGGCAAGAGCGTACACCGCTTTTGCGGCGCGGGCGCGGGCCCGTACCCCCGAGTGCGCTATCGGCCGCCGGTGGAGGGGTCCCACAACGAGAGCACGTAGACCACGCCGTCATACGCCACGGCCGTGATGCCTCGCGCGGGCCAACTGTAGAAGGTCGACTCGCCGATGCGATTGGTCTGGCCGGGCTGCCCGAGCGTCGTGATCAGCTCGCCGGTCGCAACGGGCACGCCAAGGCCAGAGGCGGTCTTGACGGAGGACGGGTCGTTGATCCCGATCTCCACGACCTTTCCCTGGTGAACCACGACTTGCAGGTTGTGGGCGTACCAGAACTGCGAGACATCGACGGTGCCCTCGACCCCGGTCTCGTAGGTATCTTCGTAGTCGGAAGGGCCCAGCCCCGCGAGGACCGCTTCGGGCGCACCGGGGACGAGCGTGGTTGCGCCCACCGTCAAGGTCTCCGCAGCGCCCACCGCCACTGCGGCCTTCTTCTTGGCGGCGGGCTTCGCCGCCAGCGCATCGAGGGCCGCCGACGCCTCCGCCGCCCACTTGGGGTTTTCCGCGAGCGCGGTCCACGCCTCGACCGCCTTCTTCTTCATCTTCTTCTGCGTCCACGCCCGGGCCAGGTTCACCTTCGGCTCCGGCGCCTCCGGGAAGGCTTTGACCGCATCCTCCCAGTCCACCATTGCCGCCGCCAGCTTGCCTTCGACCGCGGCGAGGTTGCCGCGCGCGACGAGCAGCGGGACCGACGTCGGACTCACGTCCAGACCCTGGTCGATGAAGCGCTTCGACGCCGCCAGGTCGCCCTCGCGTCGCGAAAGGATCGCCAGCAAGCCCAGCGTGACTGGATCATCGGAGCCGAGCGCCATCGACTTGGCGAGGGCGTCGCGAGCGCGCTCCCGGAAGACGGTCGACGCGCTGCGGACGGCGATGCCCGAGTCACTGTGGAGCGGGATCAGATCGACCCACGGATCGGTCTTGTGCGCGGGGTCCTGGAAAAGCCACGCGGCGCCCAGGTTCGCCCAGCCCGCCTGGCTCTGGGGGAAGGCCGACAAAAACTCCTGAAACGCCGTCACCGCCTGCTCGTTGCGGCCCCCGAGCAACAGCCGCGTGCCCTCGTCGAAGCGGCCGGCAGCCTTCTTGAGTGCCTCGGTTCCCTTGCCCAGCTGCTCGATGCGGTCCGAGAACATCGGATGGGAGGCCCAGGCCAGGGTCAGCTTCGACTTTTCCCCGCCCGACGCCGCCTTGAGCACCTCCATCGTGCCGATGCCTCCCGACGACGGATACCCCGCCCGCACCAGGTACAACAGGCCATACAGGTCGGCCTCGAGTTCCAGTTGCCGGCTGTGTCCGGCCAACATCTGGTAGAGTTCGTCGGCGCGCGCGGCGGCCGTTGCGCGATCGGCGCCGGCCTGGGCACCCTGAAGCCCGGCGACCGACTTGGTCGCGGTCTGGAGGTTCGACTTGGCCGTCGAGTGGCGGAGCGTGACGTGTGACAGCTCGTGCGCGAGGACGAAGGCGAGCTGGTTGTCATCCACCTTTTCGAGCAGCCCCCGGTTCACGAACATGAACCCGCCGGGCAGCGCGCAGGCGTTGACCTCCATCGAGGCGAGCACCGTCACGTTGAACACCAGGTCCGGGCGGTCGCTGTTGGCGACGATGCGCCGGGTGATGCGCTCGACGCGGAGCTGCTGTTCAGGATTGTCCCAGGCGCCGACCAACCAACGACTCCCATCGACGTACGCCTTGCCGAGCGCGTACTCATCGGCGGTGGAGGACGCTTTGGTGGTGACAATGCCGTCGTAGGGACCGGCGAAGGCAAAGGTGAGGAAGAGGGCAAGCATAGGTCGATCTCAGCGCGAGGCGGGCAAGTAACCAACCCGGGCGCAGCTACATCCCGCCGAGCGCGGGCATCGGAGTGCCCGGCACTCCAATCCGGCGACGCGGGGCCACGGCATGCGCCTCGTAGACCGCCCCTTCCACGGTGACCACGCGAACCAGGTCGATCACGCTGGCCGTGCCGACCCCCACGTGAACCCGCGGGGCCGCGGAGGCGCCGTAGCCCTGGTCCGATGTCGCCCGACGACTCCACGTCCGACCGCCCGCGGAGACTTCGACCCGTGCCCCCTCCGGAGCGTCGACCGAAACCCAGCCGTTTGCGGTGCACCCGTCCGACAACAGCCATTGTGGGCGCCGCCGCACGTCCGACGCGAGCCAGTCCAGGATGCCGTCGCCGTTGACGTCGCGCGCGACAACGGAGCGCCAACTGCCCTCCGTGGGGAAGCCGACGGCCTCCCCGATGTCGGCGTAGTGTGCGTCAGTCCCCCGGCGCAGGACGCGTATCGGGCTCTCGTAGCGTGGCGCGTCATCCGGAAAGCTCGGGCCCCACCAGTCCCCCATCGGCAGGACGAAGTCGTCCCAGCCGTCGTTGTCGACGTCGGCAAAGGGGCTGTTTCCGCTCATTTCGAGTCCGAACCCCCCGTGGGCATCTGAAGCCTGGGCCACATCCACGAAGGTCCCGTCCGCGGCGCCCAGCAGCAGGGACTCCTGGTCGCCCCCGACGTACAGGTCGGCCCGTCCGTCCCCGTCAGCGTCGCCCGCGGTGACGGACATCGCGCTGCTGGCGAGGCCGCACGCACAGGTCGTGGTGCGGTCGGTCAGGCGGCCCTCCTCGACGCTGAGCAGGACGTTGCCACCGAACTCGGTGCCCATGTCGTTGGCGATGTAAATCTCGTCCAAGCCGTCGAGATCGATGTCGATCGGGACGGCGTCGAATCCCCGGCGACCGTCGAGCGTGCTCGGTGTCGTCGGTCCCGGGACCAGCCCGTCGGGGCTACCCCAGAGTACCGTGCCGTTGGGAGCCGCCCCGTCCGGGCTCTGCGCCCCGACGATGAACACGTCCAGGGCGCGGTCGCCGTCGAGGTCTCCGAAGGTGAAGTCCTTGCGAATTCCCCCTGCTCCGACGAGTCCGTCTGCCGGCGCCTCGCCCGGCTGGTGGGAACCGCTGGCATAGACGAGGTAGGGGAGGCCCGGTGTGGGGCCGCCGGCCAGCAGTACATCTCGCACCCCGTCACCGTCCATGTCGAAGAGGCCCATCGTCCCCGCCGGGGGCGCCGGTACGGGCGCGGCCAGGCCGTCCTCCCCCCCGAGGTAGAAGGAGTTGGTCCCCTGAAACCCGACCAACAGATCCAGCCAGCCGTCGCCGGTGACGTCGTCCAGGACCAGGAACCCGCCCTCCTCGTGCCCGCCGTCCGGCGTCGCGGACGCCTGGAGGCCGAAGTCCTCGCCGCCCTCGGCGAAGTGGATGGAGGCCGCCGGCGCGCGGCACGGCTGCTCGGGGCCGACTTCAAGCGCCAGTCCGGCGTCCACCGGCTCGCCAAGCCCGACACCGCCTACCAGACTGGCGCCGCAACCGCCGAGAATGGCACACACCACTGCGCGCATGGGCATGGAGTATACACCCGCGCCGTCAGAACGATAGTCCCCGCCGTGCGCTGGACCCTCGCCGCCGTCGCCTTGGCCTTCGGTGGCGCCGCGCTGGTCATCGCGCCGGTGCTGGCGGCGCCGGGAAGCACCATCGTCTGCGGGTGGGTGCACCCCGATTGCCTCGGCAATCACTGGCTGCTGACGTGGGTGGCCGACCAACTCTCGCATGGGCGGAGCCTCGTCCACAACGATCGGTACTATTGGCCGGTGGGCGACTCGCCCTGGCTGGCCGGCAACGGGAGCGACGGCTTTTTGTACCTGCCTTGGCACCTGCTGCTGGGCTGGCCACGCGCCGCCGCCGCACACACTCTCACCATCCTTACGCTCAACGGCCTCGGCGCTTGGGCGCTGGCACGGGCCGCGGGGGCCTCTCCAGCGGCGGCGCTCACCGCCGCGCCAACGGCGGCAATGACGGTCTACGCCAGCTTCGAGCTCGGCGCGGGGCGCTTCTCCCAGGCCGACATGGGTTTTTTGGCCTTCTTCCTGGCCAGCTGGCTGCGACTCTTGGATGCGCCGTCGATGCGGCGGTCGCTCATCAGTGCGCTCCTGCTTGCGGGGACCTCGGCACTCTACTGGTACTACGGGCTTTTCGCGGTGATCGCCGGCGCGGTGCTCCTGGCTTTCCGAGGGAAGGAGCTGCGAAGCTGGACGCTCTGGAAGCCGCTGCTGCTCTTCGCCGCGACGTTTTCGGCCGCGATCGGTCCGCTGTTGTGGGTTTTCCTCAGCAACTGGGCCTTGATCCCCGGCACCGGCGAGGCCGCGCTTTTCCCACACCCAGAGGCGACCGCCGATAGCTGTTGGCCGGGAATTCCCTTCGTCGCTGGGGCCGGACGTCACGCCGGACGCGCGCTTCCGCTCACGACGGTCGCGCTGGCGTTCTTCCTGCTCGTCCGTCGCCGCGATCGCGTCACCATCGGGCTCGCAGCGCTAGGACTCGTCTTCGCCGCGCTCATGGCCGGCCCCCTGATTCCCCATGGCCCCTACGAGTGGCTCTACGGGCTGGCCGAGCCGCTCAAGCGCTTCTGGTGGCCCTATCGGCACGTCGTCGTGGTCAACTTCGTCTACATCACGCTGGCGGCGCTGGCGGTGGATCATCTGCCGGTTGGACCGCGCGCCCGCACCGTGGCAAGCGTGGTCTTGGCGCTCTCGATCCCGCTGCAGCTCTCGCTGGGAAGGGCGCCCTACGGGGCACTGTTCTCCGAGGCGCACGTCCCAGTGGTGTTCTACCAGGAGGTCGGCGTGCTTCCGGGCACGGTGCTCATCGAGCCGCCGCTCACGCCGGACCTCGCCGCCTCGCAGGCGACGTTGATGTACCAACTCGACCACGGCAAGACGCTGCTGAACGGTCACGCGCTGTGGGTGCAGCGGGTCCGTCCCGCCGGCTGGGACACCTTCGTGGATGGCAACAGCTTCCTCGCCGCTTGTCGCCGTCTTGAGCGCGGTGAGCTCGATGGCCGCTTCGAGTTCGATGGGAACGATCTGACGGCGCTGTTCGACCAGGGCGTGCTGACCATCACCGTGAACCGGGAGTATTTTCCCGGGCGCTACAGCGAGCTGACCACCGCGTACGCGCGCGTGCTCGACGCCCTCTTCGGGGAAGCGGCCGTCAAAGGTCCGAAAGCGCAGGCCTGGGACATGGGGCGTTGGACGGGGGCCACCGAAGCGGAGTTCGAGCGCTTCGCCTGGCCGGACAAGCTCGATCACGGGGGGCCGACGCTCCCGGTGCGCGCGCCTTCGCCGCCGTCGGCGGCGTTCGCGATGCCGAATGGGCCGAATGGGCCAAAGAAGTAGGATACCGGAGCGGCGTGTGGTCCCTGCCGCTGCTCGCCTTCGCCTTCGGGGCCATGCCTACCGAGGCGGAGCTCTTCGCGGCGGTCCTCGGGCGCATCGACCTCGACGGGGACGGGAGCCTGTCGCGCGAAGAGTACGCCCGCGTCGATGCGGCCAACACCTTCGACACCATCGATGCCGACCGTGACGCGGCGGTCACGGCGACCGAGCTGGGTGTGTGGGTGACCGTCACGCAGCCGCGGGCCGAAGACCGTGCGCCATCGCGGCTGGTGGCCGAGCCGGTGCCCGGCGTGGCGAACGGTCCGCCGCCAGTCGCGCCGCCGGCACCCCAGGCGAAGGCTTGGGCACGCGTCGCGCCGGCGCCGGCCCCCTCGCGCGTCTGGACGCGGGTGGCTGTCCTTGGCTCGATGAGCGCCGCTGCGGTGTTGGTCGCCTGGTTCATGTTCCGAGGCAGCGGCTCAGCGCGGACGGGGCGGCGGCGCTCCCGATAGGGGCGGCCCTACCAAGCGCCGGACCAGGTCGGCCTCGATGGTGGCCGAGGGGTCGGGGCCCGGAAGCATCGGCGCAAGCGAGGTCACCGGGAGGCTCGCGCTCGGCGGAGGCTCGCGCGGAGGCTCGCTAACCGGGTCGCGACAGGACAGCAGTAGAAGGAACGTCACGGGAGCCCCTCGGGCCACACCCAGCCCTTGGCCTCCCACCGCGGCCGCAACTCCGCCAAGAGGGCCAGGCCCTCGGCAGAGTCCAGGCGCCCTCGCGCGACCGCGACGGCAACGGCGTCGGGATCGAGCCCGGGATCGCCGACGTGCCGCAGCTCGTCGTTGAGCCACACGAGCACTTCCCATGCATCCCGCCCCCCACCCGTCGGTGCCGCCACGACGCTGCCACGACGGAGCTCGGCCTCGGCCGAGATGCCGTCGAAGCTGGTTGGCTGTTGGGCGCGGACCAGGGCGGACAGCTCCGCGGCGGACAGCACCCCATCGTGGTCGCGATCAGCGCTGCCGAACGGCGGCCCGTTCCACACGTGCGGATCGTACTCGGCGGCCCGCACGCGCCCGTCGCCGTCCGCGTCCAGGCGCGCCAGGTGCGGTGCCAGCGCTGCCGCCTCGGTCCAGCGCGGCGCGCACGCCAGGAGCGACCAGAGCGCGATCACATCCCCGCCAGGTGGCTGAGCAGCGCGGTGCGGAGCGGCTCGGGGTCGCCCGTGCCCACCCTCCGCAGGCTGACGCCGTCCAGCGGGGTTGCCGCCAGAAGCGCGGGCAGCCAGCGGTTGGACACGCCCGCGCCCTCTGAGGTCAGGCGGCCGGCGTCGCCACGCGCACTCAAAAGCCGCAAGGCCCCCTCGCTCACCACCGCAGCGCGCGCATGGGCAGCGCCGCCGCGAAGCGCCGGAACCAAGGAGAACCCGTCGCCGTACAGGGCCTGCGGCACCTGTGCCAGCTCCAAGAGGGTCGGCGCGACGTCGACCAGCCCCACTAGCTCCGTCACCCGGCGCCCCTGGACGCCGCCGGCGGGGCGCACCATCAGCGGAACCCGCGTGACCGCGTCGTCCAAGGACCCGCGGTGGCCGAACTGCCCGTTCTCGCCGAGCAGCTCGCCGTGGTCGGAGAGAACCACCACCGTCACCACGTCCAAGAGGCCTTGGTCCTCCAGCCCCGCCATGAACAGCCCGAAGCAGGCATCGGCCCACGCCACCGAGCCGTCGTACAATCGGGCCAGATGCGCCACGTCATCCGCCGAGAGCGGTGTGGCCGTCGGCGCCAGCTCCGGAAGTCGGCGCCCCCCCTCGAAGCGCGGCGCCGCCAGGCTCAACGCCTCGATCAGCCCCACATCATCGACGTGAACGCCACCAGCCACATGGCTGGTCCCGCCGGCTTCGCGCCCGATGCGGGCCCCCAGCCCCGGCTCGCGTGGGTCGGCGAAGGCGTACCCGAACGGACTCGGCTTGAGGTAACGGTCGTGGGCGTCGTAGCCGTGGACGAAGAGCAAGAAGGGGTCGGAGGAGGTGCGTGCGTCCAGCCACCGCAGCGCCAGCGCGCCCGTCTCGCGCAGCGAACCCCAGCTCGAGGTGTCGTCGTAGGTCCCAAAACCGCGGTCCAGCCCGAAGCCCCGCGACAAGTGCCCCCCGGCGACGAAGGCGGCCGTTTCCCATCCGGCGCTGGCCAACGTGCCGGCGAGCGTCGCGGCCCCCTTCGGCAGGCGGAAGTCTCCGTCAAGCGGGGCGATGCGGCCCGGCATCCGCCCGGTGAAAAGTGACGCGTGGCTGTAGACCGTCTCGTTGGATTGGGCGAAGGCCCGGTCGAAGACGACGGACTCACCGGCGAATCGATCCAGATTCGGCGTCAACGAGGCCTCGCTCGCGTACGCCCCGAGCCGGTCCGCACGGAGGGTGTCGAAGCTCACGACGATGATCCCGTGGGGCGCGGGGGCGCAGCCGAGCCCAAGAGAAAGCAACACCGCCAGCACGCGAGGACGATCCCGGAGGGGCACCATGATAACCGCGCGCACTCGGCGGGGCGGGCATGCGCGGATGGTCAATCCAGGACAGCATCGAACTCTACAATGTCCGCAATTGGGGCCGAGATTTCTTCCGCATCAACGAGGCCGGAAACGTCGAGGTCACGCCCGCGGGTCCGCGTAGCGGCGCCCTCGACCTCAAGCAGCTCGTCGATGACCTTGTCAGTCGCGACCTGCAGGCACCGCTCCTCATCCGCTTCACCGACATCTTGGAGCATCGCGTCCGCACGATGGCCAACGCGTTCAAGAGCGCGATGCGCGAATACGAGTACACCGGGTTGTACCGCGGAGTCTTCCCGATCAAAGTCAACCAGCAGCGCCACCTCGTCGAAGACTATGTGCGCGTGGCCGAGCCCTACCACATGGGCCTGGAATGCGGCTCCAAGCCCGAGCTGCTCATCGTCCTGGCGCTGATGGACGACCCACAGGCGTTGATCATCTGCAATGGGTACAAGGACGCCGAGTTCATCGAGACGGCGCTGATGGCCAAGCGCCTCGGTCGCAACCCGATCATCGTGATCGAGAAATACTCCGAGTTCAAGCTGGTGTGTGATGTCGCCGACCGCGTGGGCGTGGCCCCCGTCATCGGCATGCGCGCCAAGCTGGCCACCAAGGGCGCCGGGCGCTGGGAGGGCAGCGCCGGGGATCGGGCCAAGTTCGGACTGACCGTCGGCGAGATGGTGGAGGGCGTCAAATATCTCCGTGAGCGCGACCGGCTCGAGTCGTTGCAGCTGTTGCACTTTCATATCGGCAGTCAGGTCAGCGCCATCCGCAGCGTCAAGAACGCGCTGCGTGAGGCGTCGCGGCTGTACACCGGCCTCGTCCAGCTCGGCGCGCCGATGAAGTACTTCGACGTGGGGGGCGGGCTCGGGGTCGACTACGACGGCAGCCGTACCAACTTCGAATCCAGCGTCAACTACACCATCGACGAGTATGCTGCCGACGTGGTCGCAGCGGTGCAGGGGGCCTGCGACGACGCGGAGATCACCCACCCCACCATCATCACCGAGTCCGGTCGGGCCATGGCCGCCCACCACAGCGTGCTGGTGTTCAACGTGCTCGGCGTCACCGAGTTCCCCACCGGGGCGCACATCGATCCGGTCGCCGAGGATGATCCCGACGTGCTCATCGAGCTGCACGACCTGTGCGAGGGCATCAGTCGCAAGACCTTCCAGGAGGCCTACCACGACGCGCTCGCGGCGAAGGAGGAGGCGCTCACGTTGTTCAACGTGGGGAATCTCAACCTCGAGCAGCGGGCGCGCGCCGAGAAGCTGTTCTGGCAGGTGTGCCAGCGCATCCTTCACGTCGTACGCCAGCAGTCCTACGTGCCGGACGAGCTCGAAGGCCTCGAAAAGTCCCTCGCCGACACCTACTTCTGCAACTTCTCGGTCTTCCAGTCCGCGCCCGACAGTTGGGCGGTTGACCAGCTTTTTCCGGTCATGCCCATCCACCGCCTGGGCGAAGAGCCCACGCGCAAAGCCATCCTCGCCGACATCACCTGCGACAGCGACGGCAAGATCGACCGCTTCATCGACCTGCGCGACGTCAAGGACACCCTTGACCTGCATCCGTTCAAGCAAGAAGAGCCCTACTACCTTGCGATCTTCCTCGTCGGCGCCTACCAGGAGATCCTCGGTGATCTCCACAACCTCTTCGGCGACACCCACGCGGTCCACGTCTCGCTCGACGAAGACGGCGGGTACAGCATCGACCACGTGATCGAGGGCGACACCGTCACCGAGGTGCTCAGCTACGTGCAGTTCACCAAGGCCGACCTCGTGCGTCGGGTCCGGCGGGCCACCGAGCGGGCGATGAAAGAAGGGCGGATGACCGTGACCGAGGCGGCAAAGATGGTCAACGCCTACCAGACCGGCCTCGAAGGCTACACCTACCTGGAAGAATGACATGAGCTACGCCCCCTCTGAGACCTGGGACCTCGACGTCATCCTCCCCGGCGGCCCCGCCGGCGCCGCGTTCGAAGCGGAGTACGCCGCCCTCGAAGGGGCGCTCAAGGACCTCGTCGCTTCGGCGGAAGCGCTCCCGGCCATCCCGGATCCGGCGCGTCTGGCCGGGCTGCTCTTGGACCTCGAGCGCATCTCGCCCCGGGTGGACACGCTCTACGCGTTCATCGGCTGCCACGCCTCCGCCGCCAGCCGTGACGAGAGCGCCATCCGCGCCGAAGCCCGCATGGCCGCGCTCGGCGGGCTCTCCGCGCGCTCCTGGGTCACGCCGCGAGACCGCGTGGCACGCATGCCCCAAGCCGCGTTCGACGCGCTCTTGGCCGAGCCGAGCATCGCGCATATGCGCAACATGCTCCTGAGCGATCGCGCCCAGGGGCGGCTGCGCCTGTCCGAGGCCGAAGAATCGTTGCTCGCGGGCCTCTCCCAGGACGGCATCGGCGCGTGGGGACACTTCTACGACGTCGAGTCTGGCGCGCTTTCCGTGACCATCGACCGCGGCAACGGTCCGGAGACCTTCTCGGCCGGGCAAGGCGAGCAGCTCATGTGGGACGCCGACCGCAGCGTGCGCCAGGCCGCGTACGTCGGCGTCCGCGCTGGCTGGTCGACGGCCGCCCGGCGCTGCGCCACCGCGCTGACGCACATCACCGGGCAGCGGGTCACGCTCAACGACCGCCGCGGCATCGACGAACTGGAAGAGCCGCTGGTGCAAAGTCGCATCGCTCGCACCACGCTCGACGCGATCATCGAAGCCTGTCGCGAGGCCCAGCCGGCGATGAAGCGCTACTTCCGCGCCAAAGCTGGGGCGTTGGGGCTCGAGAAGTTGGAGTGGCACGATCTCGCCGCACCCCTCGGCGAGTCCGGTCCCGGCATCACCTACGCCGCCGCCCAGGACGTCATCGTGCGCGAGTTCGGCGCGTTCGCGCCCGGAATGGCGAGCTTCGCGGAGCGCGCGCTCAAGAATCGTTGGATCGAGGTCGAGGATCGGCCGGGCAAGCGTGCCGGCGGCTACTGCACCGAGGTCGCGGCGCGGCACGAAACGCGCATCTTCATGACCTGGTGCGCCAACGACAAGGCGCCCGCGACACTCGCCCACGAGCTCGGTCACGCCTTCCATGCGGAGGTCCTCTTCGGCAATCCGGTGTCCCAGCGGCGGCTGCCGATGACGTTGGCGGAGACGGCCTCCACGTTCGCGGAGGCGTTGGTGCGCGAGGCCACCCGAAGCGCGGCGACCACGCCCGCGGCTCGCCTGCGCATGCTCGACGGCTCCCTCCAGGACGCCGCCGCCTTCTTGTGCAACATCCCCGCCCGCTTCGAGCTGGAGCGCGAGCTGTACCGTCTCCGCCGCCAAGGCCCGCTCGAAGTCGACACCCTCTCCGCCGCCACCGCGCGGATCTTCGGCGAGTGGTACGGCGGCGAGCTCGCGACGGTGGATGACCTGTTCTGGGCGCGGAAGCTGCACTTCTATATTTCCGGCATGGCCTTCTACAACTACCCCTACACCTTCGGCTACCTCTTCGCCGGCTTGGTGTACGAAGCGTTCAGGCCCCAGGGTCCCGCCGCCGAAGCGGCCTATCGTCGGCTCCTCGCGCGCACCGGAGACGACGACGCCGAGACCATCGCCCGCGAAGAGCTTGGCCTCGACCTGGGCGACGTCGCAACCTGGCGGCGCGCGGTGGCCGGGGTTTGGCGCGATGTGGACGCGTTTGAGGGAGAGTTGAAGGCGGGCTAACGCCGCCGCGACGACGTCGGCGGCACACCCGGCGACAGCGGATCTTCCCCGTTGTTGAACGGCGTCGGGAACACCCCGATCTCATAGGTCCACGGCGCCACGCGGCTGATCGTGAATCGCCGCCACTGGTCGGCGTCCGGGTCCTTGCCCGACAGGACAAACGCAACGTCTGAGGCCGGTGAACCATCGACCCAACCCACGACCACGTGGTCGAGGTACGGCCGAACGCGGTCTTCAGCGCGGATGATGAAGGACTTGCCCCCCTCCGACGCCGCGCCGAGGCGCGGCTGGAGTTTTGCGAATGTGATCCCTTTGACCAGGGCGGAACCGAGCGCTTCACTCATCGTCGTATGACCTCCAAACCGTCGTCGTGATCGCCGCCGCGTGCGTCGCTGCCGGCCGTCTTCTGGGGACCGAGCCACACTAACCCTTCGGCCTCGCGGACCTCGAAGGTGGCGCGCGGTCGTTCGGGATCGGTCAGGCAGGCCCCCGTCGTGAAGTCGTATTGCCAGTCGTGGTAGGGGCAGGCCACCTTTTTCCCAGTGATTGCGCCCTCACCGATGGGCCCGTCCTCGTGCGCGCAGGCGTTGTCCATGGCGTAGAGCGCACCGTCATGGCGGAAAACCGCCACCACTCGCCCGCTGTGGGCGAAGATTCCCGCCTTGCCTTCCCCAACGGCGCCAGTCGGTCCCACCGAACGGAACTCCGAGCCGACGACCGTCTGGGCGCCAGCAATCGTCGGTGTCGCAGACGGGGTCGCAGGCGCAACGATCCTCATCGTTTCCGGGGGCGGCGCCGGCGGCGGCGAACTGGGCGTGGGTCGCGCGCCGAAAACGGCGGCCTTGACCTTGGCCTTGAGCGTGTCCCGCAGCCCCATCTACGCCAGCCACTCCGCGGACTTCGGCGGCTGCCACGCAATATTGCAGGCTTCGGTCGCGGCCCAGAGCATCAGGAAGACCAGCGCCGCCTGTTCGGGGGGCATCTCGACCTCCTCTTCCTTCTTGGTTTCCCGCTCGAAAAGCGCGTGCAACGCCTCGTCGAGGATGTGCGGCTGGGCGCGCTCGTCGATGGCGCGGACCCGGTTGGGGAAGCCTGCGTCGGCGGGCATCAACAGCGCGGCGTGCGCGCCGATCTTCTTGGTGGCGGCATCGATCTCCTTGCCGCCGATCCGGCCGATCCGCCCGCCCCCCCGTTCGAACAGCCGGATGACGACCGCCAACAGGTACAACGACACTTCGCCAGACTGGCCGGGCATGTCGGGAATGTTGGCCTTGAAGAAGCGGGCGAGGCGGCCCTGATCCTCGAGCAGCCGGCGCGCGACCGCCTGGAAGGCAAGGCCCTCCGCGGCACATTCTTCAGACCAACGGTGGACGACATCACGAGGGAGTACTGGATTCATGGCGGGGCGGGGCTAACGCGCGGGCAGCCGCGCCGCGACCGGAGCGCTAGGACGTGTCGATGCCAACCCTGGACGCCGTGCTCCTTCAGGTGGAGAAGCTACTCGCGCTCGCGACGTCGAACCACGTGCACGAAGCCGCCGCCGCCGCGGCGCGTGCCCAGGCGCTCATCGCGCAGCACCGGCTGGAGTCTCTTGTCGCCGCGCGCGCCGCCGGCGCTGGGGCGGGCCCGGACCCCGTGGAGGACCAGCTGTTGGAGCGGGCACGCCGGCCGCGAGCCTGGCGGGGCGTGCTCGCGCAGGGCCTCGCGGAGGCCAACGCTTGCGTCGCGTACTCCGCGTCCGTGGGTCCCGAAACCGAACTGCGGCTGGCGGGCCGCGCCGAGGACCGGCGCGTGGTGATCGCACTCTTCGCCTGGCTCGCGCCGCGGCTGGAGTGGCTCTCCGCCAGCCACGGCGCTGGCCGCGACCGCGACTGGCACGACGCGTTTCGAGTGGGTGCGGCGGAAGAGGTCACGCGGCTGCTCGCGGCGGAGGGCGACGGGTCCCCAGCGCCGGTCTCGGACGACTCTACCGCGGTGGCGTTGCTCGACGCCGACCGGATGCAGCGCGAACGGGGGGTGGACGCCTGGGCTGACGCCCACCTGCGACCGGGCCGGGCGCGGGCACTGCGCGTCGACGGGCGGGGGTACGCCAGGGGTCGGGCCGCCGCGCACGAGCTCCCGCTGCCCAAGGGGCGGGGTTGACGGACGCCCCTCGCCCGCGCGGGAGCTACCCGCCGAGCAGCCGCGCCGCGACGGTCCTCGCTGAAGCCTCGACGGCAGCGTGGTTTCGGAGCCATTCGGCGTGGGCGTCGCGCCCGACCCGGTTGGCGATGCCGAGAACGGCCGCGAAGGGCACCCCTGCTTCCGCACACGCAAACGCCACCGCGTAAGCCTCCATGTGCTCGACCTCCCAATCCGCGCTGAATCGCGCCGCCAGCGCCTCGTCGGAGGTGATGGCCGCTACGGTCAGGACGCGGCTGGTGGGTCGGGCTGAGCGTGCGACCAGGGTTGCATCCGAGCGCAGCTCCGGCGCCCCCCGCGGCTGGTACCCGAGCCCGAGTGTCACCGCCGTCGACGCCATGCCCAGCGCCCCACTCACGATCACCGTACCCACCTCCGGACCCGATGCGTACGCGCCCGCAGAGCCGACGAACGCCACCGCCTCAGGACGTCTCTCCATCAAAAAGCGGGTCGCCGCGGTCGCCGCCGCCAGCGGTCCCACGCCCACGGCGACGCCGGGGAGGTCGCCCAGCTCGTGGGGCACTGCGCTGCACAGGGTCACCCGCATGGGGCGGCTTATCCGGATGGTAGGCTGCGCCATGGCGCATGGACACTCCGACGCGTTGGTGGCACTGCTGTCCGCGTCAGGGCGCCCGTTCTCGGTTTTGGAGCACGTCGAGGCGCGGTCGGCCGAGGACGCGGCCGCGGCGCGGGGAACACCGCTCTTGCTGGGGGGGAAGTCGGTGTTGATGCGGGTGGAGCGCATGGGCGAGGTGGTGGTGGTGGTGGGCTCCGATCGGAAGATCATCGGGCGCCTGCTTCGCAAGGCGCTCGGAGTGCAGCGCTACCGCTTCTCGACGCCAGAGGAGCTGCGTTCGTTGACGGGCCTCGCCTACGGAGAGCTGCCGGCGTGGGCGTCACCGCTTTTCGCAGCGACGCTGGTGGTGGGGGAGGACTTCGCCGCCCGGGAGGAGCTGGTCTTCGCCGCCGCGAGTGCGACGCGCTCGATTCGAATGCGGGTGTCCGATTGGCTGGCCGTGGCTCGGCCGCGGGTCGTGGCGCCGTTCACCGAGCCGGCGTGACGCCGCCGCCGGCAGTCCGCCCCGCTACTGCCCCCCGCCGAATCGCGGAGTTGACCCGGCCCCTTCGCGCCGCACGCGCACAGGCCTGTGCCCACGTCGAGGACGTGCTCCACGAGTTGGGCCGCCTGCGTGTGCAGATTGGCCTCGCCACCCTCGCGGACGAGGGCACCCAGGTGCGGCTCCGCCTCGGCGAGCTGGCGGCCCGCGTCGCCGCGATGGAGGAGGTGGCCGGCGTCGCGCTCAGGGGGGGGGCGTCACCGCGCTCTCGTCCATGAGCTCCACCAGCGGCCGAAAACGCCCCGCCTCCGGATCGTGCGCCAACACCTGGGCGTGGGCGAGGTCGAACCACCACGCGCGCAGCGTCAACTCGCCAGCCGCCACGCGCTGGGCGACCGCCGGGTAGGTCATCAGGTGGTCGATCTGCTGGAGCACGTGCGCCTGCGAGAGGCGGTCCTCGGGGTCCAGGGAGCCGTCCAAGCGGGGTTCTCGCTCCATTCGCCGCAGCGACGGCTCCACGTGGCCCAGCCAGCGGTCCAGGTTCGGCGCATCCGCGGGCCGATCGCCGAGCAACGCTGCCCGCATTGCACCACAGGCTGAATGGCCGCAGACCACGACGTCGCGCACGCCGAGGACCAGCGTCGCGAACTCGACGGCCGCCCCGGCGGCAACCCCGGCTTCCGAGCCGAGGGGCGGCACCACGTTGCCGACGTTTCGAGCGACGAAGAGATCGCCCGGGTCGGTGGACGCGAATAGGTTCGGCACCACGCGGCTGTCGGCGCAGGCGATGAACAGGCAGTCGGGCGATTGGCCCAGCGCCAGTCGCGCGAAGCGCTCGCGGTAACTGGGCCGCACCCGCTCATGAAAGTCGCGGATGCCGTCGAGGAGCTTCTGCACGAACGGGTCCTAACGCCGGCCGCGCCCGAGGGTAGACTGCCGCCATGCGAACCGCGCTCTGGCTCTGGCTCTCCCTCTCCCTCTCCTTGCTTCTCTCGGCGGCGGCGTGTGATGCCGGACTCGACACGCGGGACCCCGTCGGCGATGTCGGGGGTGACAGCGGCGACGACACCGGCGCCAACGCCCTTCCGGAGGCATGCGGCTACACCCCGATGACGGACCTCGACCCTGCCGACGGCGGGGTGGAGGTGGACCTGCGGGCCTCCGCCTTCGCGTGGGACCCGGGCACCGGTGTGCCGATCGCCGCGGGTCTCGCCTTCAACGAGAGCGTCCCCGGGCCGGTCTTGGAGGCCAATCTGGGAGACCGGGTTCGGGTGCACTTCACCAACGACACCACCATCGACATGAGCTTGCATTGGCATGGCTTGCGCGTCTCCCCCGAGATGGACGGCATCCAACAGATGCTGGGCGATCCGGTCAGCCCCGGCGAGAGCTTCGAGTACGAGTTCACCCTGGTCGACGGCGGCTTCTACTGGTTCCACACCCACATGAACACCGCCACCACTATCGAAGCCGGGCTCTATGCGCCGATCATCATTCACGTGCCCGGCGAGGTGGCTCCCGACTGTGATCTACCGGTGGTCCTCGACGACGTGCTCCTCGACGAGGACACCCAACAACTCGCTCCCCCCGACACCGACATGATGCAGCTCATGGGCCGGCTCGGCACCGTGCTGATGGCCAACGGGCGGAGCGATCGTTCGATTGGATGGACGGCAGGCCAGACCACGCTGCTCCGCCTCGTCAACGCCAGCAACGCCCGCTACTGGGACTTGCGCCTCGAAGATCACGAGTTCACGGTCGTCGGGAGCGATGGTGGTTTCCTCGCGGAGCCGTACACCGCCGATCACGTTGTGTTGGCTCCCGGCGAGCGCACCATGCTCGTTGTCGAGGCCACCGGCACCCCCGGGGCCACCTACCGCCTGATGAATCGCCGGTTCCAGCTCCACGAAGAAGACGGCGACATGATCGAGTACGACCCCATGGGCGAGGGCGAAAACCCGGTGATGAGTTTTGTCTACGACGACCAAGCGCTCGCGGGGTCGGGCTGGACCCAACCTACGCCCGACGTCCCCAGCTGGACCGGCGCCGTGCCGAACCTCGGCCATCATTGGCTGCTCGAAGAAGACATGATGGGCGGCACCGTCACCATCGACGGGGCGAGTTTCCCGGACGTGCCCATGGTCGAGGTGATGACCAGCGTTGACACCACCTTCGAAATCGAAAACGCCTCGGAGATGCACCACCCCTTCCACATCCACGGCAACCGCTTCCAGGTGGTCGACGTCGACGGCGCTCCGCCGGCCCAGGCGCAAGGTTGGAAGGACACCTTCGATATTCCTCCTCGCACCACCGTCACGATTGTCTCAGAACTCGACAATCCGGGCGAGTGGATGTACCACTGTCACATCCTCGAGCACGCCGACGAGGGCATGGCGGGGATGATGATGGTGGGGATGTAGCTACACCCCCGCATAGACCGGCGCCGGACCCACCCCCACGCTTTCGCCCGCCTCCAACCTAGCGCGAAAAGCAAGGTGGCGCCGCCGCGTCCACTCGACCAGCGGATGCCAGGCCGCGGCGGTGCTGCGGGTGCGGATCAACCCTTCCCACAGCGGGTTGCTGCGCTTGTAGAGCGCGCTCATGGCCAGGTAGGGCAACACGGACCGCGCATCTTCGGGTCGACGCGCCCAGATCGAGGCGGGGCTGGTCAGGCGCTGGTACAACCAGGCGTAGCCACGCTCCAGCTCGGCAGGCGTCATGTGTTTGGGTTGGAACACGGCGTGAGCGGTGTCGTAGAGCCGCCACTCGCGGGTGAGGATGCGCGCTTCGGCGGCCATCTGTCGGAAGAGCGGGGTGTTCGGGTAGGGGGTCAGGATGTGGTAGGTGCCCGACTCGATGTGGTTGTCCTCGACCCACTGGGCCAGCGTGGAAAAGACATCTTTGCGATCGTGGTCAAAACCAAGGACGAAGCTTCCGTTTACCTGGATGCCGTTGTCGTGGAGCAACTTGACGCGCCGGGCGTAGTCTTGGGGGCGAGGCGTGCGTTTGTGGGCGTCGTCGAGGTTCTCGCCGGTCAAGGACTCGAACCCGATGAAAACACCCGTGCAACCGGCACGCGCCATGTCGCGGACCAGCGATGGGTCGTCGGTGACGTCGATGGTCACCGCCGCGGACCAGATCTTCTCCAGCGGGCGGAGCGCCAGACACAGGCGACGGAGGTAGGCCTTGTTGGAGCCGAGGTTGTTGTCGGTGAACACCGCGTAGGGCGTGTCGTCGGCAGCCCACTCCGCCACGACCTGTTCGGGCTCACGCATCCGGTACGGCATGCGGAGGCCTTCGGTCGAGAGGTAGCAGAAGCCGCAGCGGTTGTGGCAGCCGCGCGTGGCGTTGATCGAGGTGGTGGTGAGGAAGGCCTTGCGGTCGAGCAGATCACGGCGCGGCGCCGGATGTTGCCGGTAGTCCCCATCGAAGTCGGCGTGGTACCGCGGTTGGAGCGTCCCCGCCTCGACGTCGGCGAGGATCCGTGGCCACAACGGGACCCCGTCGCCCAGCGCGAGTGCGTCGGCGTGCGGCGCGCACTCGTCGGGACAGGACAGCACGTGGAGCCCGCCGAGGATCACCTTGGAGCCCAGCTTCCGGTAGGCCCGAGCGAGAGCGAACGCACGTTCGGCGAAGGTCAGGTGCACCGTGATGCCGACGACCTCCGGCACCGGCGCCCACGGCGGCGGCCCCTGGAGCAGGTTCTCGTCCCAGTACGCCACGCTCCAGTGGTCGGGGGTGGCGGCGGCCACCGAGGTGAGCGCCAACGAGGGGGTGAGGACATGTTTTCCGAAGGAGGCGTGCGGATCCTTGGGGTAGAACGGGTTCAACAAGAGCGCGGTCCGCCGCGCGAGGGGCGCGAAGAGCGGCGGGCTCAGCCGCGGCGCGTCGGTCATCGCGGAGGTGGCGCGGATCCGGGACGGAGGCGCGAGGAAGGGGGCGTCGGGGTGGAACATCGGGACCTCGATCCCAGCGTTAGCCACGGCGGGCGCGGCTTCGGTGCCCGCTCCGTGCAGGGTTGGTGCAAGGGCGTGGGGCTTTTTCCTACTCCCCCAACCCCATGAAGTACCACGCCGCCCCGCTGCTGCTGGCGTACGCCGAGGACGACACCGCGAAGTCGGCGAAGCCGTCGCCCTCCAGATCGCCGATGCCGATCGCGGCGCGACCGAGGTTGTCCGACGAGGTGGGCGCGGTCACCGTCCACTCGGCGTCGTCGGCGTCCAGGCTGCCCGAGAAGGGCCCGAGGAACAGGTAGGCCGTTCCGCGCACACTCGCGGAGTAGTCGTAGTAGGGTGCGGTCGCGACCAGATCGGTCTCCCCGTCGCCGTCGACATCTCCGGGGACCGCGACGGCGTACCCGAAATAAGGGCTCGTCGACGTCGTCGGGCCCCCGATGAGCGCGGTGGCGTCGGTGTACCAGTCGACGGTCCCTGACGGAAGCGTCGCCCCCCCCGACAGGATCACCACCCCGCCGCGGCGGCCACCGAGCGAGAGGCCGTAGCCGCCGACCACGAGGTCGTCGTAGCCGTCGCCATCGAGGTCCCCCGCCGCGTCGATGTCGAAGCCGAAGTAGTAGCCGCGCGACGCGAACGACGAGGTGAAGGTCGCGTCCGCAGTGCTGGCGAAGGTGCCGCTGGCCGCAAGCGAATCGCTCGCCATGTACACGTTTCCCGCATCGCCGGTGGCGGCGTACGGCGCCCCGACGAACAGCTCGTGGGCGCCATCCGCGTCGAAGTCCACGAAGGCCAGCCCCTGGCCGAGGGAGTCGTTGCTGGCGGACCCGCGGAGCAGCGCGCCGACCGTGCCGTTGGTGTAGGCGCCGGCGGGCGACTCCACCCACACGATGGCCCCCACGCCCGTTGACGTCGAGTAGTCGTATTCGGTCCCGCCGACCACCATCTCGAGGTTCCCGTCGCCGTCGATGTCGCCGCCGAGGACGCTCACCGCGCCGAATTCGTCGTACGTCCCGGTGGCGGTGAAGGTCGCCGTGGCCGCGGACATCGCGGTCAATGAGGTCATCGGCCCATCGAACAGGTAGGCGCCACTGCCGCCCGCGCTGGTGTCCAGCATCACCAACAGGTCGTCATCGCCGTCGTTGTCGATGTCCCCGGACGACAGCCCCTCTGCGGGTTCGGAGCTGCTCGAGCCGCCGAGGAGCTGGTCGAGGTCGGCCAGCGCGGTACCGGTGGCGCTGTCGTTGTAGACATAGATGCCATTCGTGGAATTACCGGCGCTCCGGTTGTAGGCCCAGTACACCAACAGATCGTCATTTCCGTCGTCATCCATGTCGCCGGCGCCGATGCCGTAGCCCAGGTAGTAGCCGGTCCGATCGCCGAGGAAGCTGGCGCTGGCCTCGGTCGAGGCATCGACGCCCTCCCATTCGCAGGCGTCCCGATCGCCACTACAGTCGTTGTCCAGGCCGTCGTTGCACACCTCGGTCTCGCCGGGGTTCATGGTCGCTTCGGCGTCGTCACAGTCTCCGCCTGACGAGACCTGCCCGACGACGGGCTCGCAGCTGATGGTGGCGGTGCCGGTGCCGTAGCCGTCGCCGTCGCCGTCGGTGTACCAGCTGTTCTCGCCGGTGACGCCGGGGTCGTCATCGTCGCTCAGCCCGTCGCAATCTTCGTCGATGTCGCCAGCGTCGCAGACCTCGGCCTCGCCGGGGTTGAGGTCGGCGTCGGTGTCGTCGCAGTCGCCGGCTAGTGCGGCGTAGCCACCGGGGCGGTCACAATCGAGGTCGGTGGTGGTGCTGACGCCGTAGCCGTCGGCGTCGACGTCGCGGTACCACGTCGCGACATCGATGGCGCTATCCTCGTCGGTGGAGCCGTCGCAGTCGTCGTCCTCGCCGTCGCAATATTCGTCGGCGCCCGGATTGACGCCGGCGTCGCCGTCATCGCAGTCGGTGCTGACCGGGGCGTAGCCGGCGGGCTGGGTGCAGCCGGAGGTAGTGGGGCGTGCGACCCCGTAGTTGTCCCCGTCGCCGTCGGTGTACCAGGTGGGCGCGTCGACGGCGGTGTCTTCGTCGACGCTGCCATCGCAGTTCTCATCAGCCCCGCCACACACTTCGTCCGCCGCGGGATTGGTCGTCGCGGCGGCATCGTCGCAATCGCCGGCGGTGGCGAGGTAGCCGCTGGGGAGCGAACAGGCCCGCGTGCTGACGTCGTCGGAGCCGTACCCGTCGGCGTCGCTGTCGGCGTACCAGGTGGAGGCGTCTTCAGCGCTGTCTTCGTCTACGACACCGTCGCAGTTGTCATCGTCACCGTCACAATACTCGTAGGCCCACGGATTCTCGTTGGCGTCGGTGTCATCGCAGTCGCTGTCGTCGGAAAGGTAGCCGGCGGGCGCGCTGCAGGCGGTCATCCCCGACGCGGCATCGCCCCATCCGTCCAGATCAGCGTCGGCATACCAACTCGTGGCATCGAGGGCTGCCTCCTCGTCCGTCTCGCCATCGCAATTGTTGTCGACGCCGTCGCAGTACTCGACCGCGCCAGGGAACGCGTCGCCATCGACGTCGTCGCAGTCGCCGCCCACCTCCACAAAGCCGCTGAGGGGATCGCAGGACACGCTACTGGTGTCGTCGTCGCCGTAGCCATCGCCGTCGTCATCCACGAAGTAGGTGAAGGCGTCTACCGCATCGTCCTCGTCGATCTCTCCGTCGCAGTCGTCGTCGCTGCGATCGCAGTACTCCGGGGCGCCGGGGTAGGTCGTGGCGTTGGCGTCGTCGCAGTCGTCGGGATCGTCGGCGTAGCCGGCGGGTGCGGAACAGCTCACCAGCACGGACACCGTGGTCCCGGAGCCGTCCCCGTCGGTGTCGAGGTACCAGGTCAGGGCGTTGGCGGCGTCGTCCTCGTCGATGGACTCGTCGCAGTCGTTGTCGATCCCGTCGCACAGCTCCAACCCGGCCGGGGAGACGGCGGGGTCGTCATCGTTGCAGTCGCCGCCGACCTCGATCTTGCCCTCCACAGGGTTGCAGTTACGCTCCTCGGTGGCCGGATCGCCGTAGCCGTCGCCGTCGGCGTCGGTGCTCCACGCGGGCGCCCGCGCGGCGCCGGGTTCGTCGACCTCACCGTCGCAGTTGTCGTCGATTTCGTTGCATTCCTCCGGCTCGCCGGGGTTGATCTCGTTGTCCCGCCCGGCCGCAGAGGGGCGATCGCTTGGGGGAAGAGGCCTGCGGCCCCTTCCCCTACCGCGCCGTTCCCGCCCGGCCGCAGAGTGGTGGGTCGCGTGTGGGCGGCGGGCCGGGCTACGCCTCATCCACCACCCGGTTGGGCTACCAGCGCCCACGGGCGGCCGCCGCTACGCCTCGCCAGGCTCTCGCTCCGGGCCCCATGTGGCCCTCCACTCGCTCCCTGCCGCGTCGGGACTGAAACACATCAACGTCGCGACAAACCGCCAACTTGTCATGAATATGTCAAGCCGTTGGACATAGAGAGAGAGAGAGAGAGTACGCAAACGATCGAGGTGTACGATGGTTCGTCGAGGTTTCAGCCCGTTCGCATGTGTGTTCACCCGCGCCGACATCAGTCCCACCACTGGCATCCGGTTCTTCCCGTGCACGATGGCGCGGCCGACCGCCGACATCAAGTCGGTGCACGCGATGATGGACGCGCTGAACATCACCGGCGACATGCGGCTGACGTTCGGCTACCTGGAGAGCGACGAACCCGACATCTTCACCGGTGCGCCAACGGTCATCGACGCAAACTTTGCCCGGACGACGGATGGCTTCAGTGGGACCGCAGGCTACATCGGCGTGACCTTCACCAAAGCCCATGTGGTCTTTGGGGTCATCACGCGGAACAACTCCGGCGATCCGGCGAAGATCGAGCTCTGCTGGGTCTCGACGCGCTTCGACACCCGCGCCTGCTGAGCGGCGGGATGGCCGCCGTCTTCCAGTCGTCGATCGAGCTTGACGACGCGTGGGTCGAGGGCGGCCCGGCGTTGGTCGTCGTTCCCGAGACGGCGACGAGCGCGGCCGCGGGCGTGGTCACCACGTCGGATTGCACGGTTGTGGTGAGTGGGACCAGCTACACCGGCGGCACCGATCCGGGGGGCATGGGGGGCGGTGGCGGGGCCGTTCCATTGCCCGGCCAGCCAACCTATCAGCTATGGATGTACGGTGTGGGAGCGGGGAGCGTGGCGGCGGCGGTGTCAGGAACCGGAGTGTCGTCCCAACCGCTGCGGCAGACGGCCAACATCTTGGCGACCTACCTCCCGGCACCCCTGAAGGCGGGGCAACTGAACATCGCCTACGCCGTGTCCAATACGGTTCGGGATCCCGGCCTCGTCAAGGGCGCGGCCGCGTACGCGTTCGACCTCAGCTTCAGCTATTATCCCCTTATCAGCACCGCGATCCCGAGCCAGACCGAGCCGCGCTCGTTCGACGGCCACGACGCCAGCATGGCCAACTACAAGGACGCCCATGTGTTGGAGTTGAAAAAGGGGCGGGGCTGGCTGATGTTGCTGGCGCGGTACACGGCGATCGATGGGGACTACCTTTTCGGACCGGGTGCAGCCGAAGGCAAGGGCATCCCCGGCCCGGACAACAGCTCGGCGGCGATTGTCGGTTACTGGTGCAGTGACCCATCGTTCCAGAAGGACATCAAGGGACCCTATTTTCTGGTGGCCCGGTACCATGACAACTTCGACGGCGTGAACCCGGATCAGGTGCCGTTGTGGATCGGAGTGCCGGCAGCGTGTGAGATCGAGGTCGACGGCGTGGAGTATCTGTACATCTACTACGCCGCTGAGCTTACGGACTACGCCAACTCGACCGAGTGGGGCCCCGACCGTCGGGGCAACTTCATCCCCGGCACCCATGTCAAGCGGATCCCCACGGAGCATCTCCCTTGGGGAAATACTTGGGGACGGGCGGTCGCGCTGTACATGGGCTGGTACTACCTCACCTCCACGTACGAGCCGAACTGGAACAGCAAGAGCGGCCTACACGAGGTCGCCGGGGAGAAACTCGGCAAGGTGAACATCTGGGTGGCCGAAGGCCGCCCCTGGAAGGCCGGCGACTCCCCGGCGACCAAAGGCAACCGGCTGATCTGGGACGTGTACGTCAAGCTCAAGGACGTGGATGCCGTGCCGGTAGTCTTCGACGAGAGTGTGGCCCTTTACTTCGCGGGGAACCTCAATGAGGAGGGGACAGGGACCCAACAGTATGCCTGGGGGATATGGCGGAGTGTGCTCGGGCCGGCCGCCAAGGACCGGGTGTACGGAACCGACTTTGTCGTTCGTACGGTGACCGACGCCGACCTCGGCGGCAAGGACGATCTGGTGGCTCGTTCGAACCCTACCAACACCGTGGCGCACTGGTCCGGCAACTCGCAGATGCGCCTCGATCCCGATCCGGTGCCGCTGCCGTCCGGAGAGTGGCTTGTCTTTGCCGGCTCGGAGCCGGCTGAGGAGCTCAAGAAATTGGGATACAAATTCCCTCTGGAACGGTTCGCCACGACGCAGGATACCGCTGAGCGCAGCTTCAGCGCAGCATGGTGACGACCCTGCTGCTGGCGGCGTTGGGTTGCGCGGTGGAGGCGCCCGACGATTCCGACGCTCACCCCGCCGACTCAGATACAACCACGCCGACCGACCAGGACGGCGACGGGTGGTTCACGCCCGAGGACTGCGACGACACCGACCCGAACACCTACCCGGGGGCGTTTGACAGCGCCTATGACGAGGATTCCGACTGCAACGGAAACGGGGGACCGCTCGCGTGGGGGTGGTCGTCATACGGGCCCTGGCAGCCGGCCGGCGACGTTGACGGGGATGGCGGCGCGGACATCGTCTACAGCTACCACTACAAGACCGACGACAGCGAGTACGTGCTCCTAAGCGGTCAAAGCTGGGCGACCCCCCTGTGCTCGCTCGGCCGCGGCTATGCCGGCACCGGGATCGGCGACCTGGACGGCGAAGGCCACGGCGACCTTGTCGCGTATCGTGACGGCGGGCTCGGCGTGTACGATGGCGCCGTGGTCGGCGACCACATCGGGCTGCTCAACCTGCTGGCGCTGCCGACGATGCGCCAAAGGGCCCTGGGCGAACTGGGGGACATCGACGGCGACGGGGCCATCGAGGTGCAGGTGGGCGACCATGTGTTCACCGCCGCCCACCTTCTCGATTCAGGGTCCGTGGTCGCCGACTCGCGCTGGTTGTTCCCCGACCTGCCGATTCCCGACATCTTCAATTACTCGTGGAGGTACAACGACAGCCTGCTGCGGCCTGGCGACCTCGACGGCGACGGCCTCCTGGAGCTGCGGATCGGCGAGGAGGTGTTCGTCGGTGCGGCCCTGCTGGACGGCGGCACCTTCCTGCTGGCTGACGCGGTAAACGTTCCCGGGCTCGGAGGGTTCCTGGGGGACGTCTCCGGCGACGGTCGTGACGACGTGTGGCTCTACGACGGCACCGCCGCGGGCTCGGTGGAAGTGGCGAGCTTCCCCGCTGTCGTCAGCGCCGAACCGGTGGTATTTGCCGCTATCGTCGGCTCGGCCGTGACGTTCGTGCCCGCAGCGGCGGGCGACATCGGCGATCCGGACCAGGATGGACACGCCGATCTCGGCACTGGCGTGGGGACTGGCGTCCTCAACGGCTTCGACGGCGAGAGCCGCCTCTTTCGCGGTGCGCGCCTGGTCGGGAGCCTGGACATCGACGACGCCGACCGCCGGATCGCGTACTACGCAACGCGGTTCGACCACCTCGATTTCTACGGCGACGGCGAGGACCAGCCGATTGTCTCCTACGAATACTCCTACGCGGGCGTCATCGGCGGCACCGACGTCTTCCCGACGCCCTGAGGGCGCTCGCGTCGACCCGCCTCGCAAAAAACCCCCAGCGATCGGTCAGACTGCGATCAGACACGGGGGCTGACTTCCGGGAAGCGGTGCCGTACATGATGGGGGCGGCAACCAAACAACCAAGCCGCCGCAACCGGAGCCCCCCATGTTCAGCCTCGCCCTCGCCTCCCTGGTCTCCTTCGCCTCTGTCGCCCTGGCCGAGGAGGCCGCTCCCGAAACCTTCGGCGACGCTCACCCCTCCTCCGCGCAGAAGTGGGACGGCGTCCGGCACGGCGTCCGCACCGGCTACGTGTTCGTCAACGACGCCGCGGAAGTCGGCCTCCGGGACCCCAACCTGTTCGCCCTCGGGTACGAGATGGAGTTCGTCGTCGCCGGTGACCGCAAGCTCGACTTCATCGTGGTCAACAACTTCCTGGTCCTCGGCATCAACCAGGGCGAGTTCATCCCGACCTCCAACGTGCTGGTTGGCCTCTCGATGTACGACTACGTGAAGTTCGGCGTCGGCGCCAACGTGACGCCCGACTTCAGCGGCAACTCCTGGGTCCACATGGTCGCCGCGGTGGAGGTCGCCCCCACCGTCGGCAAGCTCCAACTGCCCGTCGCCGTGAGCTACATCCCCGACGTCAACGGCCACTTCCGCGTCGGCGCCACGGTCGGCGTGAACTGGCCGCGCAAGTAGGCCGATGGCCTACGCTTCATCCACCACCTGATCCCGCCCGCCTCGCGCAACCGGGTGCGCAGGCGGCGGAGGGCGCGGTCCCAGCTCATCCGGTGGCGGCCGGGTCGCGCTTTCCCCAGTGCTCGCCCGCGACCACCGGAACGAGGTCGGGCTCGGGATCTAGGGCACCATGTCCGCCAGGCCCGCATCGTAAGCAGAGTCGTATGGCGTGGTGGTGTACAACGCAGGATCGACCGGGCCCGTCCACGCATCCGGAGGGGCGCAGGGCCCGGTGGCTGTGCCGGTGTCAGTGTCCGTACCCGTGTCGGTGTCGCCGCCCGTGTCGCCACCGGTGTCCGGGGGGCGTGGGCGTCTCACGGCGATCAGCGTTGGCCCAGCAGGCTCAGCGGGGGCGACTGGCAAGCCCAACCTGTGCGGCGGACTCGCCTCAACCGTCGTCATCGGAACCGTGATGGAATTGGCGTCTCGCAGGGCGGCACTCACGACGGGATGACTCACGTCGTCTCCGGGCAGCCGAAATTTGACGCCGGCGAGCGGGCGCTCGCTTTTCCTCTCCGGAGGTGCTCGCGGCGACGTGCGCCGCGAATCCCGGCGGGATCTACTACAAAATAACAAAATTCAATCTCGTCATCCCTGGCTCTGTGCTGAGCCGGAATGCCGGGTCGGCGTTCGATCAACTGCTCTTCGGGCCACCCGACGGCGCGGGTTCGCGGTGAAACTTGCTCGTCACCTACGCCTCATCCACCACTCGATCCCCCGGGTACAGGAAAACCTCCACGTTCCCCTTGCCATCCGCGCGCACCAGGTCGTCGCGGATGCCCGCCTCGCGCAACCGGGTGCGCAGGCGGCGGAGGGCACGGTCCCAGCTCATCCGGTGGCGGCCGGGGTCACGCTTTCCCCAGAGCTCGCCCGCCACCACCGTCCACGGTGCCGGAGCCCCGATGAGCGCCAGCTCGCTGAGCAGATTCGCGGGCAGCCCGTCGAGGGTGACGGGCGGCTTCCGGGCGCGCTGCAGGTGCACCGTGCTGGTGCGCGCCACGATGGTGAGTGGCTCTACGAGACCCGTGGTGGCGGCACTTCCGACTTCGGCAAGGGTCACCTCCACTGCTTCGACCGTCATGCCCAGGACCTCCCAGCTCCGGCCCACGCGCACCGCCTCCGGACCCCGACCGAAGTCCGCCGCCCAGCCCTCGGCGGTGCTCCAGACCCGCGCCGGAGCGCCTTCGACGTAGGCAGGAACGAGGTCGGGCTCCGGATCGGCCACGAACGAGTAGACCGGGGCACACAGCTCGCGTAGCTGGCCCGGAAAGCGCAAGGCGGTCACCCGCTCGGGCAGGTCCACCTTGCCCACCTCGACGTCGATGATGCCGGCCAGCCGCACGACCAGGCCCTCCTCCAGGATCACGTCGTCTTCGGGGTGGCCGTCCACCTCGAACGCGCCGCGTAGCGCGAGAAGGTGCAGCTCGCGGCCGCGCAAGGACACCAACGCCGCCGCCTCAGCCACGCGCGGATCGGGAATGCGGAGCGCGGCGGTGTGGAGACGGCCGACGATGCCCCCCGGCGCGACGAAGATCGCCGCGGCCGGCGCGACACGAAGCTGTACCTGAGGGCGCGTTAGGCTCATCGAGATGTCGGGAGTATCTCGCTACCTCGGGGACTACCGTCTGCTCGGCGAGGTGCGGCGCGGCGGCTGCGCCGAGGTCCAGCGGGCGGTTGGTCCCGACGGGGACGAGGTGGCGCTCAAGATCGCGCTCGACGATGCGGACAACGGCGCGCGGCTGTTGCGCGAGATCGCCACCTTGGCGTCGCTGTCAGCCCGCGATCCGGCCCTCGCGGAGTGGTCGGTCGTGCCGTTGTCGAGCGGCGTGGGCCCGGACGCCCGTCCGTGGGTGGCGATGCGTTGGTACCCGCACTCCCTCCGCAGTTGGGTTCAGACGACGGCGCCCTCGCTGCCCGAGCTCGTCTCGGCGCTACGCCAGGCCGCCACCGCGGTTTTACGACTTCAGGGGACGGGCGACACCCCCGGGACGCCGCGGCTCCACCGGGACGTCAAGCCCGACAACTTCCTCGTCGACGCGGGCAACCATCGTGTGCGGGTGGTGCTCGCGGACTTCGGCGGCAGCCGGGCCGACCATCTCGCCACAACCTCCCGGCCGACGCTCCACTACACGCCCCGCTACGGCCCTGCGGAGCAGACACTGACACGCGATGCCCCACCCGACCCTTCGCTCGACGCCCACGCGCTCGCGGTCACGATGTACTGGTGCCTCACCGGTCGCGAGCCGGACAGCAAGGGCAGCGTGGTGGCGTACACGTCCGATGGGCGCCGATTGCTCGATCTGCAAGCTGCCACGCGCCTGACAGAGGGAGAGGCAACCGAGTTGCGACGGCTCCGGGGCGTGCCGCTCGGGCAGTTGCTGGACTTCGAGGAGATGGTCCCGCTCACCGCTGCGGACGAGGCTCGACTCGGCGCGACGCTGGAGGACGAGCTTCGCCGCATCGGCGGGGACCCGAGCCTCGTGCCGACGCTCATCGCGCCGCTGGTGTCGGCGCTCCGTCGCGCCCTCCACCCCGACCCGGAGCGCCGCGACGCCGACCTGCGCAAGCTGGTCGCCGCCACCGAGGTGATGGAGGGGACGTTGCGGCTGGCGGGGCTTGCGGCCGAACTGCCGCGCGTGGCGCCGCCATCCGTCGAGCCGGCGGAGCCCCCCGTCCATCTGCGGGTGGCCGGCGCGCCGACAGGCGCCTGGGTCCCGGGCCTGTCCACCGTGCCGCCACCCCCGCCCACGGCCGCGGGCTCGCCCCCCGCGCCGCCAGACGCCCCGATCGCCGACGAAGCGCGCACGCTCGATCCCGCCGGGATCGCGTTCGCGGTGGGGGCGGTCGTTCTCGCGGTGCTCGTGGTGGGTTGGGTGGCGAGCAGGGCGGGGTGACGGCCGCGTCGCGCCGCCCCCGGTGTGGTTACCGGGGCCCCGATGCTCGTCGCTGACCGGTGGTACCGCGAGTTCGCTCGGCGCCCCGACCTCCCCTGGGGGCTGCGCGCGGCGCTGGTGTACATCGCCGTTCTGACCCGAAAAATGAGTCGAGACGCCGTCTTCGTGCGGGCGGGCACCCTGTCGTACTGGTCGTTGGTGGCGCTCGTTCCGGCGCTCGTGCTGACGGCGCTGGTCCTCCGCGCGCTCGGACTCGAAGCCTGGTTGGACTTCCAGACCTTCGCGGGAAGGGCGTTGGCCACCTTGCTTCCCGAGTGGAACGACGTCGGGCTGCCGGCCGAGTTGGATGCCCGCAGCATCGGTGTGGCCGGTTTTGTGGTTGCCTTCGGCGCGAGCACCCGCATCTTCCTCGCGGCAGAGGAGGCCTACACTCGCATCTGGAACTCCCGCGTGCGTGGTGCGCTGACGACCCGTCTCGCGCTGTACTACGCGACCCTCACCGCTGGTCCCGCGGTCGTCGCGCTGGGGCTCTCGCTCACAGCGCAGGCCGAAGCGGTCACGACGCCGGCGCTGCACGTGCTTGTGCCCGTCTTCGTATCGATGGCGGCGTTCTCGTTTGCCATCCGCGCCCTTCCGGACGCCGATGTCCGCTTTCGCAGCGCGCTGCTGGGCGGCGCGGTGTCCGCAGTGGCTTTCGAGTTGGCGAAGGCTGGCTTCAACGCCTACGTCGAGATTTTCAGCGGCGAGGGCGCGGCCACCCTCATCTATGGCTCGCTGGCCTTCGTCCCGGTGCTGCTGTTCTTTGTATTCGTCCTGTGGTTGATCGTGCTCGCCGGGGTCGAGGTTGCCAGCGTCGATCAGCGCTGGCCGGAGCTGTCCAGGGCCGAGGAGCGCATCGTCGAGGGCGCCGAACATCGCAAGTCGGACGGCTTCTTCGCCTTGCAGGTGATGTTGGTGATCGTACGCAGGTTCCTCGAGGGCGCCGGCCCGACGACGTTGCCTCAGGCCACCGAAGCCCTGGTTTCCGATGCCGACCACGTGGCGTCGGCCCTCCGCACGCTCGAGGCCGCCGGGCTCATCGACACCACAGCGCGCGGATTTGCGCCCGCCGGCCCGCCACAGGAGCTCACCGCCGCCGAGGTGGTGCGCCGCTATCGCGACCACACTCGCCCGTTCACCGAGCCCAACGCCTCTGGTGGCGCGCTCTTCGCCGCCGCCGTGGACGCGCCGGAGCTCTCGCTCTCCCTCGCCGTCCTCGCGACGAAGTAGCGACGGATGCGACGCTCTACGATCGCCGCGGGGGCCGTGCTGGCGGCGCTGGTTCCGATCGGGGTGATGCTGCCGCGGCTGGTGCCCACGGTCGTCCGCTCCCATGGTGTCGCGGTGAGCGAGGCCGGCTGGTGCCGGAAGGGCCTGTGCATCGGAGGCGCCAGCACGGGACGGGTCACCGCGCGGTCCGCCTACCTCGGCTGGGACGGCGTGCTGCACTTGACCGATGTGACGGTCGCCGACGAGACGGCCCGCGCTGGCGTGGTCGCGCGGGCGCAGCCCTCCGCCGAGCTGAGCGCTGCCCGCCTTTCGGACATTCCGTTCGTGCGCCGGGTTGACGTCGAGAATCTCGTCATCGAGGGCACCCCGCTCCCACCGCTGTCGGGTCAGGTGCTTCCGGAGCGTCACCTGGTCGGCCAGGATGCCCGCGTCGACGGGGATCAGGCGGAGCTGGTGCTCCACACCGAGTTCGGCGACGTCGAGGTGACCGTGAGCCCTGGTGTTGCCGGTAGCCACGCGCTGGCCGCGCGTTGTCGGTGCACGCTCGATGTCCCGGCATTGGGCGGCGCGCTCGCCGATCGCGACTTCCGGATCGCCGGAAACCTCGATGGCGCCAAGTTCACGGGGGAGGTCATGGTGGAAGGCGTGCGGATCGCCGTCGAGGCGCACCTTGGCGGGCCGGCGCGGATGACTGGGCGCTTTTCTCTGCGGGAAACACCCATCGCCCAGGTCTACGGCATCTTCGCGCCGATCGTACCGGAGCTGGAGCGCGCCGAGCTGCGCGGGACGATCACGGGGTCGGGTCGGGTCACGCTCGAGCCGCTCTCCGTCCACTTCGAACCCAAGATCGACGGGTTCGCCGTCGATGGACTCGTCGGGCCGGCGTACCGTTATGGCTCGTTCACCTGGCTCGGCCATGACGCGACCGGCGCGCCGATCCCGCGCACCGGCGGCGACGAACTGCCCGGCTGGATCTCGTTGCAGAACGCGGGCGAGTTCTTGCCGATGGCGATCATCTCCGCAGAAGACGCCGGTTTTCTCCAACATCCCGGCTTCGATGTCCAAGGAATGCTGGACGCTGCGGACGCCAACGCCGACGCCCACAAGGTGGTGCGCGGCGGCAGCACGCTCACCCAGCAGCTAGCCAAGAACCTCTTTCTGACTGGCGATCGCTCCTACGCGCGGAAGCTCCGCGAGCTGCTGTACGCCGTGGAGATGGAGCGCGAACTTGGGAAGCCCCGCATCTTGGAGCTGTATCTGAACGTGGTGGAGTGGGGCCCGGCCATCCACGGCGCCAAAGCAGCGTCGGAGGCCTACTTCTTGAAGGAGCCCCGCGGATTACTGGTTGAGGAAGCGGCATTTCTGGCCAGCATCCTCCGCAACCCCCGCGGCGGCTGGGCCAGGCAGTACGTTGGCGGCCGTCTCAACGCGTCCCGCCTGGCGTGGATCATCGACAACATGGTGGGATTGCATCCGGTGTTGCGTCGCGAGGCCTTGGCCCGCGAGGTGCACTTCGTTCCGCCGGAGTAGGGGGAGGGCCCAGCGGCGCCGCGAGGGCCCAGCGGCGCCGCGTTGGTCACCCATGCCGCCCGCAAGTCGGCCCCCGGGGCCATCAAACTGCTGCCGCATGGGTGACGCCGAAGTGCAGGCGCCCCAAAAAGCCCGCTGGGGACGCTGCGGCCACGCGCGTAGCCGCCTCGAAAAGCACGCCGCTGACCCGGAGTGCCCTCGAAAAGCACAATTGGGGCATTGTCGCGGGTTGGGCGACGAACCAACGCCGATAATTCGAACTCGCCGCGGCGCGATCACCCTCAAAACTGCTTTTCGAGCTGGCTACGCCGCGGAAAACTGCTTTTCGAGGCGACTACGTTGCCTCGGCGGCGCGCCCGCCTCGTGCACAAACTCAAAAAGCTCGGGTACGCCGTGAAACTACCGGCCACCGCGTGGCGGGTGCCACCGACCCGGTTGGCGAGTTTCTGGTTGGTCACCCAGGCCGTCGCGACGCCGGCTCCCTGGGGCCATGAAACGGCTGGCATGGGGGACTGCGGAGAGGGGGAGAGCGCCACGCCCGGCGCGTTATCCAACGCGTCGGGTGCCGAAGGCCGGAAACCGCAGGTTGGAGGCTCGAGGGCATGGCGCGGTAGGGGGAGAGGGCCGCGAGCCCGCTCCCCCCATTACATGATAGCCCGCTCCGCCCATGAAGCTCCCCGCGCTCCTCACCGCGCTCCTCCTCTGGGGATGCGCCGCTCAGGCGGCCCCTGTCCTCGGGGTGCCAACGCCGGTCGTCGATCCAGGCCACAAGGGCCTTTCCCACTGGTTCAGCGCGCTCAAGGCCGCGGAGGCGAAGACGGGCGTGGCGCGCGCCATCCAGTACGGTGACTCCACCATCGCCGCGGACGGGTTCACCAAGACGATTCGCGCGCGCCTCGCCACCCGCTTCGGCGACGCGGGCCCCGGTTTTGTGACCGCCGCGCTCAATCCCGCGTGGCACCAGCGCAGCGACATCTTGTCCACCCGTAGCGGCGGCTGGGAGTGGCGAACCATCCTCCTTGGCGGTGGGGGTGGTCGCTACGGACTCGGTGGCATCGTCGCGATCGTACGACCAGGCGGATACGCAACCGTACGCGCCATCGACGCGGCCAAGGCGCCCGCGCCGATGAAGCACGTGGAGCTCTGGTACCAGGGCGGGCAAGGCTACGGCAGCTACTGGGTCACTGCGGACGACAAAGAGCTCGGGCGGGGCTCGGCGGCCGCCGCGGCAACCGACGACCGCCGCTTCACCCTCGATGTTCCCGAGGGCTTCACCAAGCTCGCGTTCGGCGCCACTGGCGGGACCGTACCCATCTACGGCGTGGTGTTGGAAACTGGGACGCCGGGCATCACCTGGGAGGCGTTGGGCGTCATCGGCGTCGGGAGCAAGTCCTTCACCACCTACGCCAAGGATTCACTCCGGCCGCAGGTCGCCCAGCGCGGAGCGGACCTGGTGGTGGTGATGCTCGGCGGCAATGAGGCGGGCTACCCCGCGCTCTTGGGCAAAGGCGGTGAGGCGTACGCTCCCATCTACGCGGGCGCGCTCGACACCATCCTCGCCGGAAAGGGCGACGCCTCCTGCCTCGTGGTGACCCCGCTGGACCAGGGTTTTGCCGACGAGATGGACAATGGCACGGTGAAGGCTCGGCCGGGGATGAAGAACCTCGTCGCCGTGCAAGAACGTATCGCGATGGAGAAAGGTTGCGCCTTCTGGAGCACCTACGCCGCGATGGGCGGTCCCGGCAGCGCCCTGACGTGGGCGCGCGCCCGGGGCGTCGGCACCGGCGACTATGTTCACGTCACCGCCAAGGGCCTCGACATCCTCGGAAACCTCGCTGCGGACGCGCTCTTGGGGGAGTACGACGCTTGGGTGGCGAGGCGGTAGCTGCGCGGCGCCGCTCCAGCCGGGAGGGCGCGAGCGACGCCGAGGGTGAGCGAGCCGAGCGCGAATGTTTGCCTTGATGCGGGAGCGCTCGGTGGAGCGGCGGCGGCGACGCCGGCGGGGGTGAGCGACGATGAGCGAGGCAGGGCGCTGGCGGCACCCCGCCATCCAATCTGCCAATTGTCAGGCGTACGTCAAATAGGTGGATAGAGCGAGAGAGGTACAGTACGCGAACGGTCGAAGTATACGATGATCCGTCGAGGCTTTACTCCGTTTGCATGTGTGTTCACTCGCGCCGACAAGACCGACCAGACCGGCTGGCGATTCTTCCCGCTGACGACGTCGCGGGGGACCGCCGACATCAAGGCGGTGCGCGCGATGATCGAGGTCCTGAACATGACCGCCGACTGTCGCTTTCAGTTCGGCTACCAGGAGGGCGACGACCCGGAACTCTTTTCCGGGAACGGGGAGGTGCTGGACGTCAACTTCGTCAAGTCCACCGACGGCTACGCCGCGATGGAGAGCTATCTCGCCGTCACGTTCACCAAGGCCTATGTGCGCTTCGGGATCCGGCTTCGCAACGAAGCTGCGGCGACCCCCAAGATTGAGCTGGCCTGGGTTTCGACACGCTTCGACACCCGGGCCTGCTGAGCGCCGCCGTGCACGCCGTGGTGATGTCCCCGTTCTCGCTCACCGAAAACGAGTGGATCGAGGGCGGGCCGGCGTTGGTCGCGGGGGCCTACGGCGTCGTGACCACGTCGACGGCCACGATCTGCGTGGCGGCGGGTTCCGGGAGTCTGGCGGACGAATTGGACTTCGACCTCGGGGATGTGTCCGTCTTTGGGATCCCTCCAAGCTCGGGCAGGCATCAGTTGTGGATGTTCGGGATCGGCGCCAAGAGCAACAGCGTGGACGCCAGCGGCACCGCTGCCAGCACGCTGCTGCTCAAGCAGACGCCGAACATCGAACACGCATATCTTCCCTCGCCCTTTGTCCCCGACCCGCTGCCGCTCGGCGGCGAGCCCAACCAATACAACATCGCCTACCTCCGATCCAACGAGGTGATCGACCCTGGCGGCGTCGCGCCTGCTTCGGCTTATGTGTTCGACGCATCGGTCGACCCGTTGCCACTGAAGAGCACGGCGATCCCGAGTCAGACCGCACCGAGGTCGTTCGACGGACACGCCGACGCGATGGCCAACTACAAGGACGCCCATGTGTTGGAGCTGAAGGGCGGCAGCGGCTGGCTGATGGTGCTCGGGCGGTACGCTTCGGCGGATGACGAGACGCGCGTCTTCGGTCCGAACCCGCCGCCCGCACAGGCCGACGGGGACAACAACCCGGACGCGGGAAACAGCTCGGCCGCGATCGTGGCCTACTGGTGTAGCGAGCCGACCTTTCGGGGCTGGTCAGGGGCCCGTACTTCCTGGTGGGGCGCTACCACGATGTCGAAGACAACGGAGTACTGCACCGCATTCCGCTGTGGCTCGGGGTCCCGGCCGCCTGCCAACTCGTCGATGAGGAGGGCCTGTGGCTGTACGTCTATTACACCGCGGAGCTGACCACTCACGCCAACGCCACCCAGTTCGATGGTGCCCCCAAGAGCGCACAGGACCCGGCGCCGGACCCCGCCCGGGTACCCTCCAGCTTTGTTCCCGGCACCTTCTGCAAGCGATTCAACATGGCTCGTCTCCAGTTCCATAGCGGCGCCCGTCATGTCTATGACCGGTTCTGGATGCCGGTGTCCACCGACGAGACCACCTGGAACAGCAACACCGAGTATGGCGAGGTGTACGGCGAAGACCTGGGCAAGGTGAACATCTGGGTGGCCGAAGGGCGGGAATGGCGGCCGCGCGAGGCTCCGGATGGCGCCGCGGGCAACCGGCTCATCTGGGAGGTGTACGCCAACCTGAAGGACGTCGATGCGGTGCCCGCGGTGTTCGAAGGGGGGGTTGCACTCTATTTCGCCGCCACGACGACGGGTACTCTCCACCCGAGGACTGCGACGACCAGGACCCAGGGCGCCACCCGGACGCGACGGACGACACCTACGAGCTTGACGGCGTCGATCAGGACTGCGATGGCAAGGACGGAGTTTTTGTGAGGGTGTTCACCTGGGCCTCCGACTATCAGGAATGGTTCAGAGGTTGGGCTCCCGCTGGAGATGTGGACGCGGACGGCCTGCCCGATGTCGTGACCAGCTCAGCGACAAATGGCTACAATGGCATACTTCGACGGCGACGGGGTCGACGAGCCGATCCTCACCAACATCGGCGCGGGGATGGCTGGCGTGCTCGACCCGGTGGGGTTTTTTCCCTGAAAGGCCGAGCCTCATGTCCCCGCCGTCGTCAGTCTCAGCCGCGCAGCGCACCAACCACGTCGGTCTGGGCGAAGTCGTCACCTTTGAACACCAGCTGCGCCTGTTGCGTCATGGCCAGGCCGTAGCTTGCGCAGTCGCCGAAGTTGAGCCCCGCCGGGTGGCGACCCCGGCCATACCGTGTGTGAGCGGCGTGCGCGGCCTGCGCTTGTTCCTCATCGAAGGGAGCAATCTGCATTTCACCCGCTCGGAGCAGCGCGTCGATCCGCACCGCGCCCACGGCGCCGAGACGTGTCGTCATCACGATGGAGAGTTCAAGCCAGCTCACCGCGCTCAGCAGGTGGCGCCTCGGTGCGGCCAGGAGCCGGGAAAACGCCACGCCCTCCGCTTCGTCCAACAAGATTGCCACCAGCGCCGAGGTGTCCCACACGACGACCGTCATCGGGGCAAGCCACTCTCGTCCCAAAGCAGCAGCTCGGCAACGCTGCTGTCGTCCAGCACCGGATCGGACTGCACGTCAGCGACGACTTTCCGGATGACCGCGAGGCGGGACCCCAGCTCGTGCTCGCAATCACGGCCCCCCAGCCGTCGCGCCAGCCGCTCCCGGAGGCCATCCTCGAGCAGAGACCGCAGCGAATGACCGTGCGTCGCCGCGTACACCTTGGCCTGGCGGAACAGCGCGTCGTCGATCTCGACCGTGGTCTTCATGCATAAACCCATACTCCCGTGTACCCGTATCGGCAAGCCTTGCCCGGCCCGCGACATCCAGATCAGCCTGTCGATCGCGCCCGGTCCGGGCTACCCTGGGGACGTCGGAGCGTTCATGTTGCTTTTGAGCCTGCTCGTCGCCTGCCCGGTCGAAAACGTCATCAATGTCTCGAACAAGGATAAGGGCGACACCGAGCTGGAGCCCGACATCGAGCTGGAGCCCGATTCCCTGACCTTCGACATGGCGGATCCTGGGTCGGTGGGCACCAAGAACATCGTCATCGAGAATCGTGGCGACGCGGACCTGCACATCACCAATCTCGTTCTCCAGGGCACCACGGCGTTCACCGTCGGCACCGAAGAGACAGCCGCCACGATCGCGCCCGGCTCATCCATCAGCGTGCCCATCAACTTCACCCCGGTAAACCCCGAGGACTTCGCTAGCCTCGTCGTGACCAGTGACGACCCGGACAGCGCCCTTCTCGAAGTGCCGCTCATGGGCGCGGGCAAGATCCCGCAGCTCTACGTTTCGCCGAACCCCTACACCTTCGGCTCGGTGCTCCTGGAGTGCCAACGCGAACAGCCGCTCACGCTCACCAACATCGGCAACGGCACCCTGATCGTCGATCAGGCGGTCACCGTCGCCGCGGGCTTCACCATCGACTCCGACACGCTCCCCGCGTACCTGGGTCCGGACGAGTCGGCCCAGGTAATGCTCACCTTCAGGCCCACCGAGGTGGCCGACTACGGCGGTGAGGTCTGGGTGGCCAGCAACTCGCTGGTGCCGAACACCATCGCGCCGATCAGCGGGCACGGCACCACGGACAAGGGCGTCGTGGACGAGTTCTGGCAGGGCGACGGGCCGTGGGACCGCACCGACATATTCTTCTACGTGGACCAGTCCGGGAGCATGGCTGACGATCAAGACAACATGATCGCCAACTTCTCCCACTTCGTCGAAGCGCTGACGCTCCTCGACCTCGATTGGCAGATCATCATCTCGACGCGTGACACCGGGTGCAGCAACACCGGCATTCTCACTCCCGAAACACCCAATCTCGAGACGGCCTTCCTCGAAGGGGTCCACGGGGCCGGCGGGCGTTTTACGGAAGCGGGGCTCGTGGTCGCGTCCGAAGCGATGGAGCGCTCGGTCCCGGGCGAATGCAACGACGGATTCATCCGCGAAGACAGCAAGACGTCGATCGTGATTGTATCGGATGAACCAGACCAATCTCCTGGAAGCTACGCCACATACGTCGCGACCATCCAATCCTACGCCCCCACCGCCGCGATCACCGCCATCGTGGGCGACATCCCCAGCGGCTGCCTATCCGACGTCGGCAGCGCCGACCCCGGCCACGGATACTACGAAGCGGCGTTGGCCACCCACGGCGCCTTCCTGAGCATTTGTGAGCAGGATTGGACCACCTACTTCGATGCTATCGCGACGTTGTCGGCGACAGGAAAGACCGACCGCTTCGCGCTGAGCACCCCGGCGGACCCGGACACCATCGTGGTGTCGATCGACAACGAGGTCGTCACCGTGGGGTGGACCTACGATGCCGACGGACAGGCCATCGTGTTCGACGCGGACCACATCCCGGAGTCGGGGGCCTACATCCAGGTGCAATACGAGCTGCTCGGCGATTGCGACGACTGACGGCGTTGGCCCGCGCTAGCCCCGCTTCTTGAGTCGGGCGGCGCCGACCAGGAGCGCCGAGAGCAAGAGGACACCTGACCCGTCTCGGCAGCCGCCGCCACGCAGGCTGAAGCTGTCACAAGCGTCGCCGAGCCCGTCGCCATCCGTGCCGTCGTCCTGATCAGCGTTCGGCACGCCCGGGCAGTTGTCACAAGCGTCGCCCACCCCGTCCTGATCGACGTCGAGCTGATCAGGGTCGACCACGTTCGGGCAGACGTCGCATTCGTCCCCCAGACCATCCTCGTCAGAGTCCACCTGGGCAAGGTTCGCGACCGTGATGCAATTGTCACACACGTCGCCGAGCAGGTCATCGTCGCTGTCGTACTGGTCGGCGTCCCAGGTAAACACACAATCGTCACAAGGGTCGCCAACCCCATCACCATCAACGTCGGCCTGATCGAGGTTGATGACATCGGGACAGTTGTCGCACTTGTCTCCGAGGCCGTCCTGATCGCGATCCTGGGTGGTGACGGTGTCGTCTTCCGGGCAGCGATCGCACTCATCGCCGAAGCCGTCGCCGTCGGTGTCGAGTTGGTCCCCATTCGGCGTCACGATGCAGTTGTCACACGCATCGCCAATCAGGTCGCCATCGCTGTCGTCCTGCTGGGGGTTGGCAAGATTCGGGCAGTTGTCACAGGCATCCCCGGCGCCGTCTTTGTCGTGGTCCTCCTGACCGATGTCGGGCCAGAACGGGCAGATGTCACAGGCGTCCCCGATGCTGTCGAAATCAGTGTCGAACTGGTCGCCGTTGGGCTCTACAAGGCAATTGTCACACACGTCGCCGACGTTGTCGCAATCCACGTCCGACTGGTCGCGGTTGTAGTCGACCGGGCAATTGTCACACGCGAAGATGGCCATTTTGTCCGGAAAGCCGTGTTCGCCCAAGATGGGTTGGGCACCGTAGCTCATGCCGTCGCCGTCTTCGTCGTAAGCGGCCACCGGATACAGACACCCGAACGAGAAGTAGTCGTAGTAATAGTCGGCGTTCTCGTAGGGCTCGCCGGTCATCGGGTCGATGTTCGCCAGGCAATCCGGGTCGGTCAGGTCCACCAGCGTTTCGTCGTAGACCTCGATCGTGTTGCAGTTGAGGTCCTGGTACAGGTCGTTGGTGCACTCTTCGGCCGCGAAAGCGGACAGGCACAGCGCGAGGATCATGGAGCCTCCTCGTCGTCAAAGATCTGCTCGTCGGGGAGAGCGCCCGGCTCGGGCACAGCAGTGGCGGGGATCGGCTTTCCGTCGGGACCGAGCGGGACGGGCGGCGGCGGGAGCGGCGGCGGAGCCGGCAGCGTGGCGGGCTCGCCCGTCCACGGCTTCTTGATCTCCAGTTTGTAGCCTGGCGGCTGCTCGCCGGGCGCAAGCCGCTTGACGATGTGGAAGATGACCCGGCGGTTTTCGGCGAGCGAGGCTTCGTCCATTGCTTCGTTTCGCGGCTCGACCTCGCCCATGGAGCGCGTGGAGATGCGCGTGGGGGAGACACCCGCCTCGATGAGCGCCCGCCAGATGGCGTCGGCGCGCTTCTTGGCCAGGTCATAGTTGTAGTAGAAGCTGCCTTCTTCGCTAGCATGGCCCTCGATGACGAGGTGGACGATCTCCGGGTGCTTCTCCAGGAGTTTGCCCATGAACGACAGCGTCGGCGCCGAGATCGGGAGGATCACGTCCTTGGCGAACTCGAACTGGATGGGGTCGCGGATGACGATCTGGTCCTGCTCTACCCGCGCCAGCTCGGTCGCCCGCCACTCGACCTTCTTCGGCTTGGCGATCTGCTCGATGATCAGCTCGTCGGGGACCGAATCGGCCGGCAACTCGTACCTGGCGACCACCGGCGCGGGCTTGGGGGGGCGGGGCGAGCGCGACCAGGTGAGCCCGGCGAAGACCCGGTAGCGGGTGGTCCCGTAGCCCTCGGTGAGCCCGCGGCCGACGCCCAGATCGACCGTCCAGTCCCGCGCCGGCTGAACCTGCGCGCCGACCAGCAGCTCCGCCACGTTCTCAGCGCCGCCCGCGGTCAGCGTGGCCAGGCCCACCCGGGAGTTGACCGTGGCATGAATGGCGAGGTGGTCGGTCCAGACATCGGCGACGAGCGCCACGTTTTCCACCAGCTCGGAGCCAAGGGTGAAGTCCGCCCCCGTCTCGACCGCCGGTCGCAGCATGAACGCCGTGTCGGAGCGCACGGAAAGCGGGCCGACCCCCGCGGCGACCAGCAGGCCGGGCAGCCCGCGGACCATCCCCTCGCCCTTCCACGCCGCTGTCGTGCCGACCGGAACGAGTAGATCCGCATGGGCGCCGAGGTCCAGCGGGCCCCAGTGCCAGATGTGCGCGCGCAGGCCGATGCCCATGTCGCCCGCGCCGAAGGCCGTGCCCTCGTAGTCCGGCTGGTTTCCGGGCACGTCGTAGGCCAACGGGATCGTGAGGCGCGCGCCGAAGTGTTTGCTGAAGTCGAGGCTGGCGCCGACGGTGAGGGCGGCCCGGCCCTCGATCACCGTGCCGTCCTCGTCGCCGTAGCGGTACAGCACCAACGGTGACTGCTCGTATTGCAGCAACGAACCCACCGTGACGGTGCCGGGAACCCCGAGCCGCGGGGCCTCGACGCCCGGCGTGTCACCCGGCGTGAACGCCGGACGGACCAGCTCGATGTCGGCGGAGAACCCGGGCACTAGAAGCGCCCCGTAACGCCGACCCAGGCGGGACCGAGCAGCGGCTGCAGCCGGAGCCCCGAGGGCGCACGGATGTCGTCAAAGGTGCTCTCGTCAGGAACACCCTCGTTGCGGTCCGGCACGCGCGGGTCCGACCGCGGCGGGGCCGAGGCGGGCGGCGTGGTCCCTGCGGGCAGCGCGGCCGGAGGCGCCGCCGCGTCCACGTCGAGCGGCGTCGAGGGTGGCGTCCCGAGCGGCGGCGCCGCGGACGGGGCCACGTGGGTGCTGTTGTAAGCGGCGACCAGCTCGGCGGCGCGGGTGTGGCTGTAGACGAGGTGGGGCCGCTCTTCCCGCGCCTCGCTGTCGCGACCTACAAACGGCGCGGAGGCCAACGCCACGCCCCCACTCCCGACCAGAAAGAGCGTGGTTCCTAGCCGCTGAGATTGCCAACTGGCGAGCGCCTTGTCGTACTGCCCCTGCTCGAAGCTGGCCGCAGCCAGGTAGGAGTCTTCCGAGGTGTAGTCGGTGGGGTCCACCGAGTAGTCGTCGATGTTGGGGACACCGGTTTCGCCGAGGACCACGATCAGTCCGGCCAGCAAGAGCGCGCCGCCGCCGACGCCCACGGCGATCTGCCCAATCTTGCCGAACTCCCGCTCGTTGTCGAGCTGTCGCAACATCTCCTTGTCCCCGACGATTCGGGCGAACTGAACGCTGGTGTAGCGGTGATCGGCGGCGTCGTAGACCCGCCAGCGAGCCGCGGGGTCTCCCTCGACCCGGAGTCCGACCCCCGCCGCGGGCGCAGGCGGGGCGGGTGGGGCGGGTGGCGCCGGCGGGGGGATCGAGACCGAGGGCACCGCCGCGGGTGCTTCCTTCGGCGGGGGCGGCACGACCACGGCGGCCGGCGGCGGAGGGGGCGTGATGTTGCCGCCGCCTGCAGGGGCTGCCGGGGCGGGCAGCGGCGGCCGCGCGACGGGCGGGGGCGCGGCGACGGGCGCTGGCGCGGGGGACGTGGACGGCGCTCCAGGTCGGACGACGGTGACGTCGAAGACCGGGGCGTTCGCTTTCGGGGCCGCCGGAGCGGCTGCGGCGGGTGCTTGTGTCGCGGTTGGCGGGGTCGCGGGGGTCGCGGGGGTCGCCGCGGGCGGGGTCACCGCGGGCGCTGTAGCCGGGGTAATGTTCCCGCCCGGCGCCCCCTTCTTCACGACGACGACGTCGAAGACCGGGCCGGCCGGCTTCGGCGGGGGTGTTGGGGAGGGTGCGGACTCCGCTGCGTCTGGCGCGCCCGCATCCCCGGTGTCCGCGTCGGCCGGTTCTTCGGCAAACGCCAAGCGGGCGACAAGGACAAGGACCATCGAGCGCATGCTAACCGGGAACCGAACGGTTTCGCGCGCCGTAAACCTCGTCCTGATCGATGGCGGCGAGCACCCAGTCGTAGTCGCCGGTGGTGATGGTCGCATCGCAGTGACCGCACACCCCCGTCTCCCCGAGCTTGTCCAGCGGGGCTCCACAGCTCGGACACTTCTGGAGGTCGGGTCGCGCTGCGAGCGAGGCGCCAGCGCTACGAACGAAGGTCCAGTATTCGGAGAACCGTCGCGTTTGGGTACGGCTCCCGCCGACGACCGCGCCGGTGCGGTCCTCGGTCCAGTCCAGCATGCTCGCTTGGATGCGCACCGTGATCGCGGTGACGTAGGCGTCCATCTGAACGCGCACCAGCTCCACTGACTGCACGGCGACGTCGGCGCTTCCGTTGCGCAGGCCGCCGGCGCGATACCTCTCCATCCAGTAGCGATGGCTCGTGTAGATGGCGTCCGTCTCCAGCGCGCGGACATCCTCGGGACGCAGCGCTGACCAGGCGCTCTGGACGGCCAGGAAGGTCTCGCCGACGCGGCGCCGGAACTGCCCCTCGTCGAATTCGGGGTGTCGGGCGCCCAAGGTTCGCAACGAGACCGTGAGGTCAGGCGCCAGCACGGTGGGCAGCGCAGTGCCCACCTCGACCCCGCCGCCGAGGGTGAGCTCAACGCCCTCGACGAGCCTCGTCCGGTCGACCACGATCTCCTTGACCTGCCACAGGAGCGCGGCGTTGGTGAGGGGGGCGTTGCAACTCACGCAGCTGCCGTCCACCCGGACCTGGAGGGCGCTTCCACAGCGGGGACATCGCAGCTCCCGGACGCCGGCCGGCCCCGGGGAGCGGGTTTCCGCCTCACGACGGAAGGTCCACCGCTCTTCCACGTAGCGGTGGACACCATCCTCGGTGAGGTTGGCCACGAAGGCCACGTCCAGCTCGGCGTAGACCACGTCGACCCGCACCGCGCACAACCGCGCCGAGCCGACAATCACCTTGTCGACGGTGGCGGCCTTCCGCACCCGAAGCGCCCGGAGCGCCGCTTCGGAGAGCACCGCTTCCAGGACATGCAGGCGGTCACCGCCTCGCTCTTCCTGCGCCCGGGTGTAGACGAGCCGCGCGAAGTCGAGGAAGAGCACCTCCGAAAAGCCGGGGTCCCGGCGCACCAGGAGCTGAAGTTCGGGTCCTTGGGAGGTCGGTGGCGGGCGTACCGGATGTTCGATCCGGTAGACCTGGCGATCGACCACGATTCGCTGGCTCTGAAGGTACAAGTAGCCGACGACGACAACGACAATCACGGGCACGCCGACGAGCGGATGCTCGAAGACCAGCCAGAAAAGCAGTTCGATGAGGGCGTCTCCCCCGCCGTATTCGCCCCCGCCGCTGCTGAAATCGCCGCCGCCTTCGCTGCCGCCGTAGCTGCCACCGCCGCCACCGCCGCCGCCGCTCGAATCGCCGCCGCCACCGAACGAGTCGCCGCCGCCCGCGCGCGCGAACGCCTTGCCGGCCAACAGAAAAATCCCGATCAACCTCGTACCCGGGGCGCGTTGTCCGCTTCGTCGAGGTTGCCGGCGCTTCCGGCGGGCAGGGCAACCGCCAGTCGCTCGCCCAGCCTCGCGAGGCCGGCCACGGTCTCCGCGACCGTGCCGCACCGCGGCCGGAGCTCGGCCAACTCCAGAGCGGAAAGGACGCCGCTGATCCCCTGGTCGGGCACCAACTCCACGCGCTGCTCAAGCACGCTCACGAAGACCAGGAGCCCGGTGCGCCCCCGCGTCGCGTGCACCGCCTCGTCCGAGAACGCGGCCGCAGCGGCCTCACGGACCTGTCGCTCGCGCCGGGCGCGCCCAGCCAAGGCGCACAACAGGCGGGGTGAGCGTGAGACCACCAGCGCGGAAAGCCCGGCTGCGGCCGCCGTCCACAACGGAAAAAGCGCGCCAGAAAACACCACCGGCGACCAGGAGAGGAAGCCCAGCGCCAAGAACCCTCCCGCCATCGCCACGCTCAACACGATGTCACGGTAGCTTCCAGAACGGGAAACGATGACGACGATCAGCTCCGCGGACGTGCCCGCCTCGGCGGCGCGCACCGCGTCGGTCACTGCCGAACCCAGGCGGGCGTCCTTCAGGATCAAAACATGACTCCCCGCCCGAGGATCCCCGCCGGATCGACCTGCGCCTTGAGCGCCCTCCACCCGTCGACGACCTCGGGCGGCACCATCAGCGCCAGGTGGGCGCGCTTCAACCGTCCGATGCCGTGTTCACCGCTGACGCTGCCTCCCATCGCCACTACGGCCTTCGCCAGCTCCATGTACAACTCCCGCGCGCGGACGAGCTCGGCCTCGTCACGGGGCAACAGGTTCAGGTGCAGGTGGCTGTCGCCGATGTGCCCGAAGCAGACCGAGGCCATCGGGACGGCGTCGTACAACGCCAGCAGGTCGCCAAGGCGGTCGGCCGGGACCGAGAAGTCAGTGCCGACCTTCTGGACGCCGTGCTGCGCGATGATCTCGTTGACCGTCGCCGGAAGGGCGTGCCGAACGGCGTGCAGGCGGGCGAGCTGTGGTTCATCGGTTGCGACGATCGAGTGGTCGAGGAGCGCGCCCACGTCGTCCAGAAGCTCAAACCAGGGATCGAGCGGCGGCTCGCCCTCGTGCTCGACCTCGATCAGGATGGCGCAGTCGGCCTCGGGCACCTCAGGAAGCCGGCCACGGATGAGATCGAGCGCCTTCCGGTCAAAGCTCTCGAGCGCCCGGGGGCCGAGCGCGCGAGCACGGGGAAGGAACGCCAGGAGGCTTTCCCGCGTCGGCAGGAACACCAGCATCGCCAGGACGGCGGTGGGCTTCGCGATCAGACGCAGCCGCGCGCGCGTGACGACGCCGAGGATGCCCTCAGACCCGATCAAGAGGTCCAGAAGGTTTTTTGCGGGGTACAAGCCGGCAGCCGTCTTGACCTTCGGCTCGACCCACTGCGGCACCGACCACGGGAGGGGGGTCGACCGGTCGGCGCTGACGCGGGTGCCGTCGGCGAGGACGGCTTCGACCGACTCCACCCACGGGCGCATGGGACCGTATTTGAAGGTCCGCGAGCCGCTGGCATTGCAGGCGATCGCGCCGCCGATCGAACACTCGTGTCGCGACGTGGGGTCGGGCGGGAAGAACTGCCCGGCGGCCTCCACCGCCGCTTGGAACTCGCCCAGAAGCACGCCACCATCAACATCGTCGAGACTGTGCAAACGGTTGAGATGTTCCGTGGAGAGGATGGCGCCGCCCATGGGAACGGGCGCCCCCGTGGTCGAGGTGCGCCGGGCGACCACCGTCACCGGCATCGCCCGGGCCTGGCACCACCGAAGCACCTCCGCGACCTCGTCGGCGTCGCGCGGCCGGAAAAGCAGCTCGGCCTGACCGTGCAGGTTGCTGGCGTCACGGAGGTACGCCTCGATGATGGCCGGATCGCGGACGGGTTCGGTCACCGGACACCCTTAGCGCGGCGCCGCGGCAGGGGGCGGAGGGAGCCTCCGGCGACCAGAGCACCCGGCGCCGGGCCGGGCCCGGCGGCCGCCGTCGGGTTACCCGAGGGGGGATGACCCTACTCTTCCTGCTCGCGTGCACATCCGGCGCGCCCGATCCCAGCACGGACTCCGGCGCCGTTGCGGACTCCGACTCCACCACCGACTCGGCCGACTCCGATGACGGCACACCGGTCGACACCGGCCTTGAGCTCAACGGCTCCTGGGCAACCAATCGCATTCCAGCTCCCGAGTTCGTCGCGACGAACCGGGATAAGACCGACCGAAGCCGCGTCGACCTCATCGGTCACCCCACGGTCGTGTGGTTCTACCCGGCCGCCGGGACCTCTGGGTGAACCACCGAGGGTTGCGGGTACCGCGACCACCAACTAGAATTCGACGCGCTGGGCATCTCGATCGTCGGCGTCAGCTTCGACAAGCCGGCCATGAACCAGAGCTGGGCAGAAGAGCAGGGCTACCTGTTCGATCTTTGGACGGACGAGGACAAGACCCTCGCCATCACCTACGGCGCCGCGGCCGACGAGTCCGCGATCTGGGCCGACCGGCTCACCATGCTTCTGGACGCCGAGGGCGTGCTGCTTGTCGAGTACGAGCAGGTCTCTGTCGCCACGCATCCGGCCAAGGTGCTCGAAGACTGCGAAGCTATCTTCGGCGAATAGCTTAGCGCCGATAAACCGAGCGCAACTTCACCTGCCAACCGGTCAGTGTCGCGGGGCCAGCGACGCGCGTGGTCGCATCAAGCGTGTAGTGGTTCTTGAACCCGTGACCCAGCGAGTCCGATGGGAGCACGGCCACATCGAAGTCCGAGGCGATGGCCGCGTCGATCGTCTTGACGTCGGGACGGAAATATCCGCCTTTGTAGTCGATATCCCACAGGCAGATGAGCGCGAAAGATGGCTCCTTGCCGGCCATCACCGCGTACCAGGGCGCGTGCGGGATGAGGACCCGGCCGTCCAAAGCGCGTATCGACTCGACGACGGACTTCGCCTGCTCGAAGCTGAGGTCCGTCGGCGTGTACCGGGCGATGCTTTTCTGAGAGTCGCGCCACGCGGCCACGGGGGATTGCGACGCCCGCACCCGTTTGACGAACTTCGCCGGGTCCAACTGCCATCCCAGAAGTTGTATTGCCACCAACAAGCCAGCGACAACCCTGGCAATGGGCGTGCCCACCGCTTGCGATGCGATGGCGGGCAGCAGACTGAGCACCCAGAACATCGGGATGAGGACGTTGAGGTACCCGCCGATATGCCCGCGCATGATGATCGCGATGACGAAGGTCATCGCCACAATCCCCGCCCAATACCGTCGCCTCCAGAACCAGAGCGGCAGGATCAGCGCGGCGGTCGTCGTCAGCGGCAGGCTACGCCACAGCTCCAACTGCGCGCCAGGGAAAAAGCGATCGGCGTCCAACCCGTGCTTGCTTGGCACCAGGACCAACCAGGCGAAGAAGCGCCCTCCCGTCGCCGCGCTCATCACGAGCACGAACGCGACGGCGGGGAGCACGCTGGCCATGGCAAACCGTCGCGCCTCTTCGCGTCCGCGGGTGTGCCAGACCCACGCCAGCATCGGGATGCCGAGGAGCGCGACATGCTGCTTCGCGGCGAACGCCAGGGCCAGCAACAGGCCACTGGCCAGGGTCGCCCGACGGTCGGGAATGGGCAGGAGCACCACCGACCAGGTGACGATCGCCAGTGAAAGCGAGTCGGTGCGGACGAGGTCGTAGAAGGTGCCTCCGTCGTCCCAGCAAGCCGCGAACAGACCCACCAACGACAACGCGAACGGCCAGCTGGCCCCCTCACGTCGCGCGCCGAACACGAGCGCCCCCGACGCGACCAGCGTGCCGACGATGCTGACCGACCGGCCGAGCGTGTACCCCAGCGGGAAAAGGTGCGAGAGTCCCGCCAGAATCCACGCGAAGAGCGGCGGGTAGATGAAGGGGATGTACTCGGGCGAGGGCGCGTCGTAGAGCGGCAGGCCATCGCGGGCGCGCATCGCCGAGACGAGGGTGGCGCCTTCCATCCACTCGATGTCACCTGGAAAGAAGAGGCGCACCGCCATCGCGCTGCCCACCGCCCACACCACCGGTACCGCGCAGGCGAGCGCGAGCCAAGCGGCGGCGTGCTCCAAGACGCGGACAACGGCAGCGCGGGGCGGCAAGCGCGGGCCTTAGCGTTTTTCGAGCGCTGGTGCGAGGGGCTGTAAGGGCCGCGCGCCGGGCGCCGTTGTGGCCGCGTCCTAAGGAGAAAACATGACTCTCTCACTGCTTCTCACCCTCGCCACCCCCCACGCCGAAGCCGGTTGGCAGGAGCGCTTTGCGTCGACCATCCAGACCGTCGAACAGATGGTGTGGAACCCCCATGCCCAGGCCCTCGCCAGCAAGTACGGCCTCAACGTGATGAACGTCACGTGGGAGGACACCGGTCGCTACAAGGGAAGCTCGGTCGGACCGAACATCTCCGACATGACCATTGGCGTGCGCGACCAGAACGGCAACCTCCACCCCATGCCGGTCATCCGCTTCGACAACTTCACCGACAAGACGGCGGACGTGCGCTCAGAGGAATTCTATCTGCGCACCGGCAACGAGGACGGGCGTTCGCTGCGGACGACGTCGCTGGCGAGCTTGCTCCAGAACCCCCGCCGCTTCCTGCACGATCCGGACAGCTGGTCGGGCTCGCGCGACTCGCTCTGGGCGCCCCGCGACGAGCACGTGTTGGTCAGCGCGCAGGCGTGTTTCCTCCCCATCCCCGAAAAGGGCGAGGCGACCTTCACCCCGGTGCTCTACAACTACCAGTCTTCGCCGGGAAACCCCGCCGTGCTCGCCATCCTGGCCACTCGCGAGGGCACCAGCATGCAGGTCGTGGAGAACGACGGCGGCTACCTTTCCGAAGCGCTGTACTTCAATGACGACGGTGAGCGCGCGCCCTTCGAGGCCGAGCGCGTGAGCCAGTGGGCGGCTGACCGCGGCATCGATGTGGACGCGATCTCAGAGGAGGCTGGCCTCGACGTGGTGTTGCTCATCCAGGTGCCGTTGAAGCAGCGCGAGCCGCAGCGCCACTGGTACGACTATGGCGGCGACGGCTGGGGCTACCCTGGCAGCGGCGGCGCGCCTTCCGCGAGCGCCCCGGCGATGGAGAGCTCCGCCAAGAAGTCCAGCGACGTCGAGATGGCGGTCGTCGGGCACGGCGAGACCGAGGGGCCGTTCGTCGAGTTCCACGATCTCGCGATCGAGCGCGACACCCGCTTCCCGGTGCGCGTCACCGTGCAGTTCTACAAGGCGACCAGCAACGGCGTGGTGAGCAGCGCGGACATCGCGCATGTGCGCAAGCAGATCGACCGGGTCTACGCAAAGGGCGACTTCGTCGGCAGTCTTGTGACCGGCGGCAACACCGGGCGCCCGACCGAATGGGCGCCGCAGCCGAAGCCCCCGAAGACCTACACCAACGACGGCGGCGCCAGTTGGGCCGACCCCTTCTGGAGCTGGCACAAGGCTTACTGAGAATAGTGTAGGGTAAACCTACGCCGAGAAGCGGGGAAACCGCCCTGTGCCGCCGTCGGATGCCCGTTGGTGGCACAGTGGTGGCACAGCTATTCACCCGGAGTTTCGCCAACGCCGATGCCGCCAAGGACCTCGGCGGCCCATTCGGGAGGCTGGTCCATGGCCGTAGCCGTCCGATGAGCTACCGCCCGCGCAATCTCGCTGACGCTGCCGGGCTTCGCTGCGATGTCGGCGCCGATGAACGCATTCGCTAGTTGGATCAGCGAGCGGACGAACGCGGTGCGCGTTGACTCCCGCGCCCCCCCGATGAGTTGCAGCGTGGTGAGCGTGTGCATGAGCAGGACGACGGTGCTGCGCTCGGCTGGTCGCTTCGGCGGCCCGTCCATGTAGTCCATCGCGGTTGTGTCGAACGCCTGCCACGCCTTAATCGTGGCGAGCACGAGGCGCGCCGGTGCGTGAGGGCGGCCCATCAGCTTTCCGAGGCCCTCCAGCGTCGCCACGAGGTCAGCCGCGGCTGGGTCGAGCGCGCTTTCAGAGAGCCCAGCCCTCCGGGCCCTGTCGTCCCAGAACTCCTGGCGCTCTGGCGGGGTGGTCAGGGGCACGACCTGCTCCCACAGCGCCGCGAAGTCGAGTTTCACCGCATCCGCGAGCTTCACGACCCGCCAGCGCTCGCTGGGCATCGCTCGGGCGTGCTCCATGTGGTTGACCCACGGGCGCGACGCCCCCATGGCCTTGCCGAGCTGTTTCTGACTGAGCGGCGGTCGGACGGCGTTCCGGGCGGTCGACACGGTGGCGGCGAAGGTCTCCCATTCCTCACGTCGTTCTAGGTTAGCCATGACCTTACCCTGGTGGATATTTCTTATCTAACATGGCGCCCGCCCTCACCCCACTTCGGGAGTACGGTTGCGGCATGTCAGCGAAGCCCATCTGCATCGCCCTCCCCGACGAGTTGCTCGCCGCGCTCGATCGGCACCGCGCCCGTGACGAGCGCAGCCGCTCCAATCTGATCGCGCGGTACGTGCGGCGCGGGCTCCTCGGCGACGGCGCGACGGTCCCGCCCGTCACCGCCAAGGAAGCGGACGATGCCCGCTGAACGCCCCCGCGGCCTGTACCCCTGCGACCTGATCGGCCTCGCCGAACTCGCCGCGCTCCTGCGGTGCCGCGAGTCGGCGGCGAAGGCCTGGGCTGAACGGCGTGGGCTCGTTCTTCACGGCCCCGGCAAGGGCGCCCTGTTCGTAGTCCACGAGGTGCTCGACGCCCTCCGCGACGTTGACACCCCTTCGGCGCCGCCGCCAGCTCATTCCCGTTCCCGGGGCTCGCTCCTTCCGCGAGTCCGCTTGTAGTCACCCCCAACACGACGACGGGCGGGCCGCCCACACCACACGAACGGCCACGCCCAAGGAGCACCAAAGATGCACGGTCATTCTACCTCAAACGCCACCGACTCGCCGCCTCCCCCTTCTATCCACGAGACCGCCCTCGCGTGGTGTGCCGATCATCCCGGCGACTGGCCCGACGAGCACGGGCGCTGTCCCGCTTGCGGTGGCGGGGACTGCTTCGGCCGCATGCCGAATCCCCGCGACCGCACCCGTTGGGTCTGCTTCGACACGGATCACGTCGCGGCCGCCGCGGGCCGCAAAGGCGACGCGTGCTGGACCGGTGACGCCCTCGACTTGGAGGCGCACCAGAGGCGGATGTCGCGGATCGACGTGCTCGTCGCCGATGGCTACCTGCCCGCCGACGGCGACGGACGGGGGGCGGGGCCGGACGGCATGCGGAAGAGGCCCGCGGGGGGGAGGCGGTCCGGCCCGCCGGCCGAAAGGAAGCCGCAGGGACCGCCGGACCTCCGGGATGATGGGTACTGGATCACGACGTGGCCGCAGCGGAACCGGCCGCGCGCTGGCGAGCGTCGTGCCTGGGGCGCCGAGGCGCTGGCCGCGGTAGTGCGCGACCCGCCAGCCTTGCCCCCAGCGGGAAAGGAAACTGCTCCTCTGTGGCAGCTCGCAACCTACAAGGACGACTATCGCTCGAAGGCGACGCTGGAGGCCGTGGGGGCGCTGTACCTCGACGCGGACTCGGAGGCCGGGCCCCCGGAGCGCGGGATTCCGTCCCTGACGGTGGCCGTGCTCGTGGGCTGTTTTGGGGCGTACCGACACGTCATTCACACGACCCCGTCGCACAGCCCCAGCGCGGCCCGGCTCCGCGTACTGCTTCCACTCTCCCGGATGGTCGGCCGTGGCCAGTACCAGCGCCTCGCGGAGTGGGCGTTCCGCGTGGCGAGCGATCACGGCCTCGCCGCCGCGTTCGCCGTCGACGACACCTGGAGGCAGGCTGACCGCTGGCACTTCGCGCCCGCGCTCACGGAGCACTACGACTACGCGATCGACCTCACGCTGCCGCGACTCGACGTGGACGCGGCACTTGCCCAGCTCGACGAGTGGGAAGCCGCGGAGCGCGCGTTCACCCGGCACGAAATCAAGCTCTCGACGGACATCGAACCCGTGACGCTCCTCGCGGTGGAGGCGTTGCGCGCAGGGGAGCGCAACCTCTACCAGCGCGGCGGCAAGCTAGTGCGGACGCTTCGGGATGGAGTCTCCGCGATGGCCGGCGCCCGGATGGCCCCCGGAGCCCTCACCGTCGCCGACGTGCCCCCCGAGCAACTGCGCTCGGCGCTCAGCCGGTCGGCGGAGTGGTTGCAGGAGGTGACCAAGCCGGGCGGCGAGTCCTGGCTCAAGCCGGTCCTCCCGCCGGTGTGGGTCGTGGCCAGCGTGCGCACCCGCGGGGAGTGGTCGTTCCGGCCGTTACGCGGTGTGATCGAGGCGCCGACGCTGCGGCCGGACGGAACGCTGCTCACGGAGCCCGGGTACGACTCGCGCACCGGCCTCTACTACGATCCGCCGGTGGGCTTGCGCGTGCCCGTGCCGGTGGTCCCGACGCACGCGGAAGCGAAGCAGGCCTATGACCTCCTGTTCGACCTTGTGTGCGACTTCCCGTTCGAGCGCGACTACCACCGGAGCGCCGCTGTCGCGGCGATCGTGACGCTCGTGTGCCGCGCCGCGGTTGACGGCTGCGTCCCCGCGTTCCTGTTCGACGCCACGACCCCCGGGAGCGGGAAGACCCTCCTCGCGAACCTCGCCGGAATCATCGCCACCGGCCGCTCGCTGCCCGCCGTTCCGCCGACCGGTGACGACGAGGAGTGGCGCAAGCGGATCACGGTCGCGTGCCTGGAGGGCTGGCCGGCGGTGCTGATCGACAACGTGGTCGGCGACTTCGGGAACGCCCCGCTAGACGCCGCCCTCACGTCGCGGGACTGGACCGACCGCGTGCTTGGGGTGTCCGAGTCCACCGGGCGCCTCCCGCTGCTTGCGGTCTGGTTCGTGACGGGGAACAACCTGGAGCTGAAGGCCGACCTACCGCGCCGCGTGGTCCCGATCCGGCTCACGCCCAAGGAGGAGAGTCCCGAACTGCGTACAGGTTTCGTACACTCCCTCCCGGCCGCCGTGAACAAAGATCGAACGAAGTACCTGACCGCCGCGCTGACGGTGGTGCGGGCATACATCGTCGCCGGCCGGCCTCGGCAGGAGCTGAGCGCGTTCGGGAGCTTCGAGGAGTGGTCGGACCTGATCCGGTCAGCGCTCGTGTGGGCGGGGGCCGTCGATCCGTGTGCCGGGTGTGCAGACGTTCGGCGCAGCGGCGACCTGCGGCGTGCCGACCTGGGCGGGTTGCTGCACGCCTGGTACGTCGCTCAGGGCGGCAACCCGCGCAAGCTATCGGAAGTTCTGCGCGTGCTCACCCCGCCGGCGCCGCCCATCGACCCGAACGCGGTGCCCACGCCGCGCGCTCGCCCGGAAGACCTCGAATTCCGCGATGCGCTGCTTGGCTTCGCCGCGGCGTGTGGTGTCGTGAAGCTCGACGGGCACAGTCTCGGGAACGTGCTCCGGCGCTACCGCGATCGTCACGTCGGCGGCTACCGCCTGTGTACGGGGGAGCGTGTCGGCGGCACGGCGACGTGGTGCGTTGTCCGCGATGGCGACGGGTGACCCACGCAGGCACTCCATGCACTCGATGGACTTCCCGACCGCGCGAGGACTCGTGCACGGTGCGGGTGATCCACGAGCGGCCGCGCGAGTGCATGAAGTCCGAGGAGTGCACCGCGGCCCGTCGCGCGATCAGGGATGGCCCCGGCTCGCGCTGCCGGGGTAGGGTGAACGCAGGATCAGGCTCAAACGCCGGGAGTGACTGCTAATGTCCACGACCGCAGTTGATCTCGCCATCCGCCGCGCCGCGCGCGTTCAGGAAGCCGTCACGCAGAAGGGTTGGAGCTTGAACACAGCCGCCGCCCTCGCCGACGAGCTGGGCGTCGACGTGCGCACCGTCCGCCGCATCTGGGGTCGGGTGCAACGGTGGACGCGCGCGGCGCTGAACCCGTCCGATGTCGAAGCGATGCGCGTTCGCCAGCTCATGCGCCTTGAGGCGAACATCGCCGCCGCCGCCGCAGCGGGGCAGTACGGCGCCGCGTTCAAGGGCGAGCAGGTCTATGGGCAGCTCACCGGGACGATCACCGCGGCGAAGGTTGAGGTTTCTGGCGGGTACTCGGTGACGCACAGCGCGGCGATTGCGCGGGTCTCTCAGATGTCGCTCCCCGAACTCCTCGCGGAGATTGACGAGTTGGATGGGATGCAGCGGCGGGTGATCGAGGGGCGCGCGGCGGCGGCTGCGGAGGGTTGATCGGGCGGACCAGCGCCCGGCTGTCTGCGCTGGCCATGGCGCGCGGCAACGATGCCCGGGGAACGACGGCGCGCGCGGATCGCGCTGTCGAGCCGACGCACACCGACCCGAGCGGGGCGTACACCTTGCGCGGGAATGCCGACGGGCGGGCGTCCCGACCTTCACGCCTCACGGGGCTCCGGCGCGCTGCCGTCGATTCCCTGCTCCGGGCCGGCGTTGACGTGGGGACCGCATGCGCCATCCTCGGACACTCGCCCGCCGTGATGCTGACGCGCTACCGGCGCGCCACGCTCGACGACGCGCGCAAGGCGGTGCTGACGGCGCGGCTGGGCTCGGTCCCCGCGGGGGCAGTGCCCGTGCCCTTCGTGGCGAGGCGCGCTGACTCCTGATGCTTGCCAGCGCCTCCGTGGCGGCAGCGCGGGCGCGGCTGGGGGTGGTTTTGGTCGTGTGGTACGCTGCGCGAGTGCTCCTCCTCGCTCTGGCCTGCTACGCCGGCAGTCACGGCGACGACGAAGAGGAGGACTTCTGCGCCGACCTCTACGGCGTGGCCTACGACCTGAGCACCGACCCGCCTCCTGCGCTGATGCTGGCATCGGACCCGCGGCGGGCGAAGACGGGCTGAGCTTACCCGCCACCGCGCAATCGCCGGAGGACACTGGATGCGACCACTGATCTTCGCAATCTGACCGCAGCGGAGAAGAGCTGCGTGCTGGGTCTGGCCCCCGGGGCAGCGGAGCGAGCAGCCGAAGCAGGGTCGATGGACCCCGCCGAGCCGTCGTCTGGTCCACGGAAGTTGACCCCTGAGGAGAAGGCGCGCGTCATGGGCAAGGGCGGTTGCCTCCCCTAGTACGTCGGCGCCTGCGTACCGCCGTCGCCTCCCGATCTCGACTGCAAGGACATCAACGGCCCCGTACAGGTCGTTGGTGTGGACGTGCACAAGCTGGATCGGGATGGGGACGGATGGGCTTGCAGGGGCAGCCTTTGGCAGCGCAGACCTCGCCCCGTGGTACGGTTCCGCTGCCGGAGTCTACATGGACGGAAAGATCCCACGCTTCGCTCATCTATTCTTCGCCGCGATCGGCGGCGGGGTGGTGTCCCTACTCCTCTCGACGGCCGTGGGGGCCTGGGTACCGGCGGCGGTGGCGGCGGAGGGCAACGACGTTCGCGCGGCACACTTCACCGTCGTCGATGCCGCAGGCAAGGTGCGGGCGGTTCTCGATGCGGAAGGTCTACATCTCACGGCTCCGGACGGCGCGCTGACCATGCTGGACGCGGGAGGCCTCGTCTTTTCGGCCCGGGCAGGGAGCACGCAAGGAACGTCATTCGGGCCGAAGGGGCTCGCCATCTCTGACGCAATGGGGAGGACTCGGGCGACGCTGTTCGCCCTTCTCGATGGTCAACCCTCGCTCACGCTGTTGGATGCAGCGGGAAATTCGAGAATGTCTCTATTCTTGGTCGCCGATGGCCACCCGATGCTCACGTTCAAGGACGCGGCGGGCACAGGTCGCGCCGCGCTGTTTCTTACACCCGACGGGGCGCCGAGACTGTCCTTGAAGGACGCTTCGGGTGCAATCCGCACCCTACTGGACGCTGAGCACTGACGGGCGCCCAGCCGGACACCGGCTGGGCGCCCCGTCAGCGCGCGTCCCCGCCCTGACAGAATCGGTGCGCCTCACGTCGAACAGGTTGCATTAGGGTTGCACTATGGTTGCTGTATGTGGTAAGCTGCATGCAGTCGAGGTTGACGCATGGCCCGCTCCGCTTCCCCCGCCCCGAACGCGCGCACCCGCGCCGTTGCCTACGTGCGGGTGAGCACCGACAAGCAGGCCGAGCACGGCGTGAGCCTCGACGCCCAGCGCGCGAAGCTCGAAGCCTACGCCTCGCTGTACGATGTCGACCTCGTCGCCGTCGAAGTCGATGCAGGCGTGTCCGCGAAGTCGCTGGACCGTCCCGCACTTGACCGGGCGTTGGGCATGCTTCGCGCTGGCAAGGCCGACGCGATCCTCGTGGTGAAGCTCGACCGGCTGACCCGTTCGGTGCGCGACCTCGGCGACCTCGTCGAACGGTACTTCGCGAGCGGGCGGTGGGCGCTCCTGTCGGTGGGCGAGCAGATCGACACCCGCACCGCGGCCGGGCGCCTCGTGCTCAACGTGCTTGCCTCCGTAGCGCAGTGGGAGCGGGAGGCGACGGGCGAACGGACCTCGGCGGCGCTGGCGCACATGCGCTCGCAGCGGGAGTACACGGGCGGCGAGGCTCCCTACGGCTGGCGCGTCGCCGCGGATGGCGTGCACGTCGAGGCCGACGCCGGCGAGCAGGGCGTGATCGCCGCCGTCGCCGAACTCCGGGCGGCGGGCCTCTCGCTCCGCGCCATCGCGGCGGCGTTGCACGAGCGCGGCATGCTCCCCCGTTCGGGCCGGCGCTGGCACGCGGAGACGGTCAAGGCCCTCACGCTCGCTCAGGTGGCGTGATGGCGCGCCGCCGCGCCCCCGTCGACCTCCCACGCGCTGCCGCCGGCCTCGCCACGCTCGACGCAGTCAGGGCTGCGCACCCGGGACTCGCCACGGATCGCGTTGCGGAACGGACCGCCGCCTACGTCGCGGGCACGCTACCGGGTGGCGCCCATGAGGCCCCCATGAACGACGCCGACGAGGCCGGCTGGATCGCCGTGAAGCTGCCCGCCGAGTTGATCGCCCGTGCTGATGCGCTCCTGCCGGCGCTGCGCAACGATCCCGAGTTGGGCCCGATGATGGGCCGTAAAAGTCGCGCGGCCGTGATCCGCCTTGCGCTCATTCGCGGTCTTGGAAGCTTGGAAACGCGCGTCACTGCCCACGAGTTGAAGCGGCGCTGAACCGGTCACACTCACCCCAGGGAGTCCCCATGTCGAAGCCCCGTCGCCCTGCCCCCATCATCGTCGGCGATGCCCGCGCTCGTGTCGTTCGTGGCCCGAACGCTGAGGGGCGCTTCTACTGGCGGTGGTGGCACGGCGGCTCAGCGGCACGGGATGACGGCGGCGGCGCGTTGGGCTGGCGTACCCGCGAGGAAGCCTCGACCGAACTCGCTTCAGTGGCCACCGCCTCAACCGTGCCGGCGCATCGCGACGTGAAGACGATCCGCGACGTGCTCGAAACGTGGGCGGCGTCGCAGAAGGCCCGCGCGGACCTTTCGCCCGCCACGGTGGCCCAGCGGCTCCACGTCGCCGCTATGCTCGCCCGGGTGATCGGCGACGTGCGGATCGAGCGGGTGACCCGGGAGACCCTGGAGACGTACCGCGCCGTACGGCTGCGTGAGCCTGCGAGGTACGCCACTACGACGCGCGACGGGCGGAAGCTGTCGGGCACGCTGGACCGGATGACGTCGCTGCGCACCGTGCGGCTGGAGTTGGAAACGCTGCGGCTGGCTTGGCGGTGGGCCTGCGACGTGGGGGCGATCCCTGCGCATCGGGAGCTTCCCCGCTTCACGGTGCGGCTCAATGGGTGGACTCGGAATCGCACGACGCCGACGCGCGAGCAGGTGGCTGCCGTGCTCGCGGAGCTCAAGGGTTGGGCCCGGCTCGCGATCGTGCTCCTCGCGTGCACCGGCTGTCGCAAGGGGGAGGTGCTGTCGCTCACATGGGCGGATGTGGACCTTGACGGGGAGCGTCTGACGGTTCGCGGGAAGGTGGGCCTGCGGTCCGTGCCGCTGGGCGGGGCTGCCGTCGAGGCTCTCGCGGAGGCGCTCGCGGCGCTCGACGTCGTCGCGGGTCCCATGTTCGCGGGATCGAAGCACACGACGATGGGGATCGACCTGCCTGTCGCGCGGGCCTGTGAGCGTGCGGGCGTCCCGGTGTTCGCCGTCGGCGCCCTGCGCCGGTACGCGGTGCGTGAGCTGTACCGGGCTGGCGTCGATCCCGCCGTCGCGGCCTCGGTCGTGGGGCACTCGCCCGCGGTGGCGATGGCGCACTACCGGCAGGTGAGCGAGGAGGAGCGCGCGGAAGCCGTGGCGCGGGCGCGTCTCGTGGCGCCGGTGGCTGATGCCGGGAAGGTGTTCGATATCGGTAGGCGCCGTGCGCAACGGTAGCGGTAGGGCGCCTCTGGGCCTGCCCGCTGCCGGTGCCGACACACTGGCAAGCATTGGTCAGCCACGCCCCTGGCGGGCTCGCGCTTTCCAGGTCGGGCGATGATGCAGCGCCGGGAATCGCGCAAATCGCTCGTGACCCGCACGGCATTGTCGCTGGCGTTGAACTACGCACTCGCGTTTGCGGCGACCGTGCTCGCGGGTGTAATCGCAGCCATTTACCTGGCGACGGCCACGTTAATACTAGGGTACTACGCAGGTTTTGAGGCTTCCCCGCTTTCGCCGGTCTGGTTCCAAGCCGCCTTCGCCATCGTGACCGTGGGAGGGTTTGCCTCGGTCTGTTGGGAGACCCTCGGGGGTGCGCGCACGGTCTTTTGCGCCGCGTTGTCGGACGATGGGCTCGGGGCCCATCGCCCTCACCACGCCGTGTATTCCTGGCGGACGCTAGCGCTGGTGGGGCTTGGAGTGCTTCTGCTCTTACGCGGCATGGATGTTCCACTATCCACGACTCATCTCGTCGATGCCCAGGTTGTTTGGAGGGGGCCTGCCACCGGGGAGCGTTCGCCCTCCAGCTCCATCGTGTCAGACTGGCGACACGAGGACCACTACGTCACGATGGCGGTGCCATTCGCGATCGACGACTGGGGGTTGCCAGACAGCACGGTACCCGAGCCCGTGTACTTTGATGCGGCCGGGTGTTCTCGGCGCGCTTTCGCGGCAGGCGTCGACCACATGGGCTCGCCCTACGAAGTTGGCCACGAACTTCACGAGACTCCCGTCGCGCTGCCAGAAGCAGGTGACACGGTGTTTCTCACGTGCCGCCGGTATCTGATCGGCCCGTTCTACTGGCCTCGCTTCGGCTCAGTGTGTGACTGGTGGTGCGATGCTTCACCCGGGGACGGAAGCCGCGAGTGGCCAACCGGGCGCGCGGAAACGCCCCCGTGAGGTCGCGGCGGTGTGTCAGACGGCAGGCTGCCGGCGGGTCCAACGGCGAGCCTGCCCACGTCGGGGGTTGCCGTAGCGGGTGAGCGGAATGGCGCCCTTGAACGGCGTGCGAGAGTCGCTCCGATAGTGAATCGCCGGCTCCCGCACACCGCGTGAACCCCCACGGACATCCAGGGTCCGCAAGTGTTGAATCGCTCAGAGGCGTAGCGCACTACCTCCGCAGCCAGTTCTGCATGGTGGTGAATGGCGCCGTAGAGTCCCACGAAGGTCTCGACGGCGCGAACTTTGGGCAGCAGGGCCTTTTCGAGACTTCTGGCCTCGTCCGGGCGCGCTCCGTGCGGGAGCTGTACCAGCGCGAAGGGGGCGGACGCGCCCCAGGAGTCTCCGTCGGCGCGGACGCAGCGACATCGCACGCGCCGCACCCCCTCAGCGATGGTCTCATAGGTGACGAACCATCCCGTGTCCAAGGCGTAGGTCGATCGCCACCCAGGATCCCAGCGCTCCCGGGCAGTCCGTTCCTCGTGGACGATGGTTGCGAGTTGATCCGTGTGTTCCACGCCATGTGCTACGAATCGCTGCTTCACTGCATCAAGGAGGGGGACGTACCCGTATCCGGTGATCAGCCCCGCATCGGAGCGCCACAACTTCACGGCGTCATCGTCGAACGAAGTCGGCGGGTCGCCAAATGCCGTGCGCGTGTCCGTGCCGATCATGACGAACTCGCCGCAGTGAAGCACGACGGTCGCGGTCACGGACACCTCGGCGGCGGTGTATCGCGCCGCGGGCGACCGGACGCGCGCGCGCCCCTCGTGGCACACCCGTAGCACAACCCTCGAACCGCCCACGAACAACAACTGTTCAACGACGCGCTTCTTGCACCCCCCTTCTGGAGCTGGCACAAGGCGTGGTAGGCGCCGCCGCCCGCCCAAAGCGATAGACCGTGGCCTGGATGCAAAGAATCCAGGCCACGTCGCTCGGCTGGTTGGCCCGCGCGATCGATGCCGCGGTGGTGGCAATCACCTTCGTGGCCGTCGCGTTCGTCCGCGAACGCGCGCGTGAGTTCTGGTCTTTCGACGTCGTGCCTGGAGAGCCGGTGCTCGCCGCGGTCACGCTCCGGAGCCAGTTCCACCTGGTCTTCGCGGTGGTTCCACTCTGGCTCTTCAGTCTGTCCCAGCATCGGCTGTACGACGACTTCCGCCGCCTGCGCGCCGACATCCTCTTGTTGCGCATCGCCAGCGCCGTCGCGGTGGCGTTCGGGCTTCTGGTGGCGGTGTTGTTCGTCTTCCCTCCGGCCGTGCCGACGTCCCGGTCCTTCCTGCTCGGTTTCGCCATCGTCAGCGTCGTGAGCTTGTTCCTGGCGCGCCGTGCAGAGGCGCGACGGGCCGGTCGTCGGCAGCCGGCCTGGAACATCCTGGTGGTGGGCGGGGCGCTGGAGGCCTCGCCCTTCGTCGACACGGTGCTCCGCCACCCGCAGTGGGGACTACGCGTGGCCGGGGTGATTGTTCCTCAAGACGAGGACGTCACCAGCGTCCACGGCGTCAAGGTGCTCGGCCGGCTCCCGCAATTGACCCAGATCATCGAGGCCGAGCGCATCGCCCAGGTTTTCATGACCGGGCGCGCGTGGGACACCTCTACACTTCGTTTTGTCGCGGACAGCTGCGAGGAGGTGGGCGTCACCTTCTCGATGGACGCGAACTTCCTTGGCCTGTCGATCGCGCGTGCCGACGTGAACGACCTCGGCGGCTGGAGTGTTCTGTCGTTCTCGTCGGTGCCCTCGGACGGCACGGCGCTCCTGGTGAAGCGGGTTGCCGACGTGCTTTTGGCCTGTTTGGGGCTCCTGGTCCTCTGGCCCGCGATGCTGTTGGCTGCGGTCGCGATCAAGCTGGAGGATCGGGGACCGATCCTGTTCGTTCAGGAGCGGAGCGGCCTCTTTGGGCGCACCTTCCCCATGCTCAAGTTCCGGTCCATGGTGGTGGACGCCGAGGCCAAAAAGGCGTCGCTCAGTGGTGAAAACGAGATGAGCGGGCCCGTCTTCAAGATGCGTCGCGACCCGCGGGTCACCCGGGTCGGCGCCATCCTCCGCAAGACCAGCATCGATGAACTGCCCCAGTTGTGGAACATCCTTCGCGGGGAGATGAGCGTCGTGGGACCACGGCCGCCGCTGCCCGCTGAGGTCGCGCGCTACGAGCGCTGGCAGATGCGGCGGCTGTCGATGCGCCCCGGCCTGACCTGCATCTGGCAGGTCAGCGGCCGCAACAAGGTCGACTTCGACGGCTGGATGCGCCTGGACCTTGAGTACATCGACAGCTGGTCGTTGTTTCTCGACGCCCGGCTCATCGTGCTCACCGTGCCGGCCGTCGTCACCGGCCGGGGCGCTTCCTAGCCCCGGCGTCTGCTATGCTCGCGTCGATGCTGCCCGGCTCCCCAGAAGAGATCTCCGCGTTCACGTCTCTCCAGGCTCACCTGCCCGCCCTGTTCGGAAAGGTCACCTCCCGCCGGACGCAGGAGCAGACCGTCGTGGTTGTTCCTAGTCTTTCGCTGGACCCCGAAGAGCTGGCCAAGGTGACCGGCGTCCACCACTACGAAGAGCGCATGCTCTACATGCTGATGCTCCTGCGTCGGCCGCGTACCCGGGTGATCTTCGTCACCTCCCAGCAGCTCGACCCAATTATCGTCGACTACTTCCTGCACCTGCTCACCGGCGTCCCGTCTTCGCATGCGCGCGAGCGCCTGTTGCTCCTGCACTGCTCCGACGCCAGCAAGACGCCGCTGACCGCCAAGGTTTTGGCGCGGCCGCGCTTGATTGAGCGCATCCGCGCCGCGATCCCCGACGTTTCGCTGGCCCATCTGGTGTGCTTCAACAGCTCGGGCTTCGAGCGCACGCTGGCCGTCCGCCTGGGCATTCCGTTGTACGCCAACGACCCGGCGCTCTACCACCTCGGCACCAAGTCGGGCTGCCGCAAAGTGTTCCGCGAGTCGGGGGTGCTTTTCCCCGACGGCTTCGAAGATCTACGTGATGGGAACGACATCACCGAAGCGCTCGCTGTCCTGCGCGAACGCACACCGACGATGCGGCGCGCCGTGGTGAAGCTGAACGACGGCTTCTCCGGTGAGGGCAATGCGCTTTTCTACTACGACGGCGCCGACGGGCTCAAAGGTGCTGATCTACGGAGCTGGATCCACGACCGGCTGCCGAGCCTGCGCTTCGAGGCGCCCGGCGAACACTGGGAGCGGTACCACGCCAAGTTCAAGGAGATGCAGGGGGTCGTCGAGAGCTTCGTCGAGGGCGAACAGAAGTGTTCTCCGTCCTCCCAGAATCGGGTCAACGCGCGGGGTGAGGCGATGTCCATCTCCACCCACGATCAGCTGCTCGGGGGTCCCAGCGGGCAGGTCTTCCTGGGGTGCACGTTCCCTGCCGACGACGAGTACCGGCTGCAGATTCAGGAGTCGGGGTTGCGCGTGGCGGAGGCGCTGGCGTCGCGCGGGGTCATCGGCCGGTTCGCGACCGATTTCGTGTCGGTGAAGGAAAATGGGGTCTGGCAGCACCACGCCATCGAGGTGAACCTGCGCAAGGGCGGGACGACCCATCCGTTCCTTACGCTGCGGTTCCTGACCGACGGCAACTACTCTACGGACGACGGGCTTTTTTACAGCCAGACCGGCCGGCCCAAATACTACTACGCGTCGGACAGCCTCCAGAGCGACGCCTACAAGGGGCTGGGGCCCGCCGATCTCGTCGACCTTGCCGTGCTCAACGAGCTGCACTTCCACTCCAGCTCCGAGCGCGGGGTGGTCTTTCACCTCATCGGGGCCTTGTCGGAATTCGGGAAGCTTGGGCTGGTTTGCATTGGGGACAACTGGCAGCAGGCGCGCTTCCTGTATCGAAAGACGAAGGACACACTCGATCAGGCCACGCGCCGCCCTTGAGCGCGGGCGCGGTTGGGCGTACAATGCGTCCCCAATGCGCCCAGTGACCTTGTTTGCGGCCGTGCTCCTTTTAGCTTGCGACGGCGAGGACCACCTGACCGCCGCCGACCGCGTGCTCGACGGCTTCTCCTACGTCGATGCTGGCGCGGTCGCGGTGAACGACCGGCAGGTCTTCACGGTGCCGTTGTTCTCCAAGGCTTCGCAGGTCCGCATCTTCGAGATCGAGACCGAAGACGTGACCGTGCCCGAGGGCGCGGTGTCGCCGGCGTTTTTGGTGGATGACTCCACGTGGGCCGATGGCTGCGATTCCGACGCCGACGGGATCTTCGACTGCCGCGACCTTGACAAGTACACCGACGAAAGCGACGACGACACCCTGCCGCTCCAGGTGGTCTTCGCCCCCACGGTCAAGGGATACTACGAAGCGCTCCTCACGATCTGGTCCAACGACAACACCTCCACCGAGGTCGCCGCGCTCCCCAGCGATGAGACGCGCGAGTGGGCCATCTGGCGCGTTCAGCTCCGCGGTCTGTCCGACTACGCCTGTGGCAGGGTCTACCCCGACTATGTCGACTTCGGCCCCCGCAACGTCGGCGGCGATTTCAGCACGGCGGTCACCCTGACCAACTGCGGGATCGTGCCCTTGACGGTGGCCGATATCCAAATCGTCGGCGATGGGATGGAATCGCGGACGCTCCCGCCGCTGACCGTGCTCGCGGGGCGCGTCGCCGAGGTGTCGATCGGCTGGCGCGTCCCCTCCGCGGCGGCCGTGGATGGGGCGCTCACCTTCGTGAGCAACTCCGAAGCGCTTGGGGGGGCAAGCGTTCGTGTCGTCGGGAACAGCTGCGAGAACTCGCTCGCGCCGGCGTCGTGGGACAACGACTTCGACGGCTGGCCGGAGTGCGGGGGGGACTGCGACGACGCCGACGCCGACACCAATCCGTCTCGAAACGAGTTCGTCGGCGACGCCTTGGACAACGACTGCGACGGTGAAATCGACGAACTGGACGACGACAGCGTCAACGATGACGACGACGAGGATGGCTGCAGCGAATCCGGCGCCGAGTGTGGCGGGAACGGGGACTGCGACGACAACGATCCGCTCGTCGGACCCGATGCCGATGAGGTGCTCAACCTCCGCGACGACGACTGCGACGCGCTGATCGACGAGGGCACCGACGGCTACGATGACGACGGCGACGGTTGGAACGAGCTCCAAGGCGACTGCGATGACACCGACCCGCTGGTCAGCCTCACCGGCATCGAGATCAAGGACGGTCGTGACAACAACTGCAACGGCACGGTCGACGAGGGTGGACCGGCCATCGACGATGATCGGGACGGCTTCAAAGATGTGGAGGGCCCCGACTTTGCCTTGAACGACTGCGATGACGAGGACCCGTGGGTATTCGTCGGCGCCCGGGAGTACTGCGACGGCTACGACAACGACTGCGACGGTCTCGTCGACGATGGGGAGGCCGACGAGACTGATGGCGCCTGCCAATTCCGGCCGACGCGCTCCACCGAGGGCAACGGGCTGGACACTGGCGAGGGGAAGGCCGGGGGCGGGTGCACGACGGGCCGTCTCCAGGTGTCGCTGTTCGGCGCCCTCGCCGGCCTCGCGCTTGTCCGCCGCCGTCCCCGTGCCTATCGCTAAGCCGTGCGTGTAAACCTCGCGAATGGCCTCGTCATCGGCCTCCTGCTTCTTCTCGCGGTCGCCTTCTTGTGGGCCAAGATGAACTCCGGCGTAGAAAAGACGCAGACGGAGCTGATCGAGCTCATCCAGAGCGGCCAGGTCCAGAAGGCCACGTTCAACGGCAGCACCCAGGTGGAGGTCACCCTGCCGCCTGAGCGGCCCGGCGAACCCGCTCGGCGCGTCAATGCCGTCGTCGTCCCCGACGACGACGGAGTGGTCCAGGCTTTGCGCGCGGCCAAGGTGCCCTATGGCGCGGTCAAAGCGGACGGCTGCGGCGAGGCGATGCCGCTGACGATCCTGCTCATGGTCGTGATGGCGTTCATGATGTTCAATACGCTCCGCCCCCAGGCTGACGCGCCGAACGCGGCGCGGATCTCGCGGTCACAGGCCAAGTTGGCGCCCGAGGAGGGGACGGGCGTCACCTTCAAAGATGTCGCCGGTATCGATGAGGCGGAGGAAGAGCTCAACGAGCTGGTCCAGTTCCTCAAGACGCCGGAGCGCTTCACCCGCCTGGGCGGAAAGATTCCCAAGGGCGTGCTCCTGGTCGGGCCGCCGGGCACGGGCAAGACGCTCTTGGCCAGGGCCGTAGCGGGCGAGGCGGGGGTGCCCTTCTTCTCCCTGTCCGGCTCGGACTTCATGGAACTGTACGTCGGCGTTGGCGCCGCTCGGGTCCGTGATCTCTTCAAACAGGCGGCGGAGCGGGCACCAACCATCGTATTCATCGACGAGATCGACGCCATCGGCAAAGCACGCATGGCCGGTGTGCCCGGCGGGGGCGAGGGCGAACGCGACCAGACGCTCAACCAACTGCTGGTGGAGATGGATGGCTTCGACGGGCGCAAGGGCATCATCCTGATGGCGGCCACCAACCGTCCCGACACCCTCGATGCGGCGCTGTTGCGCCCGGGACGCTTCGACCGGCAGGTGCTGGTCGACCGCCCGGACGTGCGCGGCCGAGAGGCGATCCTCCGCGTCCATGCGGCCAAGCTCGCCTTGGCCCCCGAAGTGGACCTCAAGCGGATCGCCCAGGTCACCCCCGGCTTCGTCGGTGCGGACTTGGGCACGGCGCTGAACGAGGCCGCTCTGTTGGCGGCTCGCCGCAACAAGGACCAGGTCGGCCAGATCGAGATCGAAGACGCGGTGGAGCGGATTTCGATGGGGCTCGAACGACGCAGTCGGCGCCTGTCGGAAGAGGAGCGGCGCTCCACGGCCATCCACGAGGCCGGCCATGCCATCGTTGCGGCGGGCACGCCCGGCGCGCCGCAGGTGCAGAAGGTGACGATCATCCCCCGTGGCATCGGCGCGCTCGGCTACACCAGCTTCCGCGACCCGGAAGAGCGGTACACCCACTCGCGCGCCCAACTGCTTGCGATGATGACCATGTCCTTCGGCGGCCGCTGCGCCGAGGAGTTGATCTACGGCGAGCACAACAACGGTGCTGCCAACGACATCCAGCAGGCCACTGACCTCGCCCGTCGCATGGTCACCGAATACGGAATGTCGTCCGCCCTCGGGCCGATCAACTACTCCACCGAGCGTCGCAGCCCGTTTGGGATGACCTCCAGGCACGTGGACAATGAGCGCAGCGAGGAAACGTCACGGCTCATCGACACCGAGATCCGGGCGCTGATCGAGGGTGCGCAGGACCGGGCCCGGGCGCTACTCGCGCTGAACCGCGAGGTGCTCGAGACCATGGCGGCGGCGCTGTTGAAGGAAGAGTCGCTGTCCGGCGAACGACTCAGCGAGCTGCTCGGCATGGTCAACCGCGTGGAGCCGGCGCCCGTCGCTGGCTAGTTTTCCCAGCGCTCGGACGCCCAGGCGGCGACCTCATCAGCGGGGCGCGTCAGGCGCAAGAACCCCTCGGTGTAGCCGAAGTCGCGGAGCGTGACGCCGAGCGGCCGGGTGAGGAGGATGCCCACGCAGCACAAACAGTACCCTGGCAAGCTGGCCAGGAAGCCCAGAAAGCTGAGCACTGCCATGTACAGCAGCAACCAGAAGCGCCCGCCGCGCGTCAGCGCCACCGAACGATCGATCGCCGCCATGATCCCCTGATCCTCGAGCGCGATTGCGTGGGGCACGAAGGCGAGGCACAGACGCATCCAGATCGTCGCCACAATCACGCCAAGGGCCCACACGCCGCAGGCGATGCCCACCAGGAGCATCATCGTGGGATCGGTGAGGAAGAAGAACGAGATCATCGGGACGATGGCGAGAACCACTGTCGCGAGCCCCAAGAGGCCCGACAGCAGCACCCAGCCCAGCGAGCGGAGGAAGACGTCGCCAGCGCCGAAGAGCGTCCCGAAGCGCCCGGTGCCCTCGCGCAGGATCTCGTGGTGCAGGCGGATCCATCCCGGGGTGATCCAGGCGCCCAGCGCGAGCACCACGAGCACCACGACAACGACCACCGCGACCAGCGCCACGAGGAACCCCACGCCAAGGCCGCCGAAGAGCACCGCCGGATCGAAGGGGAGCTCCTCGCCAACCCAGGGGCCGGCGGGCAGGCCGATCGTCGCCCCCAGCGACATCTGGCTGGGATCGAAGGAGCCGTCGGAGAGCTTCTTCAGCGTGTCGAGATCCTCGCCCGACAGGTTGTTCCCGCCGCTGCCGCCGCCGCCCTCGGTGCAGGACTTCAGCAGTCCGCCGACCAGGACCACCCAGATGTTCCGCCGGATGGCGTGTACGCCGTTGCGGATGCCGCGCTCGATGTCGAAGGCGGCGCTCATCTCCATCTGTGCGTCGCCACTGGCCGGCGGGACGCCCCCGGTCGGTAGTTCACCGTAGGCTGAGTCCATGCGCTACGAGCCGCCCGCGTAGCCCGACGACGTAGCCCCGGGGGTCGAGGTGATCGACGACCCTGAGGCGGCGCCCACCGCCGCATCCTCGCCGTGGAACATCCTCGCCATCCCCGCCCGTGAGATCGCCACGATCCAGCGGTCCTCGATCCCCTCTGACGCCGCTTTGGTGTTGACGAAGGTCACGCAGATGTACCCGGTGGCTCCGCCACCGTTGATGTCGCAGGAGAAATCGGTCGCCGGATTGTCAATCTGGCCGCGCGGATTGAAGACGATGCTGTCGGGATAGCCATCGGCTCCGGCCAGAGCGGCACTGGGGGCCTCCAAGCTGACCCACGGCAGGCTGTCTTCCTGATCCTTCCCGATGTTGACGTACCCTTCGCCGCTGAGGGTATCGACGCCGCTCATGTCGACCGGGAGAACGTCCCACGCCGTGGATGCGGACGCCAGGTCGCCCTTTTCCACCGAATACTCCCCTTCGTTGTCTCCAGAGGTCGCGTCACTGTCGGTGGTGATGATGTGGATCCGATACTGCACCGAGTCGGCGATCGCCATCGCGCGTACCTGGTTCACCTGGGCAACGAAGTCGAGCGCAGCGCGGCGGGTGCGCCACTTGGGCATGGTCTGGGTGAGCATGCCGGCGCCGATGGCCGCGAGGATGCCGATGATCGCGATGACGATCGCAATCTCGACGAGGGTTACACCACGACGCCTGTGCATGATCCGCTCCGCGGGGCGCCCAGTGTACACCATTCCGGAGGGGGTCACGCGCGCTCCAGGAGGATGTCGCGGAGCCGCGCGCCGGCGATGCCGCGCCACTCCTCCGCCCGCCGCGTGTAGAGCCGCGCCAGCACCTTTTCGACGTCGGCTCCCTCTTGCTTGAGGGCACGGTAGGTCTTCTCGGGCAACCCGAGCTCGTCGAATCGGGCCTTCACAGCTTCCCAGGCCTTTTTCTCTCGTCTGCGGACGAATTCGTCACGCGCCTGACCGAGGGCCCGTGCGTCGTGCTTGCGGCCGCCAGCCTCGAGGGCGCGCACCGCCCCGGCAGTCTTCTGCACCCACGCCGCCACGGCCAAGCCTCGGTCAAGACGAATGCCGGCGCCCGCCAGGAGCCTCTCCCAGTCACCACCCTCGGGCCGCGGGAGCGCCGCGACGCCCTGCGGCGGCCCGGCCTCGCGCGCAACCAGCGCCGCGCCCACGGCGGTGACCGGCGCCAGGGCGACCTGCAGCGCATCCTTCAGGCTGTTCATCTGCGCCGCGTAGCCCGGCTCATGCCCGAACGTGTGGAGGCCGATCTCCGGCGGGAGGTGTGCACATGGCGCGTGAGACTGGTCGGACCGTGGCAATCGTCGCGACCCCATCCGCGCTCGCGGAGGTGCGGAGCACGCTGAAACGAGCTGGTGTCGACACCCAGAAGATCGAGATCGCCGAGATCAAGCTCAAAAGGGAAGTGTTGCTTCCGGAACGCTCCCCGCTTGTCTTCGCGTGGCGGCACGTTGCGCTTGGCGGTATCGCTGCCTTCGTCTTGGCGCTGACGGTGTGCAGCACCCTCGACTTTACGGTTGCCCGTGCCGCTGCGACGTCGCTCGGGGCCGTTTTCGCCGGAGCAGTGCTCGGCGCCGTCGTGAGCGTGCTCACCTCCAAGCGCGTTGAGACGCTCCTCCCAGAAGGACCCGCGACCCTCTCTCGCTCCTATTGGAAGCTGCGCGTCGACGCCGACGCCATGGCGATTGCTCGCGCAAAGGGCATCGCCAGCCGCACCGGCCGAACGCTCCAGGCGCTCGTCAGCGGAGCGTTCGAGGTCCGCAAGGGTTGAACCCTACATGCAGGCTGCGGACGGATCGCTGAGCACGTCTTCGGGGCCCTTGCCGACGTGCGCATCGAAGAACGCGGCCAGGCTCGGCAGGTCGAAGCAGGCCAATTCGAGCTTGTGTTCCCACGCGACCGCGGTGAACTGGGCTTCGGAGGGCTCGTAGGGTGTCAGGACCGCCCGACCTGGCGTCAGGCCGGAGACCCAGGTCGCGAGCTCCGCGACCTCTGCGTCGCAACCACCGGGGCAGTCGTATAGAAAGACGATGCCGCCATGTTCGAGGTTGTGGACCCAATTCTCGGCGGCGACGGCCTCGGTGTGCACGCCCCATGCCGTCCAGCACGGATGGTGATCGCCGGACGTTGGCGGTTCGTCCGCGTAGGTGAGATCGGCGGTGTCGTGGTCCGCCGCGGCCGCGGGGGTAAAGGTCGTGACACAGTCGCCCTCACACGCGTCGCAAGCCTCCTCTGTGGGGGGGGTGACCTCGGCGGATTCGGTTTCGCCGAGGCAGCTGAGCAGCGTCAGCAGCATCAGGGCGCCCGCCAGGCACCCGAGCGACCACCCGATTTCTGCAGCAAGCGCACCTCCTCGATGATCATGCCTCGGTCCAGCGCCTTCAGCATGTCAATCACCGTGAGCGCCGCCACCGCGACCGCGGTCAACGCCTCCATCTCGACGCCGGTGCGCCCGGTGCAGCGCACCGAAGCCTCGATGCGCACGCCACCGTCCACCACCTGGAGCCGCAAGTCCACCCCGTCGAGCGGCAGGGGGTGACAGAGCGGGATCAGCTCCCCGGTGCGTTTGGCGCCCTGAATCCCGGCCAACTGCGCGATCGAGAGCACGTCGCCCTTTTTTGCGGTTCGCTCCACGACGGCGGCGAGCGCCGCCGCCGACATGCGCACCCGACCCTCCGCAACGGCCTCCCGCCGCGTGACGGGCTTGTCGCCGACCTCCACCATGCGGGCATCCCCGCTTGCGCTCACGTGCGTCAGCTCAGCCATTGCCGGCCTCGTAATGCGGGTGGAGCTTCTCCTCGACCAGCGCGCTTCCGTACCGAAAGTTCACGGCGCGCTTCAGCGCCGCGCGCCGGTCGTTGAGGCGGTACACCGCACGCGCCTGCTGAACAAAGCCTGCGCCGAAGTCGCCCGCCGCCTCGGCCGCGCGCAAGCGGTCCTCGGTGGCCCACAGCTCGCGGTTCACCAGGTCAAGCGCCGCAAACTCCGGCACGGACTCCGGCGAGGGCAGGCCGGCATCGCGCCACGCGGTGGCCAGCGCTGCAAGTTCACGGCCGACATTGGCTGCGGGCGCGCCGACGACCTTCGTACCTTTGTGCGCCAGGATGGTGAGGCGGTCGAGTACATCCCCGACCGAGGTCGGCGCGAAAATCGTCACGACTTACGGTCGGGGGAGGATGCGGCGAGCGTCCTCCCCCATTTGGACCTATAGCCGAATCTTATACGCATTTGCCGTCGACTTTTCCTTCTTGACCTCTTCCTTGCCCGCCTTGGCCTTGGCCAGGTATTCCTTGAAGACGTCGTTGTCGGGTTCGAAGGAGAGCGCGAACTGGATGTTCATGCTGGCCCCGTTGTAGTCCTTGTCCGCCATGCCCTGCAGGGCGAGCTTCCAGAACTTTCCGCCCTTCTCGCTGCGGGCCGCCTTGTTGGGGTCGGTGCGGGCGGCGGCCTCGGCCTCGGCGACCTTGCGGGCCTCGGCGTCCATCCGGAACCTTCCAGCCCGCAGCTCGTTGTCGTAATGACCCCGAGCGTCCGGGTCGCGAAGGACCCGATAGGCGTCGTTGATCGCCTTGAACACCGTGTTGGCGACGCCGCGGAACTCGGGCGGGGCTCCAGCGATTACCCGGTCGGGGTGCAGGCGGCGCCCCTCCGTGCGGAAGGCCGAATCCACCTCGCCCTGGGGGCAGCCCGGCTTCACGCCGAGGAGCTGGTAGTAGTCGAGCTGCGGGAGCAGCTCGTGCATGGTCTCGATCTCGAAGCGTAGGCGAAGGCGCGGGTCCATCGGCGCATCCTACCCTAGAACTCGATGTCGTCGAAGCGGGCGGAGCGAAGCTCTTCCGGGGCCAGGCCGGACCGCGCTTCGATCCGGATGGCCTGTTCGGCCCCGTTGGCGTTGTCGAGCGCGCGTACGTGCACGATCCCGTCGTTGTCGATCTCGAAGGTGACGCGCACCTTGACCTGGCCACGTGGTCGAGCCGGCAAGCCCTCGAGCACGAACTCGCCCAGGAGTTCGTTGTCGTCCGAAAGTCGGCTTTCTCCCTGATACGCAGAGATGCGGACCTCGGTCTGTGCGTCGAACGCGGTGTGAAAGACCTTGGCCGACTCCGTCGGAATCGCGGTGTTGCGCGGGATCAGGACCTCGCAAAAGCCCCCGACGGTGCGAATACCCAGCGATTGTGGGGTGACGTCCAGCAGCACCGAGTCGCCGGCGGCGGACTCATTCGTGAGGTTGTGGGCCTGAATAGCGGCGCCGACCGCCACCACCTCGTCGGGGTTCAAGCTGGCGTTGGCCGGCTTCCCAAAGAACTCCCCGACGGAGTCGCGCACCAGGGGCAAGCGGGTCATGCCGCCGACCAAAAGCGCATGGTCGATCTGTCGGGCCGACATATTCGCCGCCTTCAACGCATCTTCACACACGTCGAGAGTGCGCTGGACGAGCGGCAGCACCCACTGCGCGTAGGTGAAGCGGTCCAGCGTCGTGGAGAACTCGTACTCCTTGCCATCCGGCGAGCGGTACAGCGCCGGTACGGTGACCTCGACCTCTTCCTCCGAGCAGAGCGCCACCTTGGCGCGCTCCGCGGCCTCCCGCAGCTTCATGCGGACCGTGCGGTTCTCCGCGAGGTCCAGCGCATTTTGGCTGCAGAACAGGCGCATGAACTCGTCCGCGGCGAGGTAATCGAAGTCATCGCCGCCCAAGAACGTGTCGCCGGCGGTGGCGACGACTTCGAAGAAGTCATCGTCGATGCGGAGAATCGAGATGTCGAAGGTGCCACCGCCCAGATCGTACACCGCAACATGCTGGCGCTTGCCCTGCTTGAAGCCGTAGGCCAACGCGGCGGCCGTCGGCTCATTCAGGATGCGAAGGCAGTCGAGCCCGGCCATCGTAGCGGCATCGCGAGTGGCCTGGCGTTGGTTGTCGTTGAAGTAGGCGGGCACCGTGATCACCGCTTTTTCTACCGTCTCGCCCAGAGCCTGCTCGGCGATGCGCTTCATGTGGATGAGCACATGGGCGCTGATCTCGGTCGGGGAAAAGAGCTTTCCCTGGACGCGGATCCGCACGTCGCCGCCATCAGCATCGGTGATGCCGAAGGCGCTCTGGGCCTTCATCTTGAGCACCTCCTCTGACCCGGCGCGCCGCCCGATCAACCGCTTGACACTTACGACCGTGCTCTCGGGCGAGTACATCAGTTGACGACGGGCCTTCCACCCGACGACCGCGCTTTTCCCGTAGCCGAAGGCGACCACCGACGGCTGGGTCCGGCGCCCCTCCGGGTCCGCGAAGACCACCACCTCGCCGTCACGAATCGCGGCGACGCAGGAGTTGCTGGTCCCAAGATCGATGCCCACGGCGACGGCCATTGCGGGTGGCTATCACGCGCTCCGGTCACGAGTGGCGAGGTCCGCGAACAGGCTGACCACCGCCTCGTGCAGCCACGGGTTGGTCGCCAGAACGCTCGGCGCCCCCGGCCGATGGGGGTTGCCCGACAAGCGCGAGACGATGCCGCCCGCCTCGACCACCAGGACCTGACCGGCGGCGGTATCCCAGGCCTTGAGGCCGAACTCCCAAAAAATGTCCACTTGCCCGGCGGCCAGGGTGGCCATGTCCATGGCCGCGCTGCCACTGCGGCGCATGCCCTGGGTGTGGCGCAGGACGCGCTCCACGTACGCGAGGTAGACGTGGGCGTGCTCGCGGCGGTCGTAGGGGAAACCGGTCACGCACAGGGCCTCGTCCAGGGTGCGGACGGCGGCAACGGCTAGCGCCTCTCCATTGCGATGCGCCCCGCAGCCCACCGCGCCGGCGTACAGGTGATCGCGCACCGGATCGTAGATGACACCCACCACGGGCCCGCCGCCATGAACGAGCGCGATGCTGACGCAGTAGTGGGGGTATCCATGCACAAAGTTGGTCGTGCCGTCCAAGGGGTCGACGACCCAGCGGTCGCCCGAGTCGCTGCCGCCCCCCTCCTCGCCCTGGACTGGAATCCCCAACGGTGCGAGCGCCTCGCGGATGCAGCGCTCGCTGGCGAGGTCGACCTCGGTCACCAGGTCGATGGCGCCCTTGTGGCGCACCTCGCTCGGGCGCTGACGCAGGAGCTCGCCCGCCCGGCGAGCGGCGACGGTCGCGTGGTCCATATACGCCACGAGTTCCTTGTTCATGCACGCTCCGCCCGGGCAAGCACCGGGGAGGTGTCCAGGACGAGCGTGACCGGCCCGTCATTCACCAGCTCCACCTGCATGTCGGCGCCGAAGCGGCCCCGCGCTGCTGAAAGCGCGTCCGCGACGGCCTCGTAGAGGGGCTCGGCCACCTCCGGTCGTGCCGCGCCGACAAACGACGGCCGGCGGCCCTTGGCCACGTCACCGTAGAGCGTGAACTGCGAGATGACCAACACGCCCCCCTCCACCTCTCGCACCGACCGGTTCATCCTGCCGGCGTCGTCCGCGAAGATGCGCAGGCCGGCGATCTTGTCGCTCATCCACGCCACCTCGGCCGGCCCGTCCAACGGCGCGACGCCCAGGAGGACGCAAAGACCGCGGCCGATCTCGCCCACCACCACACCCTCGACGCGGACGGACGCGCGCGCCACCCGCTGAACCACTGCCCGCATCGTCACCCTCTACCCTGCCGGATTAGCAGCGCGGCATGTCCATCGAGACCTACTTCAAAGGCAAACACGTCGTCGTCACCGGCGGCTCCAGCGGCATCGGCCTGGCGGCAGCAGAGCGCCTCTGCGGCGTCGGCGCCACCGTCACGATCGTGGCCAGGCGCGCCGATGTGCTGGAGGCCGCGCGGGCGAAGCTGGGCGCCAATGCGCGTGCCCTCGCCCTCGACATCGCCAACGAAAAAGACGTCATCGAGAAGCTCGGAGCCCACGCCGCGGCGTTCCCGGTTGACATGCTCATCAACAACGCGGGCGTGGTGATGCCGGGTCGTTTCGTCGACCTGCCGACCGAACAGTTCCGCTGGATGATGGACATCAACTACTTCGGAACCGTGCACTGCTGCAAGGCGCTGATCCCGTCGATGCAAGCCCGCGGCGGCGGCCACATCCTCAACGTCTCGTCGATGGCCGGGTGCATCGGCATCTACGGGTACACGGCCTACTCCGCTACCAAGTTCGCGCTGTGCGGCTTTTCGCAGTGCCTCCGTGCCGAGATGTGGCCGCACAATATCCACGTCAGCGTGTGCCTCCCGCCCGACACCGACACCCCGCAGTTGGCGTTCGAGAACCAGTACAAGCCCGCCGAAACCAAGGCGATCGCTGGGAACGTCAAGACGCTACCGGCCGCCGCCGTGGCGGAGGCGATGCTGGCCGGAATGGCCAAAGGGTCCTTCGAGATCATCCCCGGCTTCGACGGGTGGAGCTCCGCGCTGGCCCAACGGCTCGTCCCCGGGGTGGTCCGGATGGTGTGCGACGCGGCTCAGAAAAAGGCGGCTACGCGCTAGCCAGAAACGGGGGAAGGGGCACCGGCCCCTTCCCCTACCGGGGCGTCCCCTCCGGCCGCCGGCAAGCCGTCGGCCTGCGGCGCCCGACGCGTTGATAACGCGCCGGGACGCGCCCCTCTCCCCATCCCCGCAGCCGCAAATAACACGCCTGGGCGGCCGCTCTCCCCCTCAACGCAGACCCCCATGCCGGATGGCGGTTTCATGGGTCTGGTAGCCGCCCCGCGGGCTACACTCAAGCCGTGAGCGTCGTCCTCCTACTGCTGGTCGGGTGCCCCGGGTCAACCGACAAGCTCGGTGACACCGCCCCCGTGGGTTGCCTCGACGTCGATGCCACCGTGCTCGCGGGGAGCAGCGCCTTTGACGAGCTCGACCGTCCCATCTGGGTCGAGATGCCCGCGGGGAGCGAGCAGGTGATGGTGCACGGCCCGCAGGGAGGCTGGCACATCCTCGGCGCCGCCGACGTCCGCCACGCGGGAGACATCGTCACGCTGCAGTACGCGATCACCTGGCCGGCAAGCGACGTGCGGCTCAGCTACGGCAACTTCAAGGTCATGTTGGTTCCGCATGACGACGGCTGCGGCGGCACCTACGCTGGCATGCTCGGTGTGCTCGACGTCTCAGACGTCAAGTCCGGGGACGCCGACACCCCGCCCGAGCTCCTCGCGGGCGAGACGCTCACGGTCTCGATGGACGCGGAAGACCTCGCCGGCCGCACCGCTCACCACGAGGTGAGCGTGATCGCGGCGCTGGACCCGGCGGACATGGACACGGCCGACGCGCAGTAGCCGACGGGGGAGTGCCAAAAACGAAGACGCCCGACCGAAGCCGGGCGTCCAGCGGTGAACCCGACTCAGATCTGCTGCGAGTAGAACTCGACGATCTTCTGCGGATCACACTCGAGCGGCATGTCCTCGCGCTGGGGCTCGGTCACGATCTTCCCGATGGCGGTGGCCGGGTTGAAGTCGAGGTAGCCGGGGCGGATGCGGGTGGCGCCGACTTCGAGGGCAGCCTGGATAAACGGCTTGGCGCGCGACTTTTCGTGCACCGAGACCGCCTGGTTGGGCTTGACGTGGAAGCTGGGGCGATCGACGCGAGATCCGTCGACGGTGATGTGACCGTGCACGACGAGCTGGCGCGCGGCCGGGATGGTCGCGGCAAGACCGAGGCGCCAGATGACGTTGTCGAGTCGGGACTCGAGCAGCGTGACCAGGATGCGGCCGGTCGGGCCCTTGCGACGCGAGGCTTCGACCACGTACTTCCGGAACTGCTTTTCCAGGATGCCGTAATGCCAGCGCATTTTCTGCTTTTCGATCAGGCGGTCTTTATAGTCGGATGACTTGCCCTTGCGGCGAGCGCCGTGCTGTCCTGGAGGGGTTGCACGGTCGAGCGTTGCCGCCGTGGTCAAACCAGGAAGCACCACGCCCACACGGCGGCAGCGAGCCATCCGCGGTCCACGATAACGTGCCATATTATTGGCTCCTTGAGGTGCGAACTACGGTGCCCGGGGGGTTCGAGAGGAGTCTCGTGGGCCGGTCACCGACCGCTCAGGATCGAGCGGACCCGCGGGCTAACACTTGGGGTGGCGATCGTCCACCGGCGGGGCGGCGGCGGCACGGCGGCGCGGCGGGCGCTACCAGACCATCGCAACACCGTACGGCGCGAGCTTGGCGTCGTACGAAACCAGAGCGAGCCCTTCGGCTTGGGCCTGGGCAACCAGCAGGCGGTCGAAGGGGTCGCCATGGTGGGGGGGCAGGTCGGAGACGGCCAGGACGTGCGCGTGATCGATCGGGAGGAGCGTGAATCCGTGTCGGAGTAATTCCGAAGGGATGACCTCCGACACTGGTCCGTCCAGGTGCAGCTTCCCCAGGCCAACCTTGATGGCGACTTCCCACGAGCTGGCGACGCTCCAGAAGACCTGGTTGTCCCGGTCGGCGAGCGCCCGGAGCGCTCCGGCCCCAAGTCGGGACGGCTCGTAGATCCAGAACAAGAGGGCGTGGGTGTCGAGCAGCAGCTTCACGGCGTTTCGCCGGACAAGAAGTCGGCGGGCAGGGGCGCGTCGAAGTCGTCGGCCATCCGCATGCGACCCAGACGGGACCCCGGCACCCGCGACCGACCCGCCGCCGGCAGTAGCGGCGTGAGCCTCGCCACCGGAGTGCCCGCCTTGGCGATGATGATCTCCTCACCGCCGAGGACACGGTCCAGGAGCGCGGAGAACTGGGTCTTGGCATCGTGGACGTTGATTTGTACCGGCATGGAACGTCTCCGTGGACTAAGTGTGCCCTGATATTAGTCCACTTGGGGCTCACCGCAACAGGTAGATCGCGCCGTTCCCTTCCCCAGGTGCGCCCGCGATCAGCTCGTCGCCGGCGACGTCATCGAGGGGGCCGGCGGTGAGCCACTCGCCAAGATCGGCACCGGCCGCTTCCGCGGCCCAGGCCCGATCCGCGGCGGTCAGCGACCGCGTGCCCGCGCCGAAGGGCCCGAGGAACAGCCCCACGGCGCCAGTCCCGACGCCCGTTGCCAGGTCAGGAACACCCACCGCCACGTCCGCGTTGCCATCCCCGTCGTGGTCGAGCACCGCCAGGCCCGCGCCGAACCGCCCGTCCGGGGTGTTCCCCCGCAGCGTGAGTGCGACGCGTTCGGCGTCGATCCAGGCGCCGTCTGTTGCGTCGGCGGCATCGAACAGGACGTAGACTACGCCGCCGTCGGTGACGTCACCGGTGGCGCCCGGCGCGCTGATGAGGAGGTCGCCATCGCCGTCGCCATCGAGGTCTCCAGTGGCAAGGCGCTGCCCAAAGCCCGCCCCGCCGTCCAACCCGGCCACGCCGCCGTTGTCGGTCTCCGAAAGGTCGATGGTGCCGATGTCTCCGAGCGTGCCTCCCACCAGGTACACGTGCCCCGCGTCCTCGACGCGCCGGTTCGACATCGGGGCGGCGAGCACGACCCGGGCAGTGCCGTCGGGGGCGCCGACCAACGCCACGCTGCTCCCGAGCCGTTCGCTGGTCACCGGGTCGGCGTAGTCGCTGCACGAGTCCCCCAAGCGCACCACGCCGCCTGCGCTACCCTCGTTGAAGTAGTCGTCGACGCTGCCGATGTTGCCGATGTCGCTCGGTAGCGGCGTGCGGATGACATAGGCGCCGCCACAGTACCAGCCCTCGTTGGGGTCGCCGGCGATGAGCTCGGGTACGCCGTCGTCGTCGATGTCGCCCACCGCCAGCGAGGTGCCGATGGCGCTGTAGGGCTCCTCGCCCAAGCCGTCCAGCCAGAAAGTGGGCGAGCGAACGCCCGTGGCCGGAAGCGGTAAGAACGCCAGGATGGGCACCGCCCCGTTCGCCGCCGGGGCGCCCGCCACCAGCACCTGGCTGCCATCGCCGAAGATGTCGCCGACCGCCAGCGAGCTGCCGCCGAGGCTCCCGAAGCCCTCACCGCGCAGAAGGACGTCGTCTTCGGTGATCGGGCTGCCCGCGGTCGCCGATCCACTGCCGAAGCCGACCAGCGCGCCCAGCGTCGGCACACCGATCAACAGGTCGCCCTGGCCGTCCCCATCCAGATCGGCGCCGATCAACCCCGCCTGGCCGAACTGCGTCCCAGCGCCGACCCCGCGCGCGAGCGGCTCTCCGGCGCCGCAGTCGTCCGCCGTGCCGTTGCAGTCCTGGTCGATGCCGTCGAAGCAGTTCTCGAAGGCACCCGGCCGGACGCCCGGATTGTCATCGTCGCAATCGCCGCCCGACCAGGTGCCCCCTTCGCAGCCCACCGAGGGTCCCAAGGCGTCGCTCCCGGCGCCATCGCCGTCGTCGTCGGGCCACACCTCCACCGGAAACCAGTCGGCGTCAGCGTCGTCGCAGTCGCTGCCGTCGAGGATGCGGCCGCCCTGGCCACAGCTGAGCTCGCCGCTGGCCGGGTCGCCGAAGCCGTCGCCGTCCGCATCGAGGTAGGTGACGATCGCCGCGGCGCCGATCGCCGGGTCGGCGTCGTCGCAATCGTCGCCGGCGAACGCCATGGCGATGAAGCCGTCGCGATCCCGATCGCGGAGGGTCTCGCGTTCTACCCAGGGGCAGCCAAGCAGGAGGACGAGCATGACGAGCCCTACATGTCGATGGTGACTGCGCCCATGCCCGACTGTACGCCTGACGCGGTGGACGTCGAGGTGCCGGAGCTGTCCACGTACGAGCCACCGCCGCCCGCGACCCGACCGCCGTCCCCACCCGAGTAGCCGCCACCGCCACCGCCGCCCGCGCAGCCGTTGCCGGAGCCGCCGCCGCCGAAGCCACCGTCCCCGCGGTAGCACGCCGAGTGGCCCAACCCGCCGTTCATCCCGGCCGAGTAGCGGTAGCCGCCGTAGCCACCCCACGACGGGTAAGTGGTGATCTCCCCGACGCCGTTCCCGTTGAAGCCCGCGCCGCCCGAGCCCCAAGAGGCGCTGGAAACGATGCCGCCCGTGCCGAGGCCGGTGGTCTTGGCCGCGCACGAGGAGGTCGTCGAAGCGCCCGACCCCAGGCCGGCGTAGGTCGTGGACCGTCCATTGCATCCGTTGGCGCTGACGGACATGCGCGTGCCACCGCCGCCACCGGCGGACACGAGCGGGGTGCCGGAGCTGTCGACGACGAAGCTGCCACCGCCCCCACCGCCGTTGTAGATGCTCGTCGTCGGCGCGCGCTGGCCGACGATGATGTAGAGGGTGTCGCCTGCGGTGAGCGTGAAGGTGCCGGTGGCGTAGGCGCCCAGCCCTCCGGTGCGCGACGGTTCCGCGGCGAAGCCCTGGGCGCCCCAGGCCTCGATGATGTAGTCGCCGTCGGTGGGCACCTCCCAGGCCTGGATGCCGGCGGAAACGGTGACCTCGCCGTCCAGGGTGGTGCTGGCGTAGGAGGTGTCGCACTGCGCCTGTGTCGGTCCCGTCGCTCCCGACCCGCTGCAGTTGTCGAATTCCCGGGGGCCTGAGAAGCAGAGGCTGGTGCCGCCGGAGGTGTCGATGGTGCCATCGCAGTCGTTGTCGACCGAGTCGCAGATCTCGGTCTCATCGGGGCTGATGGTGTCGTCGGCGTCGTCACAGTCGCCGCTGACCGCGGCGTACCC
>CANLGL010000012.1 GCA_947490345.1 Deltaproteobacteria bacterium
GCCGGGCGCCGCAGGCCGACGGCTTGCCGGCGGCCGGAGGGAATGGCGCGGTAGGGGAAGGGGCGAGTGCCCCTTCCCCCGCTTCTGGTTAGTCACCCGCGCCGATGCCTCCCCGCCACGTGCTCGTGTCCTTGCGTGACCCAAACGACCCCATGTCGCGTCAGGAGCTGCGCTGTTTCGCCGACAGCGCCGGACTCCCAGACCTCGAGATCGCCTATGCGAATGCGGGGCAGCTCGACGACCGCCTGATGGATGAGGCGGCGCTGCTGTTCTTCGGCGGCAGTGGCGCCTACAGCGTGCTCGACACCCACCCCTGGGTGCACAACATGCTCGATCGTCTGGTGGAGTGTGTCGACCGGCGCATCCCCGCCTGGGCCAGTTGCTTCGGCTTCCAGGGCCTGGCGCTCGCGCTCGGGGGCGAGGTCAATCGCGACGACGCCCGGCAGGAGTTGGGGGCGTTTCCGGTGGACTTGACCGATGCAGGGGCCGCCGATCCACTCTTGGGGCATCTTCCGCGTACGGTGGACGTACAGCTTGGGCACCACGATCACGTCGATCGCCTGCCTGGCGGGGTCACGCTGCTGGCCACCGGCCGGCTCGTGCACAATCAGGCGTTCAAGGTCGATGCCGCCCCGTTCTGGGCCGCGCAGTTCCACCCCGAACTTCGCAAAGCGACGACCACGGAGCGCTGGCAGTATTACCGCAGTCACTACGCCGGAAATCCGGCGGAGGCGGAGCGTATCGACCGGGTCATGGCCGAGGCCCCGGACACCGAGCTGGCGCAGACGGTGATGCGGCGCTTCGTCGCGTGGGTGGCGGAGAATCCGCGGCGCTAATCACCCCCGATGGGGCGGTATTACCGCGGCATCCGGAACAGGTTCGCGAGCCCGGCGAGCGCGCCGCTGGCGTCCTTGCCGGCCAGGGTCTCGAGCTCGCCCGGATCGAGCAGCACGGCGCCGCACCAGCCGCAGATGTCGATCTCTACGCCGCGGAAGTCACGGGGCGTCATCGGGCCGCCGCACTTTCCGCAACATTGCAGGTGGGTCGCCTTGGCCGCGGCCCGTGCGTCGACGGCGGCCTGCTTGTCGGCCTCGATCTGAGCGCGCGCGCGCTCCTCGCGCTCCAGACGCGCAAAGTACTCTTCTTCGGACTTGTTCTTGTCGCTCGACATGGGGACCTCGGGAGGGGGAGCTAACTGGTCGCGCGGCTAGCAGCCGGCGTTGAGCCGCCGGAGCCCACCGGCCAACTCGCGGGACAGTTCAGGATCGGCGCCGGCACCGGCCAGGGCCGAGCAGTAGTCGACCCGGGCGCTGACCCTGTCGCCGAGCTTTTCGTTGGCGTAGCCGCGCCCGTACAGCGCCCAGCCCGCGGTCGGGTCCTTCTGGAGCGCCTTGGCGAACAGCCCGTGGGCGGCGTCGATGTCGCCACGATCCATGGCCTTCCACCCTTGATCGGCGAGCGTGCGCGCACTCCCTCCGGCCTTGACGGGAATGGGGGCCACGACTGGCTTCGGAGTTGCAGCTTCGCGGGGGATCGGCGTCGGCGGGGGCGGCGCCGCCTTGGCGACGAGCGCGGGCTTCGGCGGCGCGACGAGCGCGGGCTTCGGCGTCGGCCCGGGAGCGGCCCTGGGCGTGGGGACAGGCTCCGGCGGCACGGCTACGACGGCGGGCTGCTTCTCTATCGTCGGGGGGGGCACGACCGGCTTGGGCGCCGGCGCAACCGCGACGGGACTCGGCTGCGCGCGCGGTGCTTCCGCAACCGTGGTGGTGGCGGCGTCGTTGGGCAGCGCGTACCATGCGACGAGCGCGACGAGCACGAGCGCGGCGACGCCAGCGGCGGCGAACATCGGTGTGTTGGAGACGGGCTTGGCCGCGGCAACGTCTTCGTCCAGGACGGAGCGGCCGAGGGCGGGCGCGACGGTGACGGGGACCCGCCCGCTGGGCAGCACCAGCGGCGGCGGTGCGATGGCGAGATCGAGCTCGCCGAAATTCCCGGTGCGCATGAACTCTTCGGTGGGATCCGAGGCGATGGCCTCGGGCGAGGGGCTCACGCGCGTGGCCTCCATCGTGGCTTCCATCGTGTCCGGATCAGGCCCGAGTCGGAAGCCGAGGCTGTGGGCCTCGGCCTGGAAGCTAGGCCGGGGCGCGAGCTCCAAGAGCGTCTCGGGCTCATCCTCAGCGACGGGATGACGCGGCGGAAGGAGCATCCCAACGGGGAGTTCGTCGAGGGGGCCTGGGCGCGGCCCGAGGCCGACGGTGGGCTCGTCTGTCGGCGGGAAGGGCGACAGCTCAGGCGGCGGCGGGGCCGCGACAAATTCTGTCGGAGGGTTCCCACCGTCGATCGGCCCGAGATCCTGAACGTAGATCTCCTCGTCGTCCGCCATCGGCATCTGGAGACGCGGCGGCGCCAGCGGCGACGGCAGCGGTTCGAGCGTGGGCCCGGCAGCCGGTTGGGGAAGGGCGTCTACCGCGGTGAAGAAGATGGCGAACTCGGCCCGGTCGCCGAGGGCCGTCCATCGCATACCGTGCTGGGACACCATGTCGGAGCGTGACACACGCTGTTCCAGGATCCATCGTTGCAAGGTCGCGGCGTCCGGCAAGCTGTAGACGTCGCCGCCTACGCGGAGCATCTCGACCGGTTCGCCAACCGGCACGAGGCGGGGCTCGGGCACCAGTCGCGACGGCGGTTCGATGGGCAGCATCGCGGGCGGGAGCGCGGAGCCCTCCCCGTGCAGCGGAAAAGTGTGCCCACACTCCGAACACCGGAAGCGCAGCGGACGAGTGCGGAAGCGCGTGGACGAAGGAGGGTCGACATGATGCCGGCTGTGGCAGCGGGGGCAGGTGACGTCCACTTAGGGGCCCAACGCTTCGAGGTGGGCCTTGACGGCGGTGTCCTTCGGGAAGGCGGCGACGTACTTCTGGAACGCAACCCTGGCGCCGGCAAGGTCGCCCGCGCTCTCCTGGAGCTCGCCGATCAGCTTGAAGGCCTTCTTGTTGGAGGACGACGCCTGCGTGAGGGTGGCCATCGCCCCCGCCTGATCGCCGGCGCGCATCTGGGCCTCGCCGAGCTTCATGGTGCATCCGCACTTTCGGAAGGCGACGACCGCGGTTTCGAAGTCCCCTTTCTTCATCGCTTCGTCGCCGATGGCCTCGTCGTCGCTCTCCGACACGCTGGAGCTGCCAGCGGCCGGCGCGCCAGGGACCGTCTTGGCAGTGCCGGGACCGGGAGGCTGGATGGTGGGGCCGGTGCCGCCAGGGCGCGGGCCGTACCCGACGCAACCTTGGACACTGATGTTCCAGACGAACCCCTCCGGGCAGTCTCCCGGGAGCGGCGCGGGTGACGTGCCGGCGTCCGCGGCGCTGGGCGAGGCGGGTGGTACTGGCGTCCAAGGTCCGGAGGGCTCGGGCGCTTTGGGGACCGGCGTCACCGTCGTGACCGGCGCCGGGTCGGGCGTGGGCGCGGGCGGCGCGCGGCCGAAGGTCCACCACAACGCCCCCCCGCCGACGGCCACCACGACCAACGCCGCCACAAAGATCGGCGTGTTGTTTGCCTGCGGCTTCACCGCTTTCGGGGGGCCTTTTTTGGTGCCGCGCTCCCGCTGCCGCTGCTTCATCGCTTCGAAGGGGTCTTCGTACACAGGGCCGGTGGCCCGGGACTCACCGCCCTCATCCACCTCGGCAGCGGCCGCTGCGGCAAGCGCTGCGGCGACGTTGCCGAGATCCGCCGGGGAGGGCCCGGTCTCCTTGGCTGCTGGTGCCTTCGCGGCGTATTCGACCTCCAGCCGCTCGTAGGACTCCAGAAAGAATGAATCCAGGTCGGGGATATCGCCTAGCGGTTTCCAATTCTTCCCGTCGTGACTGATGACGTCCGCCGCGGTGACACGGCCGTCCTGGATGTACTTCCGGAGCGTCTTGATATCGGAGAAGTCGTAGACCAGGCCGATGCGAACCTTTACCTTCCAGGCGTTGATCCCAACTTTTCGGAAGTCCAGCTTGGCGGCCCGAGCGGCGATGGCCTCCTTGGAGGGCGGGGGCGGGGGCGGGGGCGCCCCTGCGCGCGGCCGGACAACCTCGTGTTCGCGCGGAACTGCCGGCCCTGCAACGGCGGCGGCAGCGGCCTCGGCGGCCTCGCGGCCTACGCGGGTGGGCTCGTCATCCTCCCACTCGTTGGTCTCTCCCTGCTGGGGCAACATGGCCGGCCGGGGGGTGTCGGTCATGGTCGGCGGCGGTGCCAGGACGACGAAGACGTGCTTGCACTTGGGGCAGGTGATCTTGGCACCGCGCCCAGTGATCTTGCTATCGTCCAGCTTGTATCTGGATTTACATGACTCACAGGAGACGATCACGCGAGAGTGCTCCTAAGACCGGATGACCAATTCGAGCGCCGCAGTAACCGCGTAGACGGTTCTCGGACCGGCGCCTGCGAAATGTATAGTAAGACGCGGATTGCCGGGAGTTCCATCCCTCGTTTGGATTGTACCGATTCCAAGCGACGGATGCAGCACCTCGGCGCCGGTGATGAAAGAGTCGAGGTTCTCGGGCACCAGCGTACGCAGCCCCGCCGGCCGGGCGAACGACCGTGTCGGCGCGGGGGCGCGCGCGGGGGCCGGCCGTTCGGATGACCAGCCCGGACGCGATGGCGCAGCAGCGGGCGTGCCGCGCCCAAGGGGCGTCAGGTTGCCGAGACGCCAGGCCGGCATGTGTCCGCGCCCCGGCTCACGCCCGCTCAGCGCATCCTCTGGAATCTCATGGACAAATCTGGAAAGAACCGCGTCTTCGTACCATCCTTCCAGCCCGCGCCGACGGCGTGGAGAGGTGAGAAAGAGTCGCTCCCGCGCTCGGGTGAACGCGACGTAGGCCAGGCGACGCTCCTCTTCGATGTCCTCCTCCAGCTCAGCGCGCGCGTGGGGAAAGCCCTTTTCGACCATACCGATGACGAAGACGACGGGGAATTCGAGGCCTTTGGCGAGGTGGGCGGTCAAGAGCGTCACCGAGCCGGCACCTTCGTCGGGGAGCTCATCCGCCTGACCGGACAGGGTGGCGCGATCGAGGAAGTAGCGGAGGGACATCGGCCCCGGTTCGGGGACGTTCCCGTCGTCATCGGGCTCTTCCAGCACGGCGGCAGCGCTGCGTTGGAGCTCGCGGATGTTTTCGATGCGGCCCCGGGCCTCGTCGGTGTCCTCGGCTTCGAGCATGGCGATGTAGCCGGTCTCGGTCGCGACATAAGCCACGAGATCGGACAGCGGCATCAGGGGCACCACCCCCTCCAACCGGTCCATCAGGAGCGAGAACGCTGCCAATGCGTTGCCCGCGCGTCCGCCGGTGCCCCCCAGCGCTCGCGCCGCCGCACGAAGATTCGTTCCGTGACGCGCTGCCTCCGCACGCAGGGACTCCATCGCCTTGTCGCCCAGGCCGCGCGCGGGGACGTTGACCACCCTCGCGAGCGCGATGTCGTCGTCCGGATTGTTGAGCAGGCGCAGATAACCGAGGATGTCCTTGACCTCCATGCGATCGTAGAACTTCCGGCCGCCCACCAGCGTGTAGGGAATCCGGTTGCGGGTCAGCACCTGCTCGACCTGCCTACTCAGCGCATTGGTTCGGTAGATGACGGCGTAGTCGCTCCAGTTTCGGCCGAGGCGGAGCATGGTGTTGACGATGGTCTCGCCCTCGGCGGCGTCGTCCTCCGTCATCAAGAGCTTCACCAGCTCGCCGTCCTCTGCTTCGGTGCGGAGGGTCTTGTCCTTACGCGCTTTGTTGTTGCGCACCACGCCGGATGCGGCCTTGAGGATGTTCCCCTTGCTCCGGTAGTTCTGCTCGAGTTTGATCACGGCCGCGCCTGGGAAGTCCTGCTCGAACTCCAGGATGTTGCGCAGGTCGGCGCCGCGGAATCGATAGATGCTCTGGTCGTCGTCGCCGACGACTGCCAGATTCCGAGCCTCCCCCGCCAGTAGTTTCAGCAGGCTGTACTGGGCGGGGTTGGTGTCCTGGTATTCGTCGACGAGCACGTACCGCCACCGGTCCTGCCACCGCGTCAGCACCGCCGGATTCTCCGTCCAAAGCTGAACGACCTTGTTGATGAGGTCGTTGAAGTCCAGCGCGTTCGCCTTCTTCAGTCGTGCGTCGTAACTGGCGAGCAACTTCGGGAACGGGTCGGAGCGGGCGAGGTACTCGCCGGCGCTCAAGCCGTTCTTGTAGCGGTCGATGCGGCCGCGCACGGCGGCGGGCGGCAGCTCCTTCGGCGAGATCTTGAACTCTTCGAGCACCGCCTTGATCACGCGCAGCTGGTCGTCATCGTCGTAGATGACAAAGTCCCGCCGCCAGCCCAGCGGCTCGATGTCCTGGCGGAGGATGCGCACGCAGGTGGAATGGAAGGTGGACACCCAGACGTGCCGCGCCGATTCCCCGACCAAGGCTTCCACCCGGTGACGCATCTCGCCGGCTGCCTTGTTCGTGAAGGTGACGGCGAGGATGTTCCACGGCCGCAACCAGGGGGCGAACGCGCCTTCGCCTACCGTGCCGCGTGCCAAAAGCGCCGCGATCCGGCGCGTCAGCACCCGCGTCTTGCCGGAGCCCGCCCCGGCGAGGATGAGCAACGGCCCGTCCAGCGTCGCGACTGCGCGGCGTTGTTCGGGGTTGAGGCCGTCCGTCAGCTCCGCGAGGGTCATCGCCTCGCAGCTAACGCGCTACCAGCCCGGGATGATCCACACCGCGCCGGCGTTGCTGGCGCCGCTGTCACTGGCGGCCTCGCCGATCGCCACGTCTTCGAGCCCGTCGCCGTCAAGGTCGGCACCGCCGGCGCCGCCCGAGCCGAGGTAGCCGTCGGTCTGGCTGCCCGAGAATGTGGCGCGTGCGTCGCCTTCGTCGAAGCTGGAACCCCAGCTGGACGACCACGAGAACACGAAGATGGTACCCGAGTTGGAGTAGGCGCTGTCGTCGCCGTCGGCGCCGACCACGATCTCGTCGGCGCCGTCGCCGTCGAGGTCGGAGTCCACGACCAGGGTCGAGCCGTGGTCGCCTGCGGTGCCGTTGAGCTCGTGGTCCGCGTCGCCGAGGTCCATGTCGCTGGACGGGGCGAGGAAGACCCAGACGTCGCCTTCGTCCTCGATCGCGAAGACCAGGTCCAGCGCCCCGTCGCCGTCGACGTCACCGGGGTGGGCCATGTTGTCCAGCCCGAGGTTCTGGTCGTTGTCGTCACCCTGGATCGTGAAGTCGGCGGCGTCGTCAGCGGTGTCATCCCAGGCCAGCGTGGTGTTTCCGGCGATCACGTAGATGGAACCCCCGTCGTCCTCGCCGTCGTCGTTGTAAGGCGCGCCGACGATCGCGTCGTCGTACCCGTCGCCGGTGACGTCCGCCATGACCAACGAGTAGCCGAAGTAGTCGTTGTCATCGGCGCCCATGATCAGGTCGTCGCCTTCGTCGAGATCGAGGGTGTCGTCCGCGAAGGCGGCGCCGGAGAAGATGGCCAGGCTGCCGGGGGTGTCCCCACCCCACCCGGAGCCGTCGTCGTCGTTGTAGGAGCCGAGGCCGACATCGGCCTGGCCGTCCCCGTCCATGTCGCCGCTGGCCGACATGCGCGAGCCGTCGGTGTCGTCCTCGCTGTCCCCGGAGAACCGGACGTCGTTGGCGCTCGCGGCGATACTCCCGGTGAGGCCCGAGCCGCCGTAGAACAGATAGCTCCGCCCGTAGTAGGGGTACGAACTCGAAAGATACGACCCCACCAACAGGTCGCCGGTACCGTCGCCGTTGACGTCGCCCATCGGGCCGTTGAGCCAGCCGACGCGCCAATAGTAGCCCGAGCCAGCGGACTCTCCGGCGATCTCCGCGGTGTCGTAGGCGGTGACGAGGCCGGCCGCGGTCGAAGCGGTGAGGCCATCCACCACCCAGGTGTACCCGGTGCTGCTGACCGGCGCGCCGAGCAGCAGGTCGGTGAGGCCGTCGCCGGTGACGTCCGCGCCCATCGCGATGAGCCCGTGGTCGCCAAGGGCCATGCTGGAGGCGCTCCCGTAGATCACGCCGCCGGCGACGTCGCCGATCGCCATGTCGTCGACGATGCCGTTGCAGTCGTCGTCGTTGTGGTTCAGGGTCTCGGTGGTCGGACCGGTGACCGTGGCGTCGGTGTCGTTGCAGTCGGTGGGGTAATCGACGCCGTCGCCGTCCTGGTCGTAGTCGCTGCCACCCAGGCAATCCTGGTCGACGCCATCGTACCAGATCTCGGCCGCGCCGGTGTATGCGGTGGCGTCGGTGTCGTTGCAGTCGTCACCGCCGTAGTCGGCGGAGATGTGGGTGTCGCCGTCCTGGTCGTAGTCGTCGTTGCCGGCGCAGTCGGTGTCGAGGCCGTCGTACCAGATGTCGGTGGCGCCGGGATTGATGGCCGCGTCGGTGTCGTTGCAGTCGTCACCGCCGTAGTCGGCGGCCACGTAGCCGTCGGCATCCTGATCAAAATCGTCGTTGCCGGCGCAGTCGCTGTCGGTGCCGTCGTACCAGGCATCGACCGCGGAGGGGTTGATGCTGGCGTCGGTGTCGACACAGTCGTCGCCGCCGTAGTCGGCCGCGATGTGCCCGTCGCCGTCTTGATCGTAGTCGTCGCCGCCGCCGCAATCGCTGTCGACGCCGTCGTACCAGACCTCGGTGACGCCGGGGTTGATGGCCGCGTCGTCGTCGTCGCAGTCATCGCCGCCGCTGTCGATGCTGCCGAAGCCGTCGCCGTCCTGATCGAGCTGCACCCGGGCGGCGACGACCACTTCGACATGGCCGCCGCTGACGCTGTCGTCGACCAGCACGCTGACGCTGTGATCGCCCCAGGTGGTGGGCGTCAGGGTGAAGGTGTGCGTGGCACTGGCCCCCGCGGCGGGGGCGGAGGTGTACGCGTCCAGCGTGTACGCCGTGGACCAGCCGCCGACGACGGTGAGGCTGACCGCGACCGTCCCGTCGCCGATGTTGGTCACCACCAGCGCGCCCTGCCCCGTCTGACCGACGAAGATCGTCCCGAGGTCGATGCTCGGAGGGGCCACCGAGATGGCGCCGTCGGTGATGGTGCCGGTGTCGTCGGTGTCGCCCGCGGTGTCCTTGCCGGTGCCCGGGTCTTCGTCGATGACGATGGCGGCTTCGGTGCAGGCGAGGAGCAACAGCAGAGGAGAGAGCGTCAGCACGCGCATGGGAAAAATCCGGGGAGGTCAGTTGATGTCAGTTGGGGCAGTAGACGCCGGCGTCGGGACCAGCGGTCGTTAGCCACGGGGCAGCGGTCGCGCAGCCGCCCGCGGCGGCCGCCAGCTCGCCCGCGATCGACAACACTTCGCCACGCCGTGCACCGCCGCCGGAGACGATGAGGCGCTCGGCTACGGCGAGCGCTTCGGCGGAGCGGCCGGCGTCGGCCAGGACGCGCACCTGCAGCGCGAGCAGCTCATCGGTGAACGGGTCGTCAGGCGTGCTCAGCGCGACGCCGTTGGTGATCGAGGCGAGCACGTCGTCCGCCGCGGCACCGCCCTCCCGCAGCGCCTGAGCCCGGCCCAGAAGGCCGGCGGCCGAACGAGGCGGACAGACGATGCTGTCACCCTCGCCCAACATCTTGATGGCGCTGTCGCCGCACCGGGTCTCGACGAGGCCGTGGCGGACGTCAACGCGGGTGCCGAGCGCCGTGCGATCGACCGTGAAGCCGGTACCGACCACGCGAACCTCAGCCTCGCGGGTGCTGATCCGTACATCGAGCCCGCGCCCCGGCGTGACTTCGACGTTGAGCGTGCCCCGCTGCCAGTCGATGCGAGGGGCCTTGTTCGTGCCGTCGACGTCGCCGACGCCGCGGTAGCTCAACGCGACGCCGTCGAAGGCGCGCGCCGCCCAGCGTTCTTCGCTCTGCAGGGAGCCTTCGCCCGTCGGAGGGGTGGCTACCGGCGCGGGAAGCGCAAACAGCACTGCCGCAGCCAGCGCGGCACCGAGGAGCCCGCCGCCGACGTACGCGTAGCGCGTGGACCGCGCCTGCGGCCGCTCGGATGCAATCGAACGTGCAAGCCGACGAGCCACGCGCGTGGCTGCGCCCGGAGCAGCGTCGGGCAACTCGGTCAACAGCTCAAGGGCCGCCTGATCGAGTTGGAGTTGCACTTCTGGGGTCAGGTCGTCAGGCATCACGCCTCCTCGCCGGGCTGTAGGTCGGCCGCACGGGCAAGCCGCAAGAACTTTTCGCGAGCGCGCCGAAGGCGGCTCTTCATCGTGCCAAGGGGAATCTCAAGCATCTCCGCGACCTCGGCGTCCGGCCGATCCTCGAGGAGCGAGAGCACCAGCACTTCCCGATCGTCGGCGCCCATGCGCTCGAGCGTTTCTTGGACGCGGCGGCTGGTCTCGGACACCGCGTAAAGCCGTGCCGGGCCGTCCGCCGGGTCGCGGACGTCGACGGTGAGTCCGGGGACCCACCGAGCGACGAACGCCCGTCGCCGGTGTCGACCCAGCGTGCGGCGGGTGATTCCGAAGAGCCATGACGGGAACCGCGCCGCGTCGTAGCAACTGTCGAGCCGCCGCACGACCACCATCAGTGTGTCGTGCGCGGCCTCTTCGGCGTCGACGCGGGGTCCGCCCAGCCGCGAACACCAGGACAGCACCACCGGAAGCCACGCTTCGATGAGCTGATCCAGGCCACCGGCTTCGCCTCGGAAGGCGGCCTCGGTGCGGGAGCGGAGTTCAGGAGTGACCCTCATCGCGCGATCAATGCCGCGTGCGGCGTGAAAGGATCGGTTCTCAGTCTCGAAAGGTTGGGTTTCGGGTAAAAAATCACAGCCGACCGACTCCGCCGAAGCTCGTCAGGAGCCCGAGTTCCACGCTCCAAGGGGAGAGAACGGTGTCGCCGTTGCGGTCGGAACGGAGGTTCACCGTCCGTGAGGTCCAGCTGAAGCGGGCCTGAGGCTCGATGGTGTTGAGCGGGCCAAGGCGGGCGCGCCAGCCGATGCCTGCGGAGAGGGTAGGAATCGCGACGGCGTCGGCGAGAAGATTGCCGAGGCCGTCGCCGGGCAGCAGGGCGGTGCAGCCGAGCTCGACGCCGAAGTCCAGACCCGCGGTAGTGGGGGGGGCCCACCACAGTCCCGCGCTGCCTCCCACTCCCGAGAGGTCGGGTCGCGCCTCGAAGGCGGTCAGGCGCGCCGGGAAGGTGCCGCCCACCCGCGCGAGGACGCGGAGAGCGCCATCGGTGACCACCAGTTGCCCCGCCACGCTCGGGGCGGGGACCGTGTCGCCGCGGAGATTGACGCCGACGCCAAGCCCGCCCTCGACGGCCCAGGCTGGGGGCTTCGGAGCCGGCAGTGCCTCGGGGGGCGCGAACGTAGGGGGGAACGCAACGGGGGATCTCGGTGGAGGGGGCGGTGGCGGCGCGACGACCGGCGGCGGCGGCAGTGGTGGCGCGATCACCGGAGCGACAACCGGTTCCACGATCACGACGGGCGGCGGCCTCGACACCACGACGGGCGGGGCGACGACGGGTGGGGGTACGATCGGCGGGGGTGCCTCGACCGGGGGCCGCGGCGCCGGGGCGCCACCCGAGCTGATCGTCCGCATCAGGCTCGCGGCAAGGATGGCGACGTCTTCGCGCTCTGCAGCGCGCACGGGTTCGCGCACGGCGGCCTCTCGGGTATGGCCGGCGCCGTCGTGCACCCGGATGAGCCACACGGTCCCCTGATCCAGCACCTCCACATAGGCCCCGGAGCCGCGCACGCCGGCCACCAGCCCCGCCAGAGCGAGGCTCTCGGCCCACTCCTCCAGCGGCTCCCGCGGCGGCAGTTCGATGACCACCGGGGCGGCCGCGAGGGCATTGGCGAGGAAGAAGAACATCTCCACTGCGCAACATGCCCGATTCTGGCGCGAAGGATCGCTCTGGTGACGGGAGCTTGACCAGCGGAGACCGCTCTACGCTCCCTCTGGCGCCGCCGCCCCTCAGAGCCCCGCGGTGAGCCGCGTCAGGAGCGCATCCGCCTCCTCGCTCGTGCACTCGGCGTGGAAGAACTCGGCCTCCGGCTGAAAACCGACGATGCACCCGTGGTCCGGGCAGATGTCCAGGCAACCGGACTTGGTGACGATCACCTTGCCCTTGAGCCCCCGCTCCTTCACCGTCTTCTTCAGATACTCCAGGATCGGCTGGGCGCCGTTCTGGCCGCACGAGGACTTTCCGGTGCTGGGGTCGCGCAGGTTGGTGCAGACGAGGAGCTGGCGAAGCTCGTAGGGGCGTTTTACCGGCTTCATGCTCACTCCAACTCGTGCATGGCGACGGCGTCACGCAACTTCGGCTCGAACCACGTCGATTTTGGTGGCATCACCTGCCCGGCATCGGCCACCGCGAGCAGCTGGCCCATCTGGGTGGGGAACATGTGGAAGGCGACGGCATGGGTGCCGGCGTCCACGAGGCGAACCAGCTCGTCCGCGCCGCGGATGCCGCCGACGAAGTCGACGCGCTTGTTGGTGCGGGGATTGTCGATGGCGAGAAGCGGGCCGAGGACACGATCCTGGAGCAGCGACACGTCGAGACCGGTGACCGGATCTGCGGGCACATCGCGCGCGGTGAGCAGGTACCAACCGCCGGCGAGGTACATCGTCGCCGAGCCGCGCCGCGGGGGCACGGTGAGCGAGGTGGGAACGACGTCCCAGCCCGAATTGTGGATGGCCTCCATGAGTCCGGCCGGGGTGTGGCCGTTGAGGTCCTTGATCGCGCGGTTGTAGGCCATGATCGCCAGCGCCGACGCCGGGAAGAGGCAGGCCACGAACCAGCCATGCCGCCCCGGTCGCTCCCGGCGCTCCTTGTGGACGATGCTGGCCGCCGCCGACCGGTGGTGGCCATCCGCGACGTAGGTGGCCGGAAGCCCCGCTGCCGCCGCGGTGATCGCGGCGACGGCGACGGCGTCGCTGACTCGCCACAGCGTGTGCACCACGTCGTCCTCGGTCGTGACCCGGAACTCCGGCTCGCGCTTCTGCCCTTCGGCGATCAGCGCGTTGAGACGCACGTCGTCGCGGTAGGCGAGGAAGACCATGCCCGTCTGGCCGTTGGTGGCATCGATGTGCTGGATGCGGTCGCGTTCTTTGTCGGGCCGCGTGAACTCGTGCTTCTTGATGAGGCCGCGATCGTACTCGTCGGTGGAGAAGCAGGCGACGAGCCCCACCTGGGTGTGGTCGCCCATCTTCTGACCGTAGAGGTAGTAGCCATCGGTGGGGTCTTGGGTGAGCAGCCCCTGGTCCTTGAGGCCCTGGTACTCCCGCCGCGCCGTCGCATAGGCTTCGGGGGAGTGGCTGTCACTACCCGGCGGCATCACCGCTTCCGGGCGGCTGACACGAACGAAGGATCGGGGGTTTTTCTGGACGATGACCCGCGCTTCGTCGGCCGACATCACGTCGTACGGCGGCGCGATCACGTCGGCGGCGACGGCGTTGGGCGCGCGCCAGGCGCGGAAGGGACGGACAGCGGACATGCGGGTTCCGGGAGGGCGGGCGAGTCTAACTCCTGGGGCGGCGTCGAGGGCGTGCCGGCGCCGGAGGCGCCGTCGGCCTCGCTGCGCGCTCCGGCCTGCCGCCGTCGGTCTGGGCGCTGCGAGCGCCCAGACCGGGCGCGACTCAGAAAGCCGCCGCTGTCGCGACAGTACCTGCGCCGCGCCCGCGCTCCGATCCGCCTCACGCGGCGTGCCAACGCGGCGGACGCGGCCGCCGTGCTCACCACGCAACGCGGCGTCAGAGGCTACTCGCGCCGTCGGCGCGGCGACGGCCACGACGAAAAGGTGCCTTCGTCCAAGGAGGCCCTGCGAACGCGGCGCGGCCGCGGCCGCGCTCACGGGAGTGTCGCTAACTGCCGAGGTGGCGTGCCACCTCGGCAGTTACCGGCAGCTACGCGGCGTCAGAGGCTACTCGCGCCGTCGCCGCGGCGACGGCCACGACGAAAAGGTGCCTTCGTCCGTGGCGGCGTCGCTGGCGAGCGCGGCGCCGCTGCGGCTGCGCTCACGCGAGGGTCAGTAACCCCCGAGGTGGCGTGCCACCTCGGGAGTTACCGGCACCCTCGCCGTATCGGGCGAGCGGCTCGGCTCGCGCTCCGTTCCACCTCACGTGTCGGGCGGCCGGCTCGCCAACCAATCCGGGTGCGGGCACGCGAGTCGGTGCGGCGCTTGCGGCGTTGTTTCTGGCTGAATGATCCGCGCAGCTCACCCTCACCCCCGCCGCCTCCTCCCAACCGCCAACATCCCCACCACCACCGCCAACGCACCCGCCGCGCCACCGCCGCTCTCACACCCGCAGCCGTCGCCGGTGTCGATCTTCACCGGCCGCTGGTCCTCTCCGTCGCCGGTGTCTCCGGAGTCGGTGCCGGAGTCGGTGCCGGAGTCCGTACCCGTGTCGCCGGTGTCCGGCGTCTCCTCCGAGAGGTCGCAGGCGGTGCCGATGCCGTCGTGGTCGAGGTCTTCTTGGCCTGGGTTGGCATCCTCCTCGCAGTTGTCGTCGTCATCCGCCACGCCATCGTCGTCTTCGTCGTTCCACACCAGGGCGGGCTCGCGGAAGTAGATGGTGTCGCCGTCGTCAACCCCCTCTTCGTCGATGGTGCCTTCGTTGTAGGCGTAGAAGCCGATACCGTCGAGCTGGAAGTCCCGGTCGACCTCGATCGTGAGCTCGGTGCGGCCGTAGCGCGCGACGAGCAGCCCGTCGTCCATACCGATGCTGATCAAGACCTCGGTGCTGGGGTCGCAGCCGCGCTCCACCTCGTCGAGGACCGTCGCGTTGCGGCCGCGCACCTCGACCAGCGCCAGGGCGTGGAGGGTGAGCCCGCCGACGGGGCAGCTCTGGATGCTGGTTTCGTTGCCCTCCTCGCCACAGACGAGGAGCATCCAGTAGGCGTCTTCCGACCAGGCGAAGACCACGCCGAACGCGTCGTTGTCGCTGGCATAGGAGGTGACGGAGTACGCGCCCTGGCTGACCGCCACCGCCGGGTTGACCAGCCAATTGTCGAGCGCGCTGCCGTCGCCGAAGTTCCCGCCGCTGGTGTGATCGGTGGCCGAGTAGGCCCACACGTCGCGACCTGATTCGGCGCCGAGCCACGGATCCTCGTCGTAACCGTTGTCCCAGTCGTCAGTGCCCGCGATCCCGTCGCCGTCGGTCGTGAAGTCGTCGTAGCTCCAGGCGTCGATGGTGCCGGCGAGCGCGCTGGTGATGACCAGAAGGGTGAGCATGTGGGGAGCCTCTCGTCGCTAGGCTATCATGCAACGGGGGGAGAGGGCTCGCCGCCCTCTCCCCCTACCGCGCCATACCCTCCGGCCTCCAACCTTCGGTTTCCGGCCTGCGGCGCCCGTCGCGTGCGTAACGCGCCGGACGTGGCGCTTTCCCCCTCTCCGCACTCACCCACGCCGCTCGGCAGTGTCGTGCCTTTGGGAGGCGCGGCACGCGGCATGGGTGACCATCCCCAAAGCGCCGAGCGGGTCGAAGGACGGATTCGCCGCGGCAGGAGCCACGCCGCGGCCAACGAGGCCAAGCCGACGGGCGCCGTCGCACGATTGTCACATCCGCAGCCGTCGCCCCCGTGGTCCTTGTGTCCCGGCGGCGGCTCCCCCCCTGAATCCCCGGTGTCGCCCGAATCGGCGGAATCGCCGGTGTCTCCGGTGTCTCCGGTGTCTCCGGTGTCTCCCGTGTCGTCGACTTCGACCTCCTCCAATCGCGCGGTGAACGAGTACGCGGGCGGGGATTTTTCGTAGTCGCGCTGGGACTGGTAGGCGTCGTGATTGACGCCGGTCTTCTCGGTCAGGATGCTCACCATCACCCAGGCTTCGTGCCAGCGGGTGCCGAACTCTCCCAGTCGCACAGACGCTTCGCCCTTGGTGATGTCAGACGCGGTGTTCCAGTCGACACCGTCGGTGCCCACGATCGAGACCTGCCAGCGCACCTCGGTGCCGTCGGCGAGCGCAGCGCCTGCGAAGTCGATGATCAGCTCGCGGGGGTCGGCCTCGGGCAGGGGGATGCGGACGTAGTTGGTCCCAAGATAGTCGGGGTACCACTCCGTCGGCGCGAACGTGGCGGGAAGGCCGCTGGCGTCGGCGACCAGATCGGTGCTGTAGACGGGCCACCAAGTCGAGCCCTCCTCAAGGCCCACGTACCCGAGGGCGTTGCGCGCTGCGAAGTCGACGAGAGCAGCCTCGAAGGGCCCCTGCCCGCCCAAAAAGTCCTGATGGACGTCGACGCCGTCGGCGGTCTCGCAGGCCTCCCAGATCGTGCGGATCACGTCGGGACCGCCGTGCAGCTCGTCAAGGTACCGCGGCCAGATGGCTTCGCCGTACTCGTGCCAGCCATCCTCGGCGATCATCGAGACCTCGGGGTAGCTCGGCCACTGGTCCTCCGAGAGGTAGTAGGTGTAGTCGTCGAGCTCGTCGTACACGACGTCCTCGGCCCACACCGCGCTGGCTTCCAACCACCAGCCGGCCTCCCAGTAGTCGTACTCGAACTGGAGGGCATGGAAGAACTCGTGGGCGGCCGTGACCTTCCAGGCGTCTTCGTCGGAGCTGCCGGTCCACGCCATGTCGATGTTCATGCCGATGTACGCGGTGTCGTCGCGACGGATGTCGGTGTACCCGTAGAGTCCGCGCGACAGGTCTTCCATGTAGACGGGGAACCTTTCCCCCTCGGCGATCCCCGGCGGACGGTAGCCGAGCGCATCGACCTCGGCGCTCCACACCTCCTCGAAGATCGCACCGATGAGCGCCAACTCCTCGTCGGTGATCGTGACGCTGGCGTCGGCCTCGATGTGGAAGTGTTCGGTGTCGAGCCCGGTCTCGCCGGCGTATGCGGGAGGCTCGTATCGGGGGCCAGCACCGCCCGCGTGGAGCGCCCGAAGCTCGGCAGTGGCGCAAGGGGCGCCGGACCCGTGGGGCACGAGCGCGGCGGCAAGGCCGAAGAGGATGAGCATGGTGGGGGACTAACGTACCCGCGCCGCCGCTCAGGCCTCGCCCTTCGCCCCCGGATGCCGCCGCACCAGCACCCGTGCCGGCGGCATGTTCAGCGGCACGGTGGTTCGCCCCAAAACCAGGGGCTCCAGGCTCTCTTCGATCTGGAGGATTCGCTCGATTCGCTGCCGCGCCTGCCCGGTGGTGAAGGTGTTGAGGATTTCGCGGCCCATGACGTGCTCGAACATCACGAAGCTGCCGTTGACTTCCAACAGGGCGAAGATCCGTTCGTAGATCTTCTCCACCATCTCCGCCGGGAAGTTTGCGAGGGGGAGGCCACTCACGATGTGATGGTACCGAATGCCAGGTTCGAAGTCGAGGATGCTGATTTGGTGCACCACCGGCTGCACGCCCGCGCCGGCGAAGCGCTCGCGCAGCACCATGCAGAACTCGGGGTTGAGTTCGACCACATCGAGCCGATCGCCGGGGAGCAGCCGCGCCACCAGCTCCTCAGTGACGGGGCCGACGCCAGCGCCGATCTCCAAAACGCGCAGGGGACCATCGCGATGCACCGACGAAAAGACCGGCCGGACCATGGCCCGGGCCAGGCCCCGGCTTGACGGCCACACGGCGCCGACGGTGCCCGCCTGCTGGAAGGATTGGCGTAGAAAACGGAGGGGGTGCGAACGGTCCAAGTCTAGGCTCCGCGGTAGGTGAACACGGAGGAGCCCACGCGCACCTCGTCGCCGTCCGAAAGCACCTGTCGGACGACCGACTTGCCATTTACGTACAGGGGGATCAAGAACGAGCCGCGAACGGCCGCGACACCCTGGCCATCGGGCCTCAGCCCTCCAGCGCTCAGGAAGGGAAGCACACCCGACACCGGAACATGCGTGCCGAAGCTCAGACCGCTCCCGACCTCGTGCCGCGCCCCGTCCTTCGCTTCAAGCGCCGGAGCCGTCTGCGCGCTGACGACCGGGGCGATGGTCGCGGAGACCACCCTCGGCGCCTCGATTCGAGCACCCTCCTGGATGGTGTCCAGATCGCCGATCGGCACGCCCGGACTGGTGACGTAGTCCCCGCCGCCCAGGTGGGGGTCGGTGTACTCGGGGAAGTCAGACTCGTCGGTAAGGAAAGTGAGCACGAAGCGGCCGATGGAAACCATGTCGCCATGTTTGAGCTCGTGCCGTTCGGAGGCCGAGCCGTTGACCGTCGTGCCGTTGGCGCTTCCGCTGTCGGTGATCACCCACGAGTCCCGTTCGCGCTCGACGAGCGCGTGCTTCCGGCTGACGCCCGTCTCCGGCAAAACGAGATCGGCGGTGTCGACCCGGCCGATGATCACGGCGTCGGTCTGAAGGCGGAAGCTGCGGGTGGGGCGCCCCTCCTCTGCGATGTCGAACCGGGCCATGGCGACTCCTCCCGCCGGGCGTATCCCCGCGTGCGCGGCGCGGCGACGACGGTTCAGGTCCTGGGAGGTGCGTGCTGCCCGAAGAGCACCCGGTGCGCCTCGGCGTCGAGAGGCTGGCGCAGCTCCCTGGCTACACTGCGCCCACGTGCCACCGCCGGGCGCGCCGCCACCGTTTCGAACCACCGCAACACATTGGGTGTGTCAGCCAGGTCCTGGCCCTGCGACCTCCATGGCGCGATCCACGGTAAAATAGCCATATCAGCGATGGAATACTCGGAAGCCACGAACTCGCGATCCGCCAGCCGGGTGTCTAGCACCCGATACAGCCGTGATACCTCAGCCGTGTATCGGCCGATTGCATAGGGCAAGGGCTCGGGCGCGTACTGCCTGAAGTGATGGGCCTGACCGCACATCGGACCGATGCCAGCCATCTGCCAACTGAGCCACTGCAACACCTCGTACCGGGGCGCCCCAGCGGCAGGGAGGAACTTGCCGGTGCGCTCGGCGAGGTACTGGAGGATGGCGCCGGACTCGAAGACCGCGATTCCCGTCTCGTCGTCGACAATCGCGGGCACCCGATTGTTTGGCGAGATGACCAGAAATTCCGGGGCGTGTTGTTCACCGCGGCCGATGTTCACCGGATGCAGGCGGTAGGCAAGCCCCATCTCCTCCAGCGCAATGCTGACCTTGATCCCATTGGGGGTGGGCCAAAAGTAGAGATCGATCACGGTGCGTCGCCGATCGCCGATCGAAGCGCGGCGGTGCGCTTGACCAGCAGGGACGCGCGGGTGTGAAGCTCCGCGAAGCGGACGGCGCGGCCTTCCTTCGCGATCTCGTCCCCGAGCTCTGCCAAGAGCAGCGCGGTCCGAGCAACCTCGGCAGCCGCGGCGTCGCCACGTGCCAGCCACCCGTCATCGACGGGCGCTTCGGCGCGGGAGAGGGTCCACAGCAGGAGGATCATCACGATTATCGACACCGGCGTTAACCGGGGAGGTGCTTCCACCCGGACTCTTTCTCCGCCCTGTCACCCCTGCCGACGACGTTGCCAGACATATCTCGGTGATCTACCAGGAATATGACCTGGTCTACGACCCGCAGTTCGAGGACGACCTGCTTGACTGTAGCGCCAGCTATTCCGCGGGCGCGTTCTGGGTGATCGAGGATGAACGGGGGATAGTTGCGACGGGAGCGGTGGTCCCGAACGGGGGCGCCAGGCTGATCAAGCGGATGTACGTGGCTGCGCGCGCCCGCCGCTTGGGTCTGGCGCGGGTGTTGTTGCACCAGTGCCTGGGCTGGGGCGACTTCGCGCGGAGCGAGCTGTGGAGCGACGTTCGCTTTCCCGCCGCGCATCGTCTGTATCAGCGCGAGGGCTTCGTGCCGGGTCCGGTCCGTGTGCTGACCGACCCCGATGCCAGCGTCGAGCGATATTTCCGGCGCGACAGCATGGGTGACTAACTACGGCTCTTCTTCGTTATCGAAGCGCGCTTCGGGCAAGGTCGGGTCGCAGAAGACGACGAACCACTTTGATTCGGTGAACTTGGACTCCTGGTTGAGCCACTCCGACCAGCGCGGCAACTCGAAGTCCTTCTGCCGCTCGTCGACGCGAACCAGGCGCGGTTGGGCCTGCCGGCTGCCGACGCACTGCTTGAACCGGGCGGCCCGTTTGCCGTCGAGGGCCGCGCCGACTTCGTCGCGACAGGTCGCGATTCGCTTGCGATTGCCCTTTTCGCAGACCGAAAGGACGACCTCGGCCTTGAAGCCGACCCACTGGGCATCCACCGTTTCACCCTGCGCAACCCGCGTTTCCTCCCGCGCGCTGCGGGTCTCTTCCTTGCTGACGGTGAGATCCTCCCGGAGCCTCCCCTGCTCAGCCTCGGCCTCCACAAGCTGGGCCTGAAGTTCAGTGAGCTCGGCTTGTTTGGCTTCAAGCTCCTTCTTCAGCGCTGCCGACTGCCCCTTGGCCTTCTTGACCTTGAGCTCCAGCACCTTGACCTCGTCCTCTTTGGTCGAGACCTTTCCCTCGAGGTCGGACACCCGCGCCGAGGCCGACTCGAGCTCCGAGCGGGCTGCCTCGTCTTTCTTGGCGCCCTCGGCCAACAGAGTCGAGTACTTGGCCTCCGCCTCGTCAAGCCGGCGGATCAGCTCGGCGCGAGACAGCGATCCCTCCGCACGCGCGAGGGTGTCGGGGTCACGGGCGTATTCGACAGCCTGGGCACCCAACACGCCGATCACGGCACCGAGGACCAGCGCTACGCCATGGGTGACGATTTGCATGAGGCAGCCACCGGCGCGGCCTCCAGAAGGAACGTTGTCCAGGTCAGCATCAGCCATGGGGTCTCCGCGAGGGAGCGGGCGAATAACCAGAAGCAGCGGCGCGCGCTCGCGAGTGGCGGGCCACGGCTCCACCAGCACCATGCGCGATCCAACGATCACGATCCGGCTCGACACCGCAGCGATCCGGGCGCCGTGGTCGCTGATCGCGGCCGAGGCCTCGACTGTATATTCAATGATTTCAGGCTGTTATCGATCATGGCACGATTCCTGCAATGGTCCCTGGGGCAACCCCGGACTTCCAAATGCGTCAAAGTCTTCTCGCTCTTTCCTCGATTCTCTTCCTCGTCGGCTGCCCCGAGGAGACCGTCATCGTCCTGCAGCCTGAGGAGGCCAAGCCGATCAAGCTCGAGAGCGGCGAGTACAGTGTCCTCGTCGTCGACGTGGCGGTGGTGAAGTGTGAAGGCATCGCCGCCCAGGACCTGTTCGGCATGCAACTGCCGCTGAGCCTCCGTCAGGAAAAGGGTGGCCGTGCAACCGGCGACTTCGCCGGACTGGCGGTTGAAGGTTCCCACTCCGGTGGGACGCTGTTCCTGGATGCGAGTGAGCAGCCGCCCGTCTACGAGGAGGGCAACGAGGGTGGTAGCCAGGGCGGCGGCGAGGACGATGAGGACGTCAGCGAAGGCGAGGACGGCGCCGATGTCGAGTCGCAGACCGACGAGGATTGCGTCGAGCCCCAAAAAGGCGAGGACGGCGAGCAGCCCGAGTACGACTGCGGTGACGGCGAGGTCCGGCCCGACCCCGAGCCTGTGGACTTCGATCTGTCCATCGCGCTCAAGGCCAGCCGCGCGGACCACGCCGAGGGCACGGTCAGCTACCGCTTCGACAGCTGCCAGCTCGAGTTGCAGGTGGTCGCGCAGCGGATCGAGCGCGCCGACGAACCCGTGGTGGTCTACGAGGAGACGGAGTCGGAGAAGCCGGCCGTCCCCGAGGAGGAATGCGATTCCGAGGAGGACGACTGCGGCTAACGTGGGAGTACCGTAGGCGTCTGCGGGTCGCCACCAGCAACTTCGTCGGCGACCTGCGCCGGCCCGGGGGGACAACTCCCCTGGGCCGGCGCCTCTTCGTTTGGGACGGTGGGATAGGCGCCGAAATGCTTCACGCGCTCTTGTTCGGACTGTGCCTGCCCTTCGTGGTGCGGATGAACGAGTCCCTCTCCCGAGTGATTGGTCATCTTCCCGGCGCGTGGGCCGTCCACGCCACTGGCGCGGTCTTCGGCGCGGCGCTCCTGCTCCCCTTCGCCGGCCGCCAGTGGGTCGGCGCGGTCAGCCACGCGCCTTGGTGGTCCTGGCTGGGCGGCGTCATCGGCTGCGCGATGGTGGTGTTGGCGACGCGCGGTGTATCCACGCTGGGAATCGCTTCGTTCACCGCGCTGACGGTTGCCATTCAGCTGGTGGTCAGCGCTGGCATCGATCATTTCGGATGGGTCGGCGCCGAGCTGCACCCGCTGACGCTGACGCGGACCGTGGGCATCGCCCTGCTGGGCTTGGGCGCGACCCTGGTGGTGCGCGGATGACAGGCCTCGTCTCGCTCCTCGAGCTCCTTGCTTGCTCCTCCTCTGCTGGCGTCGTGCCAACTTCGCTGCCCTTTGCCCTGGTCGAGGTCGGCCGGGCGACCGAGCCGACGACGCTCGCGACGGCGCCGGGCGGTACGGAGGCGCTGTGGGCCACGGAGCAGGCTGGACGGATCGTGCGCGTCACCGCCAGCGCGGCCGTGCCGGTGCTGGACATCCACGACCATGTTCGCAGCGGTGGCGAGGCCGGGCTCCTGGGCATGGCCTTCGCCCCCACGTGGCCCGTGGATCCGCGGGTCTTCGTCAACTACACCTTCAAGGGCTCTGCGGGGCTCAACACTCGAATCGCCAGCTTCCGGTCGTCAGACGGCGGGGCCACCCTGGATCCCGCCTCGGAAACGAGCCTCCTCGAGTTCGCGCAGCCCTGGTCCAATCACAACAGTGGCCCCCTTCAGTTCGGCCCCGACGGTATGTTGTACGTCGCGGTCGGGGATGGCGGCAGCGGCGGCGACCCCCGCGAGACCGGCCAGGACCGTAGCGATCTGTTGGGCAGCATCCTCCGCATCGACGTGAAGGGTCCCACCTCGTACACAATCCCCCCCGACAATCCCTTCGTGGGGCAGGTGGGAGTGCGGGCGGAGATCTGGGCCTATGGCCTTCGTAACCCGTGGGGGATGCACTTTGACGGGCCGACCCTGTGGTGGGCGGACGTGGGTCAGCACAAGTGGGAGGAGATCGACCGCGGCGTCGCGGGTGGCAACTACGGATGGAATCACAAGGAAGGCACGCACTGTTACGAACGCTACAGTTGCGGGGGCTCCTTCGTCGAGCCGGTGGCGGAGTACTCCCACGACGAAGGCGTCTCGGTCACCGGCGGCATGGTGTACCGCGGGCCGAGTATCCCCGCGATCGATGGGAAATATGTGTTCGCCGATTTTGCTACCGGGCGCTTCTTCGCGGTCCCGGCGGCGGGTGGCGCCATGGTACGACTTGGAGAGTCGGGCCGAAACCCCAGCAGCTTCGGGCGCGGCCGCGACGGGACGCTCTATGTTGCCGACTACGGGGGTGGCATTTACCGGGTCAGCCGCCCAGCACCTTCGCCATGAACAGCCGGCGATCGGTGCGGAAGCTGCCATCGTTGCGGCGACTGGCAACTTCGGTGTACACGCCGGTGTCTTCGAACCCAAGGCGCTTGTACATCTCGTAGGCGGCGTTGCGCGTGGCGCTGGTGCGCAGGATCACGTGAGTGAAGCGGGTGCGGTCGATGAGTTGGAGGCGGAGTTCGATGAGTTGTTTTCCGAGCCCCGTCTGGCGCCACTGCTCCATGATGCCCAGCTCGGCGAAGTAAAAGGTCTCGTCGATGGGCAAGAGGCCGCGGATGTCTCGGACGACGTCGGCCTTGCTGCCGACGGGGAAGGCCATCGCGAAGCCGGCGACCACGCCCGAGTCGCGCACGGCGAGCAGCGTGATCTGATCGGGGATGCGGAGAGCGCGCGGCAGGACAGCGCCAGCCTCTTCACTCGAAAAACGTTCGTTGTACGGGGGCTCGCTCCACACTTCCTGGTAGGCACCAGCAAACGCTGCCCGCCAGGGCTCGCCCTGTTCCGGGGTGGATATCCGCAGCAGGGTGAGGCCGTCTGGGCGCTGGGCGAGCGGTTCCATGGTCGGTGCCTATCCGATCAGGCCGCGAAGACGGCGGTGGCGACGATCCTTCCGTCACGAGCGGTGACACGCACCCGGATCGGCGCGCCGCCCAAAGCCGCGTGGCGCGCCGCCACCTCACCGATCAGGGTCACCTGGGCCCGCCCTGATTCGACACGATGCACGTCGATCTCGCGGGGGGACAGCGCCATTCCCGTGCCGAGGGCCTTGAGCACGGCTTCCTTGACGCTCCACACGGAGGTGCGCGCTTCGGGGGTGTGCGCCCACGCGCGCTCGGCCTCGGTGAACCACTCGGCCGCGAAGGTGTCCGAGCGCGGCGCGATGGTTTCCATGTCGACGCCGGCGTGGGCGCCGCGCACCGCGAGGGCGAGGGCGTCGCCGTCGATGTGGGTGATGCTGACCGTGACCTCCGTGGCACCCAGCACCGTGGGCTTGCCGCTTGGCTCACGCACGACCGTGAACCCGGTCGTTACCAGCGCGGCGACGGCTCGATTGGCGGCGAGCTGCCCCGCCAGGCGGTCCGCCTTTCGCTTGGGTGTGCCGCGCGTGGTCAGCGAGGCGGCCTCGCCGGGGGGCAACGCCGCAGCGGCTTCGGCGCTGATCGCGAGCGAGGCCGATGGCCACCCCCCTTCTGGGGGCGTCAAGCGGTCGCTCGGATCCAAGGGACCCTTCTCGACCATGCGGAAGCCCCGCACGCGGAGCACCCGCCCTTCCGCCCCGTCCACATCGATGTCGTAGGTGCCGCCGCGGGCGTGAACGACCACTTGCAGGGACTCGCCTTCGACCGCGGAGCGGGCCAGCTCGACCGCGTCGATGCTGGCCGGGAGCGCCATCAGCCCGTCAATGGCCATCCGATGAAGCCCGGCGGCTTGGAACGCCGCTTCGAGCACGAGCGGATCGGTGAGCAGGCCTTCGGCGATCGGGCCGTGCTCGACCGAGGCTTCCGCGAGGAGGCCCTGGACGGCCACCGCCTCCGCACCGCGGAGGACTTGGAAGCGCGGGCCATGGAAGTACCGACGGTAGATCTCCTTCTGGCTGATGCGTTCCTCGGGGAAGTACGCCGAGGGCAGCGCGGGCAAAAGGGGCATCTCGGCGAGTTGAATACGGGCTTCAAAGTGGTTGGTCGTCTGCTCACGGCCGCTCTTGAGCTTGCGGGTGCTCCGCAGGACGCAGCTCCACGTGCCGTCGTCATCGGGCGCGGCGATGATCTCGATGTACACCGGCTCGTCGCGATGCAGCTTCAGCGGCGCCGAGAACGTGACATCTTCGGCGCCGGCGTAGCGGCCGCGGGGGTTGGCAGCGAGCGCGGCGCCGACCATCATCTCCAGGCCGATCACTCCCGGCAGAACCGGAATGTTGTCGATGGCGTGGTCCGCCATCCAAGGGTCTGAGGCCAGGGACATGGCGCGGCGGGCGATGGCCCTGTCGCCGACGAGCTCGACCGAGTCGAGCAGCGGGTGGATCGCGGGGGATTGGAAGTCTCCGAGCCCACCGGCGATGACCAGCTCTCCTGAAACGCCGGCGGCAACGAGGTCGCAGAGCACGCGCGCTCCAGCGAGGGGCGGGAGCAGTTCGACCCCGCGAGAGGTCAGAAGTTGCTCCATGCCGCCGCGCACGGCCATGCCGACGCCCGCCCACGCGGTCCACGCGATGTGGAGCGAGCGCGGCCGGATGAGGCACACCTGCGCCATGGCCTCATTGGCGGCGCTGTAGTCGACCTGCCCCGCGTTGCCGAAGCGTCCGGCAATGCTGCCCATGCTCACGAAGAAGCTCTGGCCGTCCAGCGCCTCGACGAGGGCAAGTCCACCTTCGGCCTTGCCGTCGTAGACCCTGCGGAAGGCGGCCTCGTCCTTGTCTGGCAGCAGCCGGGACTCTTCGACACCCGCGCCATGAATGACGAGGTCCAGGCGCGGGTAGGCCTCGCGCAGCTCCGCGACGAGCGCGCGGACGGCGTCGCCGTTGGCCATGTCGACCGTGCGGACCGCGACTTCGGCGCCGAGGGCACGCAAGTCTTCCACCGTCTGGCGCGCTTCTTCGGCGACGCGGAGTGGCTTGAGCCGGTCCTCGATCATCTTGGGCGTGACCCGCTTGGACTCGGCGCTCAAGTCGACGCGGATCTGCTTCCGTGCGTAGTCTTCGTCGAGCGGGCCGGCGGCGGGCGCGGTGCGTGCGACCAGGATCAGGGTGCACGGGCCGCGCCGCGCCATCTCGAGCGCGACCTGTGCGGTCACGCCGCGGGTCCCCCCAGTCAGGATGGCGATCGGGTGCTCGGGCCAGTGGCCGAGCGCGGGCACGGGCTCGACCGCGAGCGCGGCCACCTCGCGTTCGCCGGGGCCGACCCAGACCTCGGTGGCGCGGTCGGCCTCGCCGAGCTCGTCGACCAACGCTCGCGCCGCATCCACTTCGCTCCAGCCGGCGCGGAGCGTGACCACGCGCGCCCGGCAGCTCGGCCATTCGCGGCCGAGCGCCTTGCACATGCCGGCGCGGGCGCCGTTGTCGCGCGTGCCGCGAAGATCTACGGCCGGGACGATCGCCGCGAGCCACTGGCGCGGCCGCTTCGCGTCGAGCTGCTGCGCCTGGGCGAAGAGCTCCAATAGCGGAAGACCGCAGTCGATGACGACGTCGGGATCGCCCCGCGAGCGCGCTCCCGCCTGGTCGATCTCATCCCGCAACGCGGTGGCGAGCGGGCCGCCGCCGAGCACCCACACCACCTGCCCGCGCAGCGTGCTGATCGGCAGCTTTACGTGGCTGACCCGCACGACGCGGCGGACGCGGAAATCCGACGGAAGCTCGCCGGGCGCGGGCTCCGACGCTGGCGCCGCCTCCACTGCCTCGGGCTCCGGCTCGTGGGCGGCCAGCGCCTTCGCCGCGCGCTTGTCGATGGTCGCGACCGGTGCGGGGGCCACCGGCAAGGAGGACGCCGCCGCCTTCGCCGCGACCCGTTCGGCCAGCCACCCGGCGAGCTTCTCGACGGTCGGGTAGTCGGCCAGCTTGAAGCTGTCGTCCCGATCCAGGGCGTAGGCGTCACGCACCTCAGCGAAAATCTCCGCCTGCTTGACGGTGTCGATGCCCAGGTCGGCCTCCAGCTCGTAGGCGGGATCGATCTCGGACGGTTCGTAGCCGGTCTTGGCGGCGACCACGGCGACGAGTCGGGCAACAACCTCCGCTCGGGGCGCAGCCACGGATCGCGTCGCCGCCGCCGCGGTTGGGGCCGTAGCGGTTGGGGCCGGGGTGGCGGGTGCCGCGGCAGCGGTCGCAGCCGGCGTTGGGGCGCCGCCGCTCTTCTCTGCGACCTTGCCAGCCATCCACGCGGCCAGCTTCTCCACCGTCGAGTAGTCGGCGAGCTTGAAGCTGTCGTCGCGGTCGAGGCCGTAAGCCTCCCGCACTTCGGAGAAGATCTCGGCCTGCTTGACGGTGTCGATGCCGAGGTCGGCCTCCAACTCGTAGGCAGGATCGATCTCGGAGGTTTCGTAGCCGGTCTTCGCAGCCACGACCGCGATGAGCCGCGCGAGCACTTCGCCCGCGTCCACGGCCGGCGTCGGCGCCGAGTCCGGTGCGCCTTTCACCAGCGCGGCAGTCTCCTCAACGACCGCCTCCCCGCCCTTGCGCGCCACCTGCTCGGCCATCCACCCGGCCAGCTTCTCCACCGTCGAGTAGTCGGCGAGCTTGAAGCTGTCGTCGCGATCGAGCCCGTAGGCCTCACGCACCTCGGAGAAGATCTCCGCCTGCTTGACGGTGTCGATGCCGAGGTCGGCCTCCAACTCGTAGCTGGGATCGATCTCGTCGATGCCGTAGCCAGTCTTGGCCGCCACCACCGCGACCAGCCGGTCGAGGACGTCCTTCCGGCTGGGCGTCGCTCGCAGTTGAGCCGGTCGTTGCGCCTGCGACGGTCCCGGGGAGCTGGCCGCCGAGCTGGCGCCCGGCTTGGCCACAGGCTTCGCCGCGGGGTCGACCACGAGGCGAAGCTGGCGTGACTCCACGACCAACTTGCCAGGCCCGCCACCGACGGTGCGCAACCAAGCCTCGTGCGCCGTTGCGTTCACGATGCGCGTGTCGCCGTTTGCCCCCTTCTTCCACGCCGCCAGGGCAAGCTGACTGCCGAAGCCTGCGGCGAGTCGCAACGCGTAGGTGACGTCGTAGTGGCCCCCGGTGCTGAGCGTCAGTTGCCCGAGGTCCGGATCAGGCTCTTTCAAGTTGGGGATCGGCGGGACCAACTGGTACTGGAGCGCCTTGACCGCGACGGTGTCCTCGATGCCGGCGCCCATCGGATGGCCGGTGTAGCCCTTGGTGTTGGCGATGACCATTTTCGAGGCCGATGCGCCGAACGCATGGGGCAAGCTGGCCATTTCGGCTGCCGCAGAGCCACCGCGGGCGGGGGTGTAGGTCTCGTGGCTGAGGAAGACGCAGGATTCAGCGAAGCGGTCGTGGCTGACACCGGCGGCGGCGACCACTTTGTCGGCGAAGGTCTTGACCTCTCGCGCGATGTGGGCTGCGTCGAGCCGGGTGCCGTGGAACGCGCTGTTCGCGATGTGGGTGCCGAGCAGCTCCGCGACCGGCGCCATGCCGCGCGCGGCGACGTCGGGAGCGCGCTCCAAGACCAGGGCGGCGGCGCCCATACCGAGAATCATGCCGTGGCGGCGGCGATCGAAGGGGAGCGCGGCCAGCTCGACTTCAGCGGTCGTGGTGGCGGCGCCCGCGGCCAAGAACCCGCTGCCGATCCACTCCAAGAGGTCGTCGCTGGTGACGTCGTCCGAGCCGACCACGATCACGCGATCGCACCGGCCCATTCGGATCCAATCTTCGGCGATCGCAAGGCCCTGGGTGGTGCTGGCGCACGCGGCGTTGATCGCGGTGTTCGGCCCACGCGCTCCGAGGAACTGGGCAAGCTGGCTGTGCCCCATCGCCAGGATCTGGAACAAGAAACGCCGGTCGAAGTGACCTTCGCCGTCGCCGCCGTTGTTCTTCAGCTTGTGGACGAGCTGATCGTACCCGGCGAACGCGCTGCCGAAGACTAGCCCGGTGCTGTCGCGCATGGCTTCGGGAAGAGCCCATCCGGTCGCGACGTCTTTTCCGGTCGTGGTCTTCCGCCAGGTGCGTACCAGCGGGATCCCAGCGTCACGCAAGGCTTCGAGCGCCGCGGCGATGGCGAGCTGGGTGGTGATGTCGAGGCTGCGCGCGAACGAGGCGTCCACGCCGTAGTCGGCGACGAGGTCGAAGTGGGACTTGCGCCCGGCGAGGCGGATCACCTGCTCGCGCGTCTCGACGTCCTGGAAGCCTCCTTCGCCGGTGACCGGGTCCTTGGTCAGCCGCACCACGTGCTTGGCAAGGATCCGGTCCTGGTCGGCTTCGGACAGCTTGCCGATGCGGTTTTCTCCCTTGAGCATCCGCTGGATGCCGTCGGGCTCGAAAACCTCGGCACCGCCAGGGAGCCCGAGCGAGGCGCCCGAACAGACGATACGCACGCTGCTGGCTGGCGGTGTGCCGGCGATCGGCGCAGTCGCGGGTATGGCCGCCACGGGAACGGACAGTGTGGCTTGCGACGAAACGGGCGCCGCGACCGGCGCGACCACCAGTGGCGCTTGGGCCGACTGAAACGCCGTCCACGCCGCCCCGAGGAAGCCCTGCAACGCCGGGAGCATGGCATTGGCGAAGGTGGCAGGATCAACGCCGCGCGGGTCCTGACCGGCGATCTGCGCCAGGAAGCGCGCGGCGCTGTCGGCGGGGAGCATCGGCGCGCCAAGCATGGGCACCACGGCGGGCGCCACCGCCACGACGGCCGGCGCCGGTTCGGTCGAGGCGCGCCACTCCCGCATGGTCGACGGCTGCGTGGCTCCAGCGCTTCGGGCCGCGTAGTCCACCAGTTGCCGCAACGTGCGGTGCTGGCCCATCTTGAAGTTCGGGTCGGCCTCCAACCGGAGGGTTTCCCGGACGGTGGCCATGATGTCGGCGGTCTTCACCGTGTCGATGCCGAGGTCGGCTTCGATGTCGTGGTCCAGGTCCAGGTCCTCGACGCCGAGCCCTGTACGTCGCGACACGATATCCAAGATGATCCGCGCCATCTCTGGGGTGCCGACACGCTCGACGCTGGTCCCGGCCGGTGGCGCGGGAGCCCGTGCGGCCAGAAGCGGGGTCGTGCTCCGACGCGCGTCGGTCGGGGCGAAGATGTCGGTGGTCGCCGCCGGGCGCGGCGCTACGGGGAAACCCAGGACGAAGAGTTCGGCCAGGGTGTCCAAGAACGAGCTTACGCCGCCGCGCTTGGGTTGATTGGTGTACAGCGCGCGGTGCGGGCGGTGCTTGAGGATCTGGACCACGAAGCCGGACAGCGCCCGTTTGGGGCCACACTCCACGAAGATGCGGGCGCCGTCCGCGTACATGCGCTCCACCTGCGCGATCCACTCGACGGGGGCCGCCACCTGGACCGCGAGGTTCTCGATGATGGCGGCGCGAGCGCCCTCTCCGGTGGGGTAGTACCGGCTGTCGACGTTGGTCGTGATGCGACGAACGGGCTCGCGGATATCGAGCCCTTCGAGGACCCGCTTGAGCGGCGCGCTGGCCGGGGCGACGATGCGGCTGTGGAACGCGTGGCTGACCGGCAGCGGGTACACGGTGATCCCGCGGCTCTTGAACAGCTCGCCGGCGGCTTCCACCGCGTCGGTCTCACCGGCGATCACGGTCTGCGAAGGGCTGTTCTTGTTGGCAGGGACGACGTACCCGGGCACCTCGGCCAGCACTTCCATGACGACATCGGTGCTGGCGGCGATGCCCGACATCTTGCCCACGTCATCGAGTTTGACCGCCGCCATCTCCCGGCCACGCGCGCTGACCGCGACCAACGCGTCCTTGAAGGACAAGATTCCCGCCGCCACCAGCGCGCCATACTCACCGAGGCTGTGGCCCGCGACCATGTCGGGGCGCACCCCGTAGGCCGACAACAGTCGCAAGAGCGCCACGTCGACCGTCAAGGTGGCCGGCTGCGAAATCGCCGTGTCTCGGAGCCGTTCGAACTGCTCCTCCTCGCTCATGGCCTCGTCGCGGCGGATCAGCGAAGTGAGCGGCTTTCCGAGCAGCGGTTCCATCACCGCGTCGGCCTCTCGGAAGGTTTCGGCAACGACGGGGTAGCGGTCGCACAGGTCGAGGCCCATGCCCAGATACTGCGAGCCCTGACCGGTGAAGATGAACGCGATCTCGCCGTCGCACGGCACGTCTTCCAGGGCGATGCCGCGTTGACGCAGCAGATCGTAGCCCTTGCCCTTACGGACCGCGGCGACGACCCTTTCGAGTTGGGCCAGTTGTTCGTCGCGATCGACCGCGTGGGCCGCGACGCGCAAGGGGGCGTCGGACTCGTAGGGGGCGCAGTCGCCACGCTCGACCAGCGCCGCGCAGCGCTCAATCATCTCCTCCGGGGAGTCGGCGCTGAGAGCCCAGAGGCCGGTGGGGACGGGAATCGCGGCGACGGTGCGGTTGGGGGCGCCAGCGAACGGGGGTGGCGAAGACGGGCTTGCAGGCGCAACGGCCCTCGGCGCCTCGCTGAGTCCGTGCCCGACCGACGTCGTGACCGGGGGCCAGGCCGAGACCGCGACCGTCGTTGCCGAGGCCTTGGCCATCCCGGGCCGAAAGCCCTCCAGGACCATGTGGAAGTTGGTGCCGCCGAACCCGAAGGCGCTGATGCCGGCGAAGCGGGGGCCCGCGTGCTCCCACGACTCGGCCGCCGTCTGCACCTGAAGCGGCACCACCGAGTAGTCGATGTCGGGGCGGGGGCTCTTGTAGTTGATGCTGGGGGGCAGCACGCCGTGGAAAAGCGCGAGGCTCATCTTCAGCGCGCTGGCGGCGCCCGCGGCGCTCTTGAGGTGGCCGATGTTCGATTTGATGGAGCCGATGCGCGCCGCGCGGGAACGGCGGCCCGGCCCGATGAGGTCGGCGAGCGCATCGACCTCGACCTTGTCGCCGACCACCGTGGACGTCCCGTGGCACTCGAAGATGTCCACGTCCGCGGGATCGACGCCCGCGTTCTCGTAGGCGCGTCGCAGCGCCCGCCGCTGCCCCTCCGGATTGGGCGCGGTGATGCCCTTTCCCTTGCCGTCGGAGCTGCCACCGAAGCCCCGAACCACCGCGTAGACCCGGTCGCCGTCGCGCAGCGCGTCCGACAGACGCTTGAGCACCAGGATGCCGACGCCTTCGCCCATCACGAACCCGTTGGCAGCGGCGTCGAAGGGGCGACTGCCGTCGGGCGACAGCGCGCCGATCTTGCAGAACTTCGCGTAGGTCGCGACACCCATGCTCCGATCGGCACCGCCGGTGAGCGCCATGTCGAAGTCTCCGTCCTGGAGCCCCTTGACGGCGGCCTGGATCGCGGCCATCGACCCCGCGCAAGCAGCGTCGGTCGTGAAGTTGGGACCGCCGAGGTTCAGCGCGTTGGTGATGCGGCCGGCGACGACGTTGGCCAGCTCGCCCGGCATCGAGTCTTCGGTGATCGGGGGCAGGTCGCGCTTGAGTTCGTGCTCGTAGGCGACGAGGATGGCCGCGCGATCGTCCGCGCGCAACGCCGCGAAGCCCGGCACCTCGTTGAGCGCCTTGCGCATGGCCGGGAACATGACACGCAGCGTGTACTCGTCGGTGATCTCCCCGCCCATCGAGTTGCCGAGAATCGTCGCAACCCGTGAACGATCGTATTGCCGCGAGTCCCCGTACCCCGCGTCGTCGAGCGCGTCGGCCGCCGCCTCGAGCGCCATCTGCTGGATCGGATCGACCAGCCGGGCCACCGACGGCGGGATGCGGAACCGTTTTGGATTGAAGGTGAAGTCGGTGACGAACCCGCCGATCTTGGCGTAGGTCTTGTCGATTGCACTCTTGTCCGGGTCCCAGTACAACGCCGGATCCCACCGTGACTTCGGCACCTCCACGATGCCGCTGAACCCGGCGACGAGCTTGTCCCAAAGCTGCGCCGCCGACGCGCTCTGGGGGAGTCGACACCCCAGGCCGATGATGGCGATGGGTTCGTGCGGCTGGATCGAGGCGAGCGCGTCGAGGACCGCGGTCGCCGCCGGCCTCGGGGTGACCACGACGCGCGGGTCGGCGGCGCCCCAGGCAGAAACAGCGGCAACAAGCGAGGGGAAGCGCCTTGCAACGCTCGGCGCGTGCATGAGTCCCGTGCCAGCCGGCCACGCCGCGACAAAGGCGTCATCGGTCTCGTAGACCCCCCGCGCCACGTCCTCAACGCGTTCGCCGCCGACGACCCGACGATAGGCGGGGCTGGCGAGCGAGGCCACGAAGTTCTGGTCCAGAACGCGCCGGAAGTCGCCAGCCGAGATGCGCGCCATCCGCGCGCCGAGGTTGGGGCCGAGCGGGAAGTAGCCCGTGAGAACATCGCCGAGCACGAGCCCGGCCCCGCGAGGCGGCAGGACCTCCGGAGGGTGCGGCCAGTCGACGAGGAGCGGCGCCAGCCCAGCATGCGCCGCGGCCAGCTCACGGACATCATCGGCGCCCGCGTGCCCACCGGAGCCGAGTCCGCGGAGATACAACCCGGCAAAGCCGTCAGGGCGTTCGCCTACTGTGGTCCGCTCCAGCCAGGTCGGCCGCTCGGGATGCGGTGGGCCCCCGAGGACGATGAGCGGTCCAGAACCGGGCGCATCGTCCGCCCGCAGAACGCGCACCCAGGCCCCATCGGGCACGACCACGTCCCCCGCGGTCAAGTCCACGATCACCACGATTCCGGCAGCAAGCAGCGGCGTCGCCGAGGCGACAAACGCGGCTGGCAACAGGACGAGGCGACTCGGAACCGACATCAAGACAACCCGGGGGGCTCTGTCCTATCCGCCAAGCGCGGCCAGTGCCCGTGACCTGCGCGTTACATACCGGGCGAGGCGCCGCCCGATGCCGTTGGCTCTGTCATTCGCCCTATTGTGCCTCTGGGCACCCAGCGCCCAGGCCGCCGACAGCGCCTTCGCGCTGCGCCCGCGGGTGAACCAGCGCTACCAGGATGTCATCCTGACGACCACCGGCACGCGTTGGCGTGGTCGGGTCACCGAGCGCGGCGAGCTGTATCGGATTCGCTTGGCGGACAACTCTGAGGTCGTGCTACGCAAGGACGAGATCGTTTCCGTCACACGAGAGCTGCATCCTGCGCACCTCCACAACGAACAGTGGTGCGCTCGCTTCACACCCGGCTTCGAAGTGGCATTCGTCATTGCCGACGTCGACGGCGGCACCAGATACGGATTTTTCGGTGAATTGTCCGTGGCCCGGAACTTCGGCGGCGCGTTCGAACCCGAGATCACCCTGGCGGTGAGTCCGGTGGGGCCCAAGGATGGCGCCGTCAACGCCCAGTTAGGACTTGGGATCCGCTACTACTTGCAGCCCGACAAGAAGGCGAAGGCCTACACCAACACCCAACTGATCTTGTTCGGAACACGCGGGGACCTTGGCTTGCGGACCGGCCCTGGTTTCATGTGGGATCTGTCGCCCGGCTTCGGTCTGGGCACCCATCAGGGTGTCACCTTGCTCATCCAGGATTCGCCCGAGGCCGTCGCCGTCGGGTACCACGCAGGGTTGACGGCACAAGGGCGATTCTGATAGCCTGAGTTGACTGGAAACGGGAATGCCCTCTCCCTACGGAACCGCGTCCACGCCCGCGCGTGGCGCCCGGATCTTGATCGTCGACGACGAACCGCTGAATCTACAGGTCTTCGACTACAACTTCTCGGACGAATACTCCTTGTTGTTCGCGGCTTCGGCCGCCGAAGCGCTGGAGGTTCTTCGACAGGAGCGTGTCGCGGTGGTCATCGCCGACCATCGGATGCCGGGAATGTTGGGCTTGGACCTTCTGGCGCTTTTGGCAAAGGAACAGCCTCAGGTCGTGCGTATGTTGCTTACCGCACACACCGACGTGCCATTGTTGCTGGATGCCGTCAATCGGGGCGTATTGTTCCGGTATATTTCGAAGCCCTGGGACGCCGACCACATGCGCCAGGACATCAAACACGCCTTGGCGCGCCATGTCCAGGACGCCGAGTCTCAGCGCCTCATGGGGCTCTCGAGCCTGGTGCTGCACGGTTGGGGGACGGTCGCCGCGGCGCTCCAGGGCGAGCTCGCGGGGGTCCTGCGGGTGATGGACGGCCAGACGGACTCGGTCGATGCGGCGCGACGGGTGCGTACCCTGCATGACAACGCCCGCCTCGCGGCCGAACGTGAGCAGGTCACCTCGCAAGCGTGCGAGCCTCGGCCGCTCGTGGACGCCGCGCTCGCTTCGGTCGGCGGTCGCCTGCGGCGAGCCGAGGTTGACGTCGACGTGGACCAGGATGGGGCCGCTCGCATCTTCGGCGTGCCCGCGCGCCTCACGGAGGCGCTCACGGCCGTCATCCTCAACGCGATTGACTCGCTCGAGCGTCGGCCCCTTCCGCGGCGCCTCACGGTGCGCATCGTCGTATCTGGCGAGGGGCCGGTTCGCATCGTGGTCGGCGACGGTGGCGCAATCCCCGCGGCCGTGGTCGCCAACGCCACCCAGCTCTTCTTCAGTGGCCGCGACGGTGCGGGGCTCGGCCTCCCGGTCGCGGCGGCAATCATGACGCAGCATGGCGGCCGGCTGGACCTGTCGGGCGCCGACCGGGGTGAGGTCGCTCTGGTCCTCACCCCCTGGGACCGGACCGCGTGAACGGAGCCCTCCCCAAGCGCACCAATCCCCGACGCCGCACGCTGTTGCGGCTGGAGGCGGGGGCTCACGACCGCGAACGGGTCACCAACCTCTCGGTCAACGGGATGTTCGTGACCGGCGCCACCGTCGCCGACGCCGAGCGGGGTGCGCTCTGGATTCCCGGAGAAGACCGTCCCTTCGAGCTGACCTTCCGGCATGTATACCAGCGGCCCAGCGGCATCGGCGTGCACTTCGACCCGGTCGATCGCCGCACCCGCAGTGAGCTGCAGGCGTACGTCCATCATCACCACGAGCAGGCGCGGCTCCAGGCCATCGAGGCCCAGCTGCTGGGCGCCCCGGCCAACCTCAAGCCCATCGCCGAACGCGAGAGCACCAATGCGGTGCTTCGGCCCATGGAAAAGTCCCGCCACCCGCTGCGCATCCACCCCCGCGCCGGTCATCCCGGGATTCTGTCGCGTATCGCAGCGATCGATGAGTACAATTCGAGAATCACTTTGCTACTGGACGCGCCGGCGCAATTCGATGAGTTCGACCCGGTCTTCCTGTCGATGAACCAGGGTCAGGCGCTCTATCTGGCGGATACGGTGGTCGAGAGCCGGTCGGGTGCAGTCGCCACCATCATGCTCCCCGAACGCCTGTTCCGTCCCGAGCGGCGACGGCTTGAGCGCGAGGGAGTGGCGGCGACGCACCTGCGTTTTTTCGTCGGCAGGCAAGAACGTAGCGCACAGGTCTTTCAGTGCGATGCCAACGGCCTCGCAGTGCTCGCCGCCACCGAGGAGGCGTTGGGCCTTTCGGTGGGCGATGTCTACGCGGGCTGTCGCCTGGTCAGGTCCGCCGGGTTCCGAGAGCTGCAGCCGCTCCGGGTGGCCTGGCGCCAGCGTCAGCCGGACGGCCAGGTCGCGATTGGTTTTGAGCGGGTGCTGCCACGAACCCCGCTGTCGTTGGCGGAGCAGAGCCTTGCGCTCAAGCCACCCACACGCGCACAGAAGGCGGTGGCCACGATCGAACATCTGGTTGGCAGCGCCCTGGGTCGGGTCGGGATTGGTGACGCGCCTGCGGTGCAGCCGTGGGTCATGTCGGACCAGGAGGGCCGCCCACTGGTCCACCTGGTCAACGCGACCTTCGACCTCACCCGCCCGCCGGCCGAGTTCACGGTGGTGCTCATTCCGCCGCCGTACGGCCGCACCAAGGAGACACCGAGCGTCCTTGCGCTCACGCTCGTCGAGACCTTCCGGGCAGCCCGCCTCCCGGTCCTGGTCCTGCGCTGGGACGGCATCAATCATGTCGGGGAGTCCTGGCGTGACGAGCGGTGCGGGGCCGCGGAGCATGCCATGCTCCGCTACACCCAGTCCCAGGCCGTGCAGGACCTCGCCACGACCGTGGCGTCGCTCCGGGCAAGGTTCGTTGGCCAGAAGATGCGTACCGTTGTGGTCAGCTTCTCACTTGCGGCTGTCGCGACGCGGCGGTACCTGGCGGCCGGGGGTCCTGGCATCGACTACTGGATTTCGGCGATGGGGGCGGCCGACGCGCGCGACACGATCCAGAACGGCAACGGCGGGGTCGATCTGGTGGGCATGAAGCGCCGCGGCGAGAACCTTGGCATTCGCCTGATCCACGGCCACCTGGTCGACGCCGACCGGCACTGCCAGGACCTGCTCGATCACGGCTTCGCCGACCTCGAGGACGCCCGACACGACATGGCGCTGATCACCCAGCCGGTGACGTGGTTGTGCGGTCGCCACGACTTCTGGGTCAACGTCCACCGCGTGATGGACGCGATGACCGTTCCGGCGAGCGGCGCCCGAGATGTCATCGAACTCCCGACCGGTCATTTCCTTCGAACGAGCACGGAGGCGCTCGCGACTTTTCGTTTCATCGGGGAGCGCTGTGTACAGCAGCTCCACGGGCGGACGGTCAAGGGGCTCACCCCACCGACCTGGGTGATGGAGGGCACCCTGAAGAACGAACGGTCTCGGCTTCGGGAAACTCCCTTCGACGCGGTGGTCTACTGGCGCGACTACCTGCTCGGAAACCGCGACAACCCGCTCGGCTTCGACCTGCTCGCCCTCACCGACGAGTACGAGCAGCTGATGAACGTCCAGATCGAGCGCTTGGGGCTCGCGTCCGGCATGCGCGTGGTCGATCTCGGTTGCGGGACGGGAAATGCCCTGGCGACGATGGTCCGGAGCGTCGGCGACCGCGCGCCCGGCTTGGTGATCGACGCCGTCGACCTGGTCCCGGAAGTGTTGGAACGCGCGCGCCGGAACGTGGCGGCCGCGGCCTCTGAGATCGGAGTGGCGCCGCCGACCATCCGCTATCAGGTGGTGGACCTGACGCTGCGAGAGAGGCCGAACCTTCCCTTTGCGCAGGGCAGCGTCGATGCCGTGCTCATGTCGCTGGTGCTACCCTACGTCGGCGAGCCCGGCCCGCTGCTCGACGAAGTGGTCCGGATCCTTCGGCCCGGCGGCCGCCTCGTCGTCTCTACACTCCGCCCGGATGTCGACATGAGCGGGACAGTGGCACGCTTGCGGCAGAAGCTGGAGCGCGGCGACACCCAGGTCCTGGAGGGCTGGGGCGCGGCCCGGTTGGGCAGCGCGCTCCGCGACTACCTCAACCGAGCTGCGAGCCTGCTCGAGTTCGAGCTCGATGGTCGTTTCCGCTTCCATGAGCGAGAGGAGCTGGAGGCGCGCATTCGCCGCCACGGGCTCGTCGTCCAGGCGGTTGAGCCCACGTTCGGCGACCCACCCCTGGCGCTGGTGTTGACGGCCACCAAGGATGGCTGAGCCGGCTCCGTTGGCGGCTGCATTTCATGCCGACGTCCAAGCGGAGCTGGTCAAGAGCCTCCGCTTTGCGGCCACCATCGGCGTCGTGGTGGTACCAAGCTTCTACCTGCTCGATCGGATCGCGCAGCCGGAGCATGCAGGGCTCTTTTTGACGTGGCGGCTGGCCGCCTCAGCGACCTTGGCGCTGGTGGTGGCGGGCACCTACACGCGGCCCGGGCGTCGCTCGGTCACCGCGTTGGGCTACCTCGCGCTCCTGTCGGCCGCCCTGCCGGTGTCGGCGATGGTCGCCTACCTCGACCCGGGCGTGTCGCCCTACTATGCAGGGTTGACACTGGCGATGTTGTTCAACGGGGTGCTCTTTCCCTGGCGTCCGGCCCACACCGCAGCGGTCAATGCGGTGATCGCAGGGAGCTTTCTCCTCCCGGCTCTGCTGCACGGCGGCGCCGCCGACCTCGCGGCGTTCACCAACAACAGCTTCTTCGTCCTGGTGACCGCGGGCATCTCTACGATCAGCTCCTGGTCGCTGTTTCGGGAGAGGAGGCGGCGCTTCGAGCTCTCATGGTCCCTGGAGGCGCGCTCCGCGGACCTTTCCGCTGCCAACGAGCTGCTGCGGCAGGTCGACGAGCTGAAGAACCGCTTTTTCGCGAACGTCTCCCACGAGCTCCGGACGCCGCTCACGTTGGCGTTGTCGCCGCTGGCGGCGCTGGCGCAGGATCCGGCGCTGCCAGCGGCACTGCGGCCCACGGTCAAGTCGCTCCACCTCGACATGCTCGCGTTGAGCCGACGGATCGAGGATCTGATCGACCTCGCGCGCCTCGACTCCGGGCGGCGTGATGTCGGCACCGCCCCGGTGGATCTTGGCGCCATCATCTCCCAGGTGGTGGCGGCGGCACGGCCGTTCGCCGAGCGGCAGGGCATCACGCTCCGCATCGATCTGGTCACATCCGTTCCCACCAGGGGCGACTCCGGCATCTTGGAGCAGGTGGTGTTCAACCTGCTCTCCAACGCGCTGAAGTTCACGCCGCGCGGCGGGACGGTCGGCCTACGCCTCAGCGTGATCGGACATGAACTGGCCCTCACGGTCGACGACACCGGGCAGGGAATCGCCCCTGAGGACCAGGAGGATCTGTTCCTGCGCTTTGGGCGGTCGACGCAAACGCCCAGCGCGCGAGGCGCGGGTCTGGGCCTCGCACTGGTCAAGGAGTTCGTGGAGCTCCACGGTGGCACGGTGGCGGTCCGCTCCCGGGTTGGCGTGGGGACCAGCTTCGACGTGCGCCTTCCCACGTCACAGGGGGCGGCCGAACCGCACCGGAGCGCCCACGCGCGCCAACTGCTCCTCGACTTCGAAAGCGAGCTCGGCGTCGCCGGCGGAGCCCCGACCGGCGTGGTGCCGCCTGACGACGGACGCGCGCTGGTGATGGTCGTCGAGGACAACGCCCGCCTCCGTCAGTTCGTCAGCAGCTCGCTCGCCGACGATTTTCGTGTGATTGAGGCTGCCGACGGATTGGAAGCCTTGGAGTTGCTTCGGTCGGTCAGCCCCGTGGTGATCGTGTGCGACATGATGATGCCGCGGATGGACGGCCGCGGGCTGGTCAGCGCGGTGCGGGGCGATCCGGCCCTCCGTACGCTACCGGTGATCCTGTTGACCGCCCATGGCGATGCCGAAGTGCGCGACGACGCCTTGGAGCTCGGCGCCTCCGACTTCCTCACCAAGCCCTTCTCGGTGCGGGAGTTGCGCGCCCGCGTTCGGAACTTCGTGGTGCTGCGGTCCGCGGAGGTGTCCCTTTCCAACACCAACGCCGCGCTGGGCACGGCGCTTGCCGAGGTCCGCGAGGCGCAGGTCCGTGCCGTTCGCGCCGAGAAGCTCGCCGCCATCGGACAGCTGGCGTCCGGAATCGGGCACGAGGTGAAAAACCCAGTGAATTTCCTGCTCAACTTCGCGCGGCCGTCTCGCAGCCGACTGGCGAAGATCGGCAGCTCGGTGGAGAAGTTGGAAGGCGGCCGCCCGATCCTGGCCGAGGTGGCGTCTGTGGCCGAAGCGTTGGACCGGATCGTGGAGGGCGGCGAACGCATCGTGACCATCGTCAACGGGCTGCAGGCGTTCGCGCGCGGAGGGCAGGCGCGGGTGCCGGTCAGCGTCGACGAGGAGGTGGCCGCGGTGCTCCGGATGACCGAGTCGTCCATGCCGCCGGGCGTGACGTTGGTCGTGGAGCTGGGGGCTGTCGGCTCGGTCCTGGGCAGCCCCGTGAGCGTGGGGGCGGTCACGCTCAACCTCGTCTCCAACGCGGTGCAGGCGCTGGATGGGCCGGGCCGGGTGTGGGTGGAGACCTCCGTTTCCGGCGACGACGTCGTCTTGGTCGTGCGGGACGAGGGCCGCGGCATTTCCGAGGGCGACCGCGCGCGCATCTGGGATCCGTTTTTCACCACGCGAGCGGCGGGCGAGGGCCTCGGCCTCGGCCTCGCGCTCGTACACCGCATCATTCACGACGACATGGGCGGGCAAGTCGATGTGGAGAGCGAGCTGGGAAAGGGAACGACCTTCCGGGTGCGAATGCCCCGGACCGGGGGGGACCACGTCACGGCGTGGTCCGACCTGAGTCAACCTGCGTACTGACGCCGCGCCGCTATTCTCCCTGGCCCCACTCCGGCGTTGGCCGACCCAGGTGGTAGCCCTGCAAGTAGTGTGCGCCGCACTGGTAGGCGGTCTCCTCCTCCGCCGCGGTCTCAACGCCCTCGGCGATGAGCTCCGCCCCGGTCGCCGAGGCAAAGCTCGCCAACAACTGCAGGAGCCGCTGCTTCCGCGGCTCGCGGTCGGCGTTGCGGACGATGGACATGTCCGCCTTGATGAACGCAGGGGCCAACTCAGCCAGGACCGAGAGGCTGTTGTACCCGCTGCCGATGTCGTCCACGGCGATGCGGAAGCCGCGGCGGCCCAACTCCTGGATGGCGTCTTCGGCGCCCAGAAAGTCCGACAGCGGCGCGCGCTCGGTGATCTCGAGCACCACGCGGTCGGCCCACGGCTCCAGCGGTGCAAACCCGCTGACGCCCTCGGCTGAGCCGAATTGGGCCGGGTGGGTGTTCACGAAAAGCGTCAGGCTCGGCGGAACCCGCTGCAGCCAGCCAGCCGCCATACTGTTGACCATCGCACCGAGGTGTTGCACCCGATCGCATCGTTCGACCGCGTCCAACACGCTCTGGGGGCCATCCAGGCGCGCGTGGCGGGACCGCAGCAAGAGCTCGGCGGCGAAGAGCCTGCGGGTGCCCGCGCGGACGATTGGCTGCAAGGCGAGGGACAGCAGGTCGCCGTCCACACACTCCTGGAAGAGCCTGGAGTGCGACGCGGAGTCGGTCGCGTGGCCGACCGCCTGCCGGACGTGGGCGACCGTCTCTTCCAGGTGGCGGATCTCGGCCTCAAGCTGCTCGACCTGGAAAGGGCGCCGCAGGACACGATGGGCGAGCCCCGCTGACAGGGCCCGGTCTGCTTCTTTGTTGGACGCCGCCGCGACGAGCACGCGCATGCCGCCCGGCGCGCTTTCGCGGGCGCGGGAGAGCAGCTCGATCACCTCGGCGACGCCCAGCTCGTCTGAGGCCAGGAGCACGTCCACCCGCCGCGACGCGATGCGGTCCATGGCCTCCGCCGAGGTGGCGACCGCATCGACAACATGGCCCGCCTGCGTGAGCACGCGGTAGACGGAGCGACGCATCGCTTCGTTGCCGTCGGCGAGGACGATGTGTGCCATCGTGGCGTCCGGTAACGCGCTTGGCGCGTTGGAGGCGGGGGGGGGGGGAGGCGTGGGAGCCCGCCGGCTGGTTGGGGCCCGCGCCGCCTCATCCGCGCGGTAAGCGAAGCGCGCGGATGAGGGCCCTTTCCGTATCGGGGCCGCTGAGGCCGTCGATCCGCGCGAGCGCGAGGCCGTGGACCGCCGAGGCCAAATAGGTAGCCCGGTCGAGATCGCGACGCGCGCCGAGGGCGGTTTCCAGGGCGCGGCGCGGGGACGAGACCGTGAGCATGCCATGGAGTCCCCGCACGGCTGAACCCGGTGCATGCCAGCCCTCGCCGGAGATCAGGCGGTAGAGGTTGGCGTGGGTGGCGGCGAAGGCGACCCAGCGTCCAGCGGCCTGCTGGAGGGCGACCGGTTGGCCGCTTACGACCCGCGCTTCCACCAGGAGCAGTTCGAGCGCGGACTCGGCCACGGCCGCACGCATGCCCGCCAGGTTTCCGAACAGGCGAACCAGCGAGGTGGCCGTGACGCCGAGGTCACGCGCGAGGCCGCGGAGGCTGAGCGCGCAGGGCCCGAAGAGGGCGACGATCTGCCGCCCGCGGGCAAGGGCGGAGGGCGCCAGATTCCCGTGGTGGTAGCTGCGCTTGCGGGTCCAACCGTCGGCGACGGGGGGCTGGGGACGGGGGGTGGTGCTGTCCATGAGTTCTATGTTAGCATCGTTACTATAGCGCCGCAACGGGCCAAGGGTGCCTCCGGCAGCCATTCCCGTGCGGCGCGTTAGCCTCGCCGGCCGGAGCTCCCCATGCGCATCCTCGTCGCCGACAAGCTCGCCCCCTTTGTGAAGGGGCACCTCCAGGACATCGGCGCTATCGTCACGATCGACACCACCGCCCGCGACGCGGCGCTCACCGCGCGGATCGCCGAGCTCGATCCCGAAGTGCTCATCGTGCGGAGCACCAAGGTGACGGCGGCCGACATCGGCGCGGGCCGCTCGCTCTCGTTGGTCATCCGCGCCGGGGCAGGTGTCAACACCATCGACCTCGTCGCTGCGTCCGCCAAGGGCGTGTACGTCACCAACTGCCCCGGGAAGAACGCGGTCGCCGTGGCGGAGCTCGCCATCGGCCACATGATCAACGCCGACCGCCGCATCAGTGACAACGTCGCCGCGCTGCGCGCCGGCAAGTGGGACAAGAAGACCTTCGGGGTGGCGCGTGGGCTGCGCGGGCGCACGCTCGCGATCTTGGGCGCCGGGCAGATCGGTCGGGAGGTCGCGGTCCGCGCCGCCGCCATGGGCATGAAGCTCGTGGCGTGGCAGCGCACCTTCTCCGATGCCGACGCCGCGGCCCTGGGCGTCGTGGACGCCCCGACAATGGAAGCGGCCGTGCAATTCGCCGACGTGGTCAGCGTGCATCTGGCGCTGGTGAAGGAGACCCGCGGTCGCATCGGCGACGCCGTCTTCGCGGCGATGCGCCCCGGCGCCATCTTCATCAACACCGCCCGCGCCGAGGTGGTCGACAGCGACGCGCTCCTCCGCGCTGTCCGCGAGAAGCAGCTCCGCGTCGGCACCGACGTCTTCCCCGACGAGCCCACGGCGGCCCAGGCCGACTACACCCACCCCCTCGTGCACGAGCCCACGGTGTACGGCACGCACCACATCGGCGCCAGCACCGACGAGGCGGAGGAGGCCGTCGGTGAGGAGTGTGTGCGCATCGTGGCCGCCTACCGGGATGGCGCTCCGATCCCGAATTGCGTCAATCTGGCCAAACGGACCGCAGCCACCCATCTGTTGGTGGTGCGCCACGCAGACCGGGTGGGCGTGCTGGCCCACGTGCTCGGCGTGCTCCGCGAGGCAGGCGTCAACGTCCAGGACATGCAGAACATCATCTTCTCCGGGGGCGAGGCGGCCTGTGCCCGCATCGCGATCGCCGCGCCGGTGTCGGCCGACGCGCTCTCCCGCATCCAGACCGATCCCAACATCTATGCGGCGTCCTGCGTCGCCATCTCGGAGTAGTGCCCCATGCCCCGTCTTCACAACTTCTCCGCCGGTCCCGCCGTGCTCCCCGTGTCGGTCGTGGAGGAGCTCCGCGCCAACTTGCTCGAGCTCAACGGCTCGGGCATCGGCTTGATGGAGATCAGCCATCGCAGCAAGACCTTCCAGGCGGTGGTCGACGGCGCCGAGGCCCGCGTCAAGCGCGTGCTTGGCGTGCCCGCCGACTACACCGTGCTCTTTCTGCAAGGCGGCGCCTCGCTCCAGTTCTACATGACCGCGCTCAACCTTTTGCGTCCGGGGGAGCAGGCCGACTACCTGGTCACCGGCACCTGGGCGCAGAAGGCGATCAAGGAGGCCAAGCGCATCGGCGACGCCAAGGCCATCTGGGACGACACCGCGAACAACTTCAAGCGAGTGCCGCAGAACGGCGAATACGCGGTGCGCGACGGCGCGGTGTACCTGCACTACACCAGCAACAACACCATCTACGGCACCGAGTACCACCACCAGCCGGACGCCAACGGCCACAAGCTCATCGCCGACCTCAGCTCGGACATCGCCGGGGTGCCCTGTAATATCGGCGCCCACGAGCTGATCTACGCCGGTGCGCAGAAGAACCTCGGTCCCAGCGGGGTGACCCTGGTCGCGCTCTCTCCGTGGGCGCTGGCTCGGGTGCCCGACGGGTTGCCGGCGATGCTCGACTACAAGGTCGCGGCCAAAGACGGCAGCATGTACAACACGCCCAACTGCGTGGGCATCTACGTGCTGGACCGGGTGCTGGCATGGATGGAAGCCAACGGCGGCATGCCGGCGATGATCGAGAAGAACCGGAAGAAAGCGGGCACGCTCTACGCTGAGCTGGACCGTACCGCCTTCTGGCGCCCCCACGCCGAGGTGGCCAGTCGCAGCGTGATGAACGTCACCTGGCGCCTCCCTACTGAAGAGCTGGAGGACAAGTTCGTGAAGGAGTCCAAGGCGGCGACGCTCGACGGACTCAAGGGTCACCGCTCGGTCGGCGGCCTCCGTGCCAGCCTCTACAACGCGTTGGAGCAGGACAGCGTTGATGCGTTGGTGCACTTCATGCGCGAGTTTGAGCGTCGGAACGGGTAGCTGGATAGGCGTCGCCGAACCGAGGGTCCCATGGCCGGCAACGAAGACGACACCCACGATCACCAGCACGAACACGACGAGAACTGTGACCACGAAGAGGGCGACGACATCGTCACCCTCGTCGACGCCGACGGCAACGAGGTCGACAACTACTGGCTGGGCCAGGTCGAGCTTGACGACGAACAGTTCGCGCTGTTGTGCCCGGTAGCGGAGATGGACGAGGAGGCCGAGGCCACCAACGTCTACGTGTACCACTACAGCGAAGACGAAGACGGCGCCGAGTCCTTCGAGGCGGTCGAGGACGAAGAGCTGCTCGCGCGCGTGCAGGCCGCGGCAGAAGCGATGTTCGCTGAGGGGGACGAGGAGGAGGCGTAGCCCCCGCTACCCGCCCAGATTCTCGTTCATGAACACGTAGGTCTCGCCCTCCATCGTCGAGCTGGAGCTCGAGAGCTTTTCGGGGTCGCCCACCACGTAGTCGTCGTCGCCGTCGCCATCGATGTCGGCGCCACGGGGGGCCATGCCCCAGCCGAGCAGCCCGTTTTCGTTGTCGCTCAGGCCCTCGGCCGCGCCCCCGAAGTAGTCCTCGATCGGGTACGACAGGCTGGTGGCGTCCGTCGAGCAGCACAGGTCGGAGCTGACGTACATCACCGCGCCGTAGGTCTCGTCCGGAAGGCCCAGGAACATGTCGTCGATCCCGTCACCGGTGAAGTCGCCGCCACGGCGCAAGACCTCGACGTCGGAGGTGCTGGAGTCCCAGGTGTAGGTGACCAGGGCGTCGTCGGTGTCGAGAATCGTCGAGCGCAGATATGCACCGCCCGCGAACGCATACAGCGCCGTGGCTTGTTCGAAGACCCAGAGGTCGTCCACACCGTCGCCGGTCAGGTCGTCGCCGGCCTGGCTGGCGAAGCCGAAGTTCTCCGAGGCGGCGCCGTAGCCGAGCGTGCTGGCGACGCTGCCGAAGGTGGTGCTGCCGCTGTAGCGGGCGCCGCTGCCCCACACGACCCACAGCGCGCCCGAGTCGGTGCTCGGCGAGTCCACGGTGCCGTCCGAGAACAGCATGTCCTGGTAGCCGTCCCCGTCCAGGTCCGCGCCCGCGCCGAGGTTGCGGTAAAAGACGTCGGAGGCGCCGGAGTAGCTCCACTGGGCATCGGTGGACGAGGTGCTCAGCGCGCCGGTACCCCCGCCGTACTCGAGGGCGACGGCGTTGTTGCTGCCGTTGAGGTAGGCGAGCATCAGGTCCTGCATGCCGTCGCCGTCCAGGTCGATGTCGGTGGCGATCCCGCGCCCGGCGTACTGGCTGGACGAGCCCGCCACGGTAACCACCGCGTCGCTCAGGTCGCGACCGCGCATGGCATCCGAGCCGTTGATGATATAGACGGCGCCTCCGTTGCTGTTGACCGGACCCGCGGACATGGCCAAGTCGTTGACGCCATCGCCGTCGTAGTCGCCCAGCACGGTCACGAAGAAACCGAGACCGTCAGCCGAGCCATCGCCTTGAATGTCATAGGCGGCGTCGCGGAGGTCCCCAGGAGACGTCGGCAGCGCTGCGGCACCCTGGAAAAGCGCCACCAGGCCGCGACCGTTGCTGCCCGCTGAGCTGGCGTTGTAGTACGGCGCGCCGATCACGAGCTCGGCGAGGCCGTCGTTGTCGAGGTCGCCGAGCGCCACGCTGTACCCAGCCTGATCGTAGTTGCCGCGCCCGACGTAAAGGTACTCGCTCTGGTCGATGTCGCAGGACGCGTCCACCGTGCCGTCACAGTCGTCGTCCTTGCCGTTGATCTGCTCGTCGGAGCTGATGTTGACGTCCGCGTCGTTGTCGTCGCAGTCGAGGCCGGCGCCGTAGTCCTCGGAGCGGGAGCCGTCACCGTCATAGTCGTAGTCGTCGGCGCCGTCGCAGTTGGTGTCCCGGTTGTCGTAAGGAACGTCTGGTGCGCCCGGGTAGTAGTCGATGTTCGAGTCCTGGCAATCGCCGCCGCCGGCCGCCGGGTCTTCGTTGAAGTCGTCGGTCTCGTAGTCGTCGTGATCCTGGTCGTAGTCGGATTCGCCGTCACAATTCTGGTCGACGCCGTCGTACCAGAGCTCGTTGGCGCCAGGATTGACCGCGTTGTCGTCATCGTCACAGTCGTCCCCGTCGGCGTCGAGGCGGTCGTACCCATCGCCGTCGGCATCGATGATGGTGTGGGCCCTCAGTTGCACGACCAGCGTGGCATTGTCGGGGTCGTTGGTCGCGAAGATCAGGTCCTCGGCGAAGTTCGCGTAGGCATTGGACGTGACGGAGACGGTGATCTGGGAGGTGCCGCTGGGGGCGACCGTCACCGACAGTGGATTGGCGGAAAACGGCGCTTCAGTGGTGACAGTCTCGATGACGAGATCGTCAGCGCCAGTGTTGGTGACGTTGATGAACTGCTGGTACAGTTTTCCATATTGCACGTCGCCGAAGTCGAGCACCGGGTCGGTGTCGCCGGCTTCGATGCCGTTGGCGGTGATGTTGATCTGCGGATCGGGCGACGCGGGCGGGGACGTGTCCTTGCCGCCGCCGTCGGTGTCGTTGATGATGCCGCCATCGCAGGCGAGGAGCAGGAGCAGGATCGGGTACCGCAAGTCACCACCCAAGGAACAGGCGCCAGGATACCGTTTTGGGCGCGTCCGCGCCGCCCGTATTTTCCGATGGAGCCGCCCCGTGTCCGATCGCCTCGCTTTTGTTCGTGACTATGTAGCCAAGAAGCCGACGGATCGGTTTGGGCTGTACACCCTGGGAATGGAGCTACGCAAGGTGCGGGAGTGGAGCGAGTGCTTCACCACCTTCGAGACCCTGCTCGGCCTCCACGCCGCCAACGGCCCCGGCTACTACGCCTACGGCATGGCGAAGAAGGAGTCCGGCGACAGGCCGGGCGCGGCGGTGGTGTGGCGGCGTGGGCTGGAGGCCATCGGAAACACCGACCCGAAGACCCATGCGGAGCTCGAGGAGGCGATCGAGGGGGTGGAGGATTAGGGCGCAACCAGCCCCATCAGCCCCCCCGCGATCTCCGTCGCATCACACCGCTCCGCGGCCACGTCCCCCGACCACGCGCCGAGCGTGAACTCGATGCCGACGCTGTCTTGGTCCGCGACCACGGTCGCCTCTCCGGTGGCATCCTCGACCTGCTCCCACTCGGTCGGCGTCCACGTCGAGATCGCGCCGACGCGATCACTGAGTTCGGCTTCCAGCACGCGCCAGGTGAGGCCGCCCGGGCCCTGACCCGAGGCCAGCGGCGTCGTGATCGTTTCCGCGTTCGCCCCGTCCGGGAACCACAAGATCACCAGCGCCGCGCCCTCACGCGTGGCGGCCGAACCGAGCTGTCCCGCCCACCACGCCTCGGCGCTGGCGACCTCGTCCACGTCGGTCGTCGGGTCGGGGGGCGTTTCTTCGGGCTCGCACGGCAGGGGCGAGTTCGCGATTGCGGCGACGGCAAACGTCGGAAGGTTCGCGTAAACGGGCTCGAACCACAACGCGCCGCGGACTCGCTCCGCTTCCCCATCGATCGTAAGCTGATCGCAGCCGACGAAGAGCAGCGTCCACATCAAAACGCGCCCGCCGGCCGGGGCGGTGGTTGCAGTCCCACCGACAAGCAGGCGTCGGCGTGTAGCGCGTCCGCGTGGGCTTGATCGCCGGTGTTCCAGCGCCGCAGGTACACCGCATCGCGATCCATGGGTGGCCAATCACCGGTTAGAACTGGGTCGCGACCTAGATCGTTCAGGCGCGCGCGCCAGTGGTCGACGAAGGGCACGACTTCGTCGGTGTTCCCGTCCTGCACGACGAAGGCGAGGTGGGCCACCGGGCGCCGGGCATTGCCCCGCAGCGCCAGAAAGCGCTCCACGTTGCGGAAGACGACGTCCCGCCGGTCGGCCCCCTTGACCTTGGCGTAGGTGCCCGCTGCGAACGCGTCGATCGAAAAGTGCACCGCCAGGAAGGTGTCCGGAGCGGCGTCCGTGCGCCCCCCAAGCTCTACCAGCAGCCTCGCACGCTCCTCCGGGAGGATCACCGCGTTGGTGTGCAACTTGAAATGGCGGAACCGACGGTTGTCCTGATTCTCGTCGAAGGCGTGGCGCACGTAGCGGTCGAACTCGGGATGAAGGGTCGGCTCCCCGAGCCAGTGGGGGCAGAGCGTCACGTCGGGCATTCCGGCCAACCCGGCGACGCCCGCGCTCCACACGTCGAAGGGCATGAAGCGATGCGGCGCGCCGTGCGCCTCTTCGCGCAGCGATTGACTGCACATCGTGCAGCGCAGGTTGCAGTGGTCCGTCAGCTCCAGGTTGACGTTCATGCGGTCGCCACGGGCAGGCGGGCGTGGATGGCGCGTTCGTGGGCGAGCAGGTTTTCGCTGCATTCGACGCAGCGGCCGGTCGGTCGGCCCTCAAGCATGCCGGCGCGCAACTTCTGCAGGAACGGATCGCTCTGCCAGACGGTCGACAGCGACGTTTCAGCGACACTGCCACCCTCGCCGGCCAGGACACAACAGGCCGCGATGTGCCCATCGGCGGCCACGGTCAGGTGGTGCCACGCTTTGAGGCAGGGGGCGCGCGCGAAGTCGGGGGTGGTCCCCGGGACATCGGGCAACGGGGGAGCGCGTTCGCCGCGTGCCAGCGCGCCGGGATCCAACAGCCGCGCGTAGGTGGTGCGCACGCCCAGGCGCGTGGCGGCGGCGATGCCGGCGCGGAGGCGGTCGCCGAGCCGAGCCTGCTCCTCCGGACCCAGCGCGAACGCCTCCTGCTCCGGTCGGTAGGCGACCAGAGCGTCGAGCTCCACTGCGTCGGCGCCGAGCGCGTGCGCGAGGTGGACCAGCCCTTCCAACTCGTCAACGTTGTCGCGAGTCAGGACCGTGTGCAGGAGCAGGCGCGGCCCGCTTTTGACCCGATCCCGTGCGGCTCGCAGGGCACAGACGTTGCGAACGGTACGGGCAAAAGCACCGGCGTGGCCGCGCAGGCGATCGTGCGTGCGGGCGAGCGCGCCGTCGATGGAGATGTGCACCTCGTCCCAGGCCATCTCGACCAACGCCGCGCGAACCGACGGCCCCAGGAGGGTTCCGTTGGTGGTCAGGCTCCCCCACAGGCCGTGGGCCTTGGCGCGTCGCATCACGTCCACCGTGTGCGCAGCGATGAGCGGCTCGCCCCCGCCCAGGACCATGACCCGCCGGGCACCCATCGCGGCGGCTTCATCGACCAGCTCCAGCATGCGCGTTGCGCTGAGCTCGCCGACCGGGCGCTGGTGGCGTAGCGTCGTGTCGCAGAAACGACAGGAGAGGTTGCAGACCAGGGTGGGGTACAGCTCCAGGGTCCACGGCCCGCGTGCTCCGTCGGGGTCGCGCCCGACCACGCGCGCAGCGATGGCGTCCAGCTCGTCCACCGCGACACCGTAGCATTCCGGTGGCAAAGCGCGGTAAGCTCGCGGAATGCTGTCTCTCGTTCCGGTACTGCTCCTCGCTTCCTGCGCGCCGACCGCCACCGAAACCGCCGAGCCGGAGCCGGAATTTTGCAGCGACGCCACCTTCGACGGCGCCACCTTGGAGGAAGCAGGCGGCGACGCCAGCCCCGGCAGCGGCACGCTGCGGGTGCGCGTCATCACTGATCAGAGCGAGGAGGTGAACGATCCGTACTACGTCGCCTATAAACCCTACGCGCTGGAGCCTGCCGAGACCGGGGGCGTACAGACCACCGGCACCACCAGCGGCGACGGGCTGGTCGAAAAGACCTTGGGCGAGGGCATCTGGTCCTTCGAGGCAAGCTGGACGCGCGGAAGCCGCACCTGCCTCGCCGTGAACGAGGCAATCACGGTTGCCGAGGGCAACGTCACCCAGGCCTGCGTGGTCCTGACCTGCCCGCAGGACTGAACGCGGGCGGTTAGCTCCCCGGCGCTTCGGAGTCGTCATGGCCATCATCCCGGTCCCGTCCTACGCGGACATTCCTGCCCCGACCGCTGTTGAGTTGGCGTTGGCCTACGAGGTGTCGTCGCGCAGCCGCTCCACCGAAGAGCAGATTGTCCGGCTTGTCAGCCGCGGCGAGGTGAAGTTCGCCATCTGGGGCCCAGGCGAAGAGGTGCACGGCACGGCCACCGCGTTGGCGCTGCACAAGGTCTGCGACCGCGCGAAGTTCGGGATCGTCCCGCACTACCGGTCCGGCGCGCTCTGCGCGATGTGGGCCAAGCTCGGCGGCTACTCCGAATTCACCCTCGACGTGCTCCGCCAGCAGTTCAGCAAGGACACCGACCGCATGTCGCGCGGGCGGCAGATGGTCTACCACCTCGACATGCCTGAGTTGGGCATTCTTCCGGTGCAATCTCCGGTTGGTATGCAGCTCGGCAAGGCGGCGGGGTACGCCAAGGGCTTCAAGGTGAAAGGGGTGTCGGGCTCGTTGTCGATGGCGATCGTCGGCGACGGCACTACCGCGGAAGGCGACCTGCATGACGCGATGAACGCAGCGGCGGTCTGGGAGCTCCCCACGCTTTTCCTCGTCACCGACAACCGCGTTGCCATCTCGACCCAGCCCCACGAGGGGCGCGGCATCCGTGATTTCGGCGTCTATGCCGAGAGCTTCGGCATGAACTTCATCTCGGCCGACGGTCGCGACTTCAACGATGTGTATCAGGCGACCTACCGGGCCGCGCGCTTCATCGTCGAGACCGGCAAGCCGGTGTTCATGCACGTTCATGACCTGCCGCGCTTCAACGGCCACTCCTCCGCCGCTGACGTCACCTACGATCTGAAGCAGGACGATCCCCTCATCCGCTTCGGTGGCGAGCTGGTTTCAGCAGGTCACCTCAGCGCGCGGGATGTGTTGTCCCGGGTGGTCGGCGAAGGGCGCGACTTCTTCGCGCACCACGAGCTCGGCAACGTGATGGCCCGCCAAGACGAGGAAGTCCGCGCGCTCATCGACCAGGTGCGCGGCGAGGCCGAGCCGCCGCCCGAGAGCGTTTTTGAGAATATCCGCGCTCCTTTCCCCGACATCGCCGAGCCGACTCCGGGGCCGGGGCAAACGAATGTCACGTACGCCGGCGCCATCCGCGCCGCGCTCAAGAACATGATCGCCAACCACAACGGCGTGCTCTGGGGCCAGGACGTTGGCCGCCTCGGCGGCGTGATGACCGCCACCGCGGGCCTCAAAAAGTTGTTTCCGGACCGGATCATCGACGCGCCGCTGAACGAGCCGCTGATCCTCGGCACCGGGTGCGGTGCGGGACTGCATCGCGACCTGTTGGCGCTACCAGAAATCCAGTTCGGCGACTACACGCTCAACTCGTTCCACTGGCTCGTGCACATGGGGAACCTGTACTGGTGCACCAACGGGCGCAGCAATTTCGCGACGATCCTGCGCACGCCGGTCGATCCTTTCGGCGGCGGCGCGGTGTACCACTCGATGTCGCTGGACGGGTACTTCACCCCGATTCCCGGCCTGACCATCATCATGCCCAGCACGAGCTTCGACGTGTACGGACTCTTGATGTCCGCGGCGCGCTACCGCGGCCCGGTCATCTGCCTTGAGCCCAAGTGGATGTACCGCCAGGCGCTCGGCCCCGCCTTCCCCGGAGAGCCCACCGAACCCGATGCGATCACGACGCTGAAGAAGTCGATCATGCGCGGCGAGGTGCCAGAGCTTCCCGTCAACCTGGCCGTTCCGCTCGGCAAGGGCATCGTGCGTCGGCCGGGTCGCGACATCACGCTCGTGGCGTGGGGCCGCGCGGTCTGGACGTCCATGGGCGCAGCGGCGACGCTGGCGAAAGAGGGCATCGAGGTCGAGGTCATCGACCTCCGCACGCTGGTGCCTCCGGACATGGAGCTCGTCTACGAGAGCGTCTCGCGCACCGGCCGGCTCCTGGTCGCGGCGGAGGATCGCACCTTCTCGGGCTTCGTCCGGCAGATCCAGGGCGATGTGATCGAGCGCTTCCCGGGGTTGCCGGCGGTCGCGCTCGGTCAGAAGTACGTTCCGGGCGTCGCTCAGAACCTGGCGTTGGAGGAGGCGGTGGTCTTCTGCGCGGAGGATGTCCTGCGCGGCGCGCGCGCGATCGTCGCGGCGAAGGTCGGCGTGTCGCGGACCAAGGTGGTCGAGGTCGCGCCGAGGTACTTCTTGGTGTGAGGCTACTCGCCGGCCGCGACGAAGTAGGCCAGGACGGCGGGGTCGGCAGTCAGCAATTCGACTCCTTCCAGCATCGCCTGGCCCACGAGCAGCCGGTCAAACGGGTCGTGGTGCAACGCCGGAAGCGCCGCGGCCGCAAGCGCGTGGGCTTCCATGATCGGCAAGACGCCCACGCGATTCAGATACCGGTGGCGGGCGAGCAGGGGTCCCGGGGGTTCGGCAAGCGGCAGCTTTCCCAGCGCGTACTTGATGCCAACCTCCCAGCTGCTGGCGACGCTCCAGAGCAGCTCGACGTTCGGAGCGGCGATCCGTCCGCGAAGTCGGGGTGACAGGCGGGCGTCGTCGCTGATCCACCACAAGAATACGTGAGTATCCAGAAGGTATTTCAACGGAACGCCGCCAAGATGCCTTCTGGCAACGGGTCGTCGAAATCCGCGGGCACCACGAACAGTCCGGCGGCAGTTCCTGGGCGCCGTTCGGCTGTCTCGGTCGGGAGCACGGGCACCAGCCGGACCGCCGGAACCGACCCGCGGGCGACGATGACCTCGTCACCACGTTCGGCCATGGCGATGAGCTCGGACAGCCGTGCTTTGGCGTCGTGGACGGTGAATGTAGACATGGACCAACCATAGTCCCAGGGGGGGCGGGCCGCAACCTGATCAGCGGGCCTACTCTCCCTCGCCCTCCCCCAACTTCCGCAACATCGCCAACAGCCCTCCCAGCTCCGAGGGTGTCAGCGGCAGCACCAACTCGCCAGCGACCACGCCGTGATGGACGCCGAGGGCGAGGCTGACGGCGTCCCCGAGTCGCTGCGGCTTGCCCTCTGCGTCGAGGATCAACCACGAGCTGAGCACCAGCGGGAAGCGCGCCGCCTGGTCTGTGAAGGCGGCGCCAGCCCAGCTCGTGCCGCCTCCTTGCTCCATCTGTGACACCGCGGCCTGACCGGTCGAGCCGTACAGCGCGCCTGGCCGGCCGGCGAACCAGAACCAGTCCTCGTCCACCTGGGCCCGAAAATGGGTCTTGTCCAGGCGCTCCACCCTCAGCTTCATCGCCCGGAGCGCACGCATGGCTCGGCGGGCAACGAGCTCCGCTGAAAGCACGGCGCCATCGACCTCCGCGAGGGGTAGCACGGCCGCCAACTGCATCTCGCTGGGACCGTCACCCACGACCGCGAACATCACCCCGGCGGTGATCGGCAGCAAGCGCTGGAGCGCCCGCGCCCGCGCGAGGTCAGCACCCTTGAAGAAGAAGCGTAGCTCCAGTCGATCGAAGGCCACACCGACGGACAGGACCGCGGCGGGCGCGAGCCGGGTGTGGATCTCGAGCGGGGCCCGCGGCGCCAGGGGGATCACGCTCGCGAGCTCGGCCGAGGCGCCCGCGATGGCGAAGCGGATGGGTTGACCAGACGCCAGCGGCACGTGGACACCGAAGTCGCCGGCCAGCGCGTCGCCGTCTTCGGTGGGAAGCCGGCCCACGAGGAGGCAGCCGTCGTCGCCCGGCAAGGCGTCGAGCAGCGCGACTGGCGCCTCATGGACCGTGACGTCAGGGGCGGCGGGTCCGATCTCGACGTGGGCCCAGCCGTCATCGACGCGGAGTCGGTACTCATCGTCCCGGCGCCGCACCAGCCAACCCGTGGGAGCGAGCACCGCGACCGCGGTCGGGTCGTCAGCCGTCAGCGCGGCGGCGACCGCTTCGGTGCTGCCTGGTGAGGGGAACGCGAACTCGTAGCGGTGCGTCTTGGGGTCGATCGCCGAGACGACGGGCACGCCGGCGGCGAAGATCGGCGCCCAGCGTTCCCGCCCGACGCCCCCTGTCCCCAGCATTCCCGAGAGCTTCGAAAACTCGGCCCATGCGCGTTCCCCGTCGGAGCAGCTGACCGCGAACCCGGCGGGGCTGCGGTCCACGCGGGCGAGGTTGTCGCCGAGGGGGGCGGCGACGGCCAGGTCGATCAGGAAGAGCACGGCCTCCAGCATACGGCGGCGGCGGGGACTTCGCTCAATCCGGCCGCCACTCCACCACCAGCGCCACGCTCTCGGTGACGGGGTGGCAGCCGGCCTCGTCCAGCTCGACGATGACCAGATCGAAGGCTTCGGTGTGACCGGCCGCCGTGCCGCGCACGTCGAAGGTGCCGGTGAGCTCCTCGGCGCACGTCCACGTCTCGGCTGTCCCAGAGCACTCGACCCACGGAGTGTCGTCGATCATCGCGTCACGGTACTGCACGCTGGGCGAGTCGAGGGTCTCGCCATAGCTGCCGGTCAGCGAGACGGCGATGCCGGCCACCGCCTCCGCGGTGCAGTCCAGCGGCTCCAGGGTCAGCTCCACCAGCTCGCCCACCACGTGGCACTCGCCCTCGGCGACGTCCACCTCGACCGTCTGGTCGGCGAATCCCGCTGCGCCCGCGGTGATGGCGAAGTGGCCAGCGACCTCGATGCCGCAGGACCAGGTGCCGCCGAAGGTGTCGCAGGCGCCGACCTCGACGCCGTCGACCGCGTAGGTGACGGTGAGGTCGGGAATCTCGGCGCCATCGGCATCGACGACGGTAACGGTCGTGGAGTAGGCGGCCATGGTGTCACAGGCCAGGGGTTCGCCGCCGTCGCAGGCGGCCAGAAGGGCGAAGAAGAGCATGGTGGGGGACCTCGGGACGAAGGGTAGCAAGCCGTGTGCCAGCTTGGCGCCGCCGTGTTCCCAGCGTCTCTCCGGGCTCAGAGCGCGGCGGCAGGATCGCGGCGCCCCATGACGCTTGCAGATGAAAGATGCCCGTGATATTGTTCCTTCTGAATCGGAGGCGCCGTGTTCCCCCGGATGGTGAGTGATTCCCCGCGCGACGCTGCTGTAGCCGCCGAGGTCCTCACGCGCGCCGTGACGCGCGCCGCCGCGCGGCTCGGCCTGACGCAGCGCGAGCTCGCGCCGATCCTGGGGGTGAGCGCGGCCAGTCTCTCCCGTGTGCACAACGGCCAGCGCCTCGTGGACACCCACGGCAAGGAAGGAGAATTGGCGCTGCTTTTTCTCCGTATCTACCGTAGCCTCGACACGCTGGTGGGAGGCGACGACGCCCAAGCGCAGTGCTGGCTCCGTGCCGAGAACACGCACCTCGGCGGGGTGCCGCTCACGCTGCTGACGCGTATCCAGGGGGTGGTCGATGTCGCAGGATATCTGGACGGAATGCGGGGGCGCGTCTAGGCTCGGGGAGCTGCGCCTCGCGCCCTGGCGGGTGGTCGAGGCGCAGCACATCAACTCGACGCGCAAGCTCGTCGACAGCGACGCGGAGCAGGCGCTCCTGGAATCGCTCATCGACGGCGTGAAACCGCGCACGCTGGCGAGCGGACTCCACTACCTGCTCGCGACGCCGTTTCGATATCCCCCGCTCCGCCACGGCTCCCGGTTCGGCACACCGGAGGAGCCAGGGATCTGGTACGGCGCGAAGAAGGTGGGGACCGCGCTCGCGGAGCTCGCCTACTACCGGCTGCTCTTCCTCGAAGGCTCGCGCGCCGCGCTCGGACCGCTCACCAGCCAACATTCCGTGTTTCAGGCGCAGGTCGGCACCCCGCGCGGCCTCGACCTCACCCGGCCCGAGCCCCCCGACATCGCCTCCCCCACCAGCTACGCCGCGTCGCAAGCGCTCGGTGGATCGATGCGCGCTGCGGGCGTCGAGGCGTTCGTCTATCGCTCGGCGCGCGACCCTGCCGGCGGCGCCGGCGTCGCCCTGTTCGTGCCCTGTTTCACCCGCCGCACGCCCTCGATACCGATGGCGTGGGTCTGCGTCGCCACCCGCGAGGTCATCGAGCTCAAGCGTGCTGACCTTCGCACACGCGAACGGCACCGGTTCGAGCGCGAGATCTTCGAGGTCGAGGGGCGGCTGCCGGCGCCAGGGGTGGGGCGCTAGCGCACGGACAGTGAGTGCCACACATGGATGTTGGGGCCACCGTACCCTTCGAGGTACCCGGGATACGAAGTCGCGTCGACGTACTGTGCCAGCGGCAGGATCTGCATCCACCAGCACCCGACGTAGTCGGTGGAGTCGACGTCGCTGACCATGCAGTGGGTGCCGGCGGAGAGGTAGTACTGGTCGTGTAGGCCGTTGAACCCGTTGCATGTCGAGGACTCTTCTCCCGCGACGTAGACGTAGTCGGTGCCGTCGGTGGTGTCCGAGAAGGCGTCGTGCGATTGTTGCCACACGGTGTAGTGGGCGCGGGTGCCGGTGCTCCAGGTGTCGGCGTTGCCGACTTCGAGGCGGATGGTGTAGGTTCCGGCTGAATCGGCGAACCAGGTGCGCTCCGCCAACGCGGAGTAGTTGTCATCGGCCGCCGCCCCGACGCTCTCCCAGGCGGTCGGGTCCCACCAGTAGGGCCAGAGCGAGCCGTAGATCCGCGTCCACCCGCCGCCATCCTCGGTCATGTCGCACCAGGCCTGCCACGCGTCCGTGGTGTCGCCATCCTGGTCGGGGTCCAGCCAATACAAGCCGTCGCCGACCGACGAGCCATCGTCGAGCACCGCCTGGCACGAGGCGGCCGCGCAGGTCACGTCCGCGCCCAGGGCCCCGTCGTCCGCGACACCGTCACAGTTCTCGTCGAGGCCGTCGCAGGTTTCGACGGCGCCGGCGTACACCCTCGAATCGCCGTCGTCGCAGTCGGTGTCGCTCGCGGTGAATCCGGTCGGCTGGTCGCAGGACAGCGTGGGCGAGGAGGCGTCGCCCTCGCCGTCGCCGTCGCCGTCCAGATACCAGGTGAGCGCGTCGAGGGCGGCATCCTCGTCGATGGAGCCGTCGCAGTTGTCGTCGAGGCCGTTGCATAGTTCGGTGCCGGCGGGGTTCACCGCGGCGTCGGTGTCGTCGCAGTCGCCGTCGTCTGCGACCCAGCCGGCTTCGGCCTCGCAGCCGACCTCGGTATAGGCGCTGGAGCCATACCCGTCGCCGTCATAGTCGATGTGCCAGGTGGGGGCGTCGACGGCGTCCTCGTCGATCTCGCCGTCGCAGTCGTCATCCACGCCATTGCAGCGCTCGTCCGCGCCGGAGTAGACCGCGGCCGCCGCATCGTCGCAATCGGTGGACGTGGAAAACCAACCCTCGGGCGCGGTGCACGCCGTCATCGAAAGCGGTCCGCCCTGCCCGTCGCCGTCCCCGTCGGCGTACCAGGTCGAGGCGTCCACCGCGCCTTCGTCCACGCTTCCGTCGCAGTCGTTGTCGGCTTCGTCACAGCGCTCGGTCGCCCCCGGAAAGCTGTCAGCGTCGGCGTCATCACACTCCTCACAGGCCAAAAACCGATCGCCGTCGGCGTCCCCGTTGTCGGCCAGGCCGTCGCAGTCGGCGTCCGTGTCCGTGCAGTCGATGGGCGCCCCCGGAAAGACGCTGGCGTCGGCGTCGTTGCAGTCGCCGGGGGTGGCGGTGAAACCCGCGGGCGCCTCGCAGGAAAGGACTGTGGTGGTGGCGCCGAAGCCGTCGGCGTCGCCGTCGGCGTACCAGGCCGCTTCGGTGCACGGGTCCGCGCTGTCGAGCCCGGGCGCGGTGTCGTCCACCTTGGTCGCGGTGTCGAGTTCGGCGCGGCAGGCCACGAGCAGGAGGGAGAGCAACATGGGGGCGATCATACGCGCTGTTGCGATAGCTTCGCCCGATGTGCGGACGTTTTTCGCTCCACCACCCCACCGACGAGATCCACGAGCGCTTCAACATCGAGCGGCCGCTGTTCCTGGTCGAGCCCCGCTACAACATCGCCCCCACCCAGCCGATCGCGGTGGTCACCGCGGCGCGGGAGCTGGTCGGCATGCGGTGGGGGCTCATCCCGCGGTGGTCCAAAGACGGCAAACCCTTCATCAACGCGCGCGGCGAAACCCTGGCCGAGAAGCCATCCTTTCGCGGCGCGTACGCCCAGCGCCGCGTGATCGTTCCGGTGAGCGGCTTCTACGAGTGGCGCCATCAGGGCAAACTGCGTGTTCCGTTGTACATCCGGCTCCGCGATGCCGTGCCCTTCGGGGTCGCCGCGATCTGGGAGCCGCCCGGCTCGCCGGATGGGCACCCCACGCTCGCGCTGATCACGGTCGCTGCCAACGAGCTGATCCAGCCGCTGCACGAACGCATGCCGGCGATCCTGGATCGCGACGATGAAGCGCGGTGGCTTGACCCTGCGAACGAGGCAGCATCGGCCTGTTTGCGCAGCTACCCGGCCGAAGCGATGGAGTGCTTCACCGTCTCCAGCCGGGTCAACGGGGTCAAGGACGACGATGCGGCGCTCATCGTGCCCGAGCGGCAAGGGCTGTTCGGGTAGGGCGGGCGCTACGGCGTCGGAAACAGCGCCGTGCCGCCTACGACGCCGACAGTTCCCCGCGTATTGGTCAGGAGGGGCTCGTCGATGCCGTCGCCGTCGAAGTCGAGGTGGTCTACGCTCGCGGCGTACCAGTCAATGCGACGGTCGTAGGTTGAGATGCCGATGGTGCCGGAGAGGCGGACGCCGCGGAACAGGTAGGTGTCGCCCTCGTAACCCCAGGGATTCACCACGGGCCCGACCCCCGTCCCCACGTCGGCGTGACCGTCTTCGTCCGCGTCGCCGAGTCCCCCCGCGGCGGACGGCAGGAAGGTGTCGGTGTCGCCCACGATCGTCGCGAACGGGGAGAGCGCGGCCGCTTCGAGCAGCGGCGCGCCGACCAGATGCACCGCACCGTCGTCCGCGGCCTCGTACACCCACGCATCCTCGAGCCCGTCCCCGTCCACGTCCCCGAGGAAGCCACCCAGTCCCGCAATGTTCTCGCCGGTCGCGATGGGGAAGCTGCCGCCGGCGGACAACAGGTCGCCAGGGAACAGGACGTCGGGCGCGAGCAGCTCCATCAGGCCGTCACCGTCGAGGTCGCCGGCGGAGACGGGGCCGGGGTACCCGCTGGACGCGTTGCTCCAGCTCACCGGCAGGTCGGGGAATCGCCAGGGCGCGCCGCCCACCGTGAAGCCGGGCTCCAAGAGGCGCTCTCGGGGCATGACGTACTCGCCGACCTGGAGGAGCACACCGGCACCCGCATCGAGCGCCCCGAGCAGACGGACGGTTTGGTTGGCCATCTCCGGGACCGGAACCTCCGTGGACCATCCGGGCCAGTCGGTGTTCGCGACGGTGAACCACTCGTACATCGCCGCGCCCGAGTACACCCTCACCGCCCCCCAGCCACTCGCGACGAACTCGTCCGCCCCGTCCCCGTCGAGGTCGCCGGCGCTGGTGGTGTTCGCTTCGTACAGGTGCATGGCCGCGCCACCGTCCGACCAACCCCGAGAGCTCAGGAGGAGATAGTCGGTGGAGCCATCTCGGTAAAAGTAGTCATGGTTGATGTAGTCGGCTCGGCCGTCCCGATCGAAGTCGCCGGCCGGGGACCACCCGCCATCCCCGTAGAAGGCGATCATGAACGGCCCATCCTCACCATTGCAGTCCTGATCGATCTCGTCCCACTCAAACCAGGAGTCGATTGCCCCCGGATAGGCAAGCGGGTCGAGGTCGTCGCAGTCGTCAGGCGGCAGCCAGCCGTCGCCGTCCTGGTCGATGATGGGGCTGGGGGCGGTGTCGGCTGCCCGCGGGGCCATGTCGGCGGCCTCCGGGACTGGGCAGGCGGCAAAGAAAAAGAGTGTGCTCATCGCCACGCCTCCCGGTAGGGCTCCTCGGCAGCAGCCGCGGTGCCCTCGAAGCGCTCCAGCGGGAAGCCCGGTCCCGGCGTCCCATCCGGCAGCGACGGGCTCTGCGAGCCCGAAAACACGATCCACTCACCTGACGGCAGGCGCACCGGGTCGGGGTCCAGACGCGTCTGGGAGTCGCCCGACCAGTTTCCGACCGTGTTCGTCGGATTCGACCGTGCCACCAGATCGTCAGTGCCGCCGGGGTCGGCGTCGGCGACCGCCCTGACGACGAAGTCGGTGCCATAGACGCGCCCCGCGGTCTCGGGACCCAAGACACCGCGCCAGATTCCCCACCCGTAGCGACGACCGTTGACCGGCGGGCCAGCCGCTTTGGTGTGGTTGCCTGCGAAGTAGAGGGCGAGGCCGCGATCGAATACAACAGGAACGGCATCGACATCCTTGAGGTCTTCGTACCGGTCCCAGATCAGGCGGTTTCCGAGCGTGTCGGGGTCCTCGCCCGCCTGCCAACGGTAGCCAGTCGCTACGCAGATGTTCACTTTACCGAGTTTCTCCCCCGCTACCTCGTGCAGTCCACTCTTGCTGTTCCACAACGTCTCGTCGGTCCCCGCCACCTGGTAGAAGCCCCCCGTGGTGCGATACCACGCCTCGCCGAACGCGTTCCCCCATGGCAGGAGGGCCGTGGCGATTCGCTTGACGTGGGTGCCGGGCACGAAGTCAGGTGGCGTCGTGGTTTGCCCATCGTACTCGGTCGCGTTGGCGTGGATGGTCAGTTCTGCGGTGTAGTAGACATACAGCCACTCCGCACCATCGACCTCCAACTCACAGGCGGCCGGCACCCCCAACCACAACGGCACCTGCTCCGTCGCACCGCCGATGACGAAGTCGTGGTACCTCGCCACCAGGAAATACGGCCCCTTCACGTCCTGCGCGAACGTCGGCGAATCACACCAGTAGGCGACAATCGCGGCGGAGCTGTTCGTGTCGTTGGGATTGTCACCGCCCGGTCCGAACACAGTTTTGTCGTTCTCGGCCGTGGTGTACCGCCCCAGCAGCATCAGCCAGCCCCTGTCATTCTTGAGCTTCAAGACGTGGGCGTCTTTGTACAAGGCCATCGAGGCATCATGCGTGTCGAATGAGCGCGGCTCCGTCTGGCTGGGGATTGCGGTGCTCTGAAGCTCGCTGTTCACGAGGTCGAACACGTAGCGCGCCGCCCCCGCCGTGCTGCCATCGAACACCTCGTTAGACTGGGCCCATCGACGTTGATGCCCGCCCCGGTGAACAGTCCGAAGGTCGTGGGCCAGACTTCGCGGTCGTCGCTTTCCTGGAAGGCGAACTTCAGCCGCATGTCCCCGGTGAGGTTGAGTACGTCCATCAGGGCGCGCACCGCCTTGATGCCGGCGCCGCAGAGCGGCGGCCGCCCTCGGCTTCCTCGACCACCGCGGAACGAGTCGGTGGAATACCCTCGCCCGATGATCGAGCCCTACCGCGAGCTGCGCCCCGAGATCCACCCCGCCGCATGGGTCCACCCCGGCGCGCATCTCCTCGGCGACGTGCACCTCGCCTCGGGCGTGAGTGTCTGGCCGACGGTGGTCCTTCGCGGCGACCAGGGCCGCATCACCATCGGCGAGGACACCAACCTCCAGGACGGCACCATCGCCCACGGCACCGGCGGCGTGTCGGTGGTGACCATCGGCGCCCGCTGCACCGTCGGCCACCGCGCCATCCTCCACGGCTGCACCGTCGAGGACGACGTGCTCGTCGGCATGGGCAGCATCCTGTTGGACCACGCCCACGTCGAGAGCTGGTGCATCATCGGCGCCGGTGCGCTGGTTCCGGGTGGGCTCCGCATTCCGTCGGGTTCGCTGGTGCTCGGGGCGCCTGCGCGGGTGGTACGGACACTGCGTGAGGCGGATCGTGAGCGCATCCGCCACGGGTGTCGCGAGTACCTGAGGCTGATGGCGGGGTACCGGGGGTGAGGATGGGGTATGGCCCGTGTCCTTGTTCGATGCCGGGAGCTGACGGCTACTCGAACGTCTTGCCCCCCACCGTCCCCGCCGGCGGCTTCGCTCGTCGAGCCGCCGCGCTCCGGATTCCCTCCGCGGTCGTCGTCTTGCGCGTGCGCGCGGAGCGCAACGCTTCGCCGGTGTCGAGCTTGCCGCCGGCGGCGAGGCGCTCCACTTCTGCGAGCAGGTGGCGATCCCGGTCGGTGACCAGGTTGAACACCCGCCCCTGACGCCCCATGCGACCGACACGGCCGATGCGGTGCATGTAGTCGCTGGCGCGCTCGGGAAGCTCCCAGTTCAAGACGAAGGCGAGGTCACTGAGATCGAGCCCGCGGCCGGCCAGCTCGGTGGTGACCAGCACCCGGCCAACGCCGGCCACAAAGCCCTTGATCGCCTTCTGACGCTCACGCGGAAGCAGCCCGCCGTGCACCACCACGACATCGTGCCCGCGCTCCTTGAGCGCGACGGCGGCGATGTCAGCGGTCTCGCGGCGGTTCGCGAAGATGATGCCGCGCGCCTTGGGACCGATGGAGACGAGCAGATCGCTGGCGGCATCGGCGCGAGCGCTGGCCTTGACGGGGATGTTCTTGACCTGAAGGCTCTCCGGCGCGGTGTGGGCGTCCTTGGAGAGCAGCAGCGCGGGCTTCTCGGGGCGCGTGCTGAGCCAGTGCCGGATCGGCTCCGGCAGGGTGGCGGACATCCACCACGGGAGCGCGGTCGAGGCGGCAGCGACGATCGCCTCGACGGGACCGCGCTGACCGGGCGACAACAGCGTGTCTGCTTCGTCGACGACGAGGATGCGCACGTCGGTCAGGTCCACCTGGCCGTCGGCGACGAGGCGCGCGAGCCGCGGAGGGTTGGCGACGAGGATGTCCATGACCTGGCGCAGTGTGATGTTGGTGTCGTGCCCGGATTCTCCGCCGGCCACCGCCCGCACCCGCAAGCGTGCGGCGTGTGTCAACGTTTTGACGACCTTGGTCGTCTGGGTGACCAACTCGCGCGTGCTGGTCAGCACCACCGCGCGCGGGCGGGCCGGAACGGTCGCCTGACCGTCGGTCTCTTCGACGGCCTTGATCCGTTGGACCAGCGGCACCGCGTAGGCGAGGGTCTTGCCCGAGCCGGTCCGCGCGACGGCGACCGCCGACTTCCCGTGGAGAAAGGCGGGAATGGCGAGGCGTTGCACCGGGGTCGGGCTACGGATTCCTGCGGCGTCGAGCACCGCGACGAGCTCAGGGAGGACCCCGAATTCCATGAAGTTGGACATGGCGGCCCCGTAGCCGATCGGGCGGCCGTTGTGCTATTCCCGCGGTCCTATGCTCACCCTCATCCTCCACACGGCCCTCGCCGCCTCGCTCGCCGGGGTCACCCTGCCCGATCAGGTCACGGTTGCCGGGCAGGCGATCACGCTCAACGGCCTTGGCCTCCGCGAAAAGTACCTCCTCGACATCTACGTGGGTGCCCTCTACCTCCAGCACCCCACCCACGACGCGGCGGCTGCCATCGCCGCCGACGAGCCCAAGCGTGTGGTCATGCACTTCGTCTACAAGGCCGTCACCCACGAGCAGATGCTCGCGACCTTCCAGGAGGGCTTCGGCGATCGCTCCGCCGGCCCCCAAGGGAAGAATGTCGCGACCATGGGAAGCTGGGTCCCGGAGGCCGGCGTGAAGCGTGGCGACGAACTGGGCTTTGACTACACGCCCGGCGTCGGCACCACGATGACGCTCAACGGCACCGCCCTCGGCACGATTCCCGGCGCCGACTTCATGAAGATGGTCTTCGGAATCTACCTGGGGCCCAAGCCGCCGACCGAGGAGCTGAAGGCGGGGATGCTCGGCGGCTGAGGGGCGGCCTCCGGCCGTTCGCCCGCCGCGCGGATGTCCCCCCGATTGGCTACGTTGGCGCATGCTGCTCCTCCTCGCGCTCGTCGGCTGTGCGACCGACCCCGCCGACTCTGCGGACACCGCCGTGGCCGACCCCGGATGCCAGGCGCTCCTCCCCGACCCGACCCTGCTTCACTGGGAGGGCATCGAGCCCGGAAGCATCGTCACCGCCTCGTTCACTGTGACCAACGTGTGTGCCGATGGTGACGACGCACTCACCTTCACCGCGTCGTCGACCGAAGCCGCGTTCGCCATTGACCTTACCAACGAGACGACCCTCGCGCCCGGACAGGCGGCGACGCTCACCGTCACGTTCACCGCCGTCGACAAGGCCTCGCACTACGGCACCATCGCCCTCGACAGCAACGACGCCACCCAACCGCAGCAGTTCGTGTCGCTGGAAGGGGTGGTCACCACCGATGCCGACGGCGACGGCTTCCCCAACCTCGGGGCGGGCGGCGACGATTGCGACGACCTCGATGCGGCGGTGCATCCCGGCGCCAACGAGGTCTGGTACGACGGCGTCGATCAGGACTGCGACGGCGGCAGCGACTACGACCAGGACGGGGACGGTTGGCCGGCGCTGGCCTACGGAGGCAACGACTGCACCGACACCGACGCCGAGATCCACCCCGGCGCCACCGAGGTCCTCGACGAGGTCGATCAGGACTGCGACGGCATGGTCGATGAAGACTTCGTTCTTCCCGGGGAGGTCATCGTGGCCGAGGTGATGCCCTCACCGGCCCTGGTGGAGGACACCCTGGGCGAGTGGTTCGAGGTGGAAAACGTCGGAAACAACCGCATCGACCTGTACGGCTGGGAGCTGGTCAACGGCGACGGGGCGCTCTTCGTGGTGGACCGACACGTCGAGCTGGTCGGGGGCGGGACGGCGCTCTTGGGCAACAACCAGGACGCCCTGACCAACGGGGGCGTCTACATCGACGCGGCCTACGACGGCGGCGCCTGGATCCTCAAGAACAGCGACAGCATCGAGCTCCGGGTCGACGGCCGCGTGATCTCGTCGATGTATTGGCGCAACGCGCTGGACGGCGTGGCCCGTCAGCTTGACCCCGACCACCTCAACGACAACGACGCCGGGGAGCCCGAGTGGTGGTGCGACGCCCGCACGTCCTACTCCGACGCCGATCTGGGCACGCCCGGCCGCCCCAACGACCAGTGCACCTCGGTCGACGAAGACGGCGACGCCCTGTCGGAGGACGACGGCGACTGCGACGACACCGACGCGACGGTCAATCCCGATGCCTCCGACGTGTGGGATGGGGTGGACAACGATTGCGACGGTCTGCGCGACAACCCCGAGGTGACGGACGTCGCGACCGCGGTGATCGAGGGCTCCACCTCGACCTACCTGACTGGCAGCTCGGGCATCGGCGCCGGAGATGTCACCGGGGATGGCACCGACGACCTCGTGCTCGGCGCCAACTATGCCAGCGGGTACGCCGGCAGCGTTTGGGTCATCGACTCCGCCGACGTGATTGGAGCCTCCGGCCTCGTCACCAGCCTGGACCTCGCGACGATCAACGGCGAGACCTACAGCTACTCGGCGGCCCTGCCGAGTCGGCTGGCCGATCTGGACGACGATGGCACGGCCGATCTCGTCGTCGGCGGCTCGCCCTACAGCTACTACGGTGGCTACGCGGCGACGCTGTACTCCGGCGGATCCAGCCTTTCGGGCATCATGGACAGCGACGACGCCTACGCCACGGTGGAGAACGACTCCGACTACGGCTACGGCACCGCCCGCATCAGCACCAGCCTTGACGTCGACGGCGACGGCGTGCCCGAGCTGGTGCACACCGACCCCTACTACTACGACGCGCCCGCGACCTCCTACTACAGCGGTCGCGTCGCGCTGTACGACGTCAGTGGCGCGTCAGGCGCGCTCACCGAAGATGACGACGCGATGGCGGTGCTGACCTGCTCCCAGGGCAACGGGCTGCTCGGGTGGAACTCGGGCGGCGGCGACCTGACCGGGGATGGCTACGATGATCTCGTGGTGGGCGCGCCGGGGGTGGTCGGGGCGGTCTCGGGGGGTGGGGTGCTGTACGTGGTCAGCGGCAGCGACCTCGACAGCGAGAGCGACATCGAAGATGTCGCCAGTCAAACGATCTACGGCTCCACGGCCAGCGCTGGGATCGGCCGCGGCGGCATCGTCGTCGCCGACTTCGACGCCACCGGCGGGCTCGACCTCGCGGTCGGAGGTCCCGGCGCGGGCGAGGTGTACATCTTCCTGGGCGCGGGTTCGCTTCCCGACGAAGAAGAGACCAGCAACGCCGATACCACGCTGGAAGGACCCAACACCTTCGGGTTTGCCTTGTGGTACGACGACCTGGACAACGACGGGCAGAACGATCTGGCGGTCGGCGACCCCGCCATCAACCCCACCTACGCCAGCAGCTACGCGTGGTACACGGCGCGAGGCACCGACGTTGGCCAGGTCTTCTTGTACGACCGCAGCGTGCTGACAGCGGGGGGCACCCAGCCCACGACCGCCGCATTCGCCGGCCTGACCGGTCCCGCCAGCGGCGATCTCTTCGGCGCGGTTCTGGGCGGCGGTGACTTCAACGGCGACAATGCGGCTGACCTTGTGGTGGGCGCGCCCGCCACCGACGGCGCCGCCTACGTGGTGCTCGGCAACTGACCCGCATCGCCGCGCTCCTCACGGTGTGGTTGGTGTGGGGCTCGACCTACTACGCCATCCGCGTGGCGCTCGAGGGCTTCCCGCCCTTCGGCATGGCCGCGGTGCGCCTGGTCGCCGCGGGGGCGGTCCTGTTGGCCTGGGGGCGCTTCCACGGCGAGGCGTGGCCGAGGCGAGCGAGTCTGGGGCCGCTGGCGCTGGCCGGGACGCTGATGTTCCTCGGCGGCAACGGCTCGGTGGTCTGGGCAGAGCAGAGCGTGTCCTCCGGACTGGTCGCGGTCCTGGTGGGCGTGGTGCCGCTCTACACGGCCGCCGCCGGGCTGTACTTCGGCGAGCGCGTGAGCCTCCGTCAGTGGGGTGGCATCGCGCTCGGCGTCGGTGGCATCGTCGTGTTGCAGGGGGATCAGCAACTGTCCGGGGACCTCCTCGTCACCGGCGTGCTCACCGTCGGGTCGATCGCCTGGGCGCTCGGCTCGCTGGCCAGCAAGCTGCAGAAGGAGACCACCCCGACGATGTCGAGCGGCGTGCAGATGATCGCGGGCGGGGTGCTGCTGGCGGGGGCGGCGGTCGCGACCGGTGAGCCGATTCCTACCGAGTACCCGCTGCGCAGCGTCCTGGCGGTGCTGTACCTGTTCAGCTTCGGCTCGGTACTGGCCTTCTCGGCGTACACCTGGCTTTTGCGCAACACGTCGCTCGCGCTGGCGACCAGCTACGCCTACGTGAACCCGGTCGTCGCCGTGCTCATCGGCATCGCCTTCGGGGGTGAGAGTTTGGCCAGCGCCGGGTGGGTTGGGCTCGCGATGATCGTTTTGGCGGTGGGGTTGGTGAGTCGGAGGTAGCTACCTCACCCAAACCTCGACACTCGGGTCCTCGTCCGGACGCCCGTCGTACCCGTGGATGTAGGTCCCCACGATGCCGGCGAAGACATGGTCGCCCTCGTGACTCGTGCCAAATTCACTGGTCACGCCACAGTCGGCGGAGGTGAGGCCGTAGTGCCACCCGCAGGGGTTGGACAGCTCGGTCCAGGCGTCGAGATCGTAGGTCTGGTAGGCGGCGGTGCACGCGCCCGACGACGTTGTGCCAGACGAGTAGACGCAGGCGGTGTCCCAATACAAGGTGGTGTCGACGGTGCAGGCGCCGGTGCTACGGTCTTCGAGGGTGCACCAACTGGCGAGCCCGCGCGCTCGGTAGCGTACCGACACCAGCGCGTTGATTTCGCTGTCGTCAAGCTTGAAGGACTGCGTGCGGTCAGTGGTGCTGGCGCCGACGGCGCCGCCGCTGGTCCAGCCCGCGACGCCGCCGGTGTTCCCAGGCCAGACGAAGTTGGCGACCAGAGTCCAACCCCCAGTGTCGCGAGTCATGTCGCACACCACCTCGTGAGCAACGCCGCCCACCGCAATCCAGTAGCTGCCGTCAGGCGCGCCGGGCCGGTAGCTGCGCAGCTCCAGGCAGCTTGCGGCAGGGCACGCAGGGTCGGTGCCGAGCACGGCGAGCGCCTCGTCGATCTCGCCGTCGCAGTCTTCGTCGGTGGCGCCGTCGCACACCTCGCGCGTGCCGGGACTGCGGGTGGCGTCGGCGTCGTCGCAGTCGCCGTCGGCTTCGGAGTAACCATCGCCGTCGTCGTCGACCGCGTCGGTGCCTTCGTCGGTGGCGCCGTCGCAGTTGTTGTCGATGCCGTCTTCCACCTCGGTTGCGTCGGGGCGGATGGTGGCGTCGGCGTCGTCGCAGTCGTCGTTCTGCGGGTAGCCATCGCCGTCCTGGTCGTCGTCGTCGCCGCCATCACAGGCCTGGTCGATGCCGTCGTACCAGACCTCCTCTGCCCCCGCGTACACGGTGTCGTCGGTGTCGTCGCAGTCGCCGTCGGCTTCGGTCATGCCGTCGCCGTCGTCATCGGTGTGGCGGTCGTTCGGGCCGGTGTCCGCCGCGGCGGTGTCGGTGTCGGCGACGTCGCCGGTGGCGTCGGGCTTGACCACGGTGCCGGGCTGACAGGCGGAGAGGGCCAACAGAAAGAGCGAGAGGCGCATGGGTGGAACCTTAGCCGATCGCCAGCCGGAGTTCGCCGAGCTCCTGCCAAAGTCGCGACAGACAGACTGAGGTTCGCCGCCGCTACTTCCCACCCTCGACGTAGACCTCGCCGCCCTGCTGAGCAAACTCCTCTGACTTCTGCGCCATGCCCTCGGCGGCTTCTTTGCGCAGCTGGTGCGTGATCTCCATGGAGCAGAACTTCGGCCCACACATCGAGCAGAAGTGGGCGGTCTTGGCGCCATCGGCAGGGAGCGTGGCGTCGTGGTACTGGCGCGCGATCTCGGGGTCGAGCGCGAGGTTGAACTGGTCTTCCCAGCGGAACTCGAAGCGCGCGCGGCTCAGGGCGTCGTCCCGGTCCTGCGCGCCAGGGTGCCCCTTGGCGAGATCGGCGGCGTGGGCGGCGATCTTGTACGCGATGACGCCAGCTTTGACGTCCTCTTTGTCGGGCAGGCCGAGGTGTTCTTTCGGGGTGACGTAACAGAGCATCGCGGTGCCGAAGCTGCCGATGATCGCCGCGCCGATGGCGCTGGTGATGTGGTCGTAGCCGGGCGCGATGTCGGTCGTGAGCGGCCCGAGTGTATAGAACGGCGCTTCGTGGCAGTGTTTGAGCTGCTCGTCCATGTTCTCCTTGATCTTGTGGATCGGCACGTGGCCGGGCCCTTCGATCATCACCTGCACGTCGCGCGCCCACGCGACCTTGGTGAGCTCACCCAGGGTGCGCAGCTCGGCGAACTGCGCTTCGTCGTTGGCGTCGGCAATGCAGCCAGGGCGCAGGCCATCGCCGAGCGAGAAGCTGACGTCGTAGCGGGCGCACAACTTCGCGATCTCATCGAAGTTTTCGTAGAGGAAGTTCTCCTTGTGGTGGGAGAGGCACCATTTGGCCATCATGCTGCCGCCGCGGCTGACGATGCCGGTGATGCGCCGGGCGGTCATCGGCACGTAGCGGAGCAGCACGCCGGCGTGGATGGTGAAGTAGTCGACACCCTGCTCCGCCTGTTCGTGCAAGGTCTCCAGGAACACGTTGATGTCGAGGTTTTCGGGGCGGCCCTTCACCTTTTCAAGCGCCTGGTAGATCGGCACCGTGCCGATCGGCACCGGTGAGTTGCGGATGATCGCCTCGCGCGTGGCGTGGATGTCCTTCCCCGTCGAGAGGTCCATCACGGTGTCCGCCCCCCACTTCACCGACCAGTGCAGCTTCTCGACCTCCTCCTCGATGCCGGAGGAGACCGCCGAGTTGCCGATGTTGCTGTTGACCTTCACAAGGAAGCCGCGGCCGATGATCATCGGCTCACTTTCCGGGTGGTTGACGTTGACCGGGATGATGGCCCGCCCGCGCGCGATTTCGCTGCGCACGAACTCGGGCTCGACGTTCTCTCGCAGCGCCACGTACTGCATTTCAGCGGTGATCACGCCGTGGCGCGCATAGTGCAATTGCGTGTTGCAGGTGCCCTGGCCGCGCGCGGCGATCCACGGGGCGCGCAGCTTCGGCAGCCCTTCGGCTTTGGGGTTGCTGGGGCCGGTGGTGTCGTAGAGCTCCAGCCGCTCGCCATTCTGGAGCGTCACCTCACGCATCGGGACCCCGAGCTCGCCCTTGAGCACCCGCCGCGACCCGGACTCGACCTGATCTTTCGTCATGGGAGCGGAGCTAATCCGCGGCATGGCCGATTCCCATGCCGGGCTGGTCAAACGGTAGGCTGCGACGCCGCCGCAGCCCAACGCCGACCCGGATAGCCGGGCGGGATGTCCCCCCGTTGCCGCGGGCCTTCGACCGCTTCGGCCTGATCACGGAGTTCTCGTCCCCGCTCAAGAAGACGCCGTCGGTTGCGGCCGCCGCGCTCGAACCCAGCGGAATCGAGCGCGAGGCAGTCCTGGCGTGCGGGCCGATCGACTTGCTTGGGCTGCAGTTCGCCATCCGGCCGATCCACCTGTCGGACACCGACGGCGGTCCGTCGGGCGCGAGCCACCGCCGCAGCACCGGAGTCGTACGCCCCACCGCCGCGGGACTGGCGAAGTTCGCAGGCGCTGGACATACCCTCGATGATCGGGTGGGTCCGGAGCGCTGGAAGACAGGGTTTTTGACCTCGCTGGTCTATGCGCGACTCTCCCCCGTCTACCGGCTCTGCGCCGCAGGCCCGGCGCTCGCGACGCGCGGGGGCTCGACCCTCGCCGCGCTTGGGCGGCTGGTGTCGGCGGGTTCGCCCTTCATCACGATCCTGGACGCCGTGCTCGAAGCGAACCACACGCCGCAGCCGGTGGCGAAGGTCGGCCTGTCCCCGCTGGTTGGGATCGATGGCATCTACCTGGTGATGTTGGTGGGCAGCGACCGGCTCGAGGTGGTGGCCGCCGTGGCGCGCGCGCTGCGGGCGCAGTGCATCAGCCATGTGCTCGATGGAGACGCGCTCGCCCACTCGGTCGCGGTGGGCGAGGCCTTTCTGTGTCCGCCCGTCGCCAAGCCGGATTCGGTCGCGAAGGCCGCGCTCTTCGACTCCGTGGTGTCGGTGGTGGGCAGGCGCGTTCTGCGAGCCGACAACGATCGGATCGAGCTGGTCGCGGACACCGACGAGACAGCCTTGCTCGCCGCCGAGGCGATCCTCCGCCGGAGCATGCGCTTCCCGCCCGGGTATCAGAAGGGCGCCGTTGCTTGGGGCCAGGAGCAGGAGTCGGATGCCGGGGAAGGATTCCTCACCCTGCTCGGCCACCGGCAGCTGGAGCTGTGCGCGAAAGAGGGCTTCCAGCCGGGCCCGACCCTACGCAGGGACTTCACGCGGATGCTCACCCCGTTATTGGACGCGAGCCCGGCCCCGCCGCGTGCGGCGGCCCCGCTGCGAACCTTTCGTATCACCGACGTCGCCGTCCAACTAGTTCTCCCACCGGAGCAGCTGGCGTTTCCGACGTGCGATGCCGATCAGGCGCTCCGCAGATTGCTCGGCGTGCACAAAGGCGACGAGCTCGAACGGACCAGGGGCTGGACCCGGCGGTGGGAGGCAGCGTGCGACGGTTTCGGCTTCGTGCTCCGAGATGCCGGTGTCCGCCTGATCGCAGCGGCGCGGGAGGCCGCCAACAACGACCCGGAGCAGGTCGCCGACGTGCTCGAGCACGTGGACGCGCTGGTGGGTTCCGCCGAGCGGGTGGTTGCCCATAAACAGCGTCATCAACCCGCGCCGCGGGTGATCGGTCGGCTGCTCCGGGACGTCGAACGAGAGCTGCACCTGCTCGGCCGCCGCAGCGCGCCGTTGCTCCCGCCGCTCTTTCCGGCCGAGTGGCAGCCCAACGCCGGGATCGGTCGCGATGCTTACATGGGCTACCTCAAGGCCCAACTGCGCTCGCTCGGTCTCAAAAAGAGCGACCCCATCCTCGTCGACTCACTGGTTGGAGACGCCAGCGTGCAGTCCTACCCCGGGACACCAAGCACCTACCTTGTCAGCGTGTTGTCCCTGGTTTGGCCGGCCAGCTGGATCGCGGCGGCCCACGAGGCCATTCACGTGCAGTTCGCACGTGTTCCGGTGATCGAGATCACCTCTGAACGCGTCCGCGCCGCAGTCTCGGAGCTGCTCATCGAAGTTGAGAAAGTCGCGCCGCTCCCCGGCGACGCACCCACCATCTCGGTGGTCGCCAAGGCCGCCGCCGCCGTTGCCGTGCGGCTCGCAGGGCGGGACCGGCTCCAGGGACAGGTCGCTCGATGGCTCGACACCCAGCTCGAGGATGTGTTTGTCGACGCCGCGTCCATCCTCGCGGTCATCGGTGCTCCGGGCGCCCAGGCCCAGGCCGACTGGTGGCGATTGTTCGGCCCCGAGTCGAGTTGCGGGACGCCTACGGGCCCGCCGACAGGGATGCCGTCCATGCCGCGGTCTTCCGCCTCATCCTGCTCGACCTCGCCCTCACGGCACCCGAAGGCCGGTGGGAGCGCCTCGAACGCCTCTGCGATTCCGACGACGGTCCGGAGCATCCCGCACGGTCGTTGCTCGAGGACCTGCCTGGAGCATCCGATAATTGGCTCGCCTCGGTCGCCAGCGCCGTACGTGGAGCGATGGAGTCCAGGGATGACCTGGCGCGACTGATTCGGCGCGCTTGCGATGTGGCGGCCGCGCTCGCGGCCGAGCCCCTCCAGCGCCCGAGGGCCGAGTTCGGCGAGGACTCCAGGGCGATTCTGGCTGCTCATCGTCAGTTCCTGACTGAACTCCTCGGCACGGTGCCCCTTGGCCGTGACTACTGGTCACCCGAGTTCATCGAGCTTCTCCACTCGCCAAGGGGACCATTCTCCGGGCTTCACCGGGACCTCGCGGCGCGCACGATCGAGCTGCTCTTTCTCGTCGCCGACGGCAGTCGCGCCGCACGGCGCACCTTCCTCACGGGTTTGCGCAGAGCACAGGACCAAGGGTGCTGAGCAGCTCCGCCACCCCCACTCCCCGCGCTAGCACCCGTTCGATCGACGCCGCGACCTGGCCCAGCTGCTGACGGTCCGCCCAGGTGCCGGGGACCTCCCAGACCACGTCCAGGAACTTCTGCAGGCCCTCGACCGCCGTCGCAGGGGCGATGTCCCGGCGTATCCAGTTCGGAACGAAGTGGTTCGGCACCGACAACAGCCCGTGGACGCCGTGCCCCAGAGGATCCAGTTGCAGCGGACTCGTGTCCTTCGGCTCGGGATAGCTCCGCTCAACCGCCGCCAGGTGCTCGCTGACACGCGCGGAGGTCACCACATCCCGGATGTAAGTGAGCAACGGCGCCGCGCCGACTGCGCCACCGAAGCATTCCGTCAGCTTGGCGAACAGCGCCTCGGTGCCCGCGGTGGGCAGGGCCGCTGGGAGCTTGCACGCCAGCAGCACTTCGGGGGCGAGCCCGAGTGCAGCAGCGACTCGTCGCAGGCGGTCGTCATCGGCCAGCTTGTCCCGCGAACCCGCCGAGCCACGCTCCAGGCGTGACACCCAGGTCTGCGACACGGCGCCGGGCTTGGGGGGCGCGGCAGCACTGGCCTCTTGGGCGAGTCCCATCTGCGACCAGCCTCGGTCCTCCCGGCAGCGCTCCACGAACTCGCTGAGAGCCTCGTCGGCCCGTGGGCTCAGAATCATTGGAAGTTCCATCTCTTTCCTCGGTGCCCGGCGGCCTATCCGACGCCGGAGATTCAGTCAACTGAGTCGACCAGCGGACGACGAATTCCATTCAGTCAACTCAGTTGACTTAGATGAATAAGCACGGTACAGTGACTGGCGAGGTGTAGATGTCCCACCATCTCGACTTCCCCTTCCCCGCCCGCCGCGCGCTGATGAACCTCGGGACGACGATCGACATGGACCTGCTCCGGACCGCGTTCGAGCATGTGCCAGCGGACCCCTACCAGCGGGACTTCCGCTTCAAGTCGATCGCCCGCGTGATCGTCGACGGCCACCACATCATCCGGACCGCGCCGGGTCCGCTATATCAGAGTACGAGCACCAATCCCGTGCACGGCGGCATCCGTCGTAACTACACTGAGCTTGGACCTGACGACCTGGCACTCCTCGCGCCGATCATCCTGATGTTCGCGGCACTCGGCCGGCTGACGGCCGAGGACGAGATCCTGGTTCAACTGCAACGCATCCGCGCCAACGCCGGGGACGACGGCAAGACCGGGCTCCCGGTGGTCGAGGGTTTCCACAACGACGCCGCGGCGCTGCTCGGCCTACTCCTGGTACAACGACGCCACGTGGTGGGTGGGTGCTCGAAGATCGCGCGGGATCGGGCGGGGACGGAGCTGGTCTACGAGGGGGTCCTGGAGGCAGGCGACTTCTTGCTCCTCGACGATCGCGAACACTTTCATAATGCGACGCCGATCCGTGCCGTGACCGGTCACGACGATCCGGTGCGGGATGTAGTGATCATCACCACCCCTGCGGCGCGCCCGCCCGAACATGCAGGGGGGCTCTGGCCTGGGTACGGAGGCTCCTGATGACAGCCTCGGACCTGGCCGACAGGCTGGTCGCCCTGGCCGAAGAACTTCGCGCGCTCGGCAGCCTTCGCGCCAGCGTCACCGTGCGTGAGGAGGCGGCTTCGATCCGCGCCGAGCTGGCCCGGGTCAAGGCAACCGCGGCCGGGGCGCCACCGCTGACGCCGCCGTGGGCATCGTGAATGCGGTACCATGGGCCGATGCGTCCGCCTCTCCCCCTCCTTGCGCTGCTCCTCGGCGTCGGCTGCAACGACTACGAGTTGGCCCAGACCGTGCAGCCGCAAGGCGTGGACGACGCGTGCGACGACGACGATGCGCCCGATGCCGACGATGTGGAAGCGGATGCAGAGTGTCTACGCGAGCCGACGATCGGCAGCTTCGTGCCGGTGGTGGAGTGGCAATGGAACAGCAATCCCATCCTGCCGGACTACGACGACATCATGACCACTCCCGCCGTGGGTGACGTCAACGCCGACGGGATTCCGGATGTGGTTTTCGCGAGCTTTGCCGGGGGTGCCTACACGTCGCCGGGCGCCATCACCGCGGTGTCGGGCAACAGCGGGGCCACCTTGTGGAGCGTGGCGCCGGGCACCTACTCGAGCGCGGGCATCGCCCTCGGCGACCTCGATGGCGACGGTACTGTAGAGGTGTGCACGGCCGGGACGCAGTACGCGGTGGTGTGCTTGGACGGCGCGGCCGGGAACCTGAAGTGGGCGGCCGGTGCGGAGGTGTCGTACATCGGGTCGCCGGCCATCGCGGACCTCGATGGGGACGGGCTCGCGGAGGTGATCCTCGGCCGGCAGGTGTTCAACTACGACGGCAGCGTGCGGTGGAGCGCCACCGGCGGCGTTGGCTACAGCCTCAGCTTCGCCGCCGACATGGACCAGGACCCGGCGCTGGAGGTCGTCGCGGGCAACACCGTCTACGACACCGATGGCACCGTGCTGTGGAGCTCGGGCGGCTTTGACGGCATCCCCGCGGTGGGCGACTTCGACGGCGACGGGATGCCCGAGGTGGTGACCACCGGAAACGGGACGATCACCCTGACCGGAAACGACGGCGTCATCCGGTGGAGCGTGCCGATGCCGGGCGGCGGCGGCGGCGGCCCACCCACGGTGGCGGACTTCGACGGCGATGGGGCGGCAGAGATCGGGGTCGCCGGAGCGTACGTCTACGCGGTCATCGAGGGCGACGGCAGCACGCTGTGGTCGATGCCGGTGCAGGATTGGTCGAGCTCGGTGACCGGCAGCTCGGTGTTCGACTTCGAGGGCGACGGCGCCGCCGAGGTGGTGTACGCCGACGAGATCACCCTGTGGATCTTCGACGGCGCCACCGGCACCGTGGAGTTGGCGATGGACGGGCACGCTTCGGGCACGCTGTACGAGTACCCGCTCATCGCCGACGTCGATGCCGACGGCTCGACCGAGATCATCCTCGCCTCGAACAACTACGCCTTCGAAGGGTGGAACGGCATCACCGTCATCGGCGACGCCAACTCGTCCTGGGCGCCGAGTCGTCCGGTGTGGAATCAGTTCGCCTACAGCATCACCAACATCGACGACGACCTGAGCGTCCCCGCGGTCCCGCAGAAAAACTGGCTCACCTGGAACAACTTCCGCGCCGGGGGCACGCTCGCGGGGCCGCCGAACTGGCTCCCCGACCTCGTGGTGGAGGCTTCGTCCTGCGACGACACCTGCGGCGGGATGCGCGCCAACCTGTACGCGACGGTCGCCAACGAGGGCCTCTCCCCCGCCGAGCGCGTGCGTATCGAGGTGCTTGGGCCGGGCGGGGACGTCCTGGACAGCGCCACCATCGACAGCATCGCGAGCGGCGAGAGCGCAGTCGCGGGGCCGTTCGAGCTGGGGCGGCCCGAGTGGAAGTCGGGCGTGCGCGTGCGGGTGGACAGCGCCGACCTGATCGAGGAGTGCGACGAGGAGCACAATACCTCCGCAGCCCTGCCCTGGCCGTGTGAGTAAGCCTGCATGTTCCGCTCGCTCAATGTGCTCGGCCAGCCGCTGTCACCGTGTTCCCACGATCCCAAGACGGGCTGGTATCGCGACGGTTGTTGCAACAGCGACGCCAACGATCGCGGCCTGCACGTCGTGTGCGCGCAGGTGACGGCTGACTTTCTGGCCTATCTACAGGCCGCCGGCAACGATCTCGTCACCTCGGCGCCGGAGTACGGCTTTCCGGGTTTGGTTCCTGGGGATCAGTGGTGCGTGGTGGCGACCAGCTGGCTCCAGGCCGCGCATGCGGGGCGCGCATGCCCGGTGGTCTTGGAGAGCACGCACCAGGCGGCGCTCAGCGTGATCCCCCTCGAAGTGCTGATGGCCCACGCGGCCGGAGGCGCGGATGCTTGATGGACTCCTTCTAGTCGCCGGAATCGCACTTGCGGACGAGGTGGCGGGGCCGTGGAAGGGCGGGGCATACGTCGACCTGGCGGTGGTCGGCACCGAGGTGCACGCGGTCTGGCTCAAGAAGGACGAGCTGTGGTACGCGGCCGGCAGCGGGGCGCCAGAGCGTGTGGCGACGGGGGTCGAGTCTGGCGACGGGGGTGGCATCCGGCCCGAAGTGGTGGCCAGCGCCGGCTCGGTGAGCGTGGTCTACAGCACGGCGACTGCGCTGGTGAAGCGGCTGAAGGCGGGGAACGGTTGGACCGAGCTGACGGTGTCGCCGCCCGGGCTCAAGGGCCCCTTCCTGGCCGCGATCGCCCCGGTGCTCGGCGGCGGTGCCCTCGTGGCGGGGATCGGCGGCGGCCATCACGGCAGCACGGTCTTCGTCGAGGGGAAGGCGATCTACCAGGGAGGCGCCGACGGGGTATGCATGTGCTGCAAGCCGTCGCTGTTGGCCGACGCGGGAGCCTACCAACTCGTGTTTCGCGATGCCGACGGTGCTCGTCGCGACATCCGGAGGCTCACCTCCCCCGACGGCGCCGTCTGGACCGACGCGGGGGAGGTCACGAAGGGCGGCTGGAGCCCGGGCGGTTGCCCCAGTGATGGGCCAGTCGCGACGAGCGCAACAGTCGTCGTCAGCGACGGACGCACGGGTCGGCGGATCGTCTACGAGATCGACCGCACCGGAGAAAAAGCGCTGCCCTCACTGGATCCCAAGGCGGAAATGTTGCAGCCGCGCACGCTGCCGGACGCCTCGCTCACCACCTGGGTCGAAGCCGTGCCCGGCAAGAGCACGCTGGTGGTCCGCGACGGCCCCGGTCGCCCGCAAGCGGTCGCGTCCACCGCTGGCCGCATGGAGCCGGGCGATCCCGTGGTCGTCGGCGGCGAAGTCTGGATTCCCTGGCAGGGCGACGTCGCCCACGTCACCCGCTGGGAGAGCCAGGCCCCACCGGGCCTGTAGGTGTCGCGACCTCGTCAGAAGGAGCCCGCGGTGTCGGAGCCGCCGGCACCCGGCGGTGACCTCGGCCTGGGCGCCTTTCTAGCGTGGCTCCACGCGGGCGAAGTGCCAGCGTCGGTGGACCGCTGGTTCGGGGATTGGCTGCGGAGCGTGGGCCTGGCACGAGACCCGAAGGCAGCGGAGATCGCCGACTTCCTCGACACCGCGGTGTCGTGGGGGACCCTCGCCGCCTTCTCGTCGTTTCGAGGCAGGGGCAAGGGGGCGGACGCCGCGCTGGTGAACTACGCCGCCGCCGTCCGCCGTCCGCGTGACCTCATCCAGATGTGGCGCGGCGCCGACGCCGACTTCGCCGCGCGCATCCATGCCTACGGCGCGAGCGAGGACCCCTCTGGCGACGCGGCGGCCCTCGATCGCATCGCCGCCGACTCGCCGGACGAGGAGGTCCGCCTCCTGGCGCGGCTGGTGCGGCACGGGGTTCCGCCCTGGCACGCGCCGGCGGTGCGAAAGCGGGCAGCACTTTCTGGGGAAGACTGGCTGGCGCGCTGGTTGCCGATGCAAGCGCGTCGGCCGCCGCTGTGGCTCCGGGTCGCCGAGCCGCGCAACGCCGCCGTCGTCCGCGACATGCTCGCCGCCGACGGACTGCGTGCCGTGCTACAGGACGGCGCGGCCCTGGCGATGATCGGGGCGACGCCTGTCTTCCGGAGCCGCGCGTGGCGGGAAGGGCGCGTCGAGATCCAAGACCTCGCCAGCCAGCGCGTAGGCGAGGCCGCGCCGGCGGGGCCGGGGCAGTTGGTGTGGGACGCCTGCGCTGGAAGCGGCGGCAAGACGCTGCACCTGTGGGCGCGCCTGGAGGGGAGGGGCGCAGTGCACGCCTCGGACGCATCGCCCTCGCGGCTCAAAGAGCTGCGCAAGCGGCTGGCGCGCGTCGATGGCAAAAACGTGCGGGTGTGGCCCTGGAACGGCGCCGCACCCGTTGCGCTGCCTCCCGAGGTTGCGGCGCGTCGGGGCTTCGACATGGTCCTGGTCGACGCACCGTGCAGCGGCTCGGGCACCTGGCGGCGCCGCCCCGATGCGCGCCTGCGCTCGGTGGCCTCGGCGATCCCCCGCTGGGCGTCGCAACAGCGGGCGCTGCTTGATGCCGCAGCGACCACGGTCAGACCGGGGGGAGCGCTGGTCTATGCCACCTGCAGCGCGTGGGTGGAAGAGAACGAGGATGTCGTCGCCGCGTTCCTCGGCGCCCACCCGGGCTGGAGTGGTGAGCGGTCGGGGCTGGTCGGCGCGCCCGACCTGGATGCGGACACGCTCTTTGTCGCGACGCTGCGGCGAGGGGTGGTGGGGGCCGGACTGGTAGCGCTGGCTGGGCCTCAGGTCGGCTCGGGCCCCGTCCACCACTCGAACAGATCGAGCTCGAGCTCGACGAAGGGCTCGGCGCGGACGCGCTGATCGCCGGCGTGGGTGACCAATAGCAGCCAGTGCGCGCCCTCGCGGCGGTAGACCTCGAGGGTCTGTTGATCGGGGTCGACCAACCACAGATGGCCCACGCCCGCGGCGGCGTAGAGCGGCATCTTCAAGAGCCGGTCGCGCCGGCCGTTCGACGGGGAGAGCACCTCGCACACCCAGTCGGGCGCCAGCGTGATGGCGGCGGTGTTCGGCACCTCCGGGAGGCGCGCGCGGCGCCAGCCGGCGATGTCGGGGACGAGGACATCGTCGCCAAGGTGCAGCTCCGGCTCGAAGAGGATGATCCACCCGCCCGGTCCGGGTCCACGCCGCCGGCCGACTCCGCTGAGATCGAAGGCAACCTTGGTGCCTGCATATGCATGCTTCGGCGCCGGACGCGGGCTCACGTGGACCTCGCCGCCGATGATCTCCCCGATCACATGCGGCGGCAGCCGGCGGAGGTCGTCGTACGTGGCGACGCGGCGGGCTTCGGACATGACCCATGGTACCCCGCTCACTTCAAATACGCAGCCAACGCGTCGATGTCGCCGGCCAGCTTCGGAAGTGGCTGCATCACCGTCGAGGGGCGCTTGGGCGTGTACCCCGGCGGGTAGGTCGCGGTGAGCACGCGCGCCTCGAGGAGCTCGCGCGATGAACCCTTCACTTCGGGGCCGAGGCCGCCGACCTTTCCCGGGTCGATGTTGTGACAGGCGATACAGTTGCCGAGGTAGACCGAGCGGCCGCGCTTGGCCTCGGCAGAGAGCGCCGGCGCGTCGGAAGGGGCGGTGGAGCAGGCAAACAGGACGTTGGCCAAAAGTACGGACAGCATCGCCGTCGACTAACCGCCTCCCCACGACTCGGGATAGCCTGCCCTCATCCCCCGGAGTCCCCATGTCGCTCTTCGTCGATGACGGCCCACTGTTCCTGCTGCGCTTCACCCACGTCCTCGCCGGCGTGACGTGGGTCGGGCTCTTGTACTACTTCAACTTCGTACAGGTCCCCTACTTCGGCGAGACCAAGACCGGGCTCGGCACCGGGGAGTTCCGCAAGCTCGTCCAGCGCGCCCTCTGGTACTTCCGCTGGGCGGCGATGCTCACCTTCCTCTCGGGCCTCACGATCTACATGATGGCCCTGCACACAGGGATGGAGGCCATGGGCACCCAGGGCGTGAAGATCAGCGCCGGCATGACCTTCGGCATCCTGATGTTCCTCAACGTCTGGCTGGTGATCTGGCCCAACCAGAAGATCGCCATCGCCAGCGCCGAGTCGGTTGCGGGTGGTGGTGCGGCCGACCCCAACGCGGCGGCCGCGGGCGCCAAGGCTTTCCTGGCCTCGCGGACCAACACCTTGTTCTCCATCCCGATGCTGTTCTTCATGGTCGCGGCGAGCCACTTCCCTGGCCTCGACGCCGATAAGGGCATGGCGGGCCTCGGCATCGTCACGCTCCTGGCGCTCGCGCTCGAAGCCAACGCGCTCTTCGGCAAGAAGGCCGTCGGCCCCTCCAAGATGCTGGAGACCGTCCCCGCCGTGGTGCACGCGGGGCTCGCCTTGACGGTGATCTGCTACCTGGCGATGGAACTGACCTAGGCGTTTGGGGCAACGCGCCGGCGCTGGCCGCGTGCGTTGAACAAGGCGCTGGGCGCGTTGCGGCGGACGGCGGGCGCTTCGCCCGCCGGGCCAGCTCGCACCGCCACGCCGGCACGAGGGTGAACGGCCGGGTGTCGGACGGACGACTCGGGGGTTTTCGATTTCTTGACAAGACAATTAGGTCAGGTTATACCTCGGTGGAGGTGGAGGCGGAGGTGGAGGCGGAGGTCGCGACACCAAGGTACTCTCGGCGCTCCCATGAGGCTTCGATGACTCTTCCCATGCCCTTCACGCTTTTGGTCGCCCTCAACAACGACACTGTGAAGCAGTTCCACGCCGCCACGGCCTGGCTCCCGGTCGAAGAGGTCGCGCGGATTCGCGGAACCTTCGAGCAGATGGCCAGCCAGACCCACTTCCGGGCGTCGTTCGCCTATCAACTGTGCAACGATCCCAACGTTGCGGGGGTTGCGACCGGTGTGGGTGCGGCCCTCACCGCGGACGGCATGAACTTCGGCAGTAAGGTCGACATCAGCGCGGCATTGTTGAACGCTCGGTTCATCCGCTTTGGCTGGCTGGTCTGGTTCAACGACGGCGGCGCGGCCCCGCTGTTCGCGCGCTGCGGCGGGCAGGCCGAGGTGTGGGGGGCGGAGGACTGAGATGCGCTACGCCGATGCCGACGGCGATGAGCACGGCGACGCCTCGAGGCCGCTCGCCTGTGCCCAGCAGAACTTGGTTTCGTCAACGGACGCCGACGACTGCGACGACCAGGACGCCACCGTCCACCCCGACGTGGACGAATCTGACACTCCTTGCGATGGCATCGACAACGACTGCGATGGCGCCATCGACGGCGGCTTGCGCGTGCCTGAGGACTACGCCTTGCCCTCGGCGGCGATGGCCGCGGCCGAGGACGGCGACACGGTGTGCGTGGGGCCCGGAAACTACGTCGACCGGCTCCACTTCTACCACACCAATCTACAGGTGATCGGGGTGGCCGGCGCCGCCGCGACCGTCATCGACGGCGCCGGGAGCGGCTCGGTGGTGTTTGCCGATTTGGCCTCGAGCGCCACGCTCCGCGGCTTCACGATCACCGGCGGATTGGCGGAGGTTGGCGCGGGGATCTACGTCCGCGGGCCTGCCGTCACGCTGGAAGACCTCATTGTGACCGACAACACTTGCGTCGCGGTGCGCTGTGAAGGGACGGGTATTCATGCGGAGTCCTGGGCCGGCGCGATCTCGATTCGCCGCACCCAGGTGATCAACAACAGTACGGTCGGGGCAAGCGTTGGGGGGGGGGCGATATTCCTGTACGGGGACGCGGAGCTGACCGATGTCGACGTGCTGGACAACAAAGTGTCTTTGGCGACCGACCCTGAGGGCTTGGTGCCAGAAGGCTTCTACGGGATTGTCCGCCTGTCGGGACCCATTTCGATGACGCGGGTGACGATCGCTGGGAATCACGTCTCGGCGCCCCATGGTTCGGCGAGTCTGTCAGCGGACGGGGTGGGCGCGTACCTCGTGGGCGCCCAGGCGGTCCTCCAGAACGTGACCATCGCCGACAACGTCGCGACGAACACCAACGCCGGTGGTGTTGGGATTTATGTGGACCAATATTCCCGGGGCACCTTCACCAACGTGGTCATCGCCGGGAATCGGGTTGACGCGGCCCCAGCTTTGGGGAGGGGAGCCGGTGCGCTGATCTTGGGCGAGGCGACGTTCACCAACGTCGACATCGTGGGCAACGCGGTCGAGGCTGAGTTCGCCGCACACGACGGAGGGCTGTACAGCTTCGACGCCGTGCTGACCAACGTCAGCATCGCCGACAACGTGGTGTCCTCGCCCGGCACAGCCCAGGCGGGGGCGATGTCCGTCTTCCCCGAGGTCGTCATCCGCTACTCTTCGTTCAGCAACAACGGCAGCGACCCGTTCGACGGGTATCCAAGCCCGGTGGGGAGCAACGGGAACATCGAGGGCACGCCCGACTACCTGAACCTCACCAACGCGTCTGCTGCCGCCTGGGACCTGACGCTGGGGCCCAGCTCCACCCTGCGTGACGCCGGCGACCCGGCGATCCTTGACGCCGACGGGACTCGTTCCGACATCGGCTCGCGCGGGGGGCCGCTGGGGCTGGACTGGTAGTGCTCGGTCAGCGCGTCGTCGCTACTTCAACCCCACCGACACCGCCACGCTGACCTGATGCCGCACGCGGTCGTTTCCGGCGGTGAAGTTGCCGCCCTCTACCGAGGTCAGCGCGTACCCCCCGCTGAGCCACCACCCCTCTACGAGCACGTCCGCGCCGAGTCCGCCGCGCCATTGTTCCTCTTCGGTGGGCAGGGCGACGACGGAGTCGGCGCGAACGTCGACGACCCCCACCCGACGCACGTGGTCGCCCCAGGCGCGCGCCCGCCAGCGGTCTCCAGAGATCGAAGCCCGCGCGGCAAAGGTCTCGCTGTCCGGGCCGCCGTAGTGGCCGAGAACGCGGCCGTTCTGCGTGAAGCCCTCGTGGTACACGCGGTGGCCGACGTACCAGCGGAACAGGTCGTCCATCAGCCGTGTGTACTCGCCGGTCACGACGACGGGCCCCAGGGCCAGCTCGCCACCGTACTGGTTGCCGACGCCCGCCAGCTGGGGAAGGTCGAACCCGTCGGTCTCGGGCACGATGAGGTCCTCGCCGCCGTACTCCCACCAGCCGGACAGGTGCCCGAAGGGGGCCCCGAGCCATTTGTGGAGGGGGAGGTTCACCTTGAGCACCATCGTCGCCAGCTCGTCCTGATCGGGAAGGAGCTTGTCCGGGTCGTCGGAGAGGTGCGGCTCGCTGGGGATGAGCAGCTGGCCGAAGTCTGGGGCCGGGCGCCCCTCGCCGGCAAAGATGGACAGCCGGTTGAGGCCGATCTCGACGACCGGGTACGGCGACCAGCGAAAGTCCATCATCAACAGGCCAGGAAGCGTCACGTCGGTACGAGGCTCGGTCAACAGGCCAACGCCGACTTCGGCGCGGAAGCGACCAGCCTTGGTGAGCACGCCAGGCAGGTGACCGTCGACGCCGCCGTTGAGCATCCACGGCGCTTCCGCGTTGTCCGACAAGAGCAGCGTGCCGCTGCGCCCGGCGCCCATCCAGCGGTCCTGGTGGCCGACGCCGAGCCAGCCGCTGCCGCTGTCGTAGCCCACCCAGAGCTCGTCCAGTCGGCCCACCGGCGCGACGCCGAGGCCCACGTCCAGACCCACGCTCGGCGCCGCGCGCAGCACCATCGGGCCAGCGTACAGGGCACCGCGAGCCCCGGCGCGGATGCCGACCACCCCCGCGAAGGGGTCGCCCGACGCGTTGTCCGGCGTGGCGTCGCCCACGTCCAGGACCAAGGTGGGGCGTACCTCCCAACCGGGGGCGGCCGTGCGCGCACAGGCGGCGGCGAGCAGCTCGCGGACCCACGCGCTCCCGGTGGAGCAGTCGCCAAGCTGCCAGGCGGCGCGGGCGTCACTCTCCGGAGCGAGTCCCGTGAACGCGTCGAGACCGTCGTCGAGGACGCGCCGGGTGGCCTCGGCGCGGGCGACGTCGTCGTCGGGGGCGGCGGCGGCGAGCGCGACGGCCAGGAGCACGGCGGGCCGGTATCATCCCCGACCGGCCCGCGTCCGCGTTACGCTGGCGGATGGTTCTGACCCTGCTCTTCGCTGCGTGCACCGGCATGCCCGTGGATTCCGCTGACCCTTCTCCTACGGACTCCGGAACTGGCGACAGCGCTGACTCCGGCGACACGGGCGACACCGGCGACACCCCCTCCCGCTGCGACGAGCTGGGCCTTGCGGAGCGGCCCTGGGACCCTTCCGGCGTCACCGCAGCCTTCGACGAGGTCGTTCCCGACCTGACGCTCATCGGGCTCGACGAGCTGCCGATCACGCTCTCCGAGCTCTGGTCGGGCTGTGAAAGTGTGGCTTTTGTCGTGCTCCGCGCCGACTACCCCAGCCTCAACACCAAGATGGAGATCCGCACCTGGATGGAGGGCGCGCCCCCCACGACCCATTGGGTGTTCATGGTCGACGACGGGAGCGAAGCCGCCCGTGTGGCGCAGCTCGACGCCTTCCGAGCCGAGATCTCAGCCATCGCCGACAACGACGCCGAGAGCGAGGCTTTCTGGGCCTCCCACGCGCACTTCAGCCCCGAGAAGTTCAGCAACAACGACACCTGGATCGACGAGATCGAGGCCGCCTGGGACGGCTACCCGCTGAACCTCGGCGTGGACCGCTTCCAGCGGCTGCGCGAGTTCGGGTCGCTCGCGGATCCGGCCACGGGCTGGGAGACGGTTCCGGCGACCTTCCTGAACTACGAAGCGCGTCATTGGGCGGCAGAGGCTGTGCTACAGGACCGACTGGACGCCCAGACGGCCACGGTCATCCGCGCCTTCGACAACACCGGCGAGCGCCAGGTGAATCTTGAGTTGCCGGATGCGGCGACGATGGCCACCTTCGACACCCTCGAGCTGGACATGCGCTTCATCTGCAACGGCCACCCGGACACCGTCGGCTGCGGGGAGTGGGACTACCTGGCCTATGCCTACCACTGCGACGAGACGGACACCTGCACCGAGATCGCCCGGTACATCACCGCTTATGCGCGACCCGGTCGCTGGGTGGTCGACGCCACCCCGTTTTTGGCGCTCTTGCAGTCCGGCGGCACCCACAGCTTCCGCGTGGACAGCGCCAACGCCCCCTTCATCACCCTGGACCTGCGCTTCAGCAACCAGGGTCGCGGCACCCGCCCCCTCGGCATCGAGTACCTCTACAGCGGCGGCAGCTTCAACGAGAGCTACAACACCACCCGCGAGCCGCACACCTTCACCCCGCCCGAAGGCACCACCCGGGTCGAGGTCATGGCGCTCATCACCGGCCACGGGTACGGCAAAGACGTGGCGAACTGCGCGGAATTTTGCAACCACGAGCACGAGTTCACCGTGAACGGCGCCGAGAGTTGGACGCTAGACTTTCCTGAAGCCGACATCCTGTACGGGTGCGCCGATCAGATCGAGGCCGGAACCGTGCCCAACCAATACGGCACCTGGATCCTCGGGCGGGGCGGCTGGTGCCCCGGGAAACAGGTCGATCCGTGGAGCGCGGACATCACCGCGGCGGTGGACCTCGCCGGTCCCAACGAGCTGGTGTACCGCGGGCTGTACCGGGGCGTTGACTACGTCCCGGAGCCGTACGACTCCGGTTCCGGCTTCGGCGCGGGCATCGTCGCGAACACGTGGCTGGTGTACTGGCAGTAGGGGCGAGGCGGCTCAGCTGCCCGGCGCGATGCGCCCGTGCAGCCCGGCGTTCCGACGAAGCTCCCCATCGAAGGTCAGGATCGTGGCGTCGGCGTCCAGCGCCGAGACCAGCAGGTTCACGTCCACCCAACCGATTCCCGTTGGACGATACCTCCGGATGAAGGCCATCACGTCGGCGAGCGACGCGGCGCGGATCACGACATCTTCCGCTGCGCCGTGACGACCACATCGGGCTGGTAGGCCGCCCCGCTCACCAGTTGGAGACGGGCCCGCTTCTCCGTGTAGGCCACCAGCGCCGGCGCCAACGACCGCGCCCGCACCAGCGCCATCGTCAGCACCTGGACCGCCGCCGGCGTGACGCCGGGAACCCGACCGGCAGCGCCAAGCGTGGTGGGCCGGGCCGCCATCAACCGCTCCCGCGCCTCGGTGGACAGGCCCACCACCGTGGCCAGCTCGACCCCATCGAGCGACACCGCCTCCAGCGTGCGCGACTGCTCCTGCCGCACGCGCTCGCGGGCGATGTAGCCGGCGTACTTCAGCTCGATCTCCACCTGCTCGGCGGCTTCCTCGTCGGCGTCGGGGAAGACGTCGCGCCAGGTCAGCTCCGGGCGACGGAGGCGGTCTGGGGCGTCGGCGGCGAGGGCGTCGATGCAGGCGGACTTCTCCTGAAAGCGTGTCCACACCGCACCCGACAACAGTCCAGCGTCGTGAGCTATCGGCATCAGCCGGCGGTCGGCGTTGTCCTCGCGCAGCACCAGGCGATGCTCGGAGCGGCTGGGGAACATGCGGTAGGGCTCGCCGCCGACGCCGCGGCTGGTGAGGTCGTCGATCATCACGCCGATGCAGGCCTGGTCCCGTCGTAAGACCAGGGGCACGCCTCCGGCGTTGATGCCCGCCAGGAGTCCCTGGGCGGCGGCCTCCTCGTAGCCGCTGGTGCCGTTGACCTGGCCCGCGAAGTACAGGCCGGGGAGGGCCGGGAACTCCAGAGTTGGCCGCAGCTGGGTCGGGTCGACGTAGTCGTACTCCACCGCGTAGCCGTACTGCACGATCACGGCGGCTTCCAAGCCTTCGATCGAGCGAATCATCGCGAGTTGGGCGGCCGCGGGCAGGCTGGTGCTGGTGCCGTTGACGTAGATGCGATCGGTGTCCAGCCCCTCCGGCTCGAGGAAGAGCTGGTGGCGGTCCTTGTCGGGAAAGCGGGTGACCTTGTCCTCGATGCTCGGGCAATACCGAGGACCGCGGCCGGTGATCGCCCCGGAGTACAGCGGGGACTCGCCGAGGTGGTCGCGGATGGTCTGGTGGGTGGCTTCGTTGGTGAAGGCCACGTAGCAGTCGCGACGGGGGAGGCGGGAGACTGGCGGAGTGAACGAGAAGTGACCGCCGGGGAGCGCGTCGGGTTGCGGTTGCAGCCGGTCCCAGGCGACGGTGCGCCCGTCCAGGCGCGGCGTGGTGCCGGTCTTGAGCCGGCCCAGGCGCAGGCCGAGCCGGGACAGCGACACCGACAGCGAGTGCGCCGCCCCCTCGCCGACGCGACCTCCCACGCGCTGCTCGCTCCCACAGTGCATCACTCCGCCCAAAAACGTACCCGTCGTCAATACGACGGCCGCTCCTGAAAGCACGCTGCCATCGGCCAGACGGAGCCCCGCCACCCGCCCCGCGCGCTCCACCACCTCGGCCGCCTCGCCCTCCACCACGACGACGCCCGCCGCCGCGATCTCCCTCGCCATGGCCTCCGGGTACCGATCGATGTCCACCTGCGCGCGCGAAGCCTGAACGGCCAGTCCCTTGCGGGTGTTGAGCCGTCGGAACTGAATTGTCGAGACGTCGGTCACGCGCGCCATCGCCCCGCCGAGCGCGTCGATCTCGCGGACGAGGGTGCCCTTGGCGAGTCCGCCGATGGCTGGATTGCAGCTCAGTCGGCCGAGCTGGCCTCGCGACAGGGTGATGAGCGCCACGCGACGACCCAGGCGTGCGGCCGCCAGGGCGGCTTCGCACCCGGCATGACCCCCGCCCACCACCAGCACCTCGAAGTCCATCGCGCGGTGCTATCCCCCGGAGGAGCGGGCTACTATGGCGGAATGTCCAGCATCCGCCCATCCGCGCTCTCGATCGCCGCTCTCCTCGGCCTCGGCTGCCTCGACGGCGGGAAGGACGACACCGCGGACGTGTGCACCACCATGCTCACCAACGCCAACAACTACTCGTGGACGGGAGAGCTCAACATCCCCAACTACACCACGGCGGAAAAAGAAGACATCAAGTTGGATTTCGGCGCGCTGACCGAAGACATGCTCTGCCACACGATGGACCCGGTGGCGGATGTCGACAGCTTGGGTCTGACGCGCTTCCCCCGCCTCACCCAGAGTGAAATCGCGACCGGGCTGACCAACAATTCGCTCTTGCAGGCCAACACCGACGGCTACGTCTCGTGCGAGCCGGGCGACCTCACCTACTGCATGCTCAGCGACTTCACCTTCGGGGGCACGGCCTACGACGTGATCGGCAGCTACGAAGCAGCGGGAGGCGCCTACCTCCTCAGCATCTCCAACGGCTTCGACCCGGGTCGAGGAGCGCTCTTCCTGCTTTTCCTCGATCCTCAGCCCACCAGCACGGTCACCGAGATCGAGATCCTCCCCACCTGCGACATCGTCGACTACGTCGTGGACATGGAGTCCCTGACGCCGGCGGTGATCCCGAACGATTGCCTGACCATCGACTGGTCGGGGCTGACGGTGTCCGGCAACGGCGAGCCGCTCCTCACGAGCAAGCTCGACGAAGTGCTCATCGCCCACTTCGGCACGCTGACCGCGGGAGAGATCGATGACCAGTTCACCGACATCGAGCTCCTCGCCGACGAGACGTACACGCTGGAGCTCACCGGGGGCACCACGGCCGATCTGTCGGGCGCGGTGTCGGCCGACGGCGCCGCCTTCGGGGGCTTCACCGCCGATGGCACGTGGCTCTTGGGGCTGCGGTGTACCGCGAACTGCACCAACCCGGCGCCGATGTTCATGACCGTCGTCGTGCCGAGCTAGGCGCGCCGCGTGCGGCACCGGTCGCTGCCGCTGCTGCTGGTTGCGCTCTTCGTCTCGACCGCGTGGACGCTCACGCGCCCGCCCGACTTCGACGAGGTCAACTTCCTGACCCTCGCGCGTGGCGCGGTTCTGGACCCCTGGCGCCCGCACGACATCTCGCTGAATTGGCAGGGCACCACCGAGCGCGCGTTCGACGTTCTCAGCAATCCGCCGGGCATCGCGTGGTGGCTGGCGCCGGTGGTGGGCCTGCCCGTGATGGCTCAACGGCTGTGGATGTTGCCGTGGGTGGTCCTCGCGGCCTGGGGCGCGGGTCGGCTCGGGCAGCGCTTCCTGGGCAGCGCCGGGGCCGGCGAGGTGCTGGTGCTGACGGCGCCGATCGTGTTGTTGTCCGCGAGCGCGCTGTTGCCCGATGCGCCCCTGTTGGCGTGCTGCGTGGCGGGGATGGCGGGGTACCTCGACGCGGTGGAGCGCCGCGAGCGCGCGTGGCCGTGGGCGCTGCTGCTTGGCGCCGCGGCACTGTTCCGGTACAGCGCAGTCGCGTTGTGGCCGCTGGTGCTCTTGTGGCCGCTGCTGCAGCGTCGTTCGGTGCTGCCGGGACTGGCCGTCGCGCTCCCGTTGGGGTTGCTCGCCGCGCACGATCTGCACGCATACGGGCAGATTCACCTCCTGGCGATGAGCCGCTTCCAGGCCGTGGCCAACACCCCGCTCGACTGGGGCCACAAGGCGGTGGCGGCGGTGACGATGCTCGGTGGAGTGGCGGCGCTGCCGGTGTTCAAGTGGCGCAAGGCGCATCTGGTAGCCGCCGCTGTTGGTGCGGTGGCAGCGTACTCCTGGGGGCCAGTCGCGGCGATCTTCGGCGCGCTGGGCGGGGCGGCGCTGGCGCCCGCGCTCTTGGCGCTCTTCGATGACTCGGACGCGCGCCCCCGTCCCGACCGCCTCTTCCTGGCCGCCTGGGTGCTGTTGGGTCTTGCCCTCCTACTGACGCTGCGCTTCTCCGCCGCTCGGTACTGGTTGCCCTTTCTGCCCGCGGCGTTGCTGCTGATCCCCAACGACCTGCCGATGTGGCGGATCACGCTGGGCCTGGCCCTCGGCCTCGGCCTCACCGCCGATGGCGCCTGGCAGGCCCGCGGCGTCGCTGCGCTGGCCGAGGGAGCGGCGGCGCTCCGAACCGACGCGGCCGCCGCAGCCGGAGTGGAGGCGGGCGCTACCGGGCACTTTACGGGCCATTGGGGCTGGCAGGGCGCGCTGGAGGCCCGCGGCTGGACGGCGTTGGAGGAAGGCGAGGCCGCGGCTCCTGGGGTGCTGGTGGCCGTCCCCAGCGAGGCCTGGCCGCAGGCGGTGAGCATGCGGTGCAGTGAAGTGCTCTGGGAAGGCGTCGCGAGCGCACCGTCGCCGCTTGTCCCGCGTGGCTACTCCGCCGCCGTCAGTGCAAACCTTCATGCGAACTGGATCGCGGGTCCGCCGCCCGCGCGCACGGTGATTCCCTGGTGGTTTGCGGATGATCCGTACGAGCGCGCGCGCGTTTGTCTGGAGTGAGGGCCGGCTGCGCTTCACGACCCTCCGACCTGCGCCGCCCGCACATCGCGCTCCCGTTGAAGCTCTACGGCGGGCCTGGAACGTTTCCCGAGCGTTGCCGTGAGGCGACGGTAGAGCGCAGGGGCAGCTCGCTCGTTCGTGGCAGCGCGCGTTGTGGCTTTTGGACCGGCCGCTGTCGCCGGGGGCGCGGCGCTGCCGGGGGCGCGGCGCTGCCGGGGGTCGCGACTCGTACCGCAACCCCCCTCGGCCTCACGTTCATCCGGAGGGGGGAGAGCGGCGCCCTTTTCGCGTTAGCAACGCGAAAAGGGCCGCAGGCCGGACGCTTGCGTACGCCCGGAGGGAACGCCGCGGTAGGGGGGAACCGCGAAGCGGTGCCCCCCCTCTCAAGAACGAGCGCGGGGAACCGCGAAGCGGTGCCCCCCTCTCAAGAACGAGCGCGGGGAACCGCGAAGCGGTGCCCCCCCTCAAAAACTACAACGGCTCGAAGTGCGTCGCCTTGAACTTCAGCTCTTGGAAGTTGATGTCGGCCCCGTAACTGTCCACCAGGGTGATCACCGCGTTGTCGATGGTGCTGCCGACGTACCCGTTGAACGGGGCGAGGGTGATCCACTGCATGTCAGGCTTGTCGGCCAGGGTGAAGGTCTGTTCGGGGCCAGCGTCGCCGACCTTGACCTTGACGGTCTTGGCGCGAGCCTTGCCCTTGTCGCCCTGGAAGCCGATGGAGCTGACGGCCCAGCCCTTCGGATTTAGCTGAAACTCAGTGCCTGCGGGGACGGTCAAGAGCGTCTTGACGTTGCCGTCGGTGACCGCGGTCGCGTCGATGCCGAGCACTTCCGGAGTGGCATCGATCTCGGCGAGGTAGACCGCCACCTCGGAGACACGCAGGTTGGGGAAGTCCTCACCAGGGTAGATGTCCACCACCGAGAGCTTGACCTTCCCGCCGAAGAAACTGTCGTCGCCGACCTTCACCTTGGTCTTCAGCGGTAGGATCTGCAGGCCCCGCGAGTCGGCGACGTCGATGGTCTCGGACCCGACCTGTTTCTCGGCCTGGTCGTTGTCGAGCGTGTACACGTCCACCCGCAACTGCTTGACGCGGGGGTAGTCCTTGAACGAGTCCTCGTCCTTGTCCCAGCCGCACACGATGCCGACCTTTTCGACGCTGCCCTTGGGGATCTCCAAGGAAATCCACTCGCCACGGTTCACCGACTCGCCAGGAAGGGACCAGGCCGTGTCGGGCTTGCCGTCGATGGCCGAGCCGGCGTTCCAGGTGTTGGCGCCCTTCTTGTTCTCTGCCTGAAAACTCGACGCCTTGGCGCCTGCAAAAGCCGAATTCACCGAGAGCAGAGCAACTAGAACAACCATCGTCGACCTCGAAGTGCGGGGAGCGTATCATTGCCTAGACCCCGCGGGGCGCGCGCCTACTCCGTATCGGTAGGGGGGCACCGCTCTCCGCTCTCCGGATGAAGCGCGCCGGCGCCTAGCCCCGTGTGGCGCGCGCCTACTCCGTGACGGTGACCAGCGGCATCTCGATGTCAGTGTGTGACTCGGTGCCGGTGGGCAGATGCCCGGCGGGGTTGTTGCCGTAGCTGGCCACGGCCTCACCGACTTCGTTGATGACGCCATCGCCTTCCGAGTCCAGGTAGGCCCAGAGGTACACGATGGTGTTGGCCGGGGCGATGAGCGTGAAGCTCAGCGAGCTGCCGGTGACGTCCGCACCGGAGTACGTTTGATAGTCGTACGCGATGGCCGGAATGTCGGACACGCTGAGGTCATCCTCAGGGCGGTACTTCATCGCGGCGACGTGCACTTGCGCCCCGGCCGCCAGGGCATCGAAGCCGCCGTCGATCGTGACATCGCCGGCCAGGAGCACAAAGGGCACGGCCGAAGGATTGGAACCCAAGCCGTCGGGGATCATCAGCGTCGAGTCGGGCAGGTCCGCGGTGCCGATCGAGATCGGATTGAGCGAGGCGCCTGTGCCGTCGACGTAGCTTCCCCACTTGTCGGCGGGATCGATGAGTCCGTTGAAGTTGGAGTCCCACGCCCCCAGCAGCTCGGCGACGCCGTAATTCTTGGGGACCCACATCTCGTAGGCGCCTTCGGCTCCGTCGTCGGTCCGGGTCGGGGTGAATCCGTCGGCGTAGTAGGGGCCAGTGCCATCCGATCCGTACAAAAGCGCCATGCAACTGCCGCCGGCGTAGGACTCGGTGATCAGGCCGGCGCCGCTGATGAGAACATAGTCCTCCTTGTTCCACTCGCCGCCGCCGCCGCCGCCGCCGACCCCATTGCCGCCGCCGCCGCCACCGCCGGTGCCGAACTCATAGTAGGGCACGGGAATGTCAACATCGACGCCAGAGACTTCGGCCCCGGCCACGACGTCGATCACGTCGGGCCAGATGCCCATCGGCTCGGTCGTCGCCAGGATGCCGTCTGCCCAGTAGTCGAGCACCGCAAAGATCCGCACGGAGCTGGCATCCGCCGGGTCTACTTGCAGCTCGTAGGTGTTGCCCTCCGGGTCCGGTGAGCGGACCACGTACTGGTCGAGGTAGGCCATGCTGAAGCTCTCCTCGTCCAGCTTGTAGGCCGCGACGAAGATGGCACCGAAGGGGAAGTCGTCGCCGTAGACGGGCTCCCATTCCTGCCAGACCAGCTCCCCAGCGGCGTCGTAGGTGTACAGCTCCACCTGGACGGTGCCCGTGATGGTGCCGTCGTCGGTGCTGTCGATGTCGCCCGAGTCGGCCGGGATTTCTTCGAGCCCGCTTGAGGTGTCTGGGTCGTTCTGCCCGCCCGGCTTGTCGCCAGGGTCTTCGGCCACACAGCCGACGAAAACGCCGAGGGAGACGATCGCGAGCACACTTCGAACGGGCATGGCAGTTCCTAGAGGACCACCAGCGTACCACACGATAGGCCGCTTGGCCCAATGAACCGATCCGTACCGACCGACGTTCGCCTCTTGTTGCTCATCTTGGTGGTCATGCTGCCGGCGAGGATCTTTCAAACCGCAAACGTCCGCTCGATGAGCATCGACGGCGGGTATCTGACCGAGGTCGCGCGGCACGTGCGCGACGGGCATGGTCTGGTGACCAACATGTCGGTCTACAACTTCGGCTACGAGAGCTTTCCGCACCCCACGGCCGTGTACCCACTCTGGCCGCTTTTGCTGGGCTACAGCGCTCGGGTCGCGGACCTTGAGACGCTCGCACACTGGCTGCCGTTCTGGCTGTCCACGGGTGCGGTCGTCGCCGCCTTCCTGTTCGGGAAGCGTCTGAGTCCTGCCCCGATTTTCCCGAGTGTGAGCACCGGGATTCATGGCGGACACGTCACGGCAATCCTCCTGGCGTTCAACCCCCAGTTCATCCACTACACCTCGATTCCGTACACTGAAGGGTTGAGTTGGCTCCTGCTCTTCGTCTATGCCTGGCGGTTGATCGGCACGCGCGACGAAACGTCGAGCAGCTGGGCGGTTGAGCAGGCAGTGTGGCTATCGCTGTTGTTTTTTGCCCGTGCCCAGTTCCTTGTGGTCCCGATGGCCCTGGCGGTGGCTGTCGGCGCGCGGCTGGTGGTTGGGCCCGATCGGTTCGGTTGGGCGCGCCTCGGCCTGATCAGCCTCGGGCTCTTTGGCGGCGCGCTGTTCTTGTGGTGGTTGTACCTGCGGACCTTCGTCGTGGACCCGGGGCTCACCCAACTCCTGCGCTTCGATCAGTCCCCCGCCAACCACCTCCTCACCGAGTTCGACGTGATCGTGCCCACCGACTCCGTGATGTCGGCGCTCACGGACCGCCTGTCCGGAGTGGGGCTGTCCTACCACATCGCTTCGCCTCGCTCGTGGATTCCGAGCTTCGGCGCCGCTGCGTTGGCGCTTCCATTTGCCGCTGTCTTCTCGCTGGCAGCGTGGTTTCGTGGGAAAAGAAACGGATTGTCGCGACGTGTCGCCGCACTGCGCGCTTCGGGAGGAGTGAGTCGATTCACTCTGGTGATGATCGCGGTCGGGAGTGCGCTTTCCGTGTACGCCACGCACAAGCACTTCGCCGGCGACTGGTACTTCAGCAAGCGACAGGGAATGATCGCACTTTGGAGCTTTCTCCTTCCCATGTTGTGGCTGTTGCGCCAGGAAGGCTACGCGCGGGCGGTGGGGACCATCTTGCTGTCGGCCACGCTCACCGGCGGCGTCCTCAAGCTTGCGCGCGAGGGGGTTGCGGCGGACAAAGAGGCCTCTGCCACCGATAAGTTTGGCGATCTCGTGGGTTGGCTGAACCAGCACGGGGATGCCACGACTCCCGTGCCGATCGCCATGAACGAAGGGACGATGCGGAAGCTCGCCTGGCGCACGCAGGGAATCGGTTACCACGCAATCATCAGCGATACCCCAGCCGAAGACCTGGAGGTCATGGTCGAGAAGCTTGGGGTTCGCTACCTCATCCTTCCCTCGACCCGCCGCGGCTACTCGGTGTGGCAGGGGGGCGCGATCGAGGCGAATTTCGAGCTGTTGCCAGAGCGCCCCAGCGGGTACTACGTCCTCAAGGCGCGGCAGGCACCGGCACCGGCCCCGGCCCCGAGGCCCCGGGTCCTCCTGGTGGGTGTTGACGGGCTGAGTTGGACCGTGATGGGGCCGATGATCGCGGAGGGCCGCCTTCCGAACTTCGGGCGCCTGATGCAGCAAGGCGCCTCCCTGACCACGATGGACGGTCTGGGCGACAAGGGCGCAGCGACCGAATGGACGACCATTGCGACCGGGCGCACACCTGAGGACCACGGCGGGGAGGACGAGGCGGAGTTCGTGAATGCGGGGGGCGAGGCGGCATCGGTGCCCACTCCCCGCTCGGTGCCGGCCTTGTGGGATATCGCGCGGGCGGCGGGGCGCACGGTCGACGTGGTCAACTGGCCCGTCCGCGGCGCGACGGTGGCGCCGGCTCCATCCACGACACTGCCATCCGCGACGGCGGCGGCCGCGGCCTCTCCAACTCTGGCGACGCAGCCGGCGCCCGCGGCGACTCCCGCACTCGAACCAGTTCCCGCGCCGGTCGCGGACCCGGCGCGCGCGCCCGAGGACACGCCCCAGGCGTGGTTCGACCGCGCGCAAGCCGCCGACGCAGGCCACGTCGCCGCTGCCGTGGCCGCGCTCCGGTCGGCGCCCAAGGACCTGACGCTGGTCTACCTCCACGGCCCCGACCCGATCCAGCACCTCGCCTGGAGTGGGGTTGAGCCGTTCCGGTACGCATCCCCGCCGACGTTACCGAAGGCTGACGCGGCGCTGGTCCAAGCCAGCTACCGGTACCTGGACGCCTCGCTCGCCCAACTCTTGGATGCCGCCGGGCCTGACGTCACGGTCATCGTCGTCTCGGCGCACGGGGCAGAGCCTTGCACCGGGAAGAAAATCACGCATCCCGGCTGCCACAGCCGCACGGCCAAGGGGATGGTCTTCTTCGGGGGGCAAGGCGCGCTGCCCGGGGAAAAGCTGGCGCCGATGCAGCCGACCGACATCTTCCCGACGGTGGCGTGGTTGCAGCAGCTCCCCATCGCAGAGGAATTGCCGGGCCGCATCCGCAGCGAGGGCTTCCGCTGGGAGTACGCCGCGCGTTTCGGCCGCACCGAGGTCGCAACCTACGGCCCGTGGCCGCCTACTTCTGGTCCACGATGATGAACTCGACCCGCCGATTCTCGGCGCGGTGCGCCTCGGTGTCGTTGGGCTGAATCGGGCGCATCTCCCCGAAGCCGGCGGCATCGAGCCGCGAGGCCTCGACCCCCCGCGCCGCCAACGCCGCCTTGACCGATTCGGCGCGCCCCTGGGAGAGCTTCAGGTTGGCGATGTCGCTACCCACGTCATCGGTGTGTCCTTCGATGCGAATCCTCAGTAGCTGCGGATTGGCGATGATCACCTTGGCGATCTCGTCGATGAGGCTGTTGGAGCGCTCCTGGATCGTGACCTTGTTGAAGTCGAAGTAGATCAGGTCCCGGATGCGGATGAAGCCCTTTTCCACGGAAACGCGGCCTTCGTCCGGGCAGCCATCTTCGTCCTGGTCGCCATCGACATCTTCGGCGTCGTAGGGGCAGCGGTCGAGGTCGTCGCCAATACCGTCGGCGTCAGTGTCGCGATTGGGGCAGCCGGCCAGATCGGGACTGCCCGCTTCATTGGGGCACTGGTCGTCGGCGTCGGCCACTCCGTCTTTGTCGTTGTCCGGCTCCGGGCAACCATCGTTGTCCATGAACCCGTCGTCGTCTTCAGGGTCGTCCGGACACTTGTCGATGGTGTCCTCGCGCCCGTCGGCGTCGTTGTCGAGCTCGGGGCAGCCGTCTTCGTCCTGGAAGCCGTCCTGGTCCTCGGGGTCGTTCTTACACTTGTCGAGGCCGTCGGGGACGTGGTCGCGGTCGCTGTCGCGCGAGGCGGGGTCGAGGGTCGGCGCGAACTCGACGCCGGCGTACACGCGGAAGTCCGGCGCACCGATGCCGCCGAAGAGCCCAGTGCCGCCGCCGAGGCTGACGGCAACGAGGTCCTGGACGAGGAACTTCCCGCCCAGGAGCACTTCCGCCGCGTTCTGCGAGCCTCGCAGCCCGGCGGAGTTGCCGTGCAACTCGATACTCAGTTCCACGGGATCCGCCACTCGGATGCCCGCCGCCGCCCCGTAGGTGAACGCGTTCCCGAGCCGCGTGTCTTGTAGCCGCGCCGGCTCGCGAAACAGGAGGCCACCCATCGCCGCGAACCGGAGGCTGTAGGCGCGGGTGTGGAGCTTGTCGTCCGACCACTCGAAAATGGCCTGCGGCGTTGCCGAAATCGCCCCTTCGCCCAGGAACGCGCTGGGCGTGCCCGACGGGATGCCAACGGGCACGGCGAGGGCCAACCCGACCGGGAAGCGGTCGCGATCCAGGAGCACAGCCTTGGGCGTGACGACGATATCGCCGACGCCGGCGGACGCGAGCTTCGCGGGGGCCCCCTGGCCCAGCTGCGGCGCCTCGAACCCGTCCTGCGCCAACACAAAGGGCGCATCGACGGTGACGCTGCCAAAGCGCGAGATGCCGAGGCCGACCTGGGCGTGTGCCTGGATGCGGCTGTTCACCAGCCCGTCAGCGTCGCTTCCGTCGGGTGAGACCCGAACGCCCGCCGCGTCAACCAACACCACGGGGTCGTCGCTGTAGTCGAACCACAACCCGGCGCCCAGCTGCATGTTCTGGAGCGTGGACGCGCCGGGCACCACGGTGTACCCGTAGAAGTCGGCGTGAGGCCGGAACAGCTCGAAGTCGAGTCCTGCGTCCCCCTCCTCGGCGCCCGCGGTCGCCGCCAGCAGCAAAAGCAGGCTGGTCATGCCGACCGCCGCCGCCGCGCGGCGAGGAGGCCCGCGGCGACCAGGAGTCCGCCCGCCGCGCCGTCCACGGCGCCACACAGGCCACCCCCTCGGGCGCGGGCCGTGGCCGCCGCCTGTGAGCAGGCCTCGAGGTTGTCGATGAACCCGTCGCAGTCGTTGTCCACCTGGTCGAAGCACGCCTCCGTGGCGCCGGGGTGAACTTGCGCGCTGAGGACGACCTGCGCGGCTGGGTACAGCTCGGGGTCGAGGTCCATGCAGTCGCCGGCTTCACCCGTGAACCCATCGCCATCGCTGTCGGGGAGGTCCACCACCCCGTCGCAATCGTCGTCGAGGCCGTTCTGGTTGTCCTCGGGGGCGCCGGGGTGCACCGAGGCGTCGCTGTCGTTGCAGTCGACCCCGTCGCAACCGCGGCCGGCGACGGACGTGGCCTTGTACCCGTCCGCGTCCACGTCGCATTCGTCGAAGCCGTCGCAGTCCTGATCGTCGCCGTCGTAGGGAAGGTCGGTGGCGTCGGGATTGAAGGCGGCGCACTGGTCGATGACCTCCTGCGTGGCACCCTCCGAGGCCTCCTTGCAGTCGTAGCAGAGGCTGTCGTCACCGTCGATGTCGCCGTCGCCATCGGTGTCACAGGCCACCTTGCATTCGGTCCAGCCGTCGCGATCGTAGTCCACGTCGTCGTCACAGCCGTCGCAATCGTTGTCCTCCCCGTCGAGGGTCTCGACCGCGCCCGGATAGGTGCCGAGGTCGTCGTCGTCGCAATCGCCATCGACCTCGGTCCAGCCGTCACCGTCGTCGTCGGTGATGCCGTCGTCGCGGACCCCGTCGCAGTCGGCGTCGTCATTGGGGGATCCGTTCGGCGGCTCGATGCCATCGACCGCGTCCGGGTTGATCTCGGCGTGCTCGTCGTCGCAGTCGCCTTGGAATTCGGCGTAGCCGTCGCCGTCGTTGTCGACGTTGTACTCGTCGCCGCACTGTTCGTTTTCTTCGCCGGGGGTGCCCTTGATCGAGCCGGAGACAATGGTGGTGGACGCGCACCAGTTGAGCGACAGGTCATTGGCCCATTCGTTGGCGCTGGCGTTGGGCTGGCTCTGGTGGCCGGAGTTTGCAGAGGCCTGCCAGCCCCAGGTCGAGTCCCAATCGACCTCGTCCAGGAGGATGCCGTCGTACAACGCCGTCAGGTGGTCGTCCGCCAAGGTCATGTTGAAGGAGTGCGTGGTCACTTCGGCCCAGGAGTAGTCGACGGGCACGCCACCGTTGAGGGCGGTGTTGGAGCTGGCGCCGAAGACGAAGTATTCGCCGGCTTCCAGCGTGATCGGCGGCGACGAGGGCACCGTGAGCGTGGAGTCGTCAGACGTGATCACGAGCCCGTTGAGATCGAGCAGATGGCCCGAGTTGTTGTAGATCTCGAACCAGTCCCCGTAGTAGTCGGGCACCGAGATCGGCTCGGCGAGCACTTCGGTGATGGTGATTTCTCCCAGAGCAGCGGGAGGGACGGCCAGCGCCGGGGAGGCGAAAAACGCGAGGGCGAGAGGCGTCATCGGGAGATCCACCGAGGGAAGGTCATGATAACGCGAAGGCTCACCGCAAGGCGAGGTCCAGGCCTTTGACGTCGCTCCCACTCACGACGACGGTGTCGGCGTAGCGGGTCACCACGTCGTCGGGAGTAAAGCCGTCACCGGTAGCGTCCTGGTACGCGTCGATCTCGATCGCGCCCAGCTTGGCCGGGACGCGAAGCTCCCATGTCGTCGACGTCGTCTCGGCCTTGTACAGGTGTTTACGAGCCGAGCCGCCGGCGGCGCCGGCTTGGAAGATGTCGATGACGACCTTCTGCTTACCGGTGGCTTTGACGGCGCCGCTGAGCATGATCGAAGGGCCGGCGGGGAGCGCGGGGGCCGCGTCGGAGGGGGGAGGCGCGGGCGTGCTCGGCGCTCCCGGTTGGCGCCGCGCGCCTACGACCAACGTCAGCGTCGCGCGGGTCTGAACCTCCGCGGCCGCGACCGTCAGGGCAGCGAAGGGTTCGTCGTTGTCGGGGCCGTCGTGGTCGAGGTCCTGGAAGGCCTCGATGCTGAATGAACTCACGCTCGTGGGCACCGGGAAGGTGACGGGGCCTGAGCCCATGAGTCGCACCTGTCCGACACGTTTCTGCCCGCCCGGCGCCGTGGGGTCAGCCTGGTTCACGTCGATCTGGATCTCCCCGGCGGTGGCCACGACGACGTCGGCAGAGAAGGTGACCGTCGGTCCCGACACATCGGCCCATGGCGCCTGCGGGCCACCCCCCGGACCGACCGGCCCCGCGCCCTCACCGGCGCCGCCGCTGCCGGCCTGGCCCCGGCTCCCGACCACGAGCTGAAGCGTCACGGGAGCGGAGCCGATATTCGCTACAATCGTCGTGACCTCAGCATATGGGTCATCGCCAAGCGGGCCGTCGCCACCGCGATCCTGGAACGCCTCGATGCGAAATTTCTCCAGCGACTTAGGCACCTCTACGGAGAACGCCCCCACGCCCGGAAGTCGAAGCTGGCCGACCCGTTTCTGTCCGCCGGGCGCCGCGGGATCGATCTCCGCGAAGTCCACCTGGATCTCGCCCTCCTCCGCGCTGAGGATCACCCCCTGGAAGGTGACCGTGTCGCCCTCGTAGCCCAACCAGGGCTCGGCCATGCCGCCACCGCCGCCGCCTTCCGGACCGCCGCCCGTGGGGACGGGACGGGCGCCGACCACGAGCACCACCGCAATGGGCCCCTCCGGGAGCGGGCTCATGTCGATCTTCAGCGTGGCGTAGGGGTCGTCGTCGCTGGGCCCGTCCTGGGTGACGTCCTGGAAGACCTCGATGTTGAACGCCTTCACCGACGTTGGCACCGACAGCATCAGCGGGGACTCGGCACCCTCCACACGACCGACCCGCTTCTGGCCGCCGGGCGCGGCCGCGTCGTCCACGACCACGTCGAGCTGCACCGTCCCGGGCTCATGCCCGCTGATCGCGAAGCTGAGCTCGACCCTGTCCCCGATCTCGGCGGCCCACGGCAGCCCGAGCTGGCCCGAGCCGGCGCCGGGATTGTCGGCATCGCTCCCGCCTTCGTAGAAGCGAGGATCCAGCGGGACCGCCCGATCGGTCACCCGCTCGATACACGCGAGGCTCAGGAAGAGCGGAAGCACGCGACCGTCTCCGCGAGGCCGTCGTCGAGGCTCGTGAGGGCGTAGGGGCCCAGACGGGTGCGCGCGCGCCGGTCATCAAGCTGTTTTCTGGGCATTCCGTCCGGCTTGCTCGTATCCCAGGTGATGCCGCCTCGGTAGCCGCAGGCCGCGGCGCTGGCCGCCGCGATCTCGGCGATCGTCCGCTCCACGCCGCTGCCGAGGTTGACCGGCTCCGGGCCGCCGCCCGCTTGGAGGGCCCGCACAATGAGGCCGGCAGCGTCTTTCACATAGAGCAGGTCGCGCGTAGCCCTTCCGCTGCCCCAGCAGGCGACGGTGGCGTCGCCGGCGCGGCGGGCAAGCTCGAAGCGGCGCACGAGGCCGCCGACCACGTGAGAGCGCTCCGGATCGAAAGACTCGCCCGGACCGTACAAGTTGGTGGGCACGACAAAGACGGTGTCGAAGCCGCACTCCTGCCCGAGCGCGATGCCGTGTCGCATCAGGATGCGCTTGGCGTGACCATAGGGACCGTTGGTCGGCTCGGGCTCGCCTTCGTAGATGAAGTCCTCCGCCATCGGCTGGGCCGCGTCGCGCGCGTACGCGCACGCCGAGGAGACGCCGAGCAGGCGCCGCACGCCAGACCGGCCCGCGGCGTCCAGGACGTTGGTGTTGGCGAGCAGGTTTCCCGACAGCGCGCTGGCGGGGTGCTCCTTCATCCAGCCGATCCCGCCGCCCACTGCCGCGGCGTGCACCACGAGATCGGGCTTGATGCGGCCGAGGAGCGCAGCGACCGCCGCCCGGTCGCACAGATCGGCGTCGGCTCGGCCCACGGGAATCGCGACGGCGCCCGCCTCCAGTAGCGCGACGGCGACGTGCTTTCCGAGGAAGCCGTGCCCTCCGGTGATGAGCACCCGCGCCCCGGTCAGCGACAGCGTCTCGCTCCAGGCCGCGTGCATCGTCAGACGTTGCTGTAGGGGTTGCGGATGCGCACGTGCGAGAGGCCGCCGATCAGCTCGTTGAGCCCCCGGTCGATGTCGATCGAGGTGTGGAAGCCGAGGTCGCGGATCCGGGCGTAGCTGACCTCGTAGTCGCGCTTGTCCTCGTCGCTACCGACGTCGGCAAAATACAGGTGAAAGTTCGTTTTCTTCTGGAGGAGCAGGGTGATGTCCTCCTTGGTGAAGTTCATCGACTCGTGCCCGACGTTGAGCACGCGGTCTTTGGCGCGTTCCCAGTGGTCCAGCAGGTGTGGGACCACGCGCGCCATGTCGTGGACGTGGATGAAGGTCCGGCGAAAGTGGCGCTCATAGACCAGGAGATAGCGGTTGACCAGGGCCTGGTAGGCGAAGTCGTTGATCATCAGATCGAGGCGCAGGCGCGGCGAGAGCCCGAACGCAGTCGCGAATCGAAGCGCAACGCTGTTCGGGCGCGACATCGCCATCTGCTCGGCCGCGGTCTTGGTCTCGCCGTACAATGACAGGGGATTGAGCGGGGTTTCCTCATCGCAGATGCCGAGCACCTCGCCGTAGTTGCTGCCGGTGGAAAAGTTGATGAAGCGGGCGTCGGGGCGAAGGTGGTCGAGCACGGCGCGGGTGCCGTCGAGGTTGGTCTTCCGCGCTTCATCCGGCCACTTCTTGCACGCCGGGTAGCCGACCACGGCAGCGAGATGGACCACCGCGTCGGCGTCGGCGAGCTCGGCCTTGAGCGCGGGCAACTCCAGCACGTCACCGTGCCGGAAGCTGAAGTTGGGATGGATGAAACAGCCGAGGATCGGCTCGACCCCGAACTTCAGGATGTCGACGACGTGCACCCGATGGCCGAGGCCCAGGAGGTGGGGCACGAGCACACTGCCGACGTAGCCGGCGCCTCCGGTCACGACGATCTTCATGGTGTTCTCCAGGAGGTGATGACCTCACGCAGGCGGACGCCGTGGGCGCGTCCGAATGCATGGTGATTGCCGACGAACAGTCCCTGTTCGTGCACCCGGTCGGCCACCGGCAGCGGCACCGGCGCCCGGGCTCCCGGTACCCGCTCGAACGCCGGCTGGCGGGCGAGGTTGCTCCCGGAGATGGGTCTCGTCTCGATGCGATGTCGTTCGAGATGCGCCATCAGCGAGGCCCGGTCGCCGTTGCAGAGCATCGGGAATGCGAAGCCCGCGTGCTCGGTGCCTGGTGCTTCGGGGAACACGGTGACGAGGTCGGCGAGCGCCTCGCACCAGCCGGCATGGTTCTGACGCCGCCGCGTCAACCATGCCGGTAGGCGTCGGGCCTGGACCAGACCGAAGGCCCCTGCAAGCTCGGTAGGGCGCAGGTTGTAGCCGGCGGAGACGAAGAGAAAGCGCGGGTCGATCTGGGGGCAGCGGGCGGCCCACTCCGCCTTGTCGGCCCGCTCGCGGACCCAGCCATGGGCGCGAAGGGAGCGCAGCGCGTCGGCGAGCTCCGCGTCGGCGGTCACGACCATTCCCCCTTCGATCGTGGAGATGTGGTGCGAGAAGAAGAAGCTGAAGGCCGAGGCCGAGCCGAGCCCGCCCACGCGCCGATTCTGGTAGACGGCGCCGTGCGCGCCGCAGGCGTCCTCCAGCACCAGCAGGTCGTCGAAAGCATCGACAGCGGCGGGCTGTCCGAGCAGGTGGACCGCGAGCACGGCGCGCGTCCTGTCGGTTCGCGCGGCGCGCGCGGACACGGGATCGATGCAAAGCGTCGTGGCGTCGACGTCGACCATGACGGGCACCAGCCCGCACTGCGCAATCGGGAAAAGCGAGGTGGACCATGTCACCGCGGGACACAGGACCTCATCGCCAGGACGAAGCCGACCGGTTTCGACCATCGCGGCCAGCATCAAAAGCACCGCAGAGCTGCCGCTGTTGACCATCACGCCGTGCGCGCCGCCACAGTAGGCGGCCCACTCGGCCTCGAAGGCGCGTACCTTTTCGCCCATGGTGACGCGGGTGCTCAGCAGGGAGTCGAGCGCGCCCAGCACCTCTTCTGCGCCGTAGGGCGCCAGCACCAAGGGGTGGCCATCGGCAGCGTCCGCCTCTTCCAGAGGCAACCCCGCCATCTCTTCCCGCACCAGCGCGGCGATCTGCTCCCGACGAGTCATCCGGGGGGAGTGTAGCAGACGGCGGACCGCGGAGCCCTGGCGGCGGGCGGGGCAGCGCCGCTTCGGGAGGTAGCGCCACCGCCGCGGTCGAGTCGATTCTTCCGGTAGGGCAGACCCTGCGGCGAGAATCGACTCGCGTGAGGCCGCGCCACCGCCGCGGGAGGGGGAGCCGCCGCCGCGCCGGGGCGAGCCGCCGCCGCGGTCGAGTCGATTCTCCGCGCATACCACTTGCCTCCACGAGTCGGCGTGCCTACCCTCCGCGGCCGTGGAAATCGTACACCTCACCTGGGCCACGCGTGGTCGACAACCTGCCTTTCCTGGTGAGGAAGGGCGGCGCCGTGTGCTGCGATCGCTCGCGACCCAGTCCGGCGGATCCATCGTGCTTTTCGCGGTGGTCGACGACCACGTGCACCTCGTTCTCCTGGTGGAGCCAGCGCGCCTCGCCGCCACGCAGGGCGCCCTGACGCGGGTCTTGAACGGCCGGGCGTCCCGCGGGTTCGCCGCTCCCTTCGTGCAACGAGTGCTCACCCGAAAGCACATGCAACGCCTGGTGGCCTACTGCCTCCGTCAGTTCGCACACCACGGCCTTCCGGACGATCCAGCCACGGCGACAGGCTCGTGTTTTCCCGATCTCGTCGGCGCGCGCCGGTTGCCGGGACTGTCACTCCGCATCACGACGGTCCTGCCGCGCTTTCGGCTCCGTGAAGCCTACGAGGCGGTGGGGCTGGGGGCCGCGCTGGTGCCGGCAGGCGATGCCGAGGTCCGTGCCATCACGCCCGCGCGCCTCGTCGAGCTGGCGGCGCAAGCGTTCGGTGTTGGTCCGTGGCTGGCGGGCAAGAGCGCGGGTGTCGTGCTGGTGCGGCGGGTGGTCGCCCAGCTGGCCGTGAGCGTCGGTCTTCGGCCTCGCGATTTCGCCGCGGCCCTCGGCGTGTCGCCAGTCACGCTGAATCGCCTGGCGCGCGCCCCCATCGACGCGGCCGACCTCCGGACGCTGCGCCTGCGTGTCGCCCTCGAGGGAGCCGTGCAAGCGCGCCCCGCGACCGCCGGAACGGTCGTCCGCGAGGCCGCCCGCCCCTACGTCGTCGGCCCCGCCGCTCAGAAGTCCTTCCCCTTCCCCGCGCCCGGTGGTGGCTCGCGCTTGATGAGCGTGATCGCCAGCCCGACGATGTCCTTGTCGCCTACAGTCACCGGGTACCGATCGGCCGCGCCCGCTGGGTCCAGCGGCCCCGGCTTCCCGTCTTTGTCCTCATCGACAGCAGCCTCGATGTACAGCTTCCCGAGCCCCTGGGCGACCGTGAGCGTAAACGGACCGGGGCGATCGATCCGGGTGGACGTCACCACCGCCGGGTGCAGGCCATGCTTGGAGTGGTCGCCGTCGAAGCCGTCGATCCGGACCTCGCCGCCCTTCCATCCCGCGTAGGCAATGACCCCGGAGATGGTCACCGTCGGGCCCGATGGTGGCGGCGCGGCCGCGGCGCCCTTTCCACTCGACGACCCGACGCCCGGAATCCCGGGGGTCCCGCCGCCCGGCGACCCCTCCGGCGCGGGCTTCGGCTCGACGGGTACGCCCGGTTTTCCGGCAGCCTGCGAGGGATTCAAGCTGCCCGGGGCCCCAATTGCTCCCCCTGGCGGCGGCACTGACGGGTCCGCCGGCGGCGTGGCGCCAACACCGCCGGGAAGGCCGGGAGCCTGCGCGCCTGGGTCGCCGGGTGTCTGCGCGCCAGCAGGGGGCGGGGTTTCAGAGGGGGTACCCGGCGGCGCGCCGCCGGGCGGCGGCGTAGCCGCGGACGACGCGGCAGCGTCGGCCCCCGCTTGCTCACGGGCTCGCTTGAGGATGGGATCTTCCCCGCATCCTGAGAGCACGAGCGCCAGGAGCGTGGCGACCATTACAAACAACGGGCGCATCGTTCGGTAGTATAGCGGGTGGCATGCTTCGACTCGTCCGCGTCGCCCTCACCCCTCAAATCCTGCTCATGGTGAGCAAGGTTTACATCCCCGTGCTTTTTCCGCTCACCTTCCTCATCGCTTGTTTGGCCATGTGGCTGGACATACGCCTTGGATTCGAGAGCGGTATCTTGCCGACGCCGGCCAACTACTGGGTCGGGGGGGGGCTGCTGGCCACCGGTCTCGCCTTCGTCGGCGTGACCTATGCGGAGCTGGTTTTCGAGGGAAAGGGCAGCCCGTCGCCCACGGCCGGTCGCACGATTCGCCTGGTTCGGTCCGGCATATACGCCTACAGCCGCAACCCTTCGGTCATCGGAAAGCTGCTGGGGTTCCTGGCGGTGGGCGTGGCGCTCAACTCGCTGACCTTCGTGGCCATCCTCGCCCCGCTTCTGCTCACCGGCTCCCTGTTGGAGAAGGTGTGGCGCCAGGAGCCGCAGCTCATCGAGATCTTCGGCGCCGAGTACGACAGTTACCGCCGCGAAGTCCCGCTTTTCTTTCCCTGGCGCCTCTTCGGCCTGCGCCCTCCCTTCTCTTCGACCTAGGAGCCACTCGTGGACATTACCCTTCTCAATCCTCCCGAGCAGCTTCGCGTGTGGGCCGGCATCCCCAAGGCCATGGCCTATGGGGTGTACTGCTTCCCGCCGCTCGGCCTCATGTACATCCAGGCCGCGATCGAAAAGCGGTCCAAGTACGTGGCCGAGATCTTCGACCCCGTCGTCGACGACCTCGACTACCCCGAGTTCGAAGCGCAGCTCAAGCGCTATCCGCTCGACATCGTCGGCATCAGCACCTACACGCACTCGCTGCCCGACGTGCAGATGACCATCAACACCGTGCGCAAGCTCAACCCCAAGGCGAAGATCGTCCTGGGTGGCCCGCACTGCTCGATGTTCCCCGACTATGCGGCGCAGCTCAAGGACGCCGACGCGATCCTGACTGGCGACGGCGAGGACGCGTTCTTGGAGATGGTGCAGGCGTACGACGCCGGCAAGTCCTGGGAGGGCATCGACGGCGTGTGGTTCAAGGGCGATGACGGCGAGATCGTCAAGAACAAAGAGCGGAAGAGCACCAAGTCGCTCGACTCCTACCCCTGGCCCGACCGCAGCCGCACCCGCTTCCGCGAGTACTACCTGCCCGGCTGCAAGCAGCCGCTCAACACCACGGCGATCACCAGCCGCGGATGCCCGCATTCCTGCCCGTTCTGCCTCACCTACAAGAAGCAGTACCGGATGCGCGACATCGACAACATCCTCGACGAGATGGAGCACTGCGTCTCCCTCGGCATCACCGAGACCCACTTCATCGACGAC
>CANLGL010000013.1 GCA_947490345.1 Deltaproteobacteria bacterium
CTCGCCCCTTCCCCTACCGCGCCATTCCCTCCGGCCGCCGGCAAGCCGTCGGCCTGCGGCGCCCGGCGGGTAAATAACCCGCCGGGACGTGGCGCTCTCCCCATCCCCGCAGCCGCAGAACTGGACGGCGTTTCATGGCTCGTGGAGCCGACCTGCGGGCGGCATGAGTAACCAACCATTTGTTGGCCAAGGTGTAAGCCCCCGCGCCCCCCTCTCGTTGTCGCCGCGAACCAGGAGTCCTCGTGCTGCTTTCTCTCGTTCTCTGGGCCTGCGCCTCCAAGTCTGTCCCCGCCGACGTCGAAACCCCGAGCCTCGACGCGAAGTCGGGCACGATGGTTCCCGAAGCGGCCCCCGCAACCGCCACCCGCAAAGCGGTGGAGCTGCTTGCCGGCAAGCCGGTGGTCCGGGAGTGCTTCGGCGGCAGCGGCCGCGGTCGCAACACCTCGGCGAGCCCGAGCAAGCGAGGCCCCACCGCCTCCACCTCAGCGCCGACGCCCGCGCCCACCGTGGCCCAGGCGCCGCCTGCTCCGCCGACCACCACAATGACCAAGCCAGTGGCATCGTCCGGAGTCGTCGCCGCCAACTCTCAGGGCGTCGGTAGCGGCTCAGGCAAATCCGCGCCGACGGGCGGCAGCGGCTGGTACGACAGCTCAGGCACCGAAGGCGAAAACGGACCGGTGGCCGTGACCGCGCCGAAGTCCAAGGCGCCCAGCGCCAGCGCCAGCGCGAAGCCAGCCGAGCCGAAGGCCGACGCCGCGCCCCAGGATGCCGTGGCGTACGGGGGCTACGCAGGCGAGGAGGCCGACGAGAGCGGCGGCACCTTGGAAAAAGCGGGCAAAGCCAAGCGCGAGGAGTCCCGCCGGTTGACCCTCGCTGACAAAGATGCGCGCGGAGACGACGCCGACATGACGGTGACCGGCCGCAAGGGTGGCTTCGTCATGAACGAGAAGAGCGAGCAGAAGGAGCTGCGCGACCAGGAGGCGAACTTCGACTGGGGCGGCACGACCTACCTCAGCAATGACGATTCGATGTCGCTGGCCTCGGCCCAGCGCCTCTTGTGGGCGGTACAGAACCGTGGGCCGGTCAAGACCAGTGAGGTGCGCCCGCACGAGCTGCTCAACTACTTCAGCTTCGACACCAGCCCGGTCGCAGACGGGGACGTCTTCAGCGTGAGCGCGTCCGCAGAGCAGACCGCCGACCGTACGCTCTCCATGGCGCTGGCGATCAAGGGAATGACGCCCGAGCGTCAGCCCCTCGACATGACGCTGGTCCTCGACCGTTCGGGCTCCATGGATGCGGAAGGCCGCATGGACTACCTCAAGCGCGGTCTCACCAAGATGACTGACCAGCTCCAACGCGGCGACCGCGTCGACATCGTTCTGTTCGACGACACCGTCTGTTCACCGCTGGAGAACTACGTCGTCGGTCGCGACGACCCCAGCCTGCTCGCCGACGTCATCGAGGACCTCCAACCCCGCGGCTCCACCGATCTGAACGCTGGGCTGCGCGAGGGCTACCGGGTGGCGAAGGCGCACGGGGAGGTCGATGGTCGCAACCGCCGCATGCTGCTCATCAGCGACGCGCTGCTCAACACCGGCGAGGTCAACACCGACGTCGTCTCGGAGATCGGCAAGAGCTACGAGAGCGCTGGCATCCGCCTTTCAGCGGTGGGCGTCGGCCGCGACTTCAACGACAAGGTGCTCGACCAGCTCAGCGAAAAGGGCAAGGGCGCCTACGTGTACCTGGGCAGCGAAGCGGTGGTGGATCGGATCTTCGGCGCCGGCTTCGACTCGCTGGTGCAGACGGTAGCGCACGATGTGCACTTCTCGCTCGACCTGCCACCGTCGCTCGCAATCGAGAAGTTCTACGGTGAGGAGTCGAGCACCCGGAAAGAGGACGTGCAACCGATCAACTACTACGCTGGGACCACGCAACTCTTCGTCCAGGACCTCAAGATGTCGGGGACCCGCCCCGTGCGCGGCGAGGCCGTCAAAGTCACGGCGGAGTGGAGCGACGTCAACACCGGCGCGGCCCGCACCCAGACCTTCACCGCATCGGTCGCCGACCTCCTCGACGCGGACCCGCGAAACCTCCACAAGGGCCGCGCCCTGCTCGCGTGGAGCGACATGATCATGACGCGGAGCCTGGGCGGCGACCCCTGCGGTGCGCCGTACAGCACCTGGTCCGAGCGGGTTGACACTCTCGGCGAGGATGCCGAAGTCGCGTGGCTCGACAGCCTGACCTCGCCGCTGTGCGGACAACGGCCGACCACGCCAAAGACGGTCGCCGTGCGGGGTGTGCCCTACAAGGTCAAGGTCGACGCCGACCAGGTCATCGCCGAAGTGGCGATGGAATGCGGGCCGAAGACGGCAAGCGAGTCGCTGTCGCGTGGAAGCAATGTCGCGACCTTCGAGGTTCGGCCTGGCTCCTGTCAGCTGGTGCTCTACGGCGCTGTCCCCATGGTCGCATCGGTGCAGGTGCCCCAGGCGGGTGGCGACGTGCGCTGCGTCGTGCGCGGCGGGCGCCTCAACTGCGGCTGAACCACGTGGGCGAGGTCCACACTCGCTCCGTGTTGTCCGGAAACGCCGACGTAGCCTCGTCGACGCAGTCCGCCGGGTGGGCCTGAGCGCCGGCCAGCACGACTTCGAAGTACGCGAAGGTCGGGTCGGTGTCGGGGTCCACGACGATCGTGGCCTCGTACCGGCCGCCGCCGACGGCGGCGGCCGTCGTCCGCACCTGCTCCGGCAGTGTCGCCCCGGGCTGAATGGCGCTGACCGAGGCCACGTCACTTTCCCAGGTCAACGCATCTGCCAACTGCAGGCGAAGGAGGACCTCGGTCTTCCCGGGAAGCGAAAGTTGATCGCCGAGGGTGCCCACCACGGAATCACCGACGATGACGTCGACGTGGAGGGCGACGCGGGGACCGGTGGTGGCGTAGGTGTGACGGGCTTGGAAGGCGTCGAACAGCGCGGCACGGGTGAGCGCGACCCCCTCGGGCAACAGGGCGCCGGTCAGCCCCCCACCGTAGCGACCGCCCGCGTGCTCGTCGCACACCTTTCCGGGACCCGTCCGGTGCCCGTCGGTCCCCGCCACAAAACCCAGGGCGAACTCGGGGTGAGCCGCCATGGCCGATACGACGGTGCTCTCCACCACCGTCTCATCCGGCTCGGTCCCAAGCGGGTCGTAATCGGCGTGCGGCTCGGAAACGCTCTGCCAGCCGAGCCCGTTCCCCCAGTGTGAATACACCTCTACGACCGGGGCGCCGGCGGGGAGGCAAGACCAGTCCACCGCCATCGGCCGCAGGCTGGCCGGATGGTGCGGCACGACGAGCGAAGGGCCCCAGGCTGACAGGCCGTCGACCCAGGTCCGAAGCGCGTCACAGGACGCCACCGTCCCCTCCGCGCTACCACTCGGGGAGGCGAGATCGCGCGTGAGCCCTGGGAGCGCGTCCGCGAAGAAAATGACGGTATAGTGGCCAAGATCCCCGTCCGGCGTGGCGACGTAGGCCTCGCCCCCGGCGAGCACCAGCGCCTCCTCGGTCGCGAGCCCCGCGTCGATGAGCGTACGCCAATCCAGAGCGGCCGCAGTGTCCGTTCGAGCATGCGGACCATTGAGGTGATCGGCCAGCGTGAACCATGACAGGCCTTGAGCCGCGGCGTCCTGCCCGATCGTTGCGACGGCCCCGCAGAGCTCGCCCGGCTCTACTCCCATGTCGCTGGAGCACCCGTCCGCCGACGCGCCGGTGTGCACATGAGGATCGCCAAACCACGCCGTCAACGCCGGCCCATATGGGACGCTGGAGCCGCACGCGACGAGCCAGAACAGGTTCACAGCGGCCATTGTAGCTGCCGCCCGCCGCCACTGCCGCCCCGCCATTCACCCAGCGATTTTTTGGCCTTGCAAGAAACCTGTGATCGATTCACAACTTCGAGACCAATGTGCTCGACAGCGATCAGGATCGCATGTCATACTGTCTGCGGTCAACCACGGCTCGAGGTCCATCATGCTCAAGTACACCGCATCTCTTCAAGCTGGCACCTATCTGCTCCTCGGCCTCGCGCTTGCTGGCTGCGAGCCCGAAAACAACCTTTCGGGCGCCAGTTCGCCCAAGGGTGACTTCGACGAGGGCGAGGACTTCGATCCCCCGGTCGATAGCGCCGACACCGACGACACCGAAGATTCCGGCGGCGGCGTGCTCCCCTCCTACTGCGACGAGCAGTATTTCGCGTCGGAGGCCGTCTCGCAGGACGCCGATTGTGACGGCGGCCCCGCCAACCCCGACTGGGACCTCGAAGTGTTGTGGGAAGTGCAGGTTGGCAGCGGCACCTACAGCCCGCTGGTCGTCGGTCAGCTTGACGACGACGACGGGGACGGGGACGTCGACGAAAGCGACATCCCGGACATCATCACCATGGACACGTCGGCGGTGCTGCGCTCTATTCGCGGCTCGGACGGCACCACCAACTGGAGCCGCGCGACGACCAACACCACCAACACCCTCGCCGCCATCGGCGACCTCAACGGCGACGGTTGGCCGGACGTCCTCACCGACATCAACTACAGCATGACCGCGCTGGACGGGCGCACCGGCACCACCCTGTGGACCGGGCCCTCGTCCTCCGGCAAGAACAAGGGTAGCTGCGGCGCCTCCGGCATGGCGGACCTCGACGGCGATGGCAACCCCGAAGGTTACCTCGGCAGCAAGATCGTCAACGGCGTCACCGGCGCGCTGCGCGGGAACGGCGCGGAAGGCGATGGCCTCGGCGTCGGCAACAGCTACGGCCACTCGGTCGCCGGTGACATCGACGGCGACGGGATCCAGGAGGTCATCGTCGGCAACGCCGCGTACGACGCGGACGGCGCCACCATCTGGTCCACCGGAGGCACCGACGGCACCGTCGCGATCGCCGACCTCGACGTGGACGGCTCGCCCGAGCTCGTCTCGGTCGGCAACTACGGTGTCGTGGTCATGGACAACGCCGGCCGCGAGAACTGGACCTACGACCTCAGTGGCGCCCTCGCCAGCACGCCGGTCCTCGCTGACATCGACGGCGACGGCAAGCCGGAGGTGATCATCCCCACCTCGACCTACATCATCGCCCTCGACGGCGACGGCAACGAGCTGTGGACAGTGGCGGCGTCGGGCAGCGGCAGCGGTCGTGGCGGGGCCTCGGCCTTCGACCTCGACGGCGACGGCACCTGGGAAGTGATCTGGTCAAGCCCCACGGCGGTCATGATCATCGACGGAAAGAGCGGCGACACGCTCGCCGATTACCCGGCCAACAACACCACCTGCGCCGGCCCGGTGCCGATCGTCGACCTCGACGGCGACGACCACGCCGAGATCGTGGTCATCGACAACGCGGGCAAGATCCGCGCGCTGAAGGACAAGTCGGGCTTCACCGACGCGCGCACCCAGTGGCACCAGTCCGACTACAGCCTCACCAACGTGGAGGAGGACGGCAGCTTGCCCGCCTCGCCCATCCCGAACTGGGAGGGTGAAAACAACTTCCGCGCCGGCGAATCCGTCGCGACGGTCCAGAGCCTGTACCCGGTCGTTCGGAGCGTCTGCAGCGAAGAGTGTGCCAGCGACACCGTCTGGATCTGGTACTCCATCGCCAACAGCGGCTTCTACGAGATGACCGGCAGCGTGTACGTGGACATCTGGGCCGTCACCGACACCGGTGTCGAGTACCTCACCAGCGACACCTACGTGGGCACCCTCTCCCCTGGGATGATGACCCCCGGCGAGTTCCTCGAACTTCGTGATGTGCCCCGCCCGATGCGCGACATCCAAGTGCGCGTCACCGGCACCAGCCACCCGGAAATCGAGGACTGCCAGGAGTCGGACGACATCGCGTTCTGGAACGCCGAGGTCTGCCCCTAAGTCTGGTCGCGCCGGCGTCGCCGCGTCACCGCGGCGGCGCCGGCCCCCCACAACAGCAACGTGACCGGAGAGCCCGACGCGCAACCGCAGTCGGGCTCTTCTTCTTTTCCGCTGTCATCCGGCGCGCTGTCGTCCGCTGAATCGAGACCGCTATCCGCGGTGTCGCCAGTGTCGCCCGCCGGGGAGCGGTAGACACAGACATCATCGATGTTCCAGCCCGCGAAGACAAGATCGGCATCGCTCACGAGCTGCCAGTCGAGTGACAGTGTCTCGGCGCCGCCCAGGTCCACCACGAGGGTGTGCAACATCCACTCGGCGTCTTCGGTGGGCTCCACGCCTGCGCTCGCGGCATGGTTGGTCCAGATGATCAAGCCGTTGGCATGAACGTTGGCCTGATCGGCTGCGTTGTCGTCGATGCCCAGCCAGCGGCGGTACTGGACGACCACGCGCCCGGCGTCGCCGACGGCGATGGCTGGGGAGCTGAGCGCGCTGGTGGCACCGCGCGGGTACTCGCCGTCGTCACTGCCGATGCCGATGTCATTGCCCCAGGCGTTGTCGCCCGAGAACGCACCCACCGGGTCGCCACCCTCGCCGGTAGGGTACCCGAAGGCCCAGTCGTCCCACCCGCCCGAGCCGCTCAGCGCGTGAGTGAAGCCGCCGTCGCCGTCCGCGAAGTCTTCGCACCAGAGCTCCTCGAGCTCGCCCACGTACAGGGTGTAGGGCGCCCAACGACCGGCGGGGAGGGTGACCTCGTCACGGTCAATCCCGCGCGCCAGGAGGTAGTACTCAAGCACGGTACCGTCGGGTAACGCCGGGATGCTCGCCAGAAAGCCCTCGCCGGTCACCGAAGCCGCCTCGGTGGTCCACGTCTCGCCGCCATCGATCGACCACACGACCTCAACCGCCTCGGCTACGCCCTCAACGCACCCGGGCGCGATGCTCAAAACCGAGCCCGTCACTTCGATGGCGCCACCGGCCGCCTGATTTCCGAGCGGCTCGTGCAAGAGCCGGACCGGGAAGGGGTCGCTCAGCGGCCCGAGCCCGTGGGCGCCAAAGGTCTCGACGATCTCGCAGAGGTGGGGGGAGCCGTTGGAGACGTCGCCATCGTCGTCATCGGCGAGCGCATATTCATCGTAGACGCTCAGCAGGTCCGGACCGCCGCGCATCGCCGCAATCTGCAGACGGGACGACACGGCCCACGCCTCGCCGAACTCGTCCGCGCCTTCGCCGTACCGCGCTTGGAGTACGCCGAGGAGGTCCCAGGCTGCCCCAGCATAGATGAGGCTGTCCTTGTAGATGATCGAGGTCATGTCGGTCGGGTAGACCTTGTCCGTCGCCATCTCCCGCAGCGCCTTGCCGTCGGTGCGAAAGCTCGGGGCCACGGTGGAGTCCAAGGTCAGATGCATCGCGACCACGTCGGCGAAACCTTCGCCCATCGTCGGATTCACCGAGCCTGACAACAACCCATACTCGTGGAAGGCGTGACCCCACTCATGGTAGTTGATGTCCGCTATCTGACCGAGGTTGTTGCACCCATCGCCGGCCACGCCGAAGTTGACTGCCCCATCGTAAAAACCATTGCAGGTGACGCTGATGTTGACCTTTGAACGGATCTGCTCGGCCAAGAGTGGGTGATCGGGAGAAAAGCGCAATGCCCACGCTGTCACCCGGTTCAGGAACACCCAGGAATCGAGCTCGGCTTGTGTTGTCGCGGTAGCGTCCCAGAAGGGCGCGGAGTCGACGACGGCGAGGGAACCTTCGGCGCCCGCTTCGTTGGTCACCCGAATGTAGGGGCCTTCGAGAAGGGCGCTCCAGGTCTGGTCATCCGCCACGGAGAAGGACCCGTCGGCGCCGGTGACCACCTCGGCGCCACCGCTACCCTGCAGCGCCAAAAAGGCCAGCGGCGAGGTGATGAGGTTCCCATCGGGGATGCGGGTGTCATGTTCGCCGGAGAGCACCCCGTCGAGCCAGCGGACTTCGTTGGAGACCTGGTCAATGGTGCCGGTCCGGGCGTTGACGAGGACTACCCAGCGCCCGGGGGGATCGACCGTTCGGGAGCGCAGCTCCCAGTGGAGGGGGAAGGTGACCCCACCCTCGGCGGGCGTCGGGGTGATCACCAGTCGTGCCGTCCCCTCCTGGTGTTCCGAGTCGGGCGCGGGGCCGTGCGCGCGGGCGATCGCGAGCGCGCTCGACCGAGTCAGGGCTGGCGCGGCAGACAAGGAGGCATCAGGCCAGGTTTCCAGTCCCAAGGCGATGATCTTGCCACCGCGGATCCGGGCCGACGCGCCGCCAGGGGCGACCGGCACCCCACCGACGACGCGTTCGAAGTCCACATACCAGGTGTCAGTGGTGCCGACATAGGTCGCGGCGCGCAGGCGGAGGGCAGCCGCGGGAACGCCGGTCAGCGACGGCCACCTGGAAAACAGCCCGCGAACGGCGCGTTCGGCGTCGGCGGCATCAGCGACCGCGGGAACCGGGATACCCCGCCCCATCGCGCCACGAGGCCGGCCAGTTCCGGGGTCGACACGGAGCTGCCAGCCGCGCCCCTCCCCATCGGCGAAGGCGCGCCACGCGGGCGTGCGCACCGCCCGATCCACCGCGAGAGTCCGTGCGCGCACGACGTTTTCTGTCGGGTCGAGGTCGTGGGCAGCAGGTCCCGGCGTCGCGGCCGCCGCAGCGACGAACATCAACCATGGGCAGTTCATGGGAGGACAATAGCCCGATCGGCGGCCAATCGCCGGGGTACACTGAGGCCTCACCGAGCCCGCTGTTGATGTTCTTCGGCCTCCTCGCTCTCTCGATTGCCGGTTGCGCTACGGCCCCGCCCGATGTCGATCCCGACCCCCCGCACTCGGACGAGGACGTCAAGCCCGACACCAGCGACACATCTGACACATCTGATACGGGCGACACATCTGATACGTCCGACACATCCGATCCCACCCTGGGCCTGGGCGACCCCTGCGAGGAGGGTATCAGCGACTGCGGCCCGGATGCCGGGTGTTGTACTGCCTGCTGCGCACTCGCGCATTCAGCGGTTTGTACCACCCTCGATGACGTCGGCCAGTGCCCGCTTCCCGACCTGACCATGGACATCGCCAGCCTCGCCGCTGCGGTTGACGTGCAAGACATCGCGTTCGCGGATGACAGCTGTGCCGTCGCGGAAGCATGTATCGATGGTCCGGGCGTGCGGCGGCTGCTTCGGTTCACCACCACGGTCCCAAACACCGGCACGGGCGACCTCAGCTTCGGAAACATCTTCGACGACGACCGCTTCCACTTCGACGAGTGCCACGAACACCCCCACATGGACGGGTTTGCCGACTACGAACTGTTGGCTGCCGACGGCAGCGTGGCGGGGTTCGGACGCAAGCAGGCCTTCTGCCTGATGGACAACGTGAACTGGGGCAGCGGCGGCGGCGCGCGCTACGCATGCGACTTCCAGGGTATCTCCGTGGGTTGGGCCGACAGCTACGCGTCCTACCTTGACTGCCAATGGATCGACGTGACCGACATCGCGCCCGGGGACTACACCTTGCGGGTCACGGTGAACGCTGAGCTGATGATCCGCGAGTCGAACTATGACAACAACGTTGCCGAGGTTCCGGTCACGGTGCTCGATCGGTCCGAACAGCCGCCAGTGACCGACCCCTGCGCGACGCTCGCCTACAGCGAATACCGCGACTGTGGCTGGGAGGCTGTTGGGGACTTCACGTGCACGCCGGGCACCCAGGTCGAGCTAGGTTGTGACAGCGCCTGCCTCGGCGAGTGCGTGGGCGACCCGGTCCTGCGGCTGTGTGATGGCACCGACCCGTTGTGCACCGGCCTCAACGCGCTGGCCGCCGCTGATCGCGCCGAGTGCGGCTCGTGGTGCCCCCGCATCGAGGTCACCTGCCCCGACAGCGGCTCGATCAGCGCGCTGACCGCCGCCTGGGATTCGGTACAGGCAGCCGCGTGCGACGTGGCGCTTACGGAGTTGTAGGGGCGACTTCTGGCCCCACCTGGAGCCCAACGAGCCGGGCGCTCTCTTCCCAGAGCCGTTCCCCCAGTACCGCATCCTGGGCCAGGGCCGAGGGCTCCTTGGGCCGATTGTCGTGGAAATACCCGCCGGTGGTGGTTGCGGTCTCGGCGGCGGCCGCGAGCCAGGTGATGCGCTCCGCCCCCTGGCCTGGGGTCAGCATGAACCACTTCGCCACGGTGAGAATGGGCGCGGCCCAGCCCGGCGCGCTCGTCCAGATGTTCGTCGCGACACCACCAGGGTGGCAGGAGTTGACCACCACGCCGCCACCCTCCAGTCGCCTTGCCAGCGCGCGCGCGTACAGGACATTCCCCAGCTTCGAGCGCTGGTAGGCGCTCATGATGCCATAGCCGCGCTCGTAGCCGAGGTCATGAAAGTCCATCGTGCCGCGGTAGTGACCCCGCGAGGCGACGATGACGATCCGCGCGGGAGCGCTGGCCTGAATCACATCAAGCAACAGTTGGGTGAGCAGAAAGTAACCGAGATGGTTGACTGCGAAGGTGGCTTCGATTCCATCGACCGTCACCGTGCGGGTGTCAAACACGCCGCCGGCGTTGTTGACCAGGACGTGCAGCCGGTCGTGCCGGGCGCGATAATCAGCGGCGAGCGCGCGGACGGACGCCTGCGACGCGAAATCACAGAGGAAGGATTCGATCGCGGCGCCCCCGGCCCGTTCGGCGATGGCGGCCGCGGCCGCTTCCGTTCGCTTGGGGTCCCTTCCGACGATGCTGACACTGGCGCCCGCCCGAGCCAACTCGACGGCCGCCTCCAGGCCGATCCCGTTGGTGGCGCCGGTGACGAGAATGCGGCGTCCGGTCTGGTCAGGCAGGGTCAACATGGGACCTGGCTCAATAGGTGTTCGGGTCGCTGACCAGCGTCGCGTTCTGACTCTTCGTGGCGATGTACTCGGCGTACTCCCCGTCACCATCCACGTCGCAGATGCCATGCACCGTGAAGTCTCCGCCTTCGACCGTCACCCAGTAGCTGCCACGGACCGGACCGTCGGGCCTCCAGCCGATGGTGTCCCAGTCGCTCCCTCCCTCCCACGGGTGCGGGGTCTTGCTCACCTCGCGGCGCGCCTGGGCCTCGCTGCCGACCGCCACGAAGTCATCGAAGGAGGCGTCGTAGGCGAGCTCGGCCGTCTTGATCCCGGACACGTAGCCCGGCACCTCGGCGCGCTTGGACTTGAGTTGCATCGCCACGAAGTTGGGGATGGCGATCGCGGCCAGGATGCCGACGACGGGGATCAGCACCCCGCAGCCGCCGATGAGCGCGATGCCGAGGCCGATCCAGATGCCGGTCCGTTTTCCCGAACCGGCCGCCGGTGTTTCGCTTGAAATTTCGGACACTCGCCCACCCCCAAACGCGGCCTAACCTACGCGCCGGGACGGCGCCGATCGCGCCGCCGCCAGCTCCAAGAACACGCTGTCCGACCAAACGCCGCCCCGGCAGAACGTGCGCGAGGCGCGATCGAACTCCTGGAAGCCCAGGCGAGCCATGAGCGCCAGACAAGCATGGTTTTTTGGATCGACATCGACGACGACGCGGGGCATCAATCGCACCGAGAACGCCCGGTCAAGCAGAGCGGTCAGCGCCTCAGTGGCCAGGCCGCGCCGGTGGTGGTCGGGGTGGAGGATGAAGCCCAGCTCCGGCTCCCGCCAGAAGCCGGCCTTGCCGATGACCCGGCCGTCCAGCTCGACGATGCAGTCGTCGGTGCTGGTTCCGGCGCGTTCGGCCTCAATCATCGACGCGACCCACGCCTCGGTCTGCGCGAGGGTGGCGTGGGGGAGGGTCGACCAGTGCCGCATCGCGATTTCGTTGGACAAGACCTGGTGCATCGGCGGCGCGTCAGCCATGGTGGGCGGGCGTAGAACCAAGCGTTCGGTCCTGATCATTTCCGGCTACGCGTCGGGCTCAGGAGGCGCTGGGATGCGCTCGAAGGTGATGTGCTCATTTTCGACATCGACCTTTACGGTGTCACCGGCGCTGTAGCCGCCGCTGACCATCGCCTTGGACATCGGGTTGAGTAGATGCTGTTGGATAGCGCGCTTGAGTGGGCGGGCGCCATAGGCGGGATCGAAGCCCGCCTCGGCAATGGCTTCCATCGCAGCGTCTGACAATTCGATCTTCAGTTGGCGGTCGGTAAGCAGCTTGCGCACGCGCTTGAGTTGGACGACCAGGATCTTGTCCATATCCTCCCGGCGCAAGGCATCGAAGATGGTGATGTCATCGATGCGGTTGAGGAACTCCGGCTTGAAGGCGCGCCGCAGCTCGACCAGGACCTCGACCTCCATCTTGGCCCGGTCGTTGGCGAGCTCCATGATGCGGTGGCTGCCCACGTTGCTGGTCATGATGAGCACCGTGTTCTTGAAATCGACGGTCCGGCCCTTGCTGTCCGTGAGGCGGCCGTCGTCCAGCACCTGGAGCAGCACGTTGAACACATCGGGGTGGGCCTTCTCGATCTCGTCCAGCAACACCACACTGTAGGGGCGCCGGCGCACGGCCTCGGTGAGTTGGCCGCCCTCGTCGTACCCAACATAACCAGGGGGGGCGCCAATCAGCCTGGCGACCGTGTGCTTCTCCATGTACTCGGACATGTCGATGCGAACGATGTTGTTTTCATCATCGAACAAGAACTCAGCAAGCGCCTTGGCAAGCTCGGTCTTGCCGACACCTGTTGGCCCGAGGAAGATGAAACTGCCAATCGGGCGATTCGGGTCCTGGAGTCCGGCGCGAGCCCGTCGGACCGCGTCCGACACGGCGACGATCGCCGTGTGTTGGCCGATCACCCGTTGGTGCAAGTTCTCTTCCATTGCCAGGAGCTTGATCTGCTCCGACTCCTTCAGTTTGGTCACCGGAACGCCGGTCCACTTGCTGACCACCAGCGCGATGTCTTCCTCGGTGACCCGCTCTCGGAGCACGCCGCCGTCCTTCTGAAGCTCGGCCAGTCGCGTCGAGGCGGCGGCAAGCGCGGTTTGTGCGGCCGGCAACTCGCCAAACTTGATGGCGCTCGCGCTGGCATATTCGCCGGCACGCTCCATCCGCTCCAAGTTGTGGAGCAGGGACTCGATCTTCTCACGTTGGGCGTTGATCTCGTCGAGAGCAGTCTTCTCGGCCTCCCACTTGCCGCGGAGGCCACGCGCCTCCTCGGTCTTGTCGGCGATCTCGGCGCGCAGGCGATTGGCACGCTCAATCGCTGCTTTGTCCGTTTCGCGCGCCAGTGCTGCGAGCTCGACGTTGAGGCCACGCACCGATCGCTCCAAGACGTCGATGGGCTGGGGCAGCGACTCGATCTCCATCTTCAGCCGGCTGGCGGCTTCGTCGATGAGGTCGATGGCCTTGTCTGGCAACTGCCGGTCGTTGATGTAGCGGTCGGACATGTGCGCCGCTGCCAGGATGGCGTCGTCGGTGATCTTGATGCCGTGGTGAGTTTCGTACTTGTCCTTGATTCCACGCAGGATGCGAATGGTGTCGGCCACCGAAGGCTCGGCGACGAATACCGGCTGGAAACGCCGTTCCAGGGCCTTGTCCTTCTCGATGTGTTTGCGGTACTCGTCCAGGGTGGTCGCGCCGAGGCAGCGGAGCTCACCGCGGGCCAACGCGGGTTTGAGCATGTTGCCCGCGTCCATCGAACCCTCGGACTTTCCCGCACCGACCACGGTGTGCAGCTCGTCGATGAAGAGGATGATTCGGCCGTGACTGGCCTCGATCTCGGTGAGCACGGCCTTGAGCCGCTCTTCGAATTCGCCGCGGTACTTGGCACCGGCGATGAGCGCGGCCATGTCGAGCGACAAGACGTCCTTGTTCTTGAGCGATTCGGGCACGTCGTCGTTGGCGATTCGCTGCGCGATGCCCTCGACGATGGCGGTCTTTCCGACGCCGGGGTCCCCGATCAGCACCGGGTTGTTCTTGCTGCGACGGCTGAGCACCTGGAGGGTGCGGCGGATCTCGTCGTCGCGACCGACCACCGGGTCGAGCTTGCCCTCCCGCGCCATCGCCGTCATGTCACGCGCGTACTTCTTGAGCGCATCGAGCTGCTGTTCGGACTCCTCGCCGGTGACCTTCTGGCCCTTGCGGATGACCTGGATGGCGTTGAGCACCCGCTCGCGCGTCACGCCGTAGTCGAGGAGGAGCTGCTTGGACTTGTCGCCGGCGTCGCAGAGGCCGACGAGGAAGAGCTCGGTGCTGACGTGGCTGTCGCCGAGGGTGCGGGCCTCCTTGTCGGCGCTGTCGAGCGCGGCCTGGAAGGTGCGCGCCAGCGCTGCCTGCGAACCGCCGCTCACTTTTGGGAGCTCGTCGACAAGCTTGGCGGCCGCCCGGCTCAGTCCCGGAACATCGACGCCGATCTGACTGAGGATGCTCGGAGCCACGCCCTTTTCCTGGGTCAGAAGCACGAGGAGCAGATGCTGGGGCCGGATTTCCGGGTTCCCCATCTTTCCCGCCATGTTCTGGGCATCCGAGATGGCTTCGCGCGCCTTGACCGTGAACCGTTCGAACTTCATGTCTCACCTTTAGCCCGAGCATACGCACCGGGCGCGGCTTGGGCATCGCCCCATCCGTTACATTGTGAGCCCGCTCGGCAATCCAGTGCTCGCCGTCCTCTGCCTCCTCGCCTGCGCCGAACCCCCGCCGCCCGTCACCGCGCCGGATGCTCACTCCTGGAACGACGAGGCCGAGCTGGTGGTGCGCGGGTTGGACGAAGTCCAATCGTTGTGGGAGGCCGGCCAGCGACCGGCGGCCAAGACCCTCGCCGATCGGGTCTACACCGAGCGCTTCGAGCCCCGGATGGAGCGGGCGCTCCGCGAGATCGAGGGGCCACAGGCGGCCGCGCAGGTCGAGTACACCTTCGGCCAGTTGGTCCTGGTTCTCGATGGCAAGGACCGCGCGCGGGTGGAAGAGCGGGTCGACACCCTTGCGCTGCGGATGCGCTCGATCGCGGAGGCGGCCGATCGCGCTTTTCCGCCGCCTGGTCAAGCCGCGGCCCCGCCCGCTCCGCCCAAGGACGTCCGCCCCGTCGTTCCCGACGTTCCTCCGGCCTGGGAGGCGACCGAGCCCGTGGGCGAGCTGCCAGCGCCACCCCCCGAGGGCTGACCCACCGACATTCCTTTACTCAAAGATTTGGAGTCCGATAGGGCGGTCAGACATCCTGTAGGAGACCCACATGCTCCTCGGCCTCTTGATCGCCTGCCACCCGAGCCCAGCGCCCACGCCGGCCAGGCGGTGGCCCACGCCCGGAGACGCCGTCACGGTCGAGATCAACGCCCGGCTGGACGGGAGCGGGAGGGCCACGACGTGGGACGCCACCGCCTGGGCTGACGAGACGGGGCCCGGCACCGGACGCGGGTGCCGCGGGGTGCCGCCCCGTGCCCCCGGCAACCTCGCCGCGGTCGACGTGACGGCCCCCGCGGGGGCGCGCCTCGCGAACCTGGCCGGGACGATCGCCACCGCGGGCCCGCTGAGCACCCATGACGCCCGGTGGCAGGTCGGCGACGCCGCGCTCCTCTGGCAGGACGGCAGCCACGCGCGCGTGGACGGCGTCGTGCGCTTTGGCGACGGCCCTGAGCTCACGGACGTCAGCCCCGACGGCAACGGCGGCGTGGTCCTGCGATTCACCCACAACGCCGACGAGCGCGTGGAGCTGGATTCGGTCAACGCCGCGGGAGCGCGCATCCGCTGCACGGGCGGCACCGACACGCTCGTGGTCCCCTGGACCGCGCTCGACCCAGCCCACCCGCTCGCGACCTTACGCGCGGTGCGTGAATCGCTGGCCGTAGCGCCGAACGCGGCACGGGTACGTGTCCTCGCCGCCGTGGAGCTGGTCGTGTCGCTGACCGAGCCACGCTACTCCAAGCGGCTCGGGGTCCCGCCGCCGCCCGGCCGCCCGACCTGGGGACCCCGCCGGTTGATCAGGGCGCGTCCCAGCCGGGGGTAGCTCAGAAAACCAGATGCGCGCCCCATCGCAGCGCGATGGCCTTCCCGAAGAAACACCACACCAGCGCGCCGAGGCCGAGGAAGGGACCGAAGGGAATCGCCAGCTTCAGCCCCTTGCGCAGGATCAGGACCGCGCCGACCCCGATCAGGCTCCCGGTGACGCTGCCGATCATCAAGATGCCAGCCACGCCCGGGAATGCGCCGAACCAGGCCCCGAACATGGCCAGCAGCTTGGCGTCGCCCCAACCCATCCCCTCCTCGCGGCGCACCAGCCAGTACAGGCCGATGACCGACGCGAGGAGGCCCCCGCCCACCAGGGCGCCGACGACGGACTGCTGCCAGGTCGGCGCTCCCTCGTAGCCCAGCCACCCCAAGAGCGCGGCGCCGCCGACGCCGACCGGGACGCTGTAGATGCTGAACTCGTCGGGAATGATCTTGTGCTGCAGGTCGGTGAAGGTCATCGCGAGGACCGCGAAAAGGAGCCAGCCGTACCAGGCCACGGCCACCAGATGCGGTGCGTCGAAGTAGGCGATGTCGCCGACGACGTGGCGGAAGAGCAGGACCATCAGGACACCGAACGTGGCCTCGACCAGCGGGTAGAGCGGGGAGATCGGCGCGCGGCAGGCGCGACAACGGCCGCGCAACCACAACCACGCCAGCACGGGGACGTTGTCGTAGGGCTTGATGGGCGCGGCACACTTTGGGCAGGCGGAGCCCGGGTGAACGACCGACCGGTCCTCGGGCATCCGAGCGATGCACACGTTCATGAACGAGCCGAAGAGCAAGCCGAAGATGCCCGCGAACACCTGGAGCATGATCCAAGCGGAGTCAGCGGTCATGGGCTGTGCCTCCCAAAGGCGTCGATAACGCGGTCGACGTCGGTACCGCTGAGGCCTTCGTGAACGGGAATGGCAAACGAATCAGCACAGAAGGCGTCGGCGTTTGGCGTGGGCCGCGACGGGTACCCAGCCAGCGCCGGCTGCGATGCTAGCGACCTGGGGTAGTAGAGCGCCGTCTCCACCCCGGCCGAAGCGAGGGCTGTTCGCACCTTGTCGCGACCTGAGGTGCGCACGACGTAGTGGTGGACTGGATGGCTGGCATGCCGAGGCAACCGCCGAACCCAGGCGGGCAACTCGGCGTCGTAGCGGGTCGCAGTTTTGCGTCGCTGGGCAACACGCGCCGGGAGGTCCGGCAGGTGGCCGAGGAGCACCGCAGCCTGGATGGCGTCCATCCGGCTGTTCGCGCCCACCGCGCCCCGCACCAGATCATGCTCGTACGGCGTGGCCATCCCGTGGTGGGTGAGGCGGAGGAGCGCCGCCTCGGTGTCGGCGTCGTCGGTGAGCACCAGGCCCGCATCGCCCGCCGCGCCGAGCGTTTTGGTCGGGTAGAAGCTGACTGCGCCGATGTGGCCGTGCTTCGGGGCCGGCGTGGCACCCGCGCACTGGGCGAGGTCATCCAGGGTGGGGAGCCCCAGCTCCGGAAGGGGGCACGGCTCGCCGTAGAGGTGGACCGCGATGACCGCGCGCGTTCGTGGTGTCAGCGGGAGCGTCGCGGGGTCCAGCAGAGGCAGGTCCGGCCGGACATCGGCGACCACGGGGACCGCGCCCACCCGGGCCACCGCCCCGGCGGTCGCGAAGAACGTGACTGCGGGGACGATCACCTCGTCACCGGGGCGCACCCCCAGCGCCAATAGCGCGTAGATGAGCGCGTCTGTTCCGCTGTTGACGCCCACGCCATAGCGCCATCCGAACTCATTCGCAAGGCGATGTCTCGCTTCGTCTACCACCGGACCGTCGACGTACCGACCCGAACGGAGGACCGCCAGCACCCCCTCCTCCACCGCCGAAGCCACCCTGGCGTGACGGCCGACAGTGTCGGCCATGCGGATCACTTGAAGTCTCGTTTCTCGAACACCATCATCGCCACCGCGAGCACCGCGGCCGTGTAGCCGAACCCATACGCACAGGACCACCCGAGCTCGCTCCACGGAACGGCAATGCCGTGAACGGCCTCGGTCCGGAGGTTGAAGGTTTCGAGGTTGGGAACCACGCGGTACAGCACCTCGAGCAGGGTCTTGAAGGGGCCCGGCTCGGCGCGTTCGGCGAAGAGGAACAGGTCATCGGCGAAGTGTCCGATCAGGTAGATGCACAGACTGTAGGCCGTCGCCGTCATGGGCGCCGCGAACGTCGAGAAAAGCGAGGCCCACGCGCAGACCAGCGACAGCTCGACCAACAGCATGCCCATCGCGACGTACACCGGTAGGCCCGGAAGGCCCTGCTGCAGGCCGATCACGGCGGTGTACAACAGCGTGAGCAGTACGACTTCGACAGCGAGGGTGACCCAAAGCCCGAGGTACTTGCCCAGGAGCAGCTGCCAGCGTGGAATCGGCTTGCTGGCGAGGGTGTAGATCGTCTTGCGCTCGATCTCCTTGTAGACGAGGCCCACGCCCAGAAACAGCGCGATGATGGCCGCCAGCAGGCTCACCCCGCCCAGGGCGACGCCGCGCACGACCTTTTCGGTGTCCCCGATCGAGATCTCGCGGAGCGCCAGCGACAGCCCGAGCAGCAGCACCGCGAAGAACAGGATGCTGTTGAGGACGCGGTCTCGGACGGCCTCGCGGAAGGTGCTGGTCGCGATGACCCAGATGCGGCTCATGCCAGCACTCCGAGGCGCTTTTCGTTGACCAAGCGGGCGCGCTCCACTTCGTCGAGGAAGACGTCCTCCAAGGTGCGGGTGTTTCGATGCACGGTGAGCACCCCACCCCCGGCGGCATGGATGGCCCGGATGACCGCGTCGACCTCGCCCGGCGCCACCCGCACCGTGGTCGAGTCGGCCGTGCTGCCGATGCGCGCGGCGCCCGGTAGTTCGGCCGTGCCCGCGTAGGTGACGTCCACCGTGAGCGAGGACGTGCCAATCAGCTCCGGCAGTGTCCCCACACCGCGCAGGGTCCCCGCAACCACGATGGCGACGCGCTCGCAGATGCTCTCGACATCGCTGAGGATGTGGCTCGAGAAGAAGACCGTACGCCCGCGCTCCTTCTCCTCGACGATGATGTCGCGCACCAGCACCCGCCCGATCGGGTCGAGCCCCGACATCGGCTCGTCGAGGACCACGAGCTTGGGGTCAGCGACCAGCGCCTGCGCGATTCCCGCACGTTGAAGCATGCCTTTGCTGAACTTGCGTAGCGGCACGTTCCGAAAACGCTCCAAGCCCACTCGGGCGAGCAGCGCGGTGATGCGACCGGTGCGTTCGGTGGCCGGGACTTCAGAAAGCCTGGCGTAGAACTCCAAGAACTCCCACGCGGTCAGGTGCTCGTAGAAGTAGGGGCGCTCGGGCATGAAGCCGACACTCCTGCGGCTGTCGGGCTGGGCAATGGGCACGCCGAAGATCCACGCCTGACCGGCGGTGGGCGCCTGAAGCCCCATGAGCATCTTGATGGACGTCGTCTTGCCGGCACCATTCGGACCCACGAATCCGAAGGCGCCACCCTCGGGAACATCGAAAGTGACCTTCTCCAGGCCGACGAAGGGCCGGCGGAGGAAGCCGGAGAGATAGGTCTTGCCGAGGTTGTCGATCCGGATCGCGGGCGTCATCGTCGGGCGGTGCCTCTGTCCTTCATGTATTTTTCGAGGCGGTCGGCGTCCACCGCGCCCGCGCTGCGCCAGTTGCACCGGGTGCATAACGGTCCTGAGTCGGCGAAGCGCCCCTCGGCCTGGGCGACGCGCCAGCGGTGGATGGTCTCCCCGTTCCACAGCGCTGCCAGCGGGGTTTCACGAATGTTGCCGAGGCGGTTCTCGAGCCCCTCGTCCAAGCAGCAGGTGGTGAGGTCACCGTTGACCTGAACCATGGGCGTGTCCCAGAGCCCTGCGCACGCCGGTCGGCGGGGCGGTACCGGCGCGATGGCAGGCGCTTCGGCGCGCGGAAGGAGTCGCGAGAGCCGGTCGCGGAGGCGTTGGGCTATCCCGGAACCCACTGTCCCCCCTGCCGCACGGGCGTTTCATGCGTCTGGGAGCAGCGGGACGCGGCATGGGTGACTAGCCCGGAACCCACTGGCCCCCCACGAGCCGCTGGTGCGGGCGGTAGTCGGCCTTGTAGTTCAGGCGATCGCAAGCACGCACAAACAGACCCAGGTAGTACCATTGATAGCCCTGCGCCTTGAGCCAGGCCAGCTCGGCAAGCGCCGAGAACACCCCCAACGACCGCGAGGCGGCGTCGGGGTCGAAGTAGTGGTACACACTCGACGCCGTCGTCAGTCCGATGTCAATGATGCTCACTGCGACAAGGCGTTCGTCCACCCAATAGTCGACCTCTGCCGTGTGGCAGCAACTGTCCACGAGCCAGTGCTGGTAGGACTCTGCCGTGAGCGCCTCGCCGGTTCGGGACAGGCCGCGCTCCAGCTTGTGGCGGTTGAACAGGTCGACGCGGAGGTCATCCACGCGCGGGCGACCCATGGTGATGCGCACCTCGTCGACGTTACGGCGCCACACCCGGCGCTGCGACTTCGAGGCCGAGAACTCCGAAACCGCGACGCGGAGCGGCTCGCAGGCATGGCAAGCGTCGCAAGAGGTCTTGTAGAGCAGCCGTCCGGTGCGCCGATCGCCGGCCGCTAGCTGGGTGTCCAGCTCGTCTGGAGTGAGCACCCGCGCGGGCACGCGCAACGGCATCCGCGCCACCTGGTCGGGCAGGTAGGGGCAGGGCTCGGGTTCGTTCCAGACCTCGCGGAAGTTCACGGGAAGAGACTACGCGCCTGGGCGGCGCGGGGGAAGGGCCGCATCCAACTGGGCATGGGGCTAAGGGGCCGGCGAGGTCGTGGGTGATCAAGTACTTGGGCAGCAAGCGGCTCCTGGTTCCGCTGATCCTCGACACGATCGGCGCCCTCCCCGACGTGCACTCGGTCGCGGACCTGTTCTCAGGCACGTCCCGGGTGGGGCATGCGCTCAAGGGCGCCGGCTATCGCGTGCTCGCCAACGACCACAATGCCTACTCGGCGACGCTGGCCCGGTGCTACGTCCAGACCGATCGTGCGGATGTACAAGCCGATGCAGAGCGGCTCATCGGCGAGTTCAACCGGCTGCCTGGCGTCGCCGGCTACTTCACCGCAACCTTCTGCATCGCGAGCCGCTACTTCCAACCGCACAACGGCGAGCGCGTCGACGCGATCCGCGAGGCGATCCTCCAGAAGGGGCTTCCCGCCGAGCTCGAAGCGGTGGTGCTCGTCTCGCTGATGGAGGCGGCCGACCGCGTGGACAGCACCACCGGCGTGCAGATGGCCTACCTGAAGCAGTGGGCGCAGCGCGCCTCCAAACCGCTGGAGCTGCGGCTCCCCGAGCTGCTGCCCCAGTCGCGACACGGCAAAAGCGAAGCCCACGAATTGGACGCGGGGGTGGCGGCCGCGTCGTTGTCGGCCGATCTGGTCTACCTCGACCCCCCTTACAACCAGCACAAGTATCTTGGGAACTACCACATCTGGGAGTCGCTGGTCCGCTGGGACAAGCCCGAGGTCTACGGGGTGGCGTGCAAGCGGGTCGACTGCCGCACGCGCGCCAGCGCCTTCAACTCGCGACCCGGCATCGCGCCCGCCCTCCGCGACGTCGTCCACAAGGCCCGCGCCCGCTACCTGCTGGTGTCCTTCAGCAACGAAGGCTTCGTGAGTCGCGACGAGATGGAGGCCCTGCTTGGCGAGCGGGGCGCCGTCACGGTGATCGAGCGCGATTACAAACGCTACGTCGGCGCCCAGATCGGCATCTACAACCCCGACGGCGCCAAGGTGGGGACGGTGAGCCATCTGCGGAACAAGGAGTACTTGTATTTGGTGCGGTGCGGTTGAGGCTGCTTCCGGTCCGTCAGCAGCGGCCGCCGTTCGGCGCCGGGTGCTCGCTCCGGGCGCAGCGCCCTTCGCCCTCCCCCTGCCGCGCGCCCGCCCGGCGTCGCCGCACGCCCACGGCCAACGCCGCCGCGAACAGCGCCACCGGCGCCGCTCCTGACGTGGACCCGCAGCCGCACTCCGCGTCACCCGCGTCACCCGCGTCGACTGCGCAACCGCTAGGCACTCGGTGCCGCCCTCGGGCATGTCGCCGCTGAAGCGCGGACTCCACTCGCCGAGGTCGCCGGCGAGCGACACCGAAAGGAGATCGGGCTGCGGGCGAATCACCGCCACGTCCCAAGGATGAGCGCGACGTCGGGGAACATCAGCGTGCATCGTAGCCTAGCCGGCGCGTGGTCGCGACGGGCGGCGGCATCGGAGCGCTACTTGTGCCGAAACCGAATCACGCCCTTGCTCAAGTCATACGGGCTGACCGCAACGGTGACACGATCGCCGAGCACGACGCGGATGCGGAATCGACGCAGCTTGCCCGCAAGCTGGGCGTGAACCGGGGTTCCCGCCTCTGTTTGTACCAGGAACGCCCCGCCGGGGAACACTTCCTTGACCACGCCGTCAATCTCGATCAGGTCGTCACTCGCCAAAGACACCTCACGCCGGGCGCCGGCTAACCCAGCGAGGGCGCACAGACAACCGGTGACATCGTCTCGGCCTCCAGCTCCCGAATGCAATCGTGCTGCGCGCCGCCCAGACGGGGTCAGCGCTGCGCTTCGATGCGAGGCCAGCGGTAGCGGAGCACAATCTCCCCGGAGCGGGCGCCGGCGTTCAGACAGCGCGGCGGCTGCTACTGCGTGAGCCAATCCTCTCTGGGCATGATGCGCTTCATGAACTCGTCGAAAAGGGGAACGGTGAACGCCGTATCTCCATGATACGGACTCCAGATCATTCCCTTGCCTATGAGGCCATTTCGGAGCGGTGCGAGCGCGGTCACCAGCCGGCCGAGCTTCGTGGCGATTTCCCCCGAGCGGTGAGGTCCAGGGCCGAGGTCGGCCATCGCCCTGAGGTAGCGCTTCTCCATGGGCGTCATCCGGTCGAAGCGCACCCGGAAAAAGCTCTCGTCGAGCGCGGCCACGGCCTGTTCGGCGGCAGCCACCACGTCTTGTTCCGTGATGGGGCTGCGCTCGGCGGCGTCCCACGCTCGCTTCCCCCACTCTTGCAGAAAGTAGGGATAGCCTCGGGTCTGCGCGATGATCCGTTCGACTGCGCGAGGAGCGAATGCAACGCCGAGCGCTTCGGCGGGCTTCACCAGCGCACGGCGCGCCGCTTCTACCGGTAGAGCACCGATTTCCGGGTAGTCGAACATGCGCTCGGCGTACGACTTCGCGTTCCCCGCCCGCCCGCGAAGCTGCGGCAGTCCAGCACCGACCACGCAGATGGGCAACTTCTGCTGGCTGCACCGGTGAAGCGCGCTGATCAACGCACCCAGCTCGGCTTCTGGTACGTATTGCAGTTCGTCGATGAACAGCACAAGCGCCACGTTTGCGCCAGCCGCAGCACGGCCCACGGCCTCCAGCAGGGCAGTAATGTCCATCTCGAAGTTGCCATTGTCGGCCAACCCAGGCTCCGGCTCCAGGTCTAGACCCACCTCGATGTCGTTGTAGGTGAGCTTCAACGCAGTCGCGAAACCCGCGAGTCCACGGAGCGCACGCTGGGCAAGAGCCTTGGCCTTCTCGATCCTGCTGAGGCGAAGCAGCGCGAGTCGAAGTTGCGGGGCGAGAATCGCAGGGAGAGACCGGCCCTCCGGCGCTTCCAGCCGGATCGTGTGCACGCCGGATAGCTCGGCGTCGTTCCGCATCTGATCAAGGAGCACCGTCTTGCCCACGCCGCGCAGCCCGACCATCAGTACACTTTTACTGGGGTTCCCTCGGCGAATCCGCTCGATGGCCACACGAACAGATTCGCGAAGCGAATCACGTCCAGCCAGTTCCGGTGGCGGCGTGCCCGCGCCGGGGCAGTAGGGGTTGTTCACGGGGTCCACGTCGAGAGTCTATGCGAAGATTAGGAGTCTTTCAACGGTGGCATAACTTTCCTAATATCCACATATGTGCGGGCGTGGCGCGGCGCGCGGGCGGCCACCGCCAGGCAAAGACGCCCGGTTGTGGCGCGCCGCCCAGACGGGGTCAGCGCTGCGCTTCGACCGTCTTCTCGAGCTCTTCGGCGATTTTGCCCAGCGGCTGCAAAAGCCGCTCGAACTTGTCGAACCAGCGGAGCCAGATCTCGTCGCCCTGGTCGGAGCCGGGCACCTCGGCGTTGACGCGGCGCACGAACTCCTTGAACTTGTCGACCCGTTCCAGCGAGCGCGGGAGCGGGTTGTAGAAGTCGTGCGCGTAGTTGATGAGCGAGCCGGCGGTGCGGTAAAGCACACGATCGGATGTGCCTTCTTCAATCAACAGGAACTCGGAGGAGACCAGCGCGCTGTAGAAGCCGAGGGCCCCGAGATCGAGCTCCGATAGCTGCGAGGTGCGGAAAAGGTTGTTCACAATCGACTTGTTGAGCCGAATGAAGTCGACGACGCGCGGCTTGAGGTAACTCTCGGCGGCGCGGGCCTGACGACCTGCCCGCGGCACCGGAAGCAGCACCTGGACCATGCGCCCCAAGCGAACGTTGATGCGGGTGAGCGCGATGGCATCAGGCTGATCTTCGTCGATTGCGTGCATGCGGGGCGCGCAGGTTTCACGGGTCCGCGCGGCCGACTGCTCCCCCGTGTCGAAGATGGGCCGCATGTCGGACTCGTCGGCGCCTTCGACGTGGAAGAGCCACAGCATGTACTCGCCGTCCTGACGCGGCACCTCCAGCGGCACGGCCACCGCGTCCGCCAGGAGGACACCCTGACCGATGCGGGTGACCCCGTAGCCGGGCTGGATCACCGCGACGTATTTGTCCTTGCGCTGCTCGATTTCCACCTGCAGACCTTGCACGATGCCATGGCCGTGCATGTGGAGTACATGACGCTGCAGGTTGCGACGGTGGTAGCTCTGCTCGTCGCCGATGTCCTTGGCGGTGAGGCAGAGGCCCTCGAAGGCGCGCAGACGGCTGAGCTGAAACTGGCTCTTGGGGTTCACGGCTGCCCTCCGGCATCAAAGAGAATCGAGAACGAGACGTGCCCGGGCTTTTCGCTCGAGACGATCTGGGCGATGCGGCGCAGTACCCCAGGGGCACGCTCACCAAAGCGCTTCTTGAACGCCGCCTTGGGCTCCAAGACCAGCGCGAAGAAGGTCGTGGGCGCGCGGCCGGGCTCGACCAGGAAGTGACCGGCCGGCTCGTTGCGCATGTACCTTGCCTCGACGGTCGGCCCCCCCGCGAGCGTGCTGCGACCGAGCGTGAAAGCGTTCGGTGCACGAGTCTCGGCGACGCGGACGGGCGCGGCGGTCAGGACCCGAATCATCTCCTCCACCCCCGCGACCGTGCCACGGGTGCGGTACAACCGGATGGCCCGGCGCACCAGCTCACGTTGCTGGTGGATCGGTAGCGAACTATCGAGGGGAAAGCTGACCCAACTGGCGATCCACGGCAAGAAGCGCGGGTCCGTTGCGATCGGGTCGATGAGCTGCGGGATGCCGTCGACCCGATCGGTGATCGTGGTCATCACATGCTGGAAGATCGCCAGAAACCGGCGGAGCGCCTCGGCGTTGAAAGCCTGGAGCTCCGTGCCCTGGACCGCCTGGGGCTGACCCCACGTTTGCGCGGAGACCTCGTCGGCACGGACGACGTCGCGCCGCTGCGCCGGGACGGCACCTTGGTATAGACCAGGAAGAAAGCGTAGATAGCCACGAACCGGCACGTGAAGGATGATGCGATCGCGCGCGCCGAGCGCCCCGGGAGGGCGGCCGTCAGGGGTCACCACCTCGGCGTGGATGGAGACCAATTCCTCAGGCGTGTAGTGCGAGGCCGGAGAGCCGTCCGGGAGCAGGCGAATCGACCGGATGAAGAGCGGCTCGCCACCCGCGGCCGTCTCGACCTCGATGGAGCGGACGCAGCCCACTCGCTCGCCGCGCAGGGCCTCTACGAGGCGGTATCCCACGGGGTTTCCGAGGTGGCGGTTGAGGTAGACCTGGGCGTCGCGGACGGGGTAGCCGATGCGGACGACGTCCTCGAGGTACCGGAAGTCGGACGCTCCGCGACCAGGAGTGGTGGTGCGCGCGAGCGCTCGGGTCATTCGCCGTCCTCGGTGCGGACGCGAACGCGGCGCACCTCGAAGAGGTCGCATTCGGCCAGGACAATCTCCGCGACGCCCTCACCCTCTTCCCAACCGGGGACGCCACGCCGACGCTTGTCGCCTGAGACGTCGAACAGCTGCACGTCGATCACATGACGCACGTCGGGAATATCCGCCACCATCCGTGCAAAGTCCTGCCCGTACACCGTGCCGCGGAAGGGCCAGCCCGTGCCGTCGAGCCCGCCGACGTAGGGATCGAGGAAGGCCTCGACCCAGCGCTGGGCGGCCTCGCGCACGGCAAGCAGGTTTGCGTTGGGGCGTAAGCGCAGCGTCACGCTCAGATCGATCGGCAAGAAGGACGCCAAGCGAACGACCGGAGTCACATTGATGAGGCAGCGCCGCTTCAGATAGCCCTGAACGTGATCGCGGAGCCCGGTGCCGAGGAGCGGATCGGGGAGCGATTCGCCCTCGCGGCGGCGCGGAAGGATCACGACTTCGACCAGGCCGTCGCCGCCCATCTTGCCGTCGCACGACGCGCGGGCAACCTCGCCGCTGGCCTCCTGCGCGATGATCGAGAAGTCGGTCTGCGTCACCGCACGGTCGCGACTGGTGAGCAGGCTCGGCGCCCGACGGATGATCTCGTCGATGGTCTCTGCGTCGCGACCACCGGAGGCGGGCAGCAGGTTCTCGGCCTTGACCGAGTCGGCGTAGCCTTCGATCACGTTGATGTCGCCGGCGGCGACGTTGCCGCGCGCCCCGGGGACCACGCGGTAGAGGTCGACCACCACGTTCGCCGAGCCCACGGGCAGCATCTTTCCACGGATGCCGTTGCCGAAGGTGAGCGTGCCCTCGGTGGCGTCCACCACGAATGTCCGGTCGTCCTTGCCGGCGGTCAACAGGGCGCCGTCGTCGACGCGCACCCACTGCTCGCGGTTGCCGTCGGCATCCTCGACGTAGACGACGATGTCCGGGAAGGTCTCCGTGCGCGCGAAGAGCGCCCGTTCATGCTCCAGCTCGTGCAGGAAAATCGGCGCATGGCGAAGCTGCACGCTCTGGCCGGGAACGCCCAGGCCCGAGAATCGTTCGGTCCGGACCGTGACCAGGTTCACGACCTCGACCGTGTTGAGCAGGATGTGGGTCACCGGCGGCATCTGCGGCAGGCGATCCACCGTCGTTCCCGCGGGGAGGCTGAAGCGGGCGCGCAGCCAGAAGCCGTCGGGACCGCTGGCCGGCGGCTCGGGAAGGGGGAACTCCAACGTTCCGGTGCCCGTGAGCTGGTACGGCCGCGTGGCGCCCTCGCCGGGTCCGTGGAGCCGGCGCCAGACAAATCGGCCGAAGGCCTGGGCTTCGAGCATTTCCCATTGCACCTCGACGCCGTCGGGCAGATACGCCTCGCCGCGGGTGCGAACGTGCACGACGTGGCGGGCCCCGCGGGGGAGCGCCTTGTCGAACTGGAGGTAGAGCGCCTGGTTTTCTTCCTTGATCTCCACGAAGGGGAAGAAGGGGTAGAACTCCCCGAGGCGGCCGACCGCGCGGGTGAGGGCGCGCGTAAGGCGGGGATTCTCAGGTCGATCGTCGACCTGTGCCATGCGCGGGCCCGGCATCGGCTGATCGTAGGTCTTCGCGCCGACCGCCGACTGCACACCGAGGCGAACCGCCAGGATCTTGGGGACGATGGGGTGCTGTACTTTCTTCTCGTCCTGCCCGGTGAGCGAGGCTTTTACGAGCTCGAAGCGGAGCCAGGTGCTCTCCCGGCCGTCGATCTCGTGGCGCGCCAATCCCTTGAGCTGGGCCTTCGGGTCGAGCAGCAGCGTGATGGTCCGTGGCCCCGTAGCGCGCGCCTTCTTGTCGCCCGAGGTGCCGTCGAGATCTGCAAAGGTGAAGCTGGTGTAGATCTTGTTTTCCGACCAAACGACCCGCCAGTTGTCATCGGCCCGGTAGGTGAGCTGAAGCAGGTACAGCTCGGTAGGCTCCGGAATGACCGTGCCGTTCATCTCGAAGACCACGTCGAGCTCGACGACCACCGGCTCTTGCTTACGATTCTCGAAGAGATCGCTGCCGATGTAGAACTTCCGCCCGATGGTCGGCGGCATCATCGCTGCGAGTTGGAAGGGCGACCACGGCCCTTCGTCCACGAGCAGCGGCTCCAATCGACGCGGGTCGTCACCGCAGAAGAGCGACAGCTCAATCGGGCGGACCCAGACGAGCTCCAGCTCCAGCTCCGGGATGAAGCCCTGGAGGAACACCGTCTCGATCCGCTCGGCGCGCAGGTTGTAGCCGTCGGTGGACATGTCGGTCAGCGGGCCGGTGATGAGCACGACCGTGCCCTCGGTGCGCACGCGCTCCCGGGGAATCTCCTCCCACCCCTCGCCGCGCCGATAGTACCAGCGGTAGCGCGGCAGATAGCCGTTGCGGCCGGCCGGAACCCCGCGATCGACCAAGGCAAAGCGGATGACCCAGCCGCCCCGGATCGGGGGGACGTCCTGAAGGAAAAGCTCCAGGGTGCGGCCGGTGGCGCGCACTTCCCAGTTGTTGATCGGGCGCTCTTCGCCGCCGCGGTCGTCGCGCCAGGTGATCTCCAGGTCCTGGAGCATCCGCCCGGCCAGCCAGCGCTCATAGTCGAGCCGGCCGCGGACCCACCACGTCGTGTTCGCCACAGGCTCGGGGAGCGCGAACGGAGTGTTGGCGCCGAAGTGATCGACGGTGGTGATGCCCGGGAGCGCCGAGACGATCGTGGTTTCGGGGAGGCCGAGGCTCTCCTCGGGATCGAGGTCGGTCGTGACCGGCACCCAGCCGCCGTCGCTGGGGTATTCCCACTGGAAGAAGGCGGCGACGCTGAGGTTGTCGCCGTCCGGCGTGCTGCGCCGCACCCGGAGCCGGCCGAGCGGACGTTCGCCGTCCGGCTCAATGTTCATCAACCGAAAGTCTTCGTGGCTGACGTAGAGGAACTGGTCCGGCGTGTAGGCGTCGGGCCCAAAATCGATTGGATCAAGCTCGAAGAGATCGACGCCCCGGCCCCCTCCGAAAAGCAGCGCGCTGGGATTGTCCCGCAGGTTGGAGAACGGAATTTCCCGGACCGCGGGGCGCTGACCGCCCCGAACCGCCATGATCCGCGTGATCGTGGCCGAGTGGACCGAGAGACCGGCAACGGTCACGAAGTCGACCGCCGTGGAGTCTTCGCGTTGGCGCGTGGCGCAGCGTGCGTAGGGCGGCAGGTCGAGGCCGCCGTCGCCGCGCAGCGTCAGGGTCACCGGTGCAGAGGCGGGACGCGCGCCCTTCCGCGTTTCGCCGATGAAATTGAGGAAGTGGATGTAGGTCTTGTCCGGCACCTGGTTGAGCCGGAAGATCACCATCTCCGTCATCCACGCGAAGAGCTGGACCAGGGTCATGCCTGGGTCGGCATCCGAGAGGTTGGTCCACTCCGGCGTGTACTGAGGGATCAGCGCGCGGGCTTCGCGGAGGAGGTCCTCGTAGCGACGGTCGTCGAGGTTCGGTGGGCGGATCGGCATCGAGCTCAGCGGCGGAAGGCGAGGGTATCATGCAGCGAGGGGAGCTACAGCCCCTCTGGCGAGTAGATGCCCACCCCGCCGCCGCCGTAGCCGGACAGGAGAGCGCCACCGGTGAGCACCTCCGCGAGCCCGTCGTTGTCGAGGTCGATGAGGCCCACGGAGCCGCCGATTCCAGCGTCCACCGAGGTGTCGCTGAAGACGGCGGCGCAGCCCGTCGTGTCGTCGAGCGCACCAGCCACGAGCGGTCCGGTGAACAGCCAGGCGCCACCGCCGACGGCCGCGTCCGGGGCGCCGACGAGCAGGTCGTGCTCCCCGTCCTGGTTCACGTCACCGCCGCCGGCGAGGCTGTAGCCCAACAGGCCGTCGGTGTAGGTCCCGGTGATCGTCACGTCGAATTCGGTGATGGTCTCGGCGCCGTCGAGTGGGCCGAAGTGCACGTACGCGTAGCCGCCGGCGTCGTTCGGGGCACCGATGGTGATGTCCACGTCGCCATCCCCGTCCAGGTCTGAGCTGACGTCCACAGCCCACCCGAAGTAGCTCCGCGTGGTGTTGACGCCGCCGGTCGCGTCGCTGGCGTCGAGGCTGGTGCCCGTCGTGCCGCCGTCGAACTGGTACAGGTCGCCGTACCCCGGCTGCCCCGCGAACAGCTCGTCGACGCCGTCGCCGTTGACGTCGCCGGAGGCCCAGATCGACCCCGAGGACAGGTCGATGAACACGTCGTCGGCGGCGGTCGCGGTACTGGGTCCCGCCGTGATCGGCCCGAATTCCAAGTAGGTGTCCCCATTGGACTTCGCCCAGAGCAGGTCGTCCGCACCGTCGTCGTCGTAGTCCAGGGTGATGACGGAGTAGCCACCGTATTCGCTGTTCAACGCGCCGTAGCGCTCGGCCCAGGCGTCGTCCTCCTGGTGCTCGCGTTCGAACGGGGCGAGGAAAACGTAGGAGTATCCACGGTTGCTACCCGCGGTGTCGGACTCGTACGACGAGACGACAAGGTCGTCCAGACCGTCGCCGTCCAGGTCGCCGCGGCTCCAGATGCCGTTGACCATGTCGTCCTCGGCCTCGGCGTGGACCCCCAGGAGGCCGAAGTCGTCGACGCTGCCCACCCCGACTGGCAACCCGGCGATCAAGAGGGCGGCGCCGTAGCCCGACCCGGCCGGGGCCAACCGATCGGCCACCCAGGCCTCCGGGACCCCGTCCCCGTCGCTGTCTCCGCCCGTCGCGAGCTTCCAGCCGAGCTGGTCGGCGCTCTCGACCGAGTAGATCAGCGCGTAGGCGTCCTCGACGGGGATCGTGCCGTCGAGCGCGCAGCCGTCGGCGGTCCCGTCGCAGTCCTGATCGATGCGGTCACCGCAGACCTCGCGGCGCGAGGGGTTGATGTCGCTGTTGGAGTCGTTGCAGTCCCCTGCCTCCTCCACCTGCCCGAACTCGGCGTCACAGCCGGTCCTCGCGTATTCGGTGCCGGCGTACCCGTCGCCGTCGGCGTCGGTGTACCAGCTCGTGGCCCCCACGGTGCTGCCGTCGTCGAGGTCGTCGGCGGCGCCGTCGCAGTCTTCGTCGATGTCGCGAGTGTCACACGTCTCCTTGGCGTCGGGGTTGATGTCGGCGTCACTGTCGTCACAGTCGCCGCCGACGTCCACGTAGTCGCCGCCGTCGCTGTCGCAGCGCGGGACCGCGGCGCCGCCGCCGAAACCGTCGCCGTCGTCGTCCGCATACCAGAGGGTGGGGTCACTCAGGTTGGGGTCGTCTTCATCGATCAGCTCGTCGCAGTCCTCGTCGATTCCCCCGCAGACCTCCACGCTGCCGGGAAACACGCCCGGGGCCTCGTCGTCGCAGTCGTCACCCGCCGCCACGAAGCCTTCGCCGGGCTTGCAGGACGGGTCGTGGTTGTCGGGGTCCCCATGCCCGTCTTCATCCTGATCGCGGAAGTAGGTCGTGGGATCGGTGACGTCGTCGTCATCGTCGTCGCGCTTTCCGTCGCAGTCTTCGTCGAGCTTGGAGTCGTCGCACCGCTCGCCGCCGCCGGGATGGATCGTGGCGTCCGCGTCGTCGCAGTCCTCGTCCCCGACAAAGCCGTCGCCGTCGGCGTCGACGAAGCCGCCGCATCCGAGGATTGAGCCCACGATCGCGGTCCCGGCGGCCGCCACGCGCCCGCGGCGACGGAGCGCCGCCACCACGCCGAGTCCCGCCAACCACAGCGGACTGGCCGCGCCACTGGCGCAGCCGCAGCCCTCCTTGAACAGCTCGTCGAGCAGGTTGGGCTCGCCGGTGTCGCCGGTGTCGCCGGTGTCGGAGCACCCGCCGGTCACCTCAGGGTCGGTGTCGGCGCAGTCCTCGCCGCTGGGCACGCCGTCGCCATCCTGGTCGGAGTCGTTGCCGTCGCAGTCCTGGTCGATCCCGTCGTACCAGACCTCGTCAGCGTCGGTGTGGATGCTCGCGTCGGCGTCATCACAGTCGAAGCCGCCGCCACCCTCGATCCGCTCGCCGTCGCCATCGGCGTCGTACTCGGCCGCCGGGTCGCAGCTGGTGGCTTCGCCATCGTACGGATCGTTCGCGGCGCCAGGATTCACCTCGGCATCCGCATCGTCGCAGTCGTCGCCGCCCGACTCCACCGAGTCGTAGCCATCGCCATCGGCGTCGTAGTCGGAGTCGCCGGCGCAGTCGCCGTCGATGCCGTCGTAGGCGTACTCGGTGCCGCCGGGGAAGGCCTCGGCGTCCTCATCGTCGCAGTCGTCGCCCCCGTACGCATCGGAGTCGTGGCCATCACCATCGGCGTCGTAGTCGGAGTCTTCTTTGCAGTCGGCGTCGAGGCCGTCGTAAGCCTCATCGGGAGCGTAGGGATGCACGTCGTCGCGGGTGTCGTCGCAGTCGCGATCGTCGGCGACGTAGCCAGCATCGGCCTCACAGGTCCACGCGCCGTTGGCGGCGTCGCCGTAGCGGTCCCCATCGAGATCGGCGTACCACGCCCGGCCATCGAGCACCGTCGCGTCGGTGTCGTCGCAGTCATCAGCGCCGCCGACGTACCCGGTGGGCGCGGCACAGTCGGCGACCGAAGCGGTGCCCCCGAAGCTGTCGCCGTCGGCGTCGATGTACCAGGCAGTGGTGGCGATGCCGTCGTCGGACACGCCATCGCAGTCGTCGTCCGCGTCGTTGCAGGACTCCGTCGCGCCCGGCGAGACGGTGGCATCGGCGTCGTCGCAATCGCCTGAGGCCGCGGCGTACCCGCTCGGGAGCGAACAGTTCGCCACGGCGCTGGAGCTCAACCCGTAGCCGTCGCCATCGCCGTCGTAGTAGTAGTTGGTGGTCACGCCCTCGTCGGCGGTCCCGTCGCAGTCGTCGTCGACGCTGTTGCAGGTCTCGCTCTCGCCGGGGTTGACGGTGGCGTCGGCGTCGTCGCAGTCGGTGTCGTCGCCGACGTAGCCGGTGGGCGCAGAGCACGAATCAGTCGCGATCGCTGCGTCGCCGTATCCGTCGACATCGGCATCCGCGTACCAGGTCGTGGTCACGCCTTCGTCGGTGCCGCCGTCGCAGTCGTCGTCGACGCTGTTGCAGGTCTCGAGCACACCGGGGTGCACAAAGCCGCTGGTGTCGTCGCAATCGGTGCTGAGCGCCGACCACGCGGAGGAGGCCGAGCAGGCCACCATCGTGAGCGCCGTGCTGCCGTAGCCGTCGCCGTCGGCGTCGGTGTACCAGGTGGGCGCGTCGATGGCGGAGGCCTCGTCGGTGGTGCCGTCGCAGTCGTCATCGGTGCCGTCGCAGGTTTCGGACGCGCCCGGGTAGGCGGTGGCGTCGCTGTCGTCGCAGTCGGTGCTGAGCGAAACCCAGCCGGCCGTCACGGTGCAGTAGCGCTCGGTCGTCGCGAGCGCGCCATAGCTGTCCCCATCAGCGTCGCGGTAGTAGAGCGTCCCGTCGGTGGCGCCGGCTTCGTCGATGCTGCTGTCGCAGTCGTCGTCAGTAGCATTGCAGGTCTCGCTGGCGCCCGGGTTGACGGCAGCGTCCGTGTCGTCGCAGTCGGTGCTGGACGCGACGTAGCCGGAAGGGCCGGTGCAGGCGGCGGTACCGCCAGTTGCCGCGCCGTACCCGTCGCTGTCCGCGTCCGGGTACCAGGTGGGGATCGACTCGTCGATGTGGCCGTCGCAGTCGTTGTCGAGGCCGTCGCAGAGCTCGGACTCGGCGGGGCTGACGTCGGCGTCCGCGTCGTCGCAGTCCTCCCAGGCGTAGTAGCCGTCCCCGTCGCCATCGGTGAGCGAGTAGACGTAGGCGCGCTCGGCCTGGTAGGCGGTGACCAGGAGCTCGTCGCGACCGTCGTTGTCGACGTCGCCGGCGCTGCCGACCTCCGCCCCGTAGTAGCGGTCCGGCACGTCACTGGTGAGCGTGAACTCCGGGCTGGAGGCGAGGCCGGTGACGCCGCCCAGAAAGACCATCGCCGCCCCGTCGCCGTCGACGTTGACGTCCAACAGCCCACTGCCCACCGCGAAGTCGTCGAAGCCGTCGTCATCGAAGTCGCCGCCCTTGCGGATCGGCGAGCCGAGAGCGGCGGAGGCCTCGCCCCCGTCCACGGTCCAGTCCGGCGCCGTCGCGGGCCCGGTCGAGCTGCCGTAGAAGGCCATGACCCGGCCTTCGTTGGTGAGCGTGGCCGAGTAGCCGGGACAGCCGACGGCGAAGTCGTCGTAGCCGTCGGCATCGACGTCGCCGAGCCCGGTCACGCCGTAGCCGCACTGCACGTTGCGGACGCCACCGACCACCGACCAGTCGGCGGTGCTGCTGAGGCCGCCCGTCGCGCCGAGGTAGACGAAGGCCGCGCCTTCACCGGCCAGGGTGTCCTCGTAGTTGTACGCGCCCGCCAGAAGTTCGCCGAAGCCGTCCCCGTCGACGTCGCCCGCGGCGGCCACCGCCACCCCGAAGTAGGCGCTGTCGACGTTGGACTCCAGCGTGATGGTGGCGGTGGTCGAAGGGCCGGACGCGCTCCCGTGGTACACGACGACTGCGCCCTCGTTGGTCTGGCCGTTGTCGTACTGGGTCGTGCCCGCGGCCACCTCGTCGTAGCCGTCGCCGTTGACGTCGCTGAGGATCGCGACAGACGCGCCGAGGTACATGCTCGTGGAAGCACCCGAAAAGATGGTTCCGACCGCGGTGGACAGGCCCGAGGCCGAGCCAGACTTGAGATAGACGGCGCCGCGCGAGGAGCTGTAGGAGGTGTAGCCGCCGATGAGCAGGTCGTCGTACCCGTCGCCGTTGGTGTCGCCGCTGGCGCTGATCACGGTGCCAAACGAGCTGCCGCCGGCGTAGGTGCCCGCGACGGTGGTGTCGATGCCGTCGGCGGTGCCGCCGAACCAACTGACGATCGCCGAGCTGGCCGATCCGATCGCGACGTCATCGTAGCCGTCGGCGTCGAAGTCCGCGCCGCCGGCGGCGATCTCGGCCCCGAAGTAGGTGACCGTCGAGGCAAGTGTCGCGACAGTGGGGCTCCGCCGGGTGGCGCCGTCGGGGCCGCCGACCAGCATCCAGGCGCGCGCAAGGTTGCCACCCACCAAAACGTCTACGAAGCCGTCCCCATCTATGTCACCGCCGCCGAGGCTGGTGCCGAAGTACGCGGCATTCTCGGGGCCGTCAACCGTAGAGCTGGCCGTGGTCGCCAAGCCGGTGGACGAACCCGAGAAGATGCGGACCGCCCCTGAGGTGGTCCCGACCCGCGCTTCGCCGTAGCTCGCGACAGCGAGGTCATCGTAGCCGTCGTCGTCGATGTCGCCGGGGCCGATCAGCGCGTTGCCGGCAAAGGCGCTGGTGGCGTCGGGCTCGAAGGTCCACGCGGCGCTGCTCGCCAGGCCGCTGGCCGAGCCGTGGTAGACCCAGACCTTGCCTTCGCTGGTGTGGCCGTTGTCGTAGCCGGTGGCCCCCACCGCGAGGTCGTTATAGCCGTCGCCGTTGACGTCCCCGGCACCGGTGACGGACGAGCCCAGGCCGCCGGAGGTCTGGTCGCTGTCGACCGACCAGCTTGCGGTCGCGCTCGGGCCGGCCGCGGCGCCGTGCCACACGAAGACCTCCCCCTCGTCGGTCTGGCCGTCGTCGTAGTTGGGCGCCGCTCCCGCGATGTCGGCGTACCCGTCGCCGTTGACGTCCCCCACCAGTGCCACGGCGCGGCCGAGGTAGGCGGAGGTCTGGTTGACTTCGAGGCGCCGGATGGTGCTGACCAGCCCACTGGCGCTGCCGTACCAGTAGTAGACCGCGCCTTCGGCGGTGCTGCCGTTGGCATAGCCGTAGGCGCCCGCGACCAGGTCATCGTAACCGTCACCGTTGACGTCCCCGCCCCCGCCGACCGAGTGGCCGAGGTAGGCGCCGCTCTGCCCGCCCGCCGAGCGGAAGGAGTAGGTGCTGCCCGGCCCCGAGGCACTGCCGTAGAAGGCGTACACCGCACCCTCGGAGCTGTACGAGCTGGTGTAGCCGCTGGCGCCGCCCACGAAGTCGGCGTAGCCGTCGCCATTGACGTCGCCGATGCCGGAGACCGAATACCCCAGCCCCGCCGAGCTGCTGCCGGGATCGTAGGACCAGTCCGCGGTGGTGTCGGGACCGTCGACGGACCCGTAGTACAAAAACAGCCCACCTTCGTTGGTCGAGCCGTTGTCGTAGCCGGCGACGCCGAGGACAACGTCGTCATAGCCATCGCCGTTGACGTCCCCCACGCCGGCGACATCGCTGACGGCGTCCCCGCTGGCGATCTCCCCGTACCAGGCGGGCGCGAGCGTCGGATCAATCGTGACCGGGAACCGCGCGCCCTCGGTGTTGACCACGATGCGGACGCCATCGCTGCGCGCCTCGAAGGACGAGGCAAGCTCCCCGCCGCCGGCGTCGGAGACCTTGAGCCCGTCGTACTTCAGGGTGCGCCCATCGGGCAGGATCAGCCGGGCGGTGCGCCCATCGGTCGCGACCCGCGCGCCCTGCACGCCGATGTCCACGAAGAGCCGCCCCTCGCCGCCCGCCGGTCGCTCGAGATCAAAACCCTGCTCGTAGCCGTGGCCGCGCGGCGCCCAGAACTCGACGACGCCCGCCGAACGCAGCTCGGCCCGGGGCAGGCACGACCCGTCGAGCGCAGGCGTGGCGCCGGGAATGCAGCGGCCGAGGGTGGGCGGGCGCTCGCCAACGTCGGTCGCGACCCCATCCACCCAACCCACCCGGCGCGTCGTGAGTCGAACTCCCCAGGAGTCCGCGCCCTCCGTTCCCGCAAGCTCGACGCCGTCGGACTGGATCGACAACTCGGCCGCCAGCGCCGGGCTCGGCGACACCAACCCGTCCGCGCTGGAGGTGAACGCCTGGCCCTGCGCGCGGGTACGAGCGGAGATTTCGGTGAGCCAGGGGTCTGCCGGAGCGTCGGCAGTTGGAGGCGCCACGCAAGCAAGGGAGAGCAACAGAGAGAACATCGCGCTCTCCGGGCCTCGGCGGTGCTAACCCACTCCGGCCGCTTGCCATCGCATTGCCGGGGGACTCACGGCGCCAACAGTGCAGACGAAGGTTTGTATTACAGCCGACCTAGCGGCTCAGAACCGGGTGACGTACGGCCGCATCCAGTCGACCTGCCCGTGCACGCCCGCCTCGTACACTTCCTGTACCCGCCGCGTGATTGGCCCCGGCTTGCCGACCTCGCGACGATCCACCTCGCGCACCGGCGTGATCTCAGCGGCAGTACCTGACAGAAAGACCTCGTCTCCAACATAGAGCGCATCACGACCAAAGTGCATTTCGTAGGTCGGGACGTTGTCGGCCTTGAGGATGTCGATGACGGTGCGGCGGGTGATGCCGCCGAGGATGTTCACCACCGGTGGTGTTTTCACGACGCCGTCTCGGGCGACGAAGAGGTTCTCCCCGGTGCCTTCGGCAACGTAGCCGGAGCCGTCGAGCATGATGGCTTCGTCGTAACCGTTTTCATTGGCCTCATAGCGGGCGAGGATGCTGTTGACGTAGTGGCCGATGACCTTGGCGCGCTGAAGATTGCTGTTGACGTGGTGGCGGGTGAAGGTGCTGGTCTGAACGCGGATGCCGTTGGCGATGCCGTCGGCGCCCAGGTACTTGCCCCAGTCCCATACCGCGATGGTCAGATGCACTGGGTTGTCGCGCGCCCCGAGGCCCATCTTGCCCATGCCGAAGTACACGATCGGTCGGATGTAGGCCTCTGGCATGTCGTTGGCAGCAAGCGTTTCGAGGCAGGCCGCGCGAATCTGGTCGCGACTGAACGGAATCTCCATTCGGCACATCTTCGCGCTGTCCGAGAGCCGGCGGATGTGTTCGTCGAGCTTGAACACGCCGCCCGAGCCGTCGGCCTGCTTGTAGCTACGGATGCCCTCGAAGACGCCGAGCCCGTAGTGCAGGGTGTGCGAAAGCACATGGACCTTCGCGTCGTCAAACGGGACCAATTTCCCGTCCATCCAGATGAAGCGGCTCTCGATGCCCATCAGATTCCCCAGAGGCGCGCGAGCTAACATGGTCCGCGGGGAAGGGGGCCGAGCCTGGCCGCATGGGCTAAGCCGTCCCCGTGTTGGCCTGTCCCGAGTGTGGTCGATCCTTCGATACGGGTCGGTGCGAGTGCCGCCGTGATTGGACGGAGACTGGCGGCGTGGCCGATCTGTACGTTGCGGCACCGGAAGACGGGGAAGATCCGGGCCTGACCTCGAGGGTCCGGGTGTGGTACGAGGAGCATCCGACCGACGTTTGGCGTCCCGAGGAGTCGGCGGAGACACTGGTCGGAACCGGCGGGTCGGACCGCCTGCTGGCCGCGCTCGACGCGGAACTTCCCGTCGACGCCCGGGTCCTGGATCTGGGCTGCGGCGCCGGGAGGAGCTCGTGCTATCTGGCGCTCGCGGGGCGTGAAGTCGTCGGTCTGGACCTGGCGATGACCGGGCTTCTGCGCGCCGAAGCCTTCCGGCGCCGGGCGGAAATCCCCTCGGTCACCTTCGCCAGGGCAAACCTGTTCCGCCCGCCGGTCGGCCCCGAGACGGTGGACGCGGCCCTGTTCCTCGGCACCCTGGAGTCCAGCGGCAATCCGGTGGCGGCGCTGCGCGCGGCGGCCCGCTGCCTCAAGCCCGATGGCTGGGTTGTACTGCAGGTGCGGACCCCTTGGGCCCCGGAGCCCGCAGCGACGGCGGACGGGCTTCCACCGCTGCACGGGGGCTACTCCCCCGAGGCCGTGCTCAGCTGGGTTTCGGAGGCGGGCCTTCTGGCGTGCAACGCGGATCCGCCGCTCGCGCCCTTCTCGCGCGTCCGACCGCTGCTCGCCGAGAACTCGGTGGGGAGTTGGCTCGGCCGGGCGCTTCACCAGTTCTCTTGGCGGGGGTCGGCTGGGCCAGCGTCGCTGGTGGTCGTCGCCCGAAAGCGCCGCGCTACAACGTAGGCGCCGCCGGGCTGATCACCGTCGACACGAAGGCCGTGAGCGCGGGCTTGAGCTCCACAAACGCGCGTGCGGTGGCTGCCGCGTTTCCGGCGACGGTCATGCTGTGGTCCGCGCCGTCCACCACCACGACGACCGGCAGGGACTTCGCCACCCTCATCGCCTTCTTTTTGAGCAACTCCAGCAGGCTGGGATCCCACTGCGGGTCCGCACTGCCGATGAACACGAACGCGCGCGCCCCCGCCGAGGCGATCGCGTTGAAGACCGCCTCGTCCTTCCAGAGCGGCGTGAGCCAAATCGACGCTCCCGCCGCGAGATCAGGCACTTGGATGAAGGCGTGGGCGATGGCCGAGGTGCCAAGAGACTTTCCCGCGAGGATCACCGGCCGTCCTGCCGCGCGCTCAAACGCCACGCGTGCGAAGGCCCCGCTGTCGGTCGCAATGCAAGCCTCCCGCTCGTCCCCAGTCAGGGCCGACAACGCCGGGTCCATCCCGTAGTAGCGCTCCGGCAGGAAGACCTCGAGCCCGATCCCGGCGAGGACATCGCGAGTGGTCGCGCAGAGGGGCCGGTCTTGTGAGTAGGCGGCGCCTGGAAAAACGATGCCTACACCCGCCGGGGTGTTCAGGGGCGTGGTCAGGCGGAAGGGCAGGGGCTGGCCCTGGTAGCCGGTGATGGTGGGCGCGGGAGCGGCCATGCCGCCGGGTAGCCGATCAGCGCGCGCGGCGCATCGCCCAGCCCAGGAGAGCCGGGGTGATCGCGGTCGTCACCATCACCATGAGCACGACGGCGGAGAAGGTCGGAGCGTCGATGAGCGGACGCCCCCGGTACAACAGGCCCGCGCCGGTCGCGGCGAAGACCAGCCCCACCTCGCCCCTGGGGATCATCCCGACGCCGACCGCAACCCGCCGAATCGAACGGTCCAGCACGCCGGCCATGGACACGGCTTTCCCGAGCACCGCGGCAGCGGTGAGCGCCAGCCCCAAGCCGAGGACCGGCGGGCTCGCGAGCTGTCCAAGGTCCACCTCAAGCCCCACACGCACAAAGAATACAGGTGCAAGCATGTGAACGATCGGCTCGACCAAATCCTCGACCTGGCGGGGCTCCCGCGCGGCGAAGGGTTGGTAGTGCGCCGCTTCGAGGACCAGCCCGGCGGCGAAGGCTCCGACGATCGGCGCCAATCCCGCGCGCATCGCCAACCACGCCATGGCGAAACAGAACGCCAGGGTAAAGCCCAACATCACGCCCGTTCCCCGCATGGTCGCCAGTCGGGCGAGCACACGTGGAACGACGTACACCCCCACCAGGACGGCGCCGGCCAGAAAGGCCACCGCGCGACCGCCAATGGCGAGAACGGACGCCAGGTGCACGCTCCCGCCGACCTCGGCGGCGGCGATGACGGCGGTCACGACCGCGAGCAGCCCCAGGCCGAGCACATCGTCGATCACGGCCGCGCCGAGGATGACCCTCGCCTCCGGAGTGTCGATGGCGCCGAGGTCGCGGAGCACCCGCGCCGTGATGCCCACGCTCGTGGCGGTCAGGATCGCGCCCAGGAACAGACAGACGTAGACGTCGCGCTCAAAGAGCATGCCCACGGCAAAGCCCAGCCCCAGCGGCGCGATCACCCCAACAAGCGCGACTGCGGCGGCGCTCCGACCCACCCGGGCCATCTGGCCGAGCGTCGACTCCAATCCGACGGAGAACAGCAGAAGGACTACGCCCAGCTCCGCCAAAAGCGCGACGAAGGGATCGTCGCTAAGCCACGCGAAATCCGCGACACCGACCAGCGGCAGACTTCCCAGCAGGACGCCGGCGCCGAGCTCGCCGAGGACCGCGGGCTGGCGAAGTCGAGTCGCGACCTCGCCCCCCACGCGCGCCGTGACCAGCATGATCGCCAGCGCGGCAAGAGCCATCGAGAGCGCCTCACCGCCCGGCATCACACGCCCCGAGCCGCTTCGGGCCAGATGAACTTGTGCATCTGAAGCTGGAACCGCGCGGGCACCGCATCGGCGAGCATCCAGGCCACGACCTCCGCCGGCTGAACCTCTGCGAAGGCGACGGAGAAGAGCACGGCGACGCGGGCGTCGAGTCCGTGCTCACGCACCACGTCCCGTGACCATTCGTAGTCTCGGCGTGACGCGATGACGAACTTTACCTCGTCCTTGGCGCGCAACTTTGGGATGTTGCTCCATAGATTCGCGGCGGCCTCGCCAGAGTCGGGCGGCTTGAGATCCATGATGATGTGCACGGCGTCCGGAACCGGTCCGATGTCGCGACTTCCGCTTGTCTCCAAGAGCACCTCGTGGCCCCCGGCGACGAGGCGCTCCAAGAGCGGAATCGCCTGGCGGTGTACCAGAGGCTCGCCCCCGGTCAGCTCGACGAGCCTGACGCCAAGGCCGGCGACTTCGGACACGACGTCGTCGATGCTGCGACGTTGCCCGCCGGTGAAGGTGTAGACGCTGTCGCACCAACGGCAACGCAGGTTGCAGCCGGCCAGCCTCACGAAGGTGCATGGCAGCCCCGCGAACGTGCTCTCGCCTTGCACCGAGGCGTAGACCTCGATCACACGGAGGCGCTCTTCGGGAGGAATCTCGTGCACGGGGCGCGGGCTATAGCCGCCGCGAGGTCTCGATGCTCTTCTCCGTCGCCCTGGCGCTCGCCGCCGATGCCACCAGCCCTCACCCCCACCAGGGCGTCGTGACGCCCTACCGCGGCGCCCCTCCGGCGGTGACCCTGACCGCCGCTGACCAGGCGACGGTGGCCTCGGGCAAGGTGGTGCTCAAGCAGCAGCAGGTCGAATCGGGCGGTCGCGGGGTGGCAATCATGGACATCGCCGCGCCCCCGGAGAAAATCTGGGCGAAGATTCTCGATTATGGGCAGTACGCCAAGATGGTCGACAAGGTCGCGGAATGCGGCAACTACAAGGTCGCCGGCGATCACCTCTACACTCGGTTCGTCCTCCGTGTGATGGGGGTGGACGTCGAGTATTTCATCGACCACCGGTACACGCCGGGCAGCAACTACCTGACCTGGACGCTCGACTACAGCCGAAAGTCCGACCTGGATGACTCCGTCGGCTATTGGCGGGTGACCCCCCAGGCCGCGACGCCGCCCCGTTCGCGGCTGGAGTACTCGGTGGACATCCGCTTCACTGGCTACGTGCCAGGCTTCGTTGCCGACATGATCAGCAAGAAGGGGCTTACCGACGCCACGAGTTGGGTGAAGCGCGAGTCTGAGGGCGGCTCCTGACGCGCCGTTGACAATCTGATAGAATCGCGGGTGAGAGGCACCCATGCTCACGACTCTGTTTGTGTTGGTTTCGCTGGTCGGATGCGCGGATCCGTACGGCGATGCGAAGAAGCTCGACACCATCGAAGCGTACGAGGCTTTCCTGGCCGGTTCGCCGGGCGGTGCCGACAAGCTGATGGCCGGGAGTCGGTTGGAGGAGCTGATGGTCAAACGCGCCATCGACAGCCACGCGATCGCCGACTACGACGCGGCGCTGAAGCGTTTTCCCAGCACCAGGAAAAAGAAGGAGCTACAGAGCGGCCGGGCCAACGCGGCGTTCGCCCTGGCCGAGGCCGACGGCTCGACCGAGGCTTGGAAGTCCTTCCTCGCCGAGAACGCCTTCGCGGACGCGCCGCTGAAAAAGCGCGCCAAGGCGATGGTTGACGTTGCGGAGTTCTCCGCCAAGGTCGCGTTGAGCGAGCCCGTGGTCGAGCCGGTCAACCTGGGTGGGGATCCGAAAGGCGCCATGGACGGGTGGGGCATCCGTACCAACGTGTCCAACAACTCGGAGACGGCGTTGGAATACGCCAATATCGAGCTTCAGTTTCTGGACGCGAATGGCGCCAAGCTGAAGGCCGTCTCCTGGCCTGCCGCTGCACAGTCTGCGCCGGGTGGAATGCCGATGGACGAGGCGACCATGAAGCCGCTGGCACCCGGCGAAACGCGGCCCTGGGCCTACACCAGTGGCGAGCTCCCCGAGGGTTGGCTCGAGGCGAAGAAGGTCAAGGTGCTGCTCATCGCCGCCAAGGCGGTGCCGGCCACGCCCGCGCCCTGATCGTCGCCCTCAGCGGAGGCGCACTTCGACATCGACATCGACGACGTAGGTGCCGCCGCGCTTGGGGAACCGTGCGTCTTTTAGCCCGCGCTCGACGTGCTCCAGGAGCGCCTCATACCCGCGGAAAGCCTTGAAGGAGCTGGGCACCCCCTCGGCGTCGACGACCACCCGCGCTCCGACCAGGGAAGTGGGCAACTCGTAGGGCACCGCCACCTGCGGGTACCCGACGATGAAGAGGGGGCTCATTCCGAGGTCGGCAAAGGGGACAACCGGCGCACCGGTGGGCGGCTCGGGCGGCGGGAGGTCCGCCTTGGGCGCGCGCAGCGCCACTACCGAGATCGGGGACTTGTGGTCGGGTTCGAACGCCGCCACTCGCTGCAGAGCCGCGCTCTGCGCAAGCTCCTGATCGGCGGCGCCGGTCGACGCCGAGGCCGTGCGCCGCCCGTCGGAAGTGAACCCCGAGAAGAGCAGTTGGCCGGACGTCATGTCAATCCATGCTTCGCCACCGAGCCGGAGATCGATGAGTGCCCCGTTGGCCGACGTATCGAGCGCGCTGGACTGGGTCACGGTCGCGCGCCCCTCGGTGGACACCAAGGCCAGCCCCAGGCGGTCGTCCAGATGAGACATCTTGAGTGTGCCCGCGCCAGCCGTACCGTCGGTGTACGGAAGCAACATCATGAAGCTGAGGTCCTTGCGCTGCCAGCCGCGGATCCAGTCCTTGGGGTCGGTGGGCAGCGACATGTCCAGCGGCGAGAAGGCCGCACGGAGATAGGCACGCATCTGCTCGGAGAGCCGGCCCTCGTCGATGTTCCCTTGCGGAAGCCCGTTGCAATCGAACTCGCGCAGGCGGCCGTCGGGACCGATGACGATGACGATCTGGACAGACTTGGTGAATTCTTCCCAATCGGCCATGACGAGGTCCACCCGCGACTGGGCTTCGCTCACCGGCTCGCCGGCCAGGTCGAACCACGGCAGCCGGCACTCCAGCTCGGTGACCTTGCCGGCGGCCTTCACGATGCACTCCACCTCCGCGCGCAGCTTCAAATCGCGGATGCGGGTCCTGACGTTCAGCCGCGCTGAGGCCTTGATGCCAGCGCCAAAGTAGAGCTCCGACTCGATGTAGTAGCGTACGGTCTCGCCCTTGTGCCACTGATAGGTCGGAACGTCAGCGGCGGTGGCGGCGGTGATCAGGGCGAGCAGGGCATGCATCCGCCCACCTTAGCACCTAGAGCAGGCTGCCGAAGCCGATGCGCAACGAGGCCATGGAGGTCGCGGTGCCCTCCTGAGGGAAACCCGCCATCTGTGTGCCGCGGTATCCGTCGACGGTGATGCGCAACCAGGTGCCACCCTCTTCTTGAAGGGGGATGCCGACGCTCAGCTTGACCCCCGGACCCATTGACGAGGGGGCGAACCACCCGTAGTTTCCGCCAAGCAAGAACCACACCTTCCCGGGTAGTGGCCGCGGAAGGTAGACGCCAATGCCGCCGTTGGGCCGGACGTAGGCGCTGGTCTGTTGATTATCCTCGGGGGTCGTGCCGCCATCGACCCCGAACGCCATCTGCGCGGCAGGGGAAAGCGCGAGGTCCGCAGAGCCATAAAGGGCGGCGTTGTAGATACCCAGCTCGAAGCCCAGCGAGCCGCCGAACTGATAGGTCAGTTCCTGTTGGCCAGCCCGGCCGGAGAATCCGTTGGATTCGATTACCCCGCCGCCAAGCTCTGCGACGATCTGGAAGGTCACCGGTCGCTTCTTCACCACCACGGCACCGCCGCCGAAGGCGACCACCCGTGGCTTCCCTTTCGCGTCGATGCTGGCGAGGAAGACCCGAGGTGCGCCCCCGCCACGTCCGGCGAGCGATCGAACACCTGTCGCGACATCTGCCGGAACGTCGGCGCTTCCATTCTGCACCGCGGTACCACCGGCGGCGAGCTCTTCGGGAGAGACCAGCGAGCGAAGCGGCACCGTGTCGCTGGCGGCCACGTCGAACTCCATCCGCTCTGCGACCTGCCCGCCCACCATCACGTGCGCGTAGTGGTGACCGGGGGCCAGCTCGGCGTCCCGCGCGCCCTCAGCAAGCGGGGTACCGTCCAAAACGACGACCATGCCTGGGGGCAACACGTCCACGACGAGGTGCCCACGCGGTAGCAGCGCCATTTCCGCTTGCAGCGACTGCACCTTGGCGAACGCTTGCCCGTCGGGAAATTCCGCGCGAGCGTACACCCGCTTCGGGTCCAGGGCGATCGCGTCGAGCCAAGGCCGCACCACGCTCTTTCCGGCGATGGTGACCCGAAAGGCGGAGGTGTCCTGAAGACTTGAGAACAGGCCTTCCGGGTAGCTCCGGGTGATGCCCGCGCCCTCCCACAACAGCGCGGCGATCAATGCGTCACGCTCGATGGCCCCCGAGAGCACCTCAATCGGCTCGACCGCGGCTGCCAGCGCCCGCGCCACCCCGGATTCCGACTCGAACTCTTCCCACCGCGCGCTGCCGTCCTTGAACACGGTGGCCAGCGCCCCGGTGCGGGTCTCATCCGCAGACGTGACCGGTTCAGGACTCAGCGTGATGTCGGGCCATGACCGGTGATCCGCAGGGCCGGTTTCCCGTTCTGCAAGCTTGGTCCACTCCGCCGCTGGCGGCGCGGGCAACATCCACACCACCAGCGCCGGGGCACCGGTTGGAGCGGCGGCAAGGGCCGACGCGAAGAGCAGGCTCACGCAGAACATCGAGCGTCCAGTATCATTGCGGTGAAGGGATGGCGCGGACTAGAGCGTGGTGCCGATGCCAGCCGTGAGGGCCAAGATGGGGCTGGCAGGGGTCGTGTCCCCCCAAAGTAGGCTCTCCGGGAGGGGGATGATGGCGCCGACCCGACCGTCGACGTCGACGTAGGGACGGATGCGGCTGTCGAGTTTGGCGCCTGGGAGAGGCATGCTCCAGCCGAAGTGCGCCGTGGTGCTCAGTGCATGCGGAAGGTTCATCAGACCGACTCGCAAGGCGATTCGCGGTCCGAGACCAAGTCCGGCATCGCGACCCAAAACCACGCCGCCGGTGAAATAGGCGGTCGCGTTGATCGACTCATAGCGGATCGCCTGCTGCCAGTCAGGTGGGTCCTCGCCTTCCCCGATCTCCTGTCCCTCGTAGGAGTAGGTGTCGCCTTCCTTGGTGGCGTCGTATTTGGCGTCAGCATCGTCATAGACGACGCCGTCAACGTGTCCCGGGAGGATGTACCGCTCGGCGAATGACAGCTCCGAACTGATGCCCGCTTCGACGCCGACGCCGAGCATGAGCCGGTTGTAGTGGGCGCGCAGCTCGAAGGTCAGCGGTATGTAGGCCGGGATGGCTTCGATATCAATGAGGTTCTCGGGGGTGAACGCCAGCTCGCCCGCGGCGGCCTGGGCGGCGGCGTCGCCCTCTGTGGGCGGGGTGAACGCCGGCGCGGCAAAGCCCGACCACGCAATCCCACCCGACATCTGGAGGGCAAAGTGCACGGGGAAGGAGTCGTCCCCGCCTTGCACCTTGGACAGGCTGGCCGTGGGCCGATCGTAGCGCCACATCGCGGTTTTGTTGGGATTGCCCTCTTTGGGAACCGCGATGTAGATCTCCGCCTTCTCGTGGATCCGGGCGTAAATTGCGAGGTAGTTGAGAATGATCCCTTCGAGCTGGGGGGTGCACTCGTTGAGGTGGAGGAAGAGCTGTTCGATGAGGTCGAGGCCCATCCGCTTCCGGGCCACGTCGCGAACGAAGTAGCGTTTGCCTTCGAGCTTGGTGACCTCGAGGCGCTCGCTCAGACCGTGGCCGCTGTCGGCCCGCTTCAGGTAGATGTCGGTGCGACCGAGGAAGATGTCCAGCTCGCCCTGCTCGTCGGGCGTGACCGCGAGCCCGTTGAGGTAGATCTCATATTTGGTTGCGAAGTCCTCGGCGTCGAAGTCGGCGCCGTCGAGCTCGAAGTTGATCTTCAGCGTCGGGAACGCGCCCTGCTGCATCATCGTGAGGTACTGCGAGATGCTGGCATTGAGGTCCTGATCGGTCAGCTTCGACATCAGGCTCGGGTCCTGGACCGCGAGCATGGCGGCCAGGTAGAAGTAGTAGTTGACCGCCTGGAAGCCGATCTGTTCGTAAAAGGGCGGAATGACCTCGTTCTGGTTTTCCGCGGCTCGGCCGATTTGGGCGTACAGCAGGAAGAGCGGCTCTCGCAGCTCGACCCGGTCCACGAACCACAAGAGCTCGACCATATCGGACAATTCGCGTGCCTTGAGCCCCCAGTCGGAGGGCTGCCAGGCGTTGTACGGGACGCGGGAGACTTCGTCGATTGCGGCCATCACCCGGCCGATGTTCTGCGACGGCACCACCGCAGGCTGCATCGCGGCCACGACCGTTTCGTCCTTGACCTTCCGTCCCTCCTGGTACAGGTCGCCGTCCGGGAAAAATTGGGCGTCTGGCCTCTGGATGCGCGACTTGATGATGCGCTGCACGTTGGCATCGCTGTAGTCGGTCTCGGTGCCCTGCCACTTCAAGACGATGACGCGCGCGAGCCGCTCCTTCCGCTTGGCTTCGGCCGCCTTCTCGGCCGCACTCGGCTCCTCGCCCTTGAGCTCAGGTACTTCCACCTCCGGAAGCTTCGCCGCCCGAGCACTGCCAGAAAAGAACGACATCACGATCCACAGGCCGAAAAACCACCGCATGAGGGCCGCTCCCGCGCGCCGGGGAGTCTAGCATGTCCGCCTACTCTAGTGGCGGGGCGCGATGGGGGTCGTCAAAATCGCCACTTACGACGAGCGGCAACGGCGCTGACACCGCGGTCCCCGCTGTCGAACGTCAGGTACCAGCGATACGGAAGCGCCACCTCGACGCGCACCGAAAAGGCGTTCTCGTCGGCCTCGGCCGCACCGTCGAATTCCGTGGTCAAGAACACATTGCGACCCAACGCGATGCCGATGCGCCCCGCACCGGACTCGTCGATCTCCAGCTTTTCGAGGTGGATCGCCTCACCAGATCCCGAGCCGTAATCCTGGACTTCTTTCTGGAGCATCTGGGTGACGAGCGCCAGGGTCTGGCCGAGGGCATCCTGGCCCGCATCGTCGGCCGCATTCGGACAGGAGCCGAGGATCAGGGTCTGGATGACCGATTCGTCGCCAGTGAGCCCCTCGCCCTCCGTGGAGAACTCGATCTGCGGGGACCCGGGGACCCCGCCAATCGACGCGACAATGTCGCCGCACTCGGTCGTGTGGTGCACGGCGCGCAGGTTCAGGATCGGCTGGCGGATATCGGTCCCGGTGAACGCCACGCTCCCGTTCTTCAGGTCGAACGGTCGTCCGAGCAGTGTCGCCTCGCCGCGCTCCGTGGTCAACTCTCCGAGAAGTCTGATTCGTCCTGCCTTTTGACTGATGCTGAGCACGCCGTCCATGTCAGCCTCCACCACCACCGTGCTCAACGAACGGGCCAGATCGCCGTACGCCCCCTGAAGGGGCAGGGCGGCGCGCAGCCGCATGTGGCGAGCCAGGTCCAACTCCAGCTTGGGACGGATGGTGAACGAGGCCGGCGCGACTTCGCCTTGGGCCGCCGCTTCGGCCTGGGCGCCGGGGCGGACCAGTTCGATGTCCGGGTGAAGGCTGGTGGTGGACTTGTCGGAGAAGAAGCGCTCGGCCAGGCGCACGTACCCTGCGTCCACCCTGAGCTTTCCCTCTACGTCGATCACCCGAGCCTTGCCGCGCACGTCGAGCTCTCCGGTGGCCTGGACGCGTCGGTCCGCGGTCGCGATCAGCCAGGCCCGATCGAGCTTGACCGTCGCCGCAAGCTCGGTGGGGAGCCACTCCTTGAGCTTGAGAACCCCCGAAGCGTCGAACCCACCGGCGCCAGTGTCGAGTCGGAGCGCTCCCGCCCTGGTCTTGGCGCGCGCGTAGTCGATGACCAGTTGCTCACCCTGAAAACGGCCGCTCACCGCGACGTCTTCCAGCCGGACCCCGAGCTGCGTCAGCGTGGTCACCCCGCGCGTCAGGCTGACGCCCAGATCCAGCCGCGGGTCGACCATCGTCCCCGACACATGTCCACCGAGCGCAAAGCACCCGCCGCTCTCCGCCATGCCGGGGACGAAGGCCTCCACCGCCGCCAGAGGGATTCCCGGCCCGGAAATTTCCAGAGACAGCCCGCGCTCCGCGAGGTCGAGCTTGTCGTCGAGGGGCACGACCCCCTTGATATCGAGCCCGCCCGCGGCGTCTCCGGGCGCGCCGGCGCAGGTCGGCGGCGGCGATTTCGGCGCCTCGGCGAAAAGCCCCGCGCGCCCGAGCTCGCGTGCCGCAGCCGCAAAGCCCACTCGCGCGTGGACGAAGTAGCCGATGCCCAGCGGCTTGATCTCGAGGGTCGCCGGGGTCACCCGCAGCGTCCCGAGGCGCGCACCAATCAGGTTGACCCCGCCCTGTACCCTTGGCGCGAGGGGGTTTCCGTCCAGCGCGAACGCGCCGGCGAGCGCCCCGTCCACGTCGGCTTTCAGGTCCACGAAGTGCCGTACCGTGGCGATCGGAAGCTGCTTGAGCACCACCGCACCGCCGAATTCGGAGATCACCGATTTCACGTCCGGTCGCGGCCCGCTTCGCCCCAGCCACGCCACCACCGCCGCGGTGTCCACGCGTGAGGCGAGCGTGGTCTCCATGCGCGCCACGAAGCCCTGGTTCACGACCAGCCTCGCCGTCGCGACGCCCCCGCTCACGGCGCCGTCCAGCCATGCCCGGACCGTAGGACCGTCGGCACCCAACGGAAGGTCCGCTGAGGCCGTCAACTTCAGGATTGGATCCGCCAACGAACCCGAGAGTGCCAACTCCGCGCTGAGCCGGGCTTCCGGCAGGTCCCGGCCGTGCAGCAGCGGGATCAACTCGGCGGTGTCGACCGGCAACACCGTGAGCTGAACCTGCACCGGCCCGGCGTCCGCGAGCCGTGCGCCGTCGACACCGATCAGCAGGGGCAGCGCGCCAGCGAACACCAGCCGGGTCACGTCGGCAGAGCCGACGTCGCCTTCGAAGCGGAGGCGCGACCCGTCCCCCTCCAGCACGAGGGTCGCCGAGACGCCCGCGACCGCGTCCGGAATGGTGAGGCCCCCGACCTCGACGAGCCCGTCCACGGCTGGGTCGCGGAGGTTGCCGACCAGTCCCAGGCGCCCGGTCACCATCCCGCTCCAACCCCGGAACTGCGCGCCGAAGAGCGGCTCGAGATCGGCGAGGTCGAAATGCTCGGCGCTGAGCACGACGGTGTCGCGCCCCTCGGTCGCCAGCCCGCCAGAGGCAGCAAGCCTCGTTGCGCCCATGGACAGGTCGAGCCTGGCGTCAGCGACGCCGCCCGCGACGAAGCGCACGCGCTGCTCGCCGTTGTTGGTCATGACACGATCGGGCGCCAACTCCAGCCGCGCGGTTTGGAGCCGCAGCTCGCGGGTGGAGAGCTCAAAGCGGCCGTCCACGGCCGCGACCTCGCGATCGGGCTCCGCCAGCCGGATCGCGAACCCCACTTCCGGTCCCAGGTCGGCGTGCACCGTGCCGGTGGCCGCGGAGCGACCGGCAAGCGCCACACCGGCGACCTGGAGGTCGACCGTCCCGGTCGCGACGTGCCCGTCCCAACCGATGACGACGGGGCCCGTGGCGGTGGCAATCGACGCTCCGGATGCGCCGAGAGCTGCCACCACGGCGTCGCCACGCACCTCAGCGGTGACGACGTCCCCCCACCCCACGTTTACGGCCCCGGTGAAGTCGGCGGTGCCCGCAACGCCGAATCGCGCGAGCTGCACGGTGCTGCGCTCTACCTCCACCGTTGCGGCCCGTGCGGCGAGGTCGGCGTCGCCGCTGAGGCGACCCGTCGCCCAGCCCAGGTCGGCCGCCACCCGATCCAGCGCGATGTGGCCGCCCTCGACCCGGACAGGTCCCTTCGCGGCGAGGCGCTCCCCGGCCGTCCGCACCACCACGTCGACGTCTGCGGCTGCTTGGAGGTCGTCCGGCCAATTCCACCCCACCCCGCTTGCCTCGATCCGTCCCGAGACTCCCAGAGGCTGGAGGCCGCCCACAACGGCGGCCACGTCGACGCCCACGGTCTCGATGGTGGCGCGCCACGCCCGATCGGCGGGCACCACCGCGCCCGTCATCGCCGCGACGCCGCCTGCCGTCGTCAGCATGAGCGTGACCTCTGGGGCCCCAAGGGTCCCGCGCACCTGGCCGCTGGTGTCGAGCGGCGCGCTGATCGGCAGCGACGACAGCGCTGGAAGGATAGGAACGAGGCCGAGTCTGTCGAAGTGAAGCTCCGAGAGGTCGATGGCGAGCCGCTCGCCGTCGAGGGCGCCCCCCACCGCGAGCCGGTTCTGGTTCTCCGTCCCGAGGGTGGCGGTGGTAGGGCCGAGGATCGACCGGGCCGACGACCACGTGCCGGATGACGTCACGTGGAGGGGGCCGGCGGTGGTTCGGGCGGCAAACACGAGGTTTGACCACGAGACCTGGGCGCCGCGTACCGTGAGCGCGAGGTCAAGTGCGACACCGTCGAGCACAACCCCGGGTAGGGTCACGGAGCCCTCCACGTGGGCGGCGTCCACCAGGACGTCGATCGGCAGACCTCGCCACGGTCCCGTGGGCGCGGCGGGATCGGACGGCCACATCGTCCCGAAAATTCCGGGATCGGGAAGGTCGACAACCAGCCCGGCTATATCCAGTCGCGATACGGGAAGTAGTCGCGCGATCAACGACTGGCTGTCGAGCGCGGCGACCACCCGCTCGGCCTGAACGAGGGTGGTGCCGTCGGGCGCCCGGATCCGAACCTCGGCCAGCTCGACGCGGTGAAGGAGATCGGTACGCAGCTGGCCGACCTCGATCGCTCCCTCCTGAGGTTGGATGCGGGGCAGCACCTCGGCCAGGAGCCAGTCGTTGCCGGCCGTGGAGCGCAACCACACGAATCCGACACCAGCGACGACGGCTGCGACTCCCAGCACCCCGGGCAGGAACCACATTGCCACGCGCGCCAGCCGCCGCAACCCCCGGCGTGGCGCGGTCAAAACGCCTCTCCGATGCCGAGGTGCAGGGACCAACCCGGCTCGTTGGCGAAGTAGGCGTCGGGGCTCGGCACCCAGGCGACGTCGAGGCGGATCGGTCCGATCGGGGACCGATACCGGAGCCCGCCACCCACCGACCATTGCAGGCCGGCAACGCTCACGGCGTCGAGCCGGTCCCACACCCGTCCGACGTCGACGAACCCGACGACGCCCAGGTTCCACGGCAGCTCCTGCCGCACTTCCAAGCTTCCGAAACTCGCGACGGTTCCGCCAACCGATTCGACCGTGACGCCATCCTCTGTGCAGTCCTGGCGGCCCGAGGTGTCCAGGTTGAGTCGGCCATCGGCGTCGTAGCAGAGGTGGGGCCCGAGGCGATCTTCGGCCCAGCCCCTGACGCTGCTTCCGCCGCCGAGCTTCAGGGTCTCGTCCACGTCGATACCGACTTCGCCGTAGGGGACGATGAGGCCACCGCCGATGCGCCCGGCAAGGACCGTGTGCGGATCAGCGTGGCCGAAGCGGATTGAGCGGTAGGAGCGCCCTTCAGCCTCGATCCTGAAGAAGTCGAGGTCGCCCCCAAACGGTCCCCCGGCCTCCGCAAGGCGCAGGCTCAGGTAGTAGTTGCGGGTCGGCGCGAGCTTGTCGTCGCGCGCGTCCCAAATCAGGCTCTGCTCCAGCGCCGAGAGGAAGGCCCTCTCGGACACCGTGCTGCTGAGGTTGGTCTTCTCGATGTCCTCGAGGCTCTCGAAGTCGAAGTACTGGTGGTATTTCAGGCGGTAGCCGCCGGTGAGCGCGATCCGCCGGTCTGGCCTCCAGGTCAGCGCCGGCGCTGCCTGGGCCTCGAACTCCCGGTACGCCGGGAGCACGTCGAAGCGTACGTCGCTTTTGACTGACAACTCCAGGCGTCGTGAGAAGAACTTCGGAATCGCGTAGGTCTGCCCGAACGAAGCGACGGGGGAGATGCTGTCGCGCAGCTGCAGCCCCGGGTCCTGGTCGCGGGTGAAGTCGACGGTGGTCGCGACTCCAACGCTGCTCTCGACGTGCCACCGATGCAGCCGTGAGAAGGCGTCATCATCCTGATATTCCGCCGCTACCGCCAACTCCTGGCGGTTCGTCTCCACCTCCAGGCTGGGGCCGATGCCAAACTGCCGACTCGGCCGCCGGGCAAGCCGTACCTGGATGGGTACGGCGCGCTGATCCGGGGATTTCAGGACCGGGGTGACCTCCACCAACGAGTAGACACCGAGTCCGTAGAGTCGCTGCCTTGCGGACAGAAGCTCGGAGGTGCGGAAGCCGTCCCCGACCTCGAAGTCCAGCTCCTCGCGGGCGCGATCGGCGAATTTTCCCTTTTCGCCGACGAAGCTGACCTCGCCGTACACGCAGGGGCGCCCCGGCGCGATGTCATAGCGGATGTGAACCGTTTTTTGATCCGCGCGTACGGTCACGTGGCCGCCGACCACGGCGTAGGCGTAGCCGCGCTCCTGTAGCCGCGCCTGAATGGCCCCCAGCGCTTCGGTGTACGCCTCCAGATTGAAGACGTCGCCTTCGCGGAGACCGAGAAGTTTGTCCAGGCTCCGCCGAATCGGCCCCGACAGGCTGCCATCGATCACCACTTCGGGATCGGTGTCCAACAGCGATGGGGCCCCCCGGTCGATTCGGCCAATCAGATCGATCGCCGGGGCGCCGTCGGGCCCCGCTCGGCGCCTCGCCCGCGTTTCCCAGCCAAGGAACCTGGCGTCGAACCAGCCGTGGTGTTGGTACCAGGTGATCAGGCGGTCGGCGTCTTCCGCCAGCACAACCTCGTCCAAGAGGGCAATGTCGCCAACGTAGGGGCCGAAATCCCACCGTCCTGGTAGCTCCACGAGGTGGCGCGACGCCTGGCTGTCGATGGTGTCCTCGAGGACGGACTGGCCATCGCGCGCGAACGGCCCCCAGCCGTTCCCCGCGAAGGTGATGTCCTCGACCACGCGTTGACCGAGGGGCACCGTCGGCTTCGGGCACCCGAGCAGCAACGATGTCCACGCCACGGTCAGCACGCGGTCACCCGGTATCCGGAGAAGCGCTTGCCGGATCGCCCGGTCGGGTTTATCCGCGCCCGCCCATGCCTCGCCGTTGCCTTCTCGTCGTGCTCCTCAGTGGCTCGTTTGCGTGCGGCTGTCGCGAGGAGGGCGCCGGTCCGGCCGCTGCCGCCGCCACCGCCGACATTCTGACGATGGTGGTGGAGGAGGCGGCGTGGACGCCCACCCTGACGCTCGACGGAACGCTGGATCCCGTTGCCAGCGTACAGCTCGGGTTCGACGTACCCGGGCGCATGGACTCGCTGGTCGTGCACCGCGGCTCGGTGGTGCGCAAGGGCGAGGTCCTGGCCAGCTTGGACGACAGCATGCCGCGTGCCCAGATGGCGCAGGCCCAGTCCGGGGTAGCCGCGGCGGAAGCCCAGGTCGCTGCGGGCGAGGCTTCCTGGGCCCGAGCCCAACAGCTCCGCGTGGCGGGCGGGATGTCGGACCAGCAGTACAAGGACGCTGAGGCTGGCATCCTGGCCGGGCGGGCCGGCGTCGATCAGGCCCGCGCGGCGCTGGTGCTGGCGCGCACCCACCTCGCCAATCACACACTTCGCGCCCCCATCTCAGGTACGATCACCAACGGCCCCGACAATGTCGGGATGATGATCGGCGCCGGCACTCCGATTTTCCTCCTGGAGGACCTCTCGGCGCTGCAGCTCAGGGGCAGCGTGTCCGAGGCCGACGGTTGGGTCGCCGAGGGCATGACGGCAACGTTGACTTCAGGCGCGCCGGGTAGCACCGGCAGCGCGCAGGGGGTGGTCTCCCGCGTCATCCCTGCCCTGGATCCGTCCACCCGACGACTCCCGGTCGAGGTACGGCTGGACGGCGCCCCGGCAGGGTTTTTGGCTCACGGCTATGCCCGGGCGACCATCGCCGCGACGGCGCCGGTAACCGTGCTCGCCGTGCCCCGCGCCGCGATCGTGGCGCGCCCCGACTTCTCCGTAGTCCGTTGGCGCGAGGGCGCCTATGAACGCGTCGCCATCGAGGTCCTCACCGACGAGGGAGAGCGTTCTTTGGTTCGCGGACCGCTGGCCGCTGGCGATGCCGTGGTGCTGTACCCCCCGGCCGGGCTCGGCGGCGGCGAATGAGCGGGGAGGCGGATGGACGACCTGCCCTCGCCGGGCTGGGACTCTCCGACCTTGCGATTCGGAGACCGGTTTTCATCACCATGCTGTCGGTGGCGATCGTGGTGTTGGGCTTGTTGGGCTATTCGCGCCTGGCGACCGACCTCTATCCACCGGTCAACTTCCCCTTCCTGATCGTCCAGACCGTGTACCCAGGGGCGTCACCAACGGACATGGAACGCGACGTCACCGAGCCGCTCGAAGACGCGGTCGGCGGCATCAGCGGCATCAAGAAGTTGCAGAGCTTCTCTCGCGAGTCGGTCTCGCTCCTGATGATCCAGTTCGACCTGGACACCAACATCGACGAAGCGACCAACACGGTCCGTGACCGCATTGGCGCCGCCGAGAAGAAGCTTCCCGGTGACGCCGAACCGCCGCTGCTCCGCCAGGTCGACATCGGTGCGCTGCCGGTGCTGGTCGTCGCCTTCTCCAGCAGCGGGGGCGTCAACGACACCCGCCAGCTCGCTGAGGACCGCCTCAAGCCGCTGCTCGAACAGATCGAGGGTGTCGGCATCGTCAACGTGATCGGCGGCCAGAAACGCGAGGTTCACGTCGACCTCGACCTGGACAAGCTCAGCGCGCTCGGCGTGCCTCCCAGTCAAGTGTCCGAGCGCATCGGGTACGAGAACATCTCCGTGCCGGTGGGGCAGTTCAAGAGCTCCGGCTACGCCATCACGGTCAGGGCCACGGGACAGTTCAAGTCCATCGCCGACCTGGGCGAGGCGGTCATCCACAACACCTCCGATGGGCGGCTGGTGCGACTCAAGGAGGTCGCTTCGGTCGCGGACGGCTTCGCGCGAGCCGACCGCTACGTGCGCAACAACCTCCAGGATGCTGTCACCGTCGAGGTCGTAAAGAAATCCTCGGCCAACTCGGTGGAGGTGTCGCACCTGGTGCAAGCCCGTCTCAAAGAAGCAGTCCCGAAGCTCGGAAGTGGCGCCGTCTTCGAAATCATCGCCGACCAGGCCGACGAGATCGAGGCCAACGCCGACGAGGTCTGGGTCGCGATCTACTACGGCGGGGCGATGGCGATCCTCGTCATCCTCTTCTTCCTGCTGGACTGGCGCGGCACGCTCATCAGCGCGCTGGCGCTGCCGACGTCGATCATCGGCACCTTCGCGATGATGCAGTGGATGGGTTTTTCGCTCAACACCATGACGCTGATGGGCTTGAGCCTCGCCATCGGCCTGTTGATCGACGATGCCGTCGTCGTGCGCGAGTCGATCACCAGACGGCTCGAAATGGGGGAGGACCCGGTCACCGCCGCATCGAGAGGCACCGCCGAGATCGCGCTCGCGGTGTTGGCGACGACCATGTCGCTGGTCGCGGTCTTCGTGCCCGTTGCGTTCATGAGCGGGATGGTCGGGCAGTTCTTCAAGCAGTTCGGGCTCACGATTGCGGTCGCGGTGACGCTTTCGCTCTTCGTCGCGTTCACGCTCGACCCGATGTTGAGCTCGCGATTCTCGGTTGCGCACACCGGCCGGCGGACGGGCGTGGCGCGGGTCATCGAGCGTTTCCTGGACGGGCTCGACTCCGGGTACCGCCGTGTGCTGCACTGGGTCCTCGACCATCGGTTCACGACCGCCGGGCTCACGATCCTCACCTTGGCGATTACGGTGGTCGTCGGCGCCGGCCTCCCCGTCGAGTTCGTGCCCAAGCAGGATCGCGGCGAAATCCAGGCCGACGTTCGGTTGCCGGTGGGAACCTCGATCGGGGTGACCAACATCATGGCGCGCGAGCGGGAAGCGGCGCTGCTCCAGATTCCGGGTGTTCGCCGCGTGTACAGCATCGTCGGACACGAAGACCAGCCGCATCGCACCCGCTTCCGCATTTCGCTGGTGCCCAAGGCGGAGCGCAGCATGTCGCTCACCGCCTACGAGGATGCGGCGCGAACGGTGTTGGAGGCCGTTCCAAACGGTCTCGCCTCGCTACAAGAGCCGTCGATGATCGAGGGGCTTGGCGACTGGCCGCCGTTCATGCTCATCATCCAGGGGCCCGAGATCGACGGCGTTGTTGCCCAGGGCAAGCGCATCGAGGCCATGCTCAAAGCGCTCCCGGGCACGCGCGATGTGCGGCTGACGCAGGAGGATGGTCGCCCGGAGCTGGTGGTCGACGTGGATCGAGCCGTTGCCGCCGATCGCGGCATCCCCGCCGGCGTCGTCGGCCTCACCGCGCGGTCCCTGGTGGAGGGCAACCTCGTGGGGTCGCTCCGCGACGGCGGTCCGGAGGCAACGATCCGGGTGCGTGCAGCGCCGCGCTTTGCAGTCGATGTCGCTGCGATCAAGGCGCTGCCGCTCCCATCACCGCGCGGCCGCGTCACCGTTGGCGACGTGGCACAGGTCCGAATGGGCGCCGGTGCCAGCGCGATCATGCACCACCAACGCATGCGTGCCGTCACGGTCTGGTCCCAGGTGGCGCCCGGCGCGGCGCTCGGGGACGTGCTCACCGCCACCGAGGCGGCCTTGGCCAAGGACCCCCTTCCGGATGGGTACACCTGGGAGATTGACGGTCAGGCCCGGGACATGCAGGAGACCGGGCAGGCGATGGGGCTGGCCATCGGCGTCGCCTTCGTGTTCATCTTCATGGTCCTGGCCTCGCAGTTCGAGAGCCTCGTCCACCCCTTCACCCTGATGCTATCGGTGCCGTTGGCGATGGTGGGCGCTTTCCTCGGCCTTGCCTTGGCCGGGCACAGCATCTCGATGGGCAGCCAGATCGGCATCATCCTGTTGATGGGTCTGGTCACCAAGAACGCCATCTTGCTTGTCGACGGTGCGCTCGTCCACCTGCGCGAGGGCATGGCGCCGGTCGAGGCCATGCTGGCCGCGGGCCCCCGGCGGCTACGGCCCATCGTGATGACCTCGGTCGCGATGGCGATGGGCATGCTGCCGACCGCCCTCGGCACCGGCACCGGGAGCGAGTTCCGCGCTCCGATGGCGGTCGCGGTCATCGGCGGCGTCTTGTCGTCGACGCTCTTGACCCTGCTGGTGGTACCCGTCGGCTTCGTGTGGATGGAGCAGCTTCGGGGCCTGGTGCGGCGGCGCTGACGGGTGTGGGGCGGCCGCCTCCCGGCGCCGCGTCTTCGCTGCGGGCGGGGCCCTTCGCTCACCCGCTGCCGCGTGGCCGCCGCGGGACTTGTCAACCACGTGTCAATCCGGTAGCCTCTCGCCACCGTGTTGCGCGCCCGGCACTGCACCCTCCTCCCCTTGTTGGCGACCCTTGGCTGCGGTCGGCAGCTCACCGGGGGTCCGCCCGACTATGGCGACGACGCGTTTCCCGACGAGGACACCGCCGACGACGCAGGCGGCATCGGGCCGATCGTGATCATCGGCGCCGGGGTCGCGGGGCTCGCGACGGCGGGAGCGCTGGGCGAAGGCATCCTGCTGGACCAGGACTCGGTCGTGGGCGGAAGAGCTCTATGGTCGGGCGGGCTCATGCACTTCGTCGGCATCCCCGACCAGGAGGAAGTCGGGGTGACCGACTCGCCGGCAATTGCCGCCACGGAGTGGGAAACGCTCACCGGCTGGCCGCCCACGGAGGGCACGCTCCGGTACCTGGAAGACTCCGCTGCGACCCACCAGCGCCTCCTCGACCTCGGCCTGAAGTACGGGATGTTGGCCCGGGAACCGCTCACCGGGATCCAGCGCCTCCTGACTTTGCAGGGGGAGGGGCCGGCGCTCGTCGCCGCCTTGGCGGCCGAGGTCCCGGCGGCGGTGGACATACGCCTCGAAACCAGCGTGGAAGGCCTCCTCTGGCAAGACGGCGCGGTGGTGGGCGTGGTCACCGGCGACGGCGAGGTCGCGGCCCGCGCGGTGGTCATCGCCAGCGGCGGCTACGCCGGCGAGCTGGCGCGGCTGGCCGAGGTCGCCGAGGGTGAGTTCTGGGAGCCGAGCAGCCGCGGCGGCAGCGGAGATGCGTTGGACTGGGCTGAGACGGACCAGCTCGGACTGGCCAACCTCCCGAACATCGGGTGGTTGCACCGGCATATCGGCGTGCCGATGGCCGACGGCAAGCTGATCGGCTTCACCTACGACACTGCGGCGCCGTGGATCTGGGTGGACGAGCAGGCAGCGCGGTTCATCGACGAGACCAACGTCGAGAGCGTGACCCTGACCGGACCCCTCCGAAAGGCCGGCAGCGTCTGGGCGATCGGGCCCAAGGACGAGGTTTTCGCGGCGCTCGACGCCGCGGTCTCGGTCACCGCGGAAGCGGCCGTCGCCGCCGACAGCACCCTGCGATGTCGGGGCGATGTCGAGACGCTGGCTGAGCTCCTGTCCCTCGACGCCGACGCGCTTGCGGCGACGTTGACCGAGGTGGCCGGCTTCCAGACGGGCCACCAGACCGATCCGCTCGGCCGCGCGAGCGATACCTTCGTGCCCTACTCGGGCGAGCTCTGCGCATGGCGGCCGGGGGACACCGCGTCGAAGACCTACGGCGGCCTCGTGGTGGACGAGGACGGGCGGGTGCTCAGCACCACGGGCGCCGTGGTCCCCGGCCTGTGGGCGGTGGGCGAAGCGGCGGGCATGGGCGCTCCGGGGCTGGCGGGGCGCTACGGCTTCGACGGGACGCTTTCGGCGGTGGTATGGTCGGGGTGGCGGGTCGGCGATCGGCTCGCCACGGAGTGACCGTGACCACGATTGATCCTACCAGTCTTCGCCGCCGCTACCTCCTGGCCCTGGCCCTCGTTCCCCTGGCCGGCTGCGGCACCGCGGCGACGGAGTGCCTGAGCGTGGACGACACTGCCGACCCGACCTGCCCCACCGAGGCTGAGGCGAGCGATTTGCTGCTCGGCGCCAAGTGTGGCTACACGGTCAACGCGGTCACCGGCCCCGGCACGATCGAGATGGTCGACGTGCTGTGGGACACCGGCGACGCCGTCCCGCAGTGTTGCTTCCCAACGTTGGAGGCCGAGGAGGCGATCCCGAGCTGTGTCGTGGGCCGCCCCTATCTGGACCAGGGGGTCATCAAGACCGCCCCCGCCGCCCCCCATGCGGGGTGGGCGCGCGGACGGCGCCCGGACGTTCGGAGGCTGACCAAGGGACAGCGCAAGGTGCTCGCCCACGCGTGGACCGAGGACGCGCTGATCGAGCACGCCAGCGTCGCCGCCTTCGCGCGCACGACCCTGGAGCTGATGGCGGTCGGCGCCCCCGCCGACCTTCTGGCCGCGGTCCAGGCCGCCGCCGCCGACGAGGTCCGCCACGCGCGGCTCTCCTTCGCACTCGCGGAGAGGTACGGCGCCGCCGCGGTGAGTCCCGGCCGCTTTCAGCTCGGCGCCAGCGTGGTGATCGAGACCGACCTCGCGCGGCTCGCGGCCAGCACCTTTCGCGAGGGCTGCGTCGGCGAGACGGTGGTCTCCCTGCTCAGCGCCCGCGCCGCCGCCGCCGCAACCGATCCTGCCGCCAAGGCGCTCTTGACCCTCGTCGCCCAGGACGAAGCGCGCCACGCGGAGCTGGCCTGGCGCACGCTGTCGTGGTTGCTCCGCGCAGGCGGTACCGCCGCGTTCGCCGCGGTCGAGGCAGAAGTTGCGCACCTGCTCCAGCGCGGCGTCCGCCTCACCCAGATCACCACCGGCGCCGACGACGCGGTGCTCGCCGCACACGGTCGAATCCGCCCCGCGGCCGCCATGCGCGCGCGCGATCAGGCGGTGGAGGAGGTCATCCTCCCCTGCGTGCGTGCGCTCCTCGGTCACGTCGCCGCGCTCGCGGCGTAGGCGGTCGCCCCCTCAGAACTCCAGCTGCCCCGCCGCCCGCGGGAACGGAATCACGTCGCGGATGTTGTCGATTCCCGTCGCGTACATCACCGCGCGCTCAAAACCGAGGCCGAAGCCGGCGTGGGGGACGCTGCCGTAGCGGCGGAGCTCGCGGTACCAGCCGTACTGGGCCGGGTCCATCCCCACCGAGCGGATGCGCGCATCGAGCACGTCGAGGCGATCTTCGCGTTGGCTGCCGCCGATCATCTCGCCGACGCCAGGCGCGAGCACGTCCATCGCGGCGACGGTGCGGCCGTCGTCGTTCAGCCGCATGTAGAAGGCCTTGATGTCCTTGGGGTAATTCATCACGACGACCGGGCGCCCGACCTGTTCGCAGAGCCACTTCTCGTGTTCGCTCTGGAGATCGATCCCCCAGTGCACGGGGAATTCGAATTTCGCGGACGAGCCCTGCAAGCGCGCCACCGCCTCGGTGTAGTCCATGCGCTCGAAGCTCGAAGTGACGAAGCGCTCCAGACGCTCGACACAGGTCTTGTCGACCCGCTGCGCGAAGAAGCCAAGATCATCCTGCCGCTCGTCCAAGACCGCTCGGAAGATCGACTTCAAGAAGTCCGCAGCGAGGTCGGCGTCGGCGCTGAGGTCCGCAAAGGCGATCTCCGGCTCGATCATCCAGAACTCGGCGAGGTGCCGCCGCGTCTGACTGTTTTCAGCCCGAAAGGTCGGTCCGAAGGTGTAGACCTTGCTCATCGCCAGACAGTAGGCCTCGACGTTGAGCTGCCCCGAGACCGTCAGATGTGCGGGCTTGCCGAAGAAGTCGGCGCTGTCGTCGACGCTGCCGTCGGGCCGGCGCGGCAGGTTCGACAAATCCAGCGTCGAGACCCGGAACATCTGCCCGGCGCCCTCCGCGTCGCTTCCGGTCAGGATGGGCGTGTGGATCCACTGGAAACCACGCTCGTAGAAGAAGCGGTGCACCGCGAAGGCCAGGGTGTTCCGCACCCGGGTGACGGCGCCGATGATGTTGGTACGCGGCCGAAGATGCGCCTGCTCGCGCAAAAACTCCATCGAGTGCTGTTTGGCCTGCATCGGGTAGGTCTCGGGGTCTTCCACCCAGCCGACCACGGTGATGTTCGACGCCCGCAACTCCACGGGCTGGCCTGCCGCCGGACTGGCAACCAGCTCGCCCTCGACCGACAGTGAGCAGCCCGTGGTCAGGCGCTTGATGTCGCTTTCGTAGTTGGAAAGGCCGGTCTCCGCGATCACCTGGAGCGAGTTGAAGCACGACCCATCGGAGAGGCCCACAAAGCTCAGGCCGGCCTTGCTGTGGCGCGCGGTACGCACCCATCCCTGGACCGTGACGTGCGAGCCGACGGGGACCTTTCCCGAGAGCAGATCAGTGACAGCGGTGGAGTCCAACGCGACCTCGTGAATGGCGGCCGCGGTAACCCGTGCAGATTCTAGCCGTCGAAGCCGGCGCCGCGTGGGTCTCGGCGAACTCCGTGCTGCCGAGGGTCACCACGTTACGCACCCCTCCCCAGACCCCTCGCCCAAGGAGCTCGTCAATGCCCACTTTTCAGAAGGTCTGTGATATCAACCAGGGGTACAATTTCAAAAAGGACATCCAGGCGTCGGTCGGGTTTTTGACCTGACCACGGTCGAGGTGAGCTTCACGTTCGCCGTCTACGCGTACGACCCGATCCAGAAGGCGTATTTCCAGTGCCTGACTGGCACCGATGCCGGGGAGCTCCATGGCCTGCTCGAAAAGAACGGCGACCACCTGAACGTGTCCGTGGCGGACGACGCCTCGCCCGAAGTCCAGTCGCCGGAGAACTACGCGTTCCAAATCGGTGTCAAGCCCCGGGCGTCGGCCCAGCTGGTCACCGTGGCACCCTCGTTCTCTGAAAAGGTGACCAGGTCCTGGGGTCTGAAGGTCGCGGAGTAGGGGCGAGGAGCGCCGCGCCGCGTGGCGAGCGTCCAGGCCCCTCCGATGCTGCACCGGCCGCGTATACTCCGCCCGATGTTGTTGTTGTTGGCCTGCACCCCGCCCGACGAGGACCCAGGCCGCCACGAGCCCGATGGTTCCACGCTCGCCGCACCGCCGCTCGCTATGGAGCTCGACGCCGCCGACATCGCGGCGCTCGCGGCCGGGGCCCTCTCGGCCGAACTGGTGACCCCCTACGCCGCGCTCCACTGGTTCGAGGCGCTGCTCTTCGACCTGGGCGCGGGCGGCGAGGGCTGCCCTCACTTCACGCCGAGCCCCTTCGACCCGCTGGTGCGCCTGTCCGAGTGGCAGGGTCGCTGTGAGGGCGCCAGCTACAGCATCTCCGGGGGTTGGCTCTACCAGGATCGCCACGAGCGGTTCGACGCCGAAACCTCGACGCACGCGGCCCAGATGCTCGTGTCCTTCGCCGGCGAGGGCCCAGCCGGGGCGGTTTCCGCAGGTGGATGGGCAGAGTTGGACTGGACCGATGCACCGGAGGGACGCGAGGCCACCCTGGTGATCGAAGGGACCTTCGTCGACGCCTCGGCAGCGTCGCCCTGGCCCACCGGCATCCGCGGCGGCACGACCTGGGCGGGCACCATCACCGAAACCTTCACCGGCACGGTCTCGGGACCCACGGGCACCGCCACCGCCGAGCTTTATTTACACGACCTTGTGGTCACCGCGGGCATTGTGGTCGGGGGGCGTCTCGGGGTGCGCGACCCGTCGAGCGCGTGGTGGTGGGTGTCATTTTCAGAGGGAGGCGACGCGACCGTCGGCGCCGATCGACTGGAACCCGGACTCGGTGTCACGATCGGCGCCATCCTCACTGACGCGCTGGTGCGCGACATCGAGGCGGCCCCCTGATTTTTTCCGCCCTCCTCGCGTGCACCACCGAGGCGCCCGACACCGGCGACGGCGCGACGTTCGTGCCTCTGGACGACGTGCGTCTGGCACGTCGAATCAGCCTTGATCTCCGCGGCGTGACGCCAACCCTCGATGAGTTGGATCGGGCCACCGACGGCGAGCTGGATACCCTGGTGTCGGAGTGGCTGGTCGATTCGCGGCACGAGGCGCATCTCGCGGACGTCTTCGCGGAGGCCTGGGCGTTGCGCGCCGATGAGTTGCGTGTCGGCCCTACCGAGTTCGGCTTCGAAGATGGCGACCTCCCCTGGTTCACGCGCGCCCTGGAAGACGAGCCCGCGAGGCTGATGGCGCGGGTCGCGACCGACGATCGCCCGTGGTCGGACGTCGTTCGGGCCAACACAACGCTCGCCAATGCGGAGCTGGCAGCGCTTGTCCCCCTGGAGTTCCTCGACCCGACTGATCCCGCCGAATGGAAGGAGGCTCGGTACACGGACGGCAGGCCCGCGCTGGGGATTCTTGCCACCAGCGGCTTGTGGGCTCGATTTGCGACGACCCGGTTCAACTACAATCGAACGCGCGCGGCGACCATCTCGCGCGAACTCCTGTGCACCGATCTGTTGGAGCGTCCGGTCTCGTTCGTGGCGATCACCGACCCCGCGCCCGATGCGTTGGAGGCCGCGACGCGAACCGTGCCGAGTTGTGTGGCCTGTCACGCTGGCCTCGATCCTCTCGCGTCCAGCCTGTTCGGGTTCTGGCCCTACGACGACAAGGACGGCCCGGAGCTGCTGACCTACCACCCCGAGCGTGAGCCGCTGGGCGCCGCGCTCTTGGAGGCGGAGCCCGCCTGGTTCGGCACTCCCATCGCCGGCGTCGAGCAGCTCGGCGCGCTCATCGCCGCGGACCCCCGCTTCACCGCCTGCACCGTCCACCGTGCGGCGCGCTGGTTGTGGCAGCGAGAGCCCGAGCCCGCGGATCTGCCTGTGCTGGCGCGCCTCGAGGGTGAGTTCGTGTCAGGGGGCGAGCGATACGCGACACTCGTGACGGCGCTGCTGGACTCGGAAGAGTACCGCGCTGGGGACTATCTCGCCGAGGCAACCGACGTCGCCGTCGGCCAAACCCTACACTCGATGTCGGCGCCGATGCTCGCCAGCTTCGTGGAAGAGCTGACGGGGTTTCGGTGGGAGTGGGAGGGGTGGCAACAACTCGACGCGGATGTGAGTGGGTACCGGGTGCTCGCGGGAGGCGTGGACGGGGCGACCGTGCGCCGGCCGGCGTTGGATCCCAGTGTGTCAAGAACCCTGGTGATCAAGCGGCTGTCCCAGGCTGCGGCCGAGACCGTGGTGCTTCACGACCTGGCCACGACGGCAGTGGAGCGGCGACTGGTGGGGCGAAGCGTGGCCGATATGGCGATGCCTCCCGACGATGCAGCCCTCGCCGTTGAGATCGGCACGGTCCATCGTCGTGTCCTTGGAACGGCGCCGGACTCGGAGCGGCTCGACGCGCTGCTCGGTCTCTACGGCGAAGCATGGGCCCTCGGTGGGGCCGAAGCGGCATGGCGTACGGTCGTGGCGGCGCTTTTGCGTGATCCCGAAGCGTGGACCTACTGATGACGCTGAGCCGTCGTCGTCTGTTGGCGTTGGGCGCGGCCGGGTTGCCGGCGCTTGCGATGGGTCGGCGCGCGTTTGCCGCGGGACCGTCCAAGCAGAAGCTGATCCTCGTCTTCTGCCCAGGGGGTTGGGACCCCGCGTTTGTTTTCGCGCCCGTCTTCTCGGACAACGTGGACCGCGGCCCTGACGACGTTGCCGCCTTCGCCGGCGACCTGCCCTATGTGGACAGCGAGCGCCGGCCCTCGGTCAGAGGCTTCTTCGGGGCCTGGGGCTCGCGCACCACGATCATCAACGGCTTGCAGGTGCCCTCGGTCGCGCACGACGTCTGCACCCGTTGGGCCATGACCGGCGATGCGCAGGCCCGCACCGACGACTGGGTCTCGATCGTCGCTGGCGAGGCCGACCCCTCGCTGCTGATGCCCAACGTGCATCTTTCTGGCCCACTCTTCCCCATCCAGTTCGGTACCGCGTCGGTGCGAGTGGGCCTCGCCGGCCAGCTACCGGGGCTCTTGGACGGGAGCGCCCTGACGCGGTCGGACATCGCCGTTTCTGCCCCTTCGGCGGCGCTGGACGCGCTCCAGGAGCGCTTTTTGGACACCCGCGTCGCCCGGTTCGCCGCCAAGGCCGGCCGCGGAGCCCCCGCAAGGATCGCCGCTGCAGAGGCACTCGCCCGCTCGCGAGCGGGTTCGTTGGTCAGCGTCGCCGACCTGCTCAGCGACGTGGTCGCAGACGATCTCCCGAGCCAACTCCGCGTGATCAGCGCCTGCCTCGCCGGCGGCCTCAGCCGCACCGGCATCCTCGGCTTCGGCCTGGGCGGCAACGGCGTCTGGGACACCCACTCCGCCAATGAGCTGCAGAGTCCGCTCTTCGAGACCCTGTTCTCCGGCCTCGGTGGGCTTTGCGCCGAGCTGGACTCTCTCCCCGGTGAGGCGGCCCCCACGCTCCTCGATGAGACCGTCATCGCAGTGCTTTCGGAGATGGGCCGAACGCCTCGACTCACGCCGTCTGGGGGCAAGGACCACTGGACCTTCACCTCGGCAATGCTGGTCGGTGGCAAGGTGCGCGGCGGCCGGGCGATCGGCGGCTGGAAGGACGGGATGTTGGGCGAGGCGGTCGACCTCCAAAGCGGGGAGGCCTCGCCCTCCGGGGTGCTGCTCTCGCCCTCCCACCTCGGTGCGACGCTGTTGTCGTTGATGGATATCGACCCGGCGGAATTCATCGATCCGGCGCTAGGAACGGCGATCGAGGGGGCGGTGGGGTAGGGCCGCTCAGCTCGTCAACATCGCCCCTTCCGCGCCCGCGGCCCGCAACAGCGCCGACGGGCGGTGCTCGTAGTCGCCGCCGGCCTCCACGGCGGCCAATTGCCCGAGCGCGGTCGCGACCTCGACGATCGCGACGTGCTGGGCGAGCCAGGCCGCCGCCTTCTGCACGGCCCGCTTGCGGAGCCCCGCCACCCGGGTGTGACCGTCGCGTAGGAGCACGAGCAGGGCGGCCGCCGTGCGCAGCGGGTCGTTCCCCCAGCTTCCGTTGGCCTGCTGCCGCTGCACCAGGGTCGCGATCGGGGAGCCCGCATCCGCGTCGGCGGGGGCCTGCGGCCGGCCCAGGCGAGCTGGACGCGCCCCCGGCGCCGCCGACGCCGCCGGCGCCCGTTCCTGCATGGCGAGCCGGTCGAAGGGCGATTCCTCCGCATCGAACCCAGAGGACATACCCATGCCGCCGCGGGGAGCGAGGCTGGGAGCCGCGCAAGCCATCGCCGGCGGCGCCGGTTCCGCCACCCACATCACCGGGAGCTCGACCGGTTGCACCACCTCCTGGACCGTGCCGTCGATCCGGCGGGTGCGCTCCACCGCCACGAAGGCCGTGAACCGCGAGGCAACCCCCGCCGCGAGCGCGATCCGGCGGATTTCCGGGGCGATGGCCTCCTCTTCGAACGGGCGAAGCGTGAGCCGGTCTTCGAGCCACTGGATCCGCTCCTTTGCCCAGGGCGCGGCGAGGCTGAACGGCGTCCGCTGCGGCGCTGCCACCCAGCGCGCGGCGCCGTGCGCGGTGCGACCGGTCGCGACGACCTCCGCCGCCGCGCCACGCAGGAGCAATGCGAGCGGCTGACCAGCAAACAGCGTGCGCCCCTCGGGGCGGGCGGCCTCGCCCTCCACCCGCACGTCGTCGGCCACCGGGGAGCCGAATCGGGCTTCGATGCCGGCCACGACGGCCTCGATGTCGTCGGCGGGTGTGCAGAGCGTGCAGGCGCCACCGCCCACGCGGGCGAGCTGTTCGAGCAGCGCCGCGTTGACGGCGGTGTCGATCCCGAGCGTGAAGAACCGCGCCCCCTCGCGGCGGTGCGCCACGGCTGCCGCCAGCTCGTTCTCGTTGCCGGCCTCGCCGTCGGTGATCAGGAGCACGGTGCGCAGCCGTCCGTCCGGGCGCTCCCCGGCGAGTGCGTCTCGGATCGGCGCCAGCATCTCGGTGCCCCCGCGGGTGCGAAGCCGGTCGACGAAGGCCTCCGCCGCGAGCAGCGTGGTGTCGTCGAAGGGGGTGAACGTGTCGGTGTGCGACACGACGTGGTCGTCGAATGCGATGAGGCGCATCCGATCGCCTGGGACGAGCCCGCGGAGCGCGGTGCAGAGGGCACGCTTCGCGGCCTTGAGCTTCTGCCCTTCCATCGAGCCGCTGATGTCGATGAGGAAGACGGCGTCACGCGGCATGGCCCCGGTGCCGACGGCGGGTGGTTCGACGAGCATCAGGCTGGTCTCGCCGTCGGTCCACGCGCGGTGGCCTCCCTCCGCGCCCGCCCAACCGAAGGCAAGCACGAAGTCGCGATCGCAGGTCTGGGTGCCGTTGGGCGCGACCCGCACCCCGCCCTCCAGTTCCAACCGGAGCGCGTGCAGGCTGGACGCTAGCCGCGCCGGGGCGCCCAAAAACGCGACTTCCAGGTCAAGCGGGGTGCCGCCCTGGAGTCGCAGCGGCGGGCTGATTCTCGACGCGTCGGGAACACGGTCGGTGTCGTCGGCCACCCCCGGCCCGGTTCGGCCGGTGGCCCGACCCGGGATGAAGCGGGGCGCGACCACGGTGGGGAAGCGCCACTGGAAACAGCCGTCCTCCGCCTTGAGGACCTCCATCATCACGATGCGCACGCGCACGCGTTCGCCAGGGGGGAGCAGCGTGACGCGCAGGGTGTGTACGTCGGCACGCTCGGCGGTGAGGAGCGCGGCGCGGTGGCCTCGGTGGCGCGCCTCGGCGAAGGTCCGCTCCGCCTCTCGGCGTTCGCGGCACTCGGCCTGGACCACCAGCTCGCCGCACCACAGCTGCACCTCGGTGACCACGGCGCCGGGCGGCAGCGGGAAGATGTGGACGGCTTCCATCGGCGCGGTGAGCGCGTTGTGGAACACCATCTCGATCTCGGTGCGAGCCACAGCCCCCGCGATCTGCGCGCGAACCGAGACACGCTGCAACGGGAGCGCGGTTTCCCGGCCCGCGACCAGGGCGATGAGGCCACCGAGATCGCCGCGCGTCCCAGTGGCGAGCGTGGCAGTGGCAGGCAGGGTGGTCATGGGGTGCTCCGTTTGATGTGGGGGGAGAGCGCGACTACGAGCGCGGTAGGATCAGGATGAATCGCGGGGTCGACCGTGAGCCAGAGGCCCGGCGCCACCTCGAACTGGACGAGCGCACGCGGGGCGGGCTCCGGCGGCACGACCGGCCCCACCTCCTCGCCCAGCGCGCGCGCGACCGCCGCCTCCAGGTCCGGCGTGACGACGCCGGCCAGCGACGACTGCACCTGCGCGAGGCTGTACCCCGCGCCCTGAAGCGCCTTGGTGGCGAGCACCTGAAGCAGGTGCCGGTAGCCATAGATCGCGGTGCGGCCTTCGTATCGGCCCGGACGGTCGACCAGCCCGGTGGACTGGTAGTAGCGCACGGTTCGTTCATCGACCTCGGCGCGCACACGCTCATCGCCCGCGCTGGGGATTCCGGCACCGAGCTGCACCGCTGCGAGCACCAGCTCGACCAGAGGCAGCTCGCGGTGGCGGTAGGCGTGGAGTGGGTTCACCCAGTTACTGTAAACATGACAGTGATTACTGTCAATGTCTAATCGACCTCACCTACGGCGGACACCCCACCCGTTCCAGCATCCGCTCGTTGTTGTCCTCGTGGCACTCGACGACCTGCTGACCGCCGAGCCCGTCGTCATCCACCCGCACCAGGAGGATGCCCTCCGGGACCGCTTCAGTCGCGACGGTGAACTCCCACGGTACGCCGGCGCCGCCGGACTCGATGATCGCCTCGCTGCGGATGGTGAGGAGAGCCTGATCCTCACCCCCAACCCGCGTGTACACCGTGACCGGCACCCCGGCGCGCATCGACGCCATGCCGCCGTTGCCGAGGCGCACCTGAACCCCGATCTCTCCCTCCGGGCACTCCTCGTCGCACACCTGGATCGAGGGGATCGCGTCTGGCAGCGCGCCGCCAGCCGACGCGGAGAGGTCTCCGCTCCGGAAGGTGTTCGAAAACGGCCAGTTGGGTATCGCCGGGTAGGGCAGCCGCAGGTCGTCCTGCACGTTGGTCAGCGTCCAGGCGTGTTGGTTCCACACCTGCCGGTCGCCGAGCCACGGGTCCCCAGCCGAACCCAGAACGTAGAGCCCGCCGCGCTCATCGCCGTAGTGGCCACCACCCTGAGGGACGACGATCTCCGTCTCGCCGTCGCCATCCACATCGGCCGCCGTGGGGAGCTCGTGCAGCGTTCGCGATGTGTGCTCGTGGTCCTCCAAGCGCACTGCACCGGTGGCGCCGTCGAACACCCACAGCGTCACCTCATCGGCGTACAACACCTCGGCGCGCCCGTCTCCATCGAAGTCGAAGACGCTCGAGCCCGTGGCATGCGAGGACTCGTCCGTGCACGGCTGGCTCCACAGCACGGTCCCGTCGACTTCGTAGACGGCGTACACCTCCGCGTCGGCGACGCCGATCTCCGCCACCCCGTCACCATCGAAGTCGGCGATGGTCGGCGGCCCCCCGTTCCCCGAGCCCACGAGGCTCCACGTCGCGACCGGCGTGCAGTCGTCGTCGTACAGGTGCACCTGTCCATCGCCCACAAGAATGAACTCTCCGAGCCCATCCCCATCAAGGTCGGCGGCGGCGGGGAAACCATCGGGATCGGCGTCGGGGATCCGGCAACGCTCGGAACCGTCCGCCTGGTAGACAATGCGCCCGGCGAGCACCTCGGGGGCACCGTCCACATCGAGGTCGATCGCCACGGGGTCGCTCCCGACCTCGCTGTACGCGGCGAATCGGGCCTCACCCTCCATCTCCCACAGGAGCTTGCCTTCGCGGTCGAGCACCGCGTCGGCGACGAGCACCTCGCCGTAGCCGTCCCCATCGAGGTCGGCGGCCGCGAGCAGGTGCCCGGCGCACTCCACCTCGTGGTCCGAGATCCACTGGACGGTGCCGTCGGCATGGAACGCCGCGACAGCGCAACCGTTGCTGGGACTGTCCGGCGGGTCATCGGGCGGAGGCGGCCCGATCGGATCGTCGCCGCCGCTGTCGACCGGCTCCCCCGGGGGACCTTCGTCGCCGGTGTCGTCGCCACCGTCGGGCGGGCCCCCGCCGCCGTGGCGGATCAAGCGCACCACGGTGGTGATCTCCGGAATGCCGTCCGCATCGAGGTCGGCGAGCACCGGCGTCGCATAGCGGTAGGGGTGCACCTCCACGTCGCCTACCACGACCGTGGTGGTCGCCAGCACCCTGGCGCCATCGACCCCGCGCAGCACCACGAGCAGGCCGAAGTGATCGGCGTTGTCCGTCCCGTTGTCGTCCGCTACCACGACGATGTCCGGGTCGTCGTTGCGGTCGATGATGCCGTCCCCGTTGTCGTCCGTCAGCTGCCCGACCAGGGGCGCGGTCACCACCTGGGTGTACTCGGGCGAGGCGTCGAAGTCCGTCACGGCCCACTCCACGACGGTCGAGAGCGTGCCCGTTTTGGGCTCGCTGTCGCAGGACTCGTCGACGGCGGAGGTTGAGGGGAGATCGGGCTGGCTCGGACAGATGACCGTGTTCGCGGTGTCGCTTTCACCGTCGGGCGAGTACTCATCGTCCGGGGGGATGGGCGTGGTGAGATCCTCGCGACCGTAGAGTGAATAGTCGCTACAACCTGCGAGTATCGCCAACGCGATCGCTCCGCCGGCGCGAACAGACACCAGTAGCGGTCGCGCAGGGGGCACGGTTGGAGCGTACATCTGGGGCCGGGCATCCGCAACCAACCCGATCACGCTGCCGGCGGCGCGGCCCTCGACCAGAACGTCCTCGGAAAAAGCACGATCACCGCGGCGATACACGGAACGTGGTACCGAAATGGAGTGGAGGGTGCGGCCAGAACATTGGCGACTTCGTTGCCAAGGGCGACGAGGAAAACGGCGATGCCGAACGCATCGCGACGCCGGATCGCGAAGAGCCCGAGAACCAGAGTGGCGACGGCCCACAAGAGGCCGTTGCCGGAAAAGCGCACCGCGGCACGCACGTTGTGGGCGGCCTGCCAGAGTGGGCCGCGCCGTCGGCTCTGCGGCAGCGTCTTGGCGCTGTCCTTGCTCGACTCGTAGTAGGGTTCAAACGGGGTCGGGCTGAAATAGCGAGCCGCCACGTCGAGTCGATGGCGCACCCACGCACCCGGCCAGGTGGTCACCACCCGCAGCCATTCGCTCTTGAGTTGGGCGTTCTGTTCGGCAGATACGAAGTCGCCATGCCGCCATCCCGGGAGGCCGCGCACATCGGAGGTCAGATAGCGGGCCGTCTTCGGCGTGTACCGCTCCTTGATGTCGGCGTAGGCGACGAGCTCCGCGTAGGGCCCGGTATCGTAGGCCTCCTGCTGGCCCAAGTAGACGCCTGCCACGTCGAAGACGAGGCTCGGCACGGCGGGGTGGCCGTCCTTCACGTCCAGTGCGCGATCGACGAGGCGTGGGGTGGCCAGCGACAGGATCACCATGCCCATTGCCGTCGCGACCGCCCGAGCGGGCGACTGACGCGTCTGCCAGGCCGCGAGGCCCGCCAATGCCGGCACCATGGCGATGCTGTTGTGGCGGAAGCAACACATCAGCGCCGTCGCGATCGCCGCGGGCCACGGTCGCTTCGCCGCCAGCAGCGCGAGGGCGGCGAAGAGGAGCGCGAGGCTCCACGCATCTTTGAGCACCGACGCGAGCTGCGCCCAGCCGAGCGGAAACAGCGCGAGCAGGACGAAGGCGACGCGCGCTCCTCGGCGATCGGGCACGGTCCGCGCGAGCCCCCAGAGCCCGGCGGCGGCCGTGGCCATCACCACCAACAAGAGCGGTCCGGTGTTCCCCACCACGGCGACGGAGCGACCGAGCAACCACGACAAGAGCGCCGGGTGCGCGTTGGTGTAGACCTCTGCAGCCCCTTGGCGGTACTGCACGCGGGTGTCGGGCAAGATCTCGCCTGGCCAGGTGCCCAGCGTCCAAAACGCCGCCGTGAGGGCGAGAATCACCGCCATCCAGCGCAGCCAGCGAGTGTGGGGCGTCAAGCGCGCTGGCTATCATGGGGCACCCCGCCCGGTGTCCCGGTAGCACCCCCACCGCCCAGCGGTGTCCGACTGATCGTCCCCTTCCAACCAAGGGACACCGGAGCGCCCATGATTCCACTCCTCGCCGACCCCTCCGCCTTCGAAGCCGCCGTCGACCTGCCCGCCGACGGAGGCCGCACCAACTCTCCGGTGGTAGGCGGTCGCGACAGCAACGGCCGGAGCTGGCCGGGGATCGCGGCCATCTACATCGACGGGTATGTCGAGTGCACCGGCGTGCTCATCGCGCCCAACGTTGTCCTCACCGCCGGGCACTGTGCGGAGGGCATCACCGGCGTCAGCCTCAACGCCAGCGACATCGGCGGTCTGCGGGCGGAGATCGCCGCCGAGCGCGTTGTGGCCTACCCGAAGTGGCTGCGCACCTACGATCTGGCGCTGGTGTTCCTCGCCGACGACGCGGTTGCTGCGCCTGCCGTTCTGGCGCAGGGCTGCGTCATCGACCAGTGGCTGAAGTCGGGCAACGCGGTGGATCTCGTCGGCTATGGGGCGACCGACAAGTGGGAGGAGGAGTACACCGACCTGCTCCAAGCGGGCGCGACGACCATCATCGACCCGGAGTGCACCGACACCTCCCGTGGGTGCCACCCCGCCATCTCGCCCGGCGGCGAGCTGTCGGCGGGCGGGAACGGCGTCGACACCTGCGCCGGCGACTCAGGCGGGCCGCTTTACCTCCGCACTGACGCGGGCATCTTCCTGGCCGGAATCACCTCGCGCGCCTTCGACGACGCGCGCCTTCCCTGCTCCGAAGGCGGCATCTACGTTCGCCCTGATGCGGTGATCGACTGGATCGAAGCCCAGATCGGCATGGAGCTGGCCGCGCCCGATTGTGACGCTCTCGCCGCGGAAGGCGACGCTGCTGAGCGCGCGATCACCTCGATGTCCTACGAGGTTGGCGTGTGCGGGGTGGTCGAAACGAGGGGAGGCGCGTGGGTGGTGCCGCTGGTGATGCTCGGAGCCGGGCGGCGTAGGCGGGGGTGAGCGGCGGGGGCTCGCGGCTCGGTAACCGCCCCTCCTCCTCGCCGCCGCGATAGCCGCGCCGCCTCGCAGGGTACTCCGATGGTGGACTTCACCAATGTCACCAAACAATACGGCAAGCAGATACTCTTCCTCGAGGCGTCCTTCAAGGTCAACCCCGGGGAGAAGATCGGCCTCGTGGGGCCAAACGGCGCCGGCAAGACCACCGTTTTTCGCCTGATTCTCGGTGAAGAACGCGCGGACGAAGGCGCCGTCGAGCGTCCTCGCCGGCTCACCATCGGGTACTTCCGCCAGGACTTCGCCGAGTGGCGCGACCGCAGCGTGCTCGCCGAGACCATCGCCGGCGCGGGAGCGGTGGCTGAGGCCGGTGAGGAGTTGGCGATCTTGGAGGCGAAGCTCGAAGACATCGACGACCCCGACTACGACCGGATCCTTGAGCGCTACGGCGAGGCCCAGGCCCGCTACCAGGAGGGCGGCGGGTACGACCTCGAAGCGAGGGCGCGCGCGTTGCTCAACGGGCTGGGATTTTCCCAGGTGGAGATGGACGGCAAGGTGGGCGCGCTCTCGGGCGGGTGGCGGATGCGCGTTCAGTTGGCGCGGCTGCTCCTGGCGCGGCCCGAGCTCCTATTGTTGGACGAGCCGACCAACTACCTGGACATCGAGTCGATCGTCTGGTTGGAGGCGTGGCTTCGCGACTACCCCGGCGCGGTGCTCATGACCTGCCATGATCGCGACGTGATGAACCGGGTCGTCGGCAAGGTGCTCGAGATCGACGGCGGGCGCATTCGCACCTACACCGGCGACTACGACGCCTACGAGCGCGCGCGGGCGCTCGACGCCGCCCAACGCGAGGCGGAGTTCCAGAAACAACAGGCGATGCTGGCCAAGGAAATCCGGTTCATCGAGCGCTTCAAGGCCCAGCCGAGCAAAGCCAGCCAGGTGCAGAGCCGTGCCAAGAAGCTGGAGAAGATCGAGCGCATCGAAGAGCCCCGCCGCTTCATCGAGCGCACCTACGCATTCGCGAAGCCCGAGCGCAGCGGCAACGACGTCGTCGCGGTCAAGGGAGTCTCCAAGGGCTACGGCGCCCGACGAATTCACAACGGCCTGGACCTGATGGTCCGTCGCGGGGAACGCTGGGCGATCATGGGCGCCAACGGTGCGGGAAAGACGACACTGCTCAAGATGATGGCGGGAGCGCTCGCACCGGATGCCGGCGCAGTCACCATCGGCGCGAGTGTCAGTTTGGGCTATTTCGCCCAACACCAGATGGAGACGCTGGACGCCGACCTCACCGTGTTCGAGGAGCTTCAGGCGCACGCGCCTCGCGAAGGGCAGGGCGTTCTCCGGAATCTCGCTGGCGCTTTCGGATTCTCCGGCGACGATATCGACAAGCCAATCCACGTGCTCTCCGGCGGCGAAAAAGCGAGGCTGGCGATGGCGAAGATGCTCTTTGACGCGCCGAACCTGATGGTGCTCGATGAGCCGACCAACCACCTGGACCTCGCCACCAAACGAGCCCTGGTCAGGGCGCTCGACGGCTACGAAGGGACGCTGGTGTTTGTGTCACACGATCGCACGTTCCTTCGGGCGCTCGCCACCCGGGTCTTGGAGTTGGGCCCCGAGGGTCCGCACCTGTATCCGGGAACCTACGACGAATATGTCACCGCGGTCGGTCGCGAGGCGCCCGGCCTGCGGCAGGAGTAGCAGCAGCGACGGCGCCTATCGCAAGGAGGTAAGCGAAACCCCCCGTTCGAATTCGACCCGCGCCGCGCCTCCGTCGGTGACCTCCACCGAACGGTCCTCCGTGCCGCGTTCGCTGTGCAGGCGCACCACGTGGTGGCCCACCGGCAACGTCACCAGGCGGGAGCCGGTGACGGTGGTTGGTGCGGCCCCGTTGATGGTCACGGAAGCGCCTGGGGGAACAACGAACTCGACCACGCCGTAGCCCCGGGGCACGGCGACCACTTCGCCCGCGGCGGTGTGGACGGACTGGAGGCCCAAGGATGGGGTGGGCGCGGACGCCCGCTGTGGCTCGGGGACCAGCGGCGCGACGTTTCGGGGCTCGCTCCGGCCACTCAACCGTTCGCTGACCATCCCGCTGGCGCTCCAAAGCCCGACGAGGGCCGCGCCGACGAGGAGCATGGGGGCCACACCGCCGGACGCCAGCCAGGAGCGAGTCCCGGCGCGGGCCACCGGAATCGGTCGTGATGCGCCGCCGCTGGGCCGGCGCGAACCAGGCGGCAGCAGACGCCCCTGGTGACGGGCAGGGCCCGGTTCAGCCGATACGTAAGCCGGAACGTGAACGGGAATTGTGGGGGCCGCCTCCGGGACGACCATCGGAGCCGGGCACTCGGAAACCAGGGCCGACCCCGGCGGGCCGACCAAGCGGAGCCTACCGGGCTGGATTCGACTGGGTGGGTGCATGGGAGTCTCCTCGGTGCTCGACGTTGGTACGGCTCGCCATCCCCCGGGGTCACCAGATCGATCGCGGTTGACGGACTGTTCACAGCGGCGCGACGAACTCGCGTCCACGATCACGGCAAGGCGCGAGCGCGCTAAGCTCGCGCCCTCCCCGGAGCCGCCCTGCAACCGCCCCCCGTCGTACTGTGCATCCTCGACGGCGTAGGATGGGGACGCCGCGATGACACCGATGCCGTCTACGTCGCCGCGACGCCCCACCTCGACGCGCTGATGAGTTCTTGTCCGTGGCGGTTGCTCACCGCGCACGGAACTGCGGTCGGGCTCCCCTCAGACGCCGACATGGGCAACAGCGAGGTCGGGCACAACGCGATGGGCGCCGGTCGGATCATCCAGCAGGGCGCCTCGTTGGTGGAGGCGGCCATCGCCAGCGGGGCGCTCTTCGAAGGGCAGGCGTGGAAGGAGCTGGTCGCGGCGCCGACGCTCCACCTGATCGGATTGGTTTCGGACGGCGGCGTTCACAGCCATGTGGACCATCTGCGTGCGCTCGTGCGTGAGGCGGCGGCCGCTGGCGTCAAGCGCATCCGCGTTCACGCACTGACGGACGGGCGCGATGTATCGGCCCGTTCGGCGCTGGCCTGGATCGAACCGCTTGATGCTGAGTTCCTTCAATACACACGCGAGGGATCGGATGTGTCATTCGCGTCCGGTGGGGGCCGGATGCACATGACGATGGATCGGTACGAAGCCGACTGGGAGATGGTGGCGCGCGGATGGCGATGCCACGTTTTGGGGGAGGGTCGTCCCTTCGCCACGGCATCGGACGCCATCCGTACCGCCTACGCTGAAGACCCGAAGGTCGACGACCAGTGGTTGCCCGCCTTCGTGGTGGCCCGCGGCGGGGAGCCCGTTGGGCGCATCGAGGACGGCGATGCCGTTTGTTTCTTCAACTACCGCGGCGATCGGGCGATGGAGATCAGCCGCGCCTTCGAGGGCGGCCCGGAGTTCGACGCCTTCGACCGCGGCCGCACGCCCCGCGTGATCTACGCGGGCATGATGCAATACGACGGCGACTTGGGCCTGCCCAAGCGCTTCCTCGTCCAGCCGCCCGCGATCGACCACACCGTGGGAGAGCTCTTCGCTGCGGCCGGGGTCAGCACCTTCGCCGTGTCCGAAACGCAGAAGTTCGGCCACGTCACCTACTTCTTCAACGGCAACCGCAGCGCCCGCTTCGACGAACAGCTCGAAACGTACGAAGAGCTCCCGTCGGACAACGTCCCCTTCGACCAGCTCCCCGAGATGCAGGCCCGGGCGGTCACCACCCGGGCGGCACGGGCCATCCGACAGCACGCTGCCGATCACATTCGGTTGAACCTCGCCAATGGGGATATGGTCGGCCACACCGGCAACTTCGCCGCGACCGTTCGCGCCGTGGAATGTGTTGATACATGTATCGGTGTTTTGGTCGAAGCATGCCGCGACGCGGGTGCCATCCTGCTGGTCACGGCGGACCACGGGAACGCCGACGAGATGTTCGAGCTCGACAAGCCCGGGAAAAAGGTGATGCAAGACGGCGTCCCCAAGCCGCGAACCAGCCACTCGCTCAACCCGGTCCCCTTCGTGCTCTTGGACCCGACGGGACGCTGGACCCTCGCGGACTTTCCTGGCGCCGGCATTGCGAACATCGGCGCCACGCTGCTGGTGCTACGGGGCCTCGTCCCGCCGGCCGACTACCTCCCCGCCTTGGTGCGCCATGTGGATTGATCTCCGCTCCGACACGCTCACTCGCCCCACCGCGGGGATGCGCCGCGCCATCGCCGACGCCGAGGTCGGGGACGACGTCTTCGGCGAGGACCCCACCGTCAATCGGCTCGAAGGTCGCGTGGCCGCCCTCCTCGGCAAGGAGTCCGCGCTCTTTGTCCCCTCGGGCACCATGGCCAACCAGATCGCCTTCCGGATCCTGACCGAGCCGGGGGACGAGATCGTGATGGAGGCCGACGCGCACCCCTTCCACTACGAAGCAGGTGGCGCCGCGGTGGTCTCGGGGGTGACCATCCGCCTGGTTCAGGGGGAGCGCGGCGTGCTGGACCCCGCCGTGGTGCGGACCGCGCTGCGCCCGCCGAACGTACACCACGCACCGGCGCGCCTGTTGTCGGTGGAGAACACGTCCAATCGGGGCGGCGGCGCGGTCACCTCGGCGCAGCGCTGTCGCGAGCTGTGTGCCGTCGCTCACGAGGCGGGGCTGCACGCCCATCTCGACGGTGCGCGCCTGTGGAACGCTCACGTCGCCACCGGCACGCCCCTCGCCGAGCTCGCCGGCCCCTTCGACGTCGTCAACGTCTGTATGAGCAAGGGCCTTGGCGCGCCCGCGGGCTCGCTGGTGGCGGGCCCCCGCGCCCTGGCCGAGAAGGCGCGACGCACGCGAAAGATGCTCGGCGGCGGCATGCGCCAGGTCGGCATCCTCGCCGCGGCGGCCGAATACGCGCTCGACCACCACGTTTCCCGGCTGGCCGAGGACCATGCGCGCGCGCGCACGCTGTGGGAGGGTCTCCGCGACGCCGGCTTCGCGGTGGAGGCGGCGCCCGAGACCAACATCCTCTATTTCCGCGTCAGCGACGCCCCTGCGTTCGTGGGCACGCTCCGCGAGCGTGGGGTCGGGGCCATCGCCATCGCCCAGGATCGCGTGCGGCTGGTGACGCACCTCGATGTCGATGACGCGGGTGTGGCGCGGGCGCTGGAGGCGCTGCGGGCGCTGGGGTGATCGCGCGGCGCGGGTGGGGCCCCGGTGGCGCCGCGATACCCCGCGGCGTGCTCGCGACGTCGCCCTACAGGCGGCAGTAGTCCCACCTCGGTTGGGCCCACCAACCGAAGTCGTCCTACAGGCGGCTGTAGCCCCACCTCGGTTGGGCCCACAAACCGAAGTCGCCCTACAGGCGGCTGTAGCCCCATCTCGGTTGGGCCGCTGATCAGCTCCCGCCTGCCAGCTCCCGATGCAGCCGAGAAACCAGCCCCGGCCCTTGAAAAACGAACGCGCTGTACAACTGAACCGCCGCGCAGCCCATCGTGAGATATTCGTGCACCTCCTCGGCCGTGGAGATGCCGCCGACCCCGATGACCGGGCACCGACCCGCCGCGGCGGTCACCACCACGCCGATCTTCTGGCGGGCCAGGGGCCGCAGCGGTCCGCCCGACAGCCCCCCCGACTGATCGAGTCGGGCAGTGTTCCCGGGCCGGGATGTCGTGGTGTTCGTGGCGATGATCCCTGCGCATCCGGCCTGAACCGCCACCTCGACCGCCTCGGCGAGCGCGTCGTCCTCCAGGTCGGGCGCCAGCTTCAGGAAGACGGGCGTTCCCGACGCCGCCGGCACCGCGGCGCCGAGCAGCCGCTCCAAGGGCTCCTTGTCCTGTAGTGCGCGCAGCCCCTGCGTGTTGGGCGAGGACACGTTGACCACGAAATAGTCTGCCTTTCCCTTGAGCACAGCGATGCTCTGGAGGTAGTCGCCCACCGCCTCCTCGTTGGGCGTGACCTTGGACTTGCCGAGGTTCGCACCGACCGGCACCTTCGGCCAGCGGCCGGCGTCGCGCACGCGGCCGAGTGTCTCTGCGAGCGCGGCGGCGCCGAGGTTGTTGAACCCCATGCGGTTGATGAGGCCACCCTCGGCGACCAGGCGGAACAGCCGGGGCTTGGGATTCCCAGGCTGGGCGTGCGCGGTGACGGTGCCGACCTCGATGGCGCCGAAGCCGAGGGCCTCCCAGGCGGCGAGCCCGACGCCATTCTTGTCGAGGCCGGCGGCGAGTCCGACCGGACCACCCCACCTCAGGCCCGCGATCGTCACGGCCAGCTTGGGGTCGGGTCGTCGCTTGCCGGCCAGCCATGGCACGAGAGGCAAGCCGCTGAAAACCAGCTCGTGTGCTGATTCCGCGTCCATTCGGAACAGGGCCGGCCGGGCGAGCGCGTAGAGGGTGTCGAGCACGGCGCCGGGCTATCCCATCCTCAGCGGACGAGGCGTCGGGGTCGTCCCAGGGCGCGCACCAGGGCGGCGGCGTCCAGCGTGCCGGGCGACCACCGCTCGCGGAAGGCTCGCTCCGCAAGGGTGACCAGCGCCGCGTTAAGCGGCGTGGACACGCCCACGCTGACCCCGAGGTCGACGAAGTAGCCGTGCAAGGACGCGGTCTCCAGTCGGTCGCCGCGGGCGAGGGCGTGGCGCGTGGAGCCGCCGACGCGGGGGAGCCCGTCGACGGCGGCCACCTCCATCGGACCGATGGCGGCGTCGAACTCGTCGTCGGGCACCACCGCGGCGCCGAGCGCGGCGAAGCAGGCGCGCGCTTCGTCCACGCAGCGCTCGACGAGGTCGCGGGGCGGGTCGTCGCAAAGGGCAGCGAACACGCCGCCGAGGTTGGTGAGCGTCTTGGCGCGCACCCACGGGGCGATGTCCGCCTTGACCTCGGCGCGGAATCCGGCGCGGGCCAGCGCCGCCGCGAGCGCCCGCGCCGTCCCGTTCAGGCCGCTGGGCCATCGACCGAGGAAGATCGCACCGGGTGCCGGCGAACCGGCCAGCACCACCACGCCCGGCGCCCGACGCTCGGCAGGCACGTACACCATCGTGGCCACGACCGGCCGCTCGCCCAGCGCCTCCAGCGGACGCAGTCCGTTCTGGAAGCAGACGATCGGCGTGTTCCCGGGGAGCGAAGCCACGGCAGCGGCGGTGTCGTGGCCCATCGTTGCGAGCAACACGAGGTCGCCGGGCTCGACGTCACCGACCTCGCCAACCGGCACCCGCAGGCGGCGCGGGCCGCCGGGCAGGCGCAGGTCGAGCCCATCGCGCGCCAGCGCCTCCGCGTGCGCGCCCCGGGCGACAAGGAGCACGTCCGCGCCGGCCTCCCAGAGCAGGCCGCCAACTCCGGCGCCGATGGCCCCGGCGCCGATCACGACGACGCGGGGGAGGGACTCGGTGGGCATCGCCCGGGTGTATCGCCGCCGGCGCGGAATCCGCATCGCGCGGACGGTGTGCCCTCCCCCACCAATTCCCGATCGCCACGCCGCGATCGTTGACGATCGCGCCACCTCTGAGTACAACTCTCACGTTCACGTAAGAGTCTGATGTCTGAGGCCACCATCACCCCGCTGATGCGCATCGGAGCCCTCGCCGACAAGGCGGGGCGCACCCAGCGCACGCTCCACTTCTACGAGGAGTTGGGGTTGCTCACGCCGGTGGGGCGTACCAAGGGTGGTTTTCGGCTGTACGACCAGGATTCGCTGCTCCGCATCCACTGGATCGGCCGCCTGCAGGAGCTCGACTTCTCGCTCCCCGAAATCCGCGACTTCCTCGAGGCGCTGCGCTCGGCCCAGACGGCGCCGGCGATGATGCGCTCGCTCGAGGGCTTCTACCAGAAGAAGCGGGAAGAGACCAGCGCCCAGCTTCTTCGCCTGCAATCGCTCGATGCCGAACTGGCGGCCGCGGTGGACTACCTCGCCGGATGTACCACCTGTGCGCCGGCCACCGAGAAGTCCGCCTGCCCCACCTGCGAAGAAGGCGAGCACTCCCACACCGAAGCGCCCGCGTTGGTGGCCGCGCTGCGCGAAACGGCTCCTCACGCCGCCCACCCGGAAAACTGAAATGTCTCTGAAGCTGCCGATTTACCTCGATAACCACGCCACGACGCGCGTGGACCCCAAGGTCCTCGAGGTCATGCTGCCCTTCCTCACCGAAGTCTTCGGCAATGCCGGGTCACGCAACCACGCCTTCGGCTGGGCCGCCCAGGAAGCGGTGGAGCGGGCGCGGGAGCAGGTGGCGAGCCTCATCGGCGCCGACCCCAAGGAGATCATCTTCACCTCGGGCGCCACCGAGTCCGACAACCTCGCCATCCTTGGCGTCGCCCACTTCTACAAGGAAAAGGGCAAGCACCTGATCACGCAGCTCACCGAGCACAAGGCAGTGCTGGACGCCTGCCACGCGCTCGAAAAAGAGGGCTTCGAGATCACCTACCTGCCGGTGGCCGCCGACGGTCGCATCCGGCTGGACGACCTGGCCGCGGCGATCCGACCGGACACCACGCTGGTGTCGATCATGTGGGCCAACAACGAGGTCGGCACGATCCAGGACATCACCGCGATCGGCAAGCTTTGTCGTGAACGGGGCGTCTTCTTCCACACCGACGCGGTTCAGGGCATCGGCAAGCTGCCCTTCAACGTGGCCAGCATGAACGTGGACATGGCCAGCATCTCCGCCCACAAGATGTACGGCCCCAAGGGCATCGGCGCCTTGTACATCCGCCGCGGCCGCCCACGCATCCGCTTGGAGCCGACGATGTTCGGCGGTGGGCAAGAACGCGGCATTCGCAGCGGCACCCACGCCGTGCATCAGATCGTCGGGTTGGGCGCTGCCTGCGCGGTGGCCGCCGACGCGATGCGGGACGGTGAGACCGAGCGCATTCGCGAGCTTCGCGACTACCTCTGGACCAAGCTGCAAGAAAACCTGGACGAGCTTTACCTCAACGGCAGCTGGGAGCACCGTCTCCCCGGCAACCTGAACGTCAGCTTCGCGTTCTGCGAGGGCGAGGCGATGATGATGGCCATCAAGGACCTCGCCGTCAGCTCGGGCAGCGCCTGCACCTCGGCATCGCTCGAACCCAGCTACGTCCTGCGCGCCATGGGCGTGGACGTCGAGCTGGCGCACACCTCGATTCGTTTCGGCATCGGCCGCTTCACCACCCGCGAAGAGATCGACTACGCCGTGCAGAACATCACCGACAAGGTGCGTTGGCTGCGCGAGATGTCCCCACTCTACGAGATGGTGAAAGAGGGCATCGACATCAAATCCATCGAATGGACCGCCCACTAGGGTCCGGGAGTAAAAACATGGCCTACAGCAACAAAGTCATCGACCACTACGAGAACCCCCGCAACGTGGGTTCGATGGACAAGAACGCCGAAGACGTCGGCACCGGCCTCGTCGGCGCGCCGGCTTGCGGCGACGTGATGAAGCTCCAACTCCGAATCAGCGACGATGGCATCATCGAAGATGCCAAGTTCAAGACCTTCGGTTGTGGTTCCGCCATCGCGTCCAGCTCGCTGGTCACCGAGCTCGTCAAGGGGCGCTCGGTCGAGTTCGCGATGTCGATCAACAACGCGATGATCGCCGAAGAGCTGAAGCTCCCGCCGGTGAAGATCCACTGCTCGGTGCTGGCCGAGGACGCGATCAAGGCCGCCATCGCCGACTTCAAGCAGAAGCGCGCGAAGAAGGCCGACGCGGTTTCGGCGTCGGCGTCGGCGGCGGCGGAGTAACGATGGCCGTCGAACTCACCGAGCGTGCCATCTCTCGCATCCGCGAGCTGGCGATGAAACGACAAACACCGGACCACGTGTTCCGGCTGGGCATTCGCGGCGGCGGGTGCTCGGGGCTGTCGTACTACGTCGATTTTGCCCCGGCAGCGGCGGAGAAGGACAAGGTCTTCAACTTCGGGCCCGACGACGGCAAGGTGACCGTGGTGGTTGACCGCAAGTCCTACCTTTTCCTCAACGGCATTGTCGTGGACTGGAAGACCGAGCTGATGAAGACCGGCTTTGAGTTCATCAACCCGTTGGCCAAAACCAGCTGTTCCTGCGGGGAGAGCTTCACCGTCTAGGCGGGAAGCACGCGCATGGCGTCCCATCGTTCGGTCTGTTTCTCCTGCCGCGAGCCGGTCCAGGCGCCATCTTGCGTGGGGTGTGGGGCGTTGCAACCACCACCGGCCAGCCCGGATCCCTTTGTCCTTTTTGGACTGCCGCACCGCTATCACATCGACGCTGCCGACCTCGATGTGCGCTACCGAACGATCGCGCGTGCCACCCATCCCGACCGCTTCGTCAGCCGACCGGCGGTGGAGCGCCGCATGGCCTTGCAGTGGACCGCAGCCCTCAACGAAGCCCGACGGGTGCTCAAGGACGACCGCACCCGGGCGCGATGGCTGGCGACCGGTCGCTCGGCGCCTCGCGAAAGCGGCGGCCCTGCGCTCGACCCGGCGTTCCTCGCCGAGATCTTCGAGTGGCGCGAGCGTGACGAGGACGAGCCGGGCGTGATGCGTGAGCTTGCGACTGCATCGCGACAAAAACTATTTCGAAAGATCGAGACCGAATTCTCTGAGTGGGAAGGCGGCTCGGGCACGCTGGACCACATCGAAGACCACTTGAACCGCCTCACCTATGTCGAGGGACTCTTGCGCTCTCACCCGGAAGCCTGACATGGCCAACATCGGCATCGATCTCGGAACCACCAACTCGCTGGTCGCGGTGGTCATGAACGGGCGGGCGCGCTGCCTGCTGGACGACGCGGGCGCGTCGATGCTCCCGAGCGCAGTTCGCTACGAGGCCGATGGCAGCGTGGTCGTGGGCAGGGCTGCGCGCGACGAGGCACCACGCCATCCGCATCGGACCTTCACCAGCGTCAAGCGCTTCATGGGTCGCGCGCCCGCGGACTGTCAGGCCGACGCTGCGCTTTTCCGGGTCAAGATGGACCCTACCGAAGCCCGGTTCGTGCGCTTCCTTGTCGAGGGTCATGCGCCGGTGACGCCGGTGGAGGTCAGCGCCGAGGTGCTCAAGCTGCTCCGGGCGCGCGCGGTCGAGTGTCTCTTCGGGGAGCCTGGCGGCGCGGTCATCACCGTGCCGGCCTACTTCGACGATGCCCAGCGGCAGGCCACCAAGGATGCCGCCCGTCTCGCTGGCCTGGAGGTGTTGCGTCTGCTGAACGAGCCCACCGCGGCAGCCATCGCTTATGGCCTCGACAAGCGTGGCGGCGGGACCTTCGCGGTCTACGATCTGGGTGGTGGAACCTTCGACATCTCGATTCTCAAGTTGGACGACGGGGTCTTTCAGGTGCTCAGCACCGCCGGTGACACCCACCTCGGCGGCGACGACTTCGACCGCGCGCTCGCCGAGCTGGCTGCCGGCGGCGCCGACGCGGCGGCGAAGCTGGACGATGGTGCTTTCCGCGGCCTGGTCGCCTCCGCCCGCGCGGCGAAACATCAGCTCAGCGAGCACGGCGCGGCCACCGTGGCCACGGCCGGCGGTGACGTAAAGGTGAGCCTGGACGCCTTCGAAGCGTCCATCCTCCCGATCCTGGAGCGCACCGGGGCCTCGTGCCGGCGGGCGCTCGCCGACGCGGGCCTCACCGCGGCGCAGGTGGATGCAGTGGTGCTGGTAGGCGGGTCCACGCGCGTTCCGCTGGTCCGCCGTCACGTCGCGACGCTTTTCGGTCGCGAACCCTACTGCGACCTCGACCCGGACGAGGTCGTGGCGCTTGGCGCCGCGATGCAGGCCGACATCCTCAGCGGCAACTCCCAGCTCGCCGACGACATGCTTTTGCTCGACGTGATCCCGCTCTCCCTCGGGCTCGAAGTGATGGGCGGCGTCACCGAGAAGTTCATCCCGCGGTGCTCCACCATCCCGGTCAACGCCCATCAGACCTTCACCACCCACGTCGACAACCAGACGGTGGTCGACCTCCATGTGGTGCAGGGCGACCGCGAGCTCGCCTCACAGAACCGCTCCCTCGCGCGGTTCGAGCTGCGCGGGCTGCCGCCGCTTCCCGCGGGCGTGCCCCGGGTTCGTGTCGAGTTCACTGTCGATGCCGACGGGCTGCTTCACGTCGCCGCCAAGGAGGAACACACCGGAATCGAGGCCAAAATCGATGTCAAACCGAGCTATGGGCTCAGCGAAGAGGACATCGAACGCATGCTGGAAGATGCCATCGACCACGCCGAGACCGACGTCGACGAACGGCTGCTCATCGACGCCCGCGTCGAGGCCGAAGGCATCCTCGCTGCCATACATAAGGCGCTCGCGACCGACTCTGGAATGCTGGTAGGCAACGAAGCCGAGGTGATACAAGAAGTGGCGACGGCCCTGCAAGCGTCGATGACCACCACTGAACGAGAACGCATCAGCGCCTTGTCGAAGAAGCTCGACGAAGTGAGCGCACCGTTCGCCCAGCGGCGCATCGAACGCGACCTGACCCTCGCGTTGTCTGGCCGCGATGCTGACGAAGTCGGCGCGCAGATGGGGCTGCGCTGATGCACATCAACCCGTTCATGAAGTCGGAAGCGCCCGCTCGGCCCACCCGTGCGTACGTCCTGCGGGTCAAAGGGACCGAGGTGTCGATTCACGTCGACCCCGACAATCTGCCCGACGCTGATCACGGGCAGGAGGGCAGCCTCCTCACCATCCTGATGGCCTACGGCATCGACGTCGAGCATGTGTGCGGCGGCGTGTGCGCCTGCTCGACCTGCCACGTTTATGTCACACGCGGTGACACCGCTACCAACGAGGCTTCAGACGACGAGCTCGACATGCTCGACACGGCGCCGGCGCTGAGGCCCTCGTCGCGGTTGGCGTGCCAGTGTGTGCCGACCGGGGAAAGTGACATCGAGGTGGAGCTGCCCACCTGGAACCGGAACGCGGTGAAAGAGGGGCACTGATCCTGAGAGGGGGAAGGGGCTGTGCCCCTTCCCCTACCGCGCCGTTCCCTCCGGCCTCCAAGCTTCGCTTTCCGGCCTGCGGCGCCCGCCGTGCTCAATAGCACGGCGGGACGCGGCGCTCTCCCCATCCCGCCCAGCCGCAGAGCGGCCTACGGGCCTACTCGCTCCGGGGCTTGGCACCGAGCAGCGGCACCTGAGCCAGGAATCGGGCCGGTGCCCCAACGATGAGGGGGTGTGGAGATCGTCTCGCAATGCCGGCATGGTCGCCGTCCAGGGCGCAGATGCCGCCCGCGTCGTAGCGAACGGCACAGGCGACCACCTGGAGGTCGATTTTCACGTGTTGCCACGGGCGAGATCTCGACCCGCCCTTGGGCTTGGCGAACAGGTCGGCAGCGGCGACCGCAGCCAGCGCGTCGTAGCTGACGATCCGCACACTCTCCATCTCTTCGATGGCCGCGAGCGCTGCGGCGCGACCACCAGCGGGAACGACAGCGAGTATTTCGCCGAGAGTTGGGGTAGGAATCAGCAACTGAAGCCCCTCGTGCGCGAGGAGCGCGCCGAGGTGAAGGTAATGTTCGGCCTCTTCCGCCCGAGGGACTGATTGCAAGAGGAAGCCAGCTACGGACGAGTCAGGAGGGCCCCCGTGTCCATGTCCCACCGAGCGACACCTCCGACAAACACCGGCCCGTGGAGCCTCTGCCCCAACGCACGGATGATCTCGGCCGGTCCGTCGCATCGCACCACGCCGTGAAGGTCGAAGTCGAGCTGAGCGTGCAGAACTGCGTAGCCGACGGTCTGAACCCGGGCGCGAAGCTCGGTCTCCTCCCGCAGGCGGCAGGCGGTAGCGAGGTCGGGAATGAACACCGGGCGGAGCCGGCGCTGCCCCGCGCTGAGCGAAACGCCGGTCTGCCGCACAACCCCGTACAACGGTTCGACCTGCCGACGCTGATCGTGCGTCCACTGCCGGGTTGGCCCGCGGGCCAGAATCGCCATGGCGCGAGCCGTGCGGCGGGGCGCGCTGAACGTCGGCACCGCCGAGCCCTCGCCTATCCCAAGCAGAACCACCTGATCGGGAGCGGGGCCGTCAGGCATCGCAGCCAGGGCGGTCACGTAGGCGTCAAACAAGTCGCGGAGGGCGTGCCAGCCGAACTGGTCGCGATGGACCCCGGCGATGTGCAGGGCGAATTTAGTGCGTTCAGTCACGGAGCTAGCGTAGCACGCAGCCGTCAGCGTGAGAAGCCCACAGGCTGAACATCCGTTCAGATTCTTGGTGGGCCCGCCTACCTCACCGGCGCGTAGCTCAGCGCAACCACCGCCTGCCCGCTCTTCGAGGTCAGAAACTCAACGAACGTCTTGGTCGCCCCGGTGGGCGCGCCCTTGGTGACAATCGAAATCGGGCGCACCAGCGCGTACCGCTTTGCGGTGATTTCCGGCACGATGGGTTGGACGCCATCGATGGCGAGCAGCTTCACGCCCTCCAGCCCCTCGGCGCGTAGGCCGGCCAAGCTCACGTAGCCGATGGCGTCTTTGTCGCCGCGGACTGTCGAGGCCAACTCTTTCTCGTTGTCGACAACAGTGGCCGAGGCCACCACTGTGCCAGCGAGGCCGAAGTGCTCCTCGAAGAGCTTGGTGGCGGTCTTTCCGTCGGGGCGACGGTAGACGTTCACGGTGTCTGCCGCGCCGCCGACTTCGCCCCACGAGGTGATCGTGCCCCCGAAGATGCCCTTGATCTGCGCCGTCGTCAGCCCCATGACCGCGTTGTCGCGACCGGTGATGAGCGCCACGCCGTCGTAGCCGACCGTCGTCGCGATGTAGTCGGATTCGTCGGGTCGAAGCGGGCGCCCCAGGATGGCGCAGTCAGCCTTGCCACTCTTGACGGCGGCGAGGCTCTCTTTGCTGCCCTCGGCCATCACGGCCTCGATGATGAGCCCCAGTTTTTCCGTCACGCCGTTGACCGACTTGCCGAGCGGTTGTGCTGCTTCCGGCCCGGCCAGCCGCACCTTGCCCGCCTCGCCCTCCAGCGCCTTGACCTCGGGGAGCGATGCCGTGGCCGTCGTCAGCGGCGGCAGCGTCCCATCAGCTGCGAGCGCCGTGGGCAGGCCCCCACCCTCAGTTGGAGCGGTCGCGGGCGGGAGCGTGGCGCTCGACGGCGGCGCCGAGGGACCGGGGGGCGGTGCCATCGCCGAGGTCGGCGCCGGGAGGTCCCGGTCCGCATCGACGGGTGGCGGGGCGACGGGGTCGGTGCATGCGAGAACGAGGAGCGTCAGCATTGGGCCGCTGTAGCCCGTCACGATAGCCCCCCGCCATGAACCACATGGACCTCGCCGATCGTTACGGCGCCCGCAACTACCACCCGCTCCCCGTCATGTTGGTCCGTGGCGAGGGCGCGTGGGTCTGGGACCACGCCGGTACGCGCTACCTGGACATGCTCTCGGCCTACTCGGCCGTGAACCAAGGGCATCTACATCCGCGCATCGTCGCCGCGGCACGGAGTCAGCTCGACCGCATCGCGCTGACGTCCCGCGCGTTCCACAACGACCAGCTCGGCCCCTTCCTGCAACGGCTCGCCGCGCTCAGCGGGTTCGGGCGCGTCCTGCCGATGAACACGGGGGCGGAGGCTGTCGAAACCGCGCTGAAGGCGGCGCGAAAGTGGGCGCACACCGTCAAGGGTGTCACGATGGATCGGGCCGAGATCATCGTTGCCAACGGAAACTTCCACGGCCGCACGACCACGATTGTCAGTTTCAGCACCGAAGAGCAGTACCGGCTCGGATTCGGTCCATTTACTCCAGGCTTCTCATCGGTCCCCTTCGGGGATGCCGACGCGCTGGAAGCGGCCATCACCCCACAGACGGCCGCCGTTCTGTTGGAGCCAATCCAGGGCGAGGGTGGCGTCGTCATGCCCCCCCCCGGATATTTCGCCCGCGTCCGTGAGTTGTGTAGCCGACACCGGGTGCTCCTCATCCTCGATGAGATCCAGACCGGGCTGTGTCGCACCGGGCGTACCTGGGCCTTCGAGCACGAGGGCATCCGTCCGGACGGGCTGTGTGTGGGGAAAGCGCTGGGGGGCGGGCTGTACCCGGTGAGCGCCTTCTGCGCTGACTCAGAGCTGATGGACGTCTTCACTCCCGGGGACCACGGCAGCACCTTCGGCGGCAACCCGCTGGCGGCGGCGATCGGGCTGGCGGCGCTTGACGTGCTGGTCGACGAGGACCTGGCCAAAAAAGCCGCGGACAATGGGACGTGGTTCATGGAGCAGCTGCGCGGGCTCCGCACCCCGGTGGACGTACGGGGGCGGGGACTGCTCATCGGGGTGGAGTTGGCCGGACCGGCCCGTCCGGTGTGCGAGGCGCTCATGGCCCGCGGAATTCTGTGCAAGGACACACACCGGACGGTGGTCCGCTTCGCACCGCCGCTGGTCGTGGCCCGAGCGGACCTGGAAACGGCTATGAACGTGATCGCCGAGGTGATGCCATAGCCCGCATCGAGTACGACTATCCCTACCGCCTGAAGCTCATTCATGGGGACTTCGCCGAGCTACGTCTGGAACGGCGTGGGCGGACGATCCTCTTCGATCCGGCCAGCGAGCCCACCGAGGAGGACATCGTCATCCTCACCGGCCCTGCCCCCACGCGCCTTCGCGGCACGGTCGCGGCGCTCAAGGCGGGCCGTGCGCTTACCGTGGTGGCACCGGACCCGATCTTCGAGTTCCTCGGCCGACAGGGCAAGGTGACCGGCGGCAGTGGCCCGCGCACCGTGGACGACCTGAAGATCGACGGCATGTTGTACGCGCCCGCCGGCGGCAACGCGGGGCCCGTGGGTCAGTGGCTGCAGGCCAGCGTCGCTGCGGCCAAACCCCGCGCGTCCTTGCGCCGGCTCAAGGACCAGGTGCGCGGCCCCGGCGGTGAGCCGTGGATCGTCGAGCTGACCTTCCCCGACGGCGCCCGCCTGCTGCACCTCGACCTGAGCCTGCACTCCGCCACCGACGAGCAGTGGCTGTCGCGCGCCGCCGCCCGTTTCGGAAACGCGGAGTGGACGGTGGTCGGCATGGCCTACGGCGAGGGCGCGGGCGTCATCCGACACCTGCCCCGCTTCGGCCCCAACCGGGTGCTGTTTGCCGAGTTGACCAACGGCGAACGTCGTGAGTTGGGCCTGGCGACCGAGCTGGTGACACCGTGGCGGGATCGGCTGATGGCGGCGTCCGTGGAAACCCACGTCTTCGCCACCCAGACGAGCTTCCGCTTCGAGTGATCGGTTGAACCCCGGCGAGGCGTACCGCTACGCCCGTGGAATCGCCCGCGGCGTACGACGGGGGGACCTGTTTCCGCCCTCCACGCGGGTCAAGCCAGCCGAAGCCCCCGGCGGAACCCGAGTCCTGGCGAGCGCCTCGAGCGGACCGAATCAGCTCGCCGCGTGGCAGGTCGTCGAGCACACCTGCGCCGCGGCCGGCCTCCGCGAGCCGCTCACCGTCCTGCAATTGAGCGACGTGCATCTGCGTGGTCGCGATAGCGCCTTGGACTCGCTGTGCGAGCAGATCGCAACGCTCGCGGCCGACCTCATCGTGCTCACCGGCGACGTGGTGACGCGTGGTTGGCGTCGTGAAGCGCTCGACCAGTTCCTCGGCGCCCTGCCCCCCGCGGCACTGGGCGCCTACGCGATCATGGGGAACTGGGAGTACTGGGCCCAGGCGCCGCCGGACACCTGGCGCTATGCGCTCAGCCGGCACCGAATCCCCCTGCTTCTGGACGAGAGCGTTGACCTCGGCCCGCTGCAACTCGTCGGCACCGACGATTTATTGGCCGGACGCCCGGACCTCAAGAAGGCCTTCGCCGGGATCGATCTCGCCCGGCCGACGCTGACGCTCACCCACTCCCCGGCGCTCTTCGACGAGATTGCGCGGCCGGGCGTGCCGCTGGTTCTCGCTGGACACACCCACGGCGGCCAGGTGGTGGTTCCTGGCCTCGGGGGGTTCTTCCTGCCTCGTGGCAGCGGCGCCTACCCCTGGGGCTGGTACCGGCGCGACCCAAGCTGGCTCTTCGTCAGTCGAGGCATCGGCTGGTCGGTGGCCCCCGTCCGCGTGGCGTGCCCGCCCGAGATCGTGGTGTTGAGGCTGGTTCCGGGCTGAGCGCCGGTACCCTGACGGCGTGTCCCTGCCGCCGCGACGCTGGCCTCGCGCCTAGACGGAGCGGCATGTAGGGTGCTTCCCCGTCCCGTGGAGTTCATCTTGCCAACCCGGACCTTGCTGCTGACGACATGCGCGCCGCTCCTAATGGCTCTCTTGGCGCCCCCCGCCCACGCCGCCGATGATGTCACGATGACGAACGTGATCAAAATGGCAAAGCGCGGAGAGGATGCGAAGACCCAACTCAAGTACGTCGACCAGTTCAACCTTCATGTCAACGTGGAGCAGTTCGGCCGGATGGCGGCCGCCGGAGTGGCCCCCGAGGCGCTGGACTACGTCGCGCGGCATTCAGGCATCGAGTATGGGGAATCCGAAGCCCCCGCTCCGGGCGATGGCATCGAGGTGACGCGGTACGCGGATCAAGCCGCGTCGTGCGCGATGTTTCGGTGGTATCGCGACCTCGAGAAGGCGATGAGCGCCGCGGTCGCCAAGGTTCCGCGCCTCACCCAGCGTGGTGAGTTCGAGAGCGATGCGGACTACTCCGCCCGTCGCGCGGCGCGCGAAGCGCTCGTGACCCAAGCGAAACGCCCCTTCATCGAGGAGAGTGCGCGTCACCAGTTCGTCCTCGTCTTGAACGCTTCGCTGCACCCGTACGACACCGAAAAGGGATGCTTCAGCAGCGCGTCCACCCATCTGAATCTCGAGGAAAGCTGCGATGTGTCGCCAAAGCTCAACGGAGACTGGAAAGGAGACGGAACCGTCAAGTCTTTCGGCACCGACTACCGCATGAGCGCGCATCGGATCGAAGCGACCAGCTGGCCGGTGTGCCTGCCCGCCAGCGAGGCCGAGGCGCTGCGGGCTCAGGCGGCATCCGTGAAGCTGCGGCTCACAGTGACTCGCCAGCTCGACAAACAGTGGTCCTACTATGCCGAGTTCATTCGGGATGCCGAGGGAACGCCTCTGCTCACCGCAGCCGTCGTGCCCCGGCGCAAGTGAGATGCCGAGGCACACCTCGATCCTGCTGGTGACGTCCGCGCTACTGCTCCCCGCGGCACACGCCTCCGATCCGCTCGCAGGGCCTCCATCGGCCGAGCAGGCGTCGATCGACGGCTCTTTTTCCGAGTACAAGAAGCGCGACGACGCCGCAGCGTGGGTCGAGTACCTTCAAAAGCGGCCCTCGCCCGAATTTCGTGAGAAGGCGGGACGCGCGTTGGCGGGTCGGCTTGCACGGGACGTAAACACGAAGGTGACGCTGGGAAAGGTCTCCCCGGTGGAGTGCAAGCCAGCAACGCTCACGCTCTCCGAGATGGCGAGCCACATGGACGATCTGGGGTCCGAGTGGAAGTACTACTGTGACCAAGGGTCATTTTCGTGGCAGATATTCAATCCCACATCGGAAGCGCTCGTCGTGCGGGGGACGGCCTACGGTGTGAAACTCGAAGCGACGATCCAGTCCGGTTCCAAGGCATCCGGCACGGCGACCATGACCTCGCCCTGCACCAACGGAGAGCATCGATTTTCGCGAGGACGCGTCACCTTTGGTTGTCGGGCCGAGCTCATTTTGACTCAAGCCGCCCTTTCGGAGTAGGGGTCGTTCACCGCTGGCCGATCAGTCGCTCCGCCTCGGGCCCGAACGCGGCCTCAGGATCGAGCATCGTGGCGCAAAAGGTCTGGATCATCCGCGAGCCGCGTACCCCGTCGAGCAGACGGTGATCGAAGAGGAAGAGCACCGGCAACATCGGTCGGACCGTGGGTTTCCCACCGATGGGGACCACCTCGTCTTGGATGGTGCTCGTGCCCCAGAAGGTTCCCACCTGCAAGAGCCGCGACGGCGGCTGGACGTCCGCACCGCGAAACAGGACGCCGTCCACTCCCCTGATGGTGGAGCCGACATTGGAGAGCGCCGTGGTCACCCCCACCATGCGAAACACCCGATCCCCGACGTGTGACATATTCGCGGCGGTGTCGAGCCCGTGCAGGAACACCCGGAACAGCGAGTGGGGCAGCGCCTCGCCAGCGGCGATCAGACTCTTGATGAGCGGGTGCGCGGGCTTGCCCTCGCGCTCGGCCCCCATCCGCTTGGTGGTCGCTTCCGCGAGCGCGGCCAGCGTCATGCCATCGACGTTCTCGACAGACGCCATTGACAGCTCCCGGTCGAGGCCGTCGCTACCAAGCAAGTTGACTGGCATCGCGATGCCGACGTTTGGCAACAACACGATGCGTTGCCCCACCACCCGCCCGTTGGCGTAGGGATGTTGGGTGAGCGTGCGGGCGATTGTCGCGGCGACGAGATGAGTCAGTGTCACACGCCGTCCACCGGTGGCGAGGCGGCTCAGGTACGCGCGAGAAGCCGTGGCATCGACCGCGAAATTGACGGTGACGAAGGGATTGTTCGGCGGCCGAAACCACCAGACGATGGCACGGCGGACGACGTTGGGCCGCGCGGGCAACGGCTCAGCCGGCCCACACGCGCACGGTTCGGCCGACGTACTCGGTGATTTTGCGACACTCGTCGTAGTCGGGATGCCGCAGGTGCATCCACGCGTGCCCCATGTACCCGGCGCCTACGTCAGCGGTCCGACTGCCCACCGCGGGAAGGTGCGCCTCGCCAATGTACCGGCCGACCTCCTTCTGCACCTCTTCCAGGCCGGTGTAGCCCTGGATGCGACCGTCGCCGCTGGGCCGGAGCGACAGCAGGCTGGCCGAGAAGCGCCGGCTGGGTTGGGGGCGCACGTCCTTTTTGCAGAGCGCCTTGGCCCACTCGACATACAGGTCGATGTCGTTGGCCCAACAGTACAGGTCCCAGAAACGAACACCGGGAGGGCGGGCGCCGATCTCGGAGAACGCCAGGCCCTTCTGCCCGTAGAACCACTCCATGTGCGTGGGTGAGGTGTGCAACCCCAATTCCCGAATCACCTTGCGGCCCATCACCTTGAGCTCGTCGTATCCGGGGGCGTCAATGCGATTGGTTGTGACGATGTAGGGGTTGATCCAACGGGTGCGCATCGCTTCGAGGACGTTGGGGTAGTAGTGCGAGACCGCTTCGAAGACAATCTCCCCATCCACGGTCAGGGTGTCGTAGAAGCCTTCGTGTCCGGTGATGAACTCCTCCATCATCACCTTGGCCGGGCGATGACCGAGCCCGGCCTCGCCAAGGGCCGTCTTCAGCTCCTCGTCGTTTTCGACTCGGGTGGTCCCGGAAGCGCCGGCGCCGTCGCGCGGCTTGACGATGACCGGGTATCCGACCTCCTTGACGAACTGCACCGCGTCCGCCACCGCCTCGACCTCGGCGCTACGGGCACAGGGGATGCCGCGATTGCGCAAGAACTGCTTCATGATCGACTTGTCGCGACAGAGCGTGACCTGCTCCGGCGTAAGCCCCGGAATGGTGCAAGCGGAGCGCGCTGCTGCGGTCGGCGTCATGATCGCCTCCACCGTGCATTCCAGCCGGTCCACCCACTCCCGACGTTGGATCTTGCGCACGCAATCGATGAGCGCCCCCTCGTTGGCCATCGACGCGATGTGTTCGTAGCCGTGAAGCCAACTCTTCAGTTCGGAGTCCAGGTACTCGGGCGGTGTGTCGCCGATACCGGTGACCTTGGCGCCGACCTGATGGAGGGCGCGCACGAAGAAGCGCTGGTTGGCCGGGAAGTTCGGGGCCATGAACAAGACGTGCACGACGGCTCCAGGGGGAGGGGGAGAGGGAGGGGGACGTGGACCTCAGACGTAGCGGACTTTGACCGTTTCGATGAGGGTTCGGAGCGCGGCCTGCACCACCTCCGTGTCGGGGTGGCGCACGATCGCGAACCCGTCGCCCTCGTAGCCCGACGCCTTGCCGGCGCCCACGACCGGAAGCTGGGTCTCCACCACGATCTTGCCGACCTTGCGCTGCGCTTCGTCCAGGCCGTCGATCCCGGCCACCCGGCCCATGCCCGGCCCGCGGAAATACGCGCAGCCCGCGGCATACTTGCGCTCGAACGGGCCATCCACCCGCTCGTCGATCACCGCCTGCGCCCACGCGTGGTACAGGCTGCGGTCGTAGACGTAGCCCATGACCGTGGTGAACTGTGCGCCCGGGGGCCGCGCCCCCACCTCATTGACCACCGCGCTGCCGTCTTTGCGCCGGAACCACTCCATGTGGGTCATGCCGGTGCGCAAGCCGAGCGCTTTGACCGCGGCGACGCCGACCTTTCGGATGGGGTCGTACTCTGGACCGGAGATGTCTCGCGGCGCCAGCACGCACCATTGGATCCACTCGTTGCGGGTGACGTCGAGGGGACCGGGAAGGTACCGCAGGATGTTTTGGAACTTCACCTCGCCGTCGATGACGATGGTGTCGAAGCTGTGCTCCTCCCCGGTGATGAACTCCTCGGCGAGCACCTCCCGCGTGGCGCTGGGCTGGCTTTCGGACAGCGCGACGTCGAGCTCGGCGGTGTTGTTCACCCGGTAGGTGCCTCGGCAGCCCGCGCCGGCCGGCGGCTTGAGCACCACGGGAAAGCCGACCTCAGCGATGAACTTGCGGGCATCGGCGGCTGAATGGAGCCGCGCGAACCGGGCGCAGGCCACCCCGGCGTCGCGCAGCGTGTTCTTCATGACGCCCTTGTCGCGAAAGCGTTCGGCAGTGGCGAGGTCGATCCCAGGAAGGCCAAGCAGCTCCCTGGTGCGGGCGATGGCCTCCTGGGCGTTTTCGAGGATGCCGATGATTCGATGGGCTCCGCCGGTCGTGCGCATCACATCGCGACAGGCGGCGGCGAGACACTCCGGATCGAGCGCATTGGCCACCGAGTAGTGCCGCGCCCCAGCCGGCAGCTTCGAGGCCGAGTCCTGGGTGAGCACCACCAGGCGGATGCCAGGGATGCTGGCCGCGGCGCTGACGTACTTGAGGGTGGCGTCCATCAGGTACGGCGCCACGAAGAAGACGGTTCGCATGGGGCGGGCTTATCGCGATGGGGCGGCGGCGGTGCTCACCAAGGGCGGTGCCAGAGGGTTGCTGCGGTACCTACCGCCGGTGTCAACCCCAGTTGAATACCACGCACCGGATCGATGGCGAGGAGCGTCACCTTCGGGTCGGCGGTGAACGGGAGGTACGTGCGAGCCGAAGCCAGCGTAAGCTCGCCGGTGAGCGGAGCCTCCCAAACCAGGATGTCCGTGCCGCTCGACCATCCGTAGGCGACGACGAGATCATCATCGCCGTCCTCGTCGAGGTCGCCGAGGAAGTACTCCGTAGGCTCGACGCCGACGCGCGGGGGCACCCATGCCGTCGCGACGTCCCACGCCGACACCACCCCGGCCGGAGGCGGGGCGATGACCAGGCCGTCGCCCCCGCAGTGGAAGCCGAGGTCCACGCCCCGCGTGCCGTCGGCTTGTCCTGGGCGCACGTGACCGCCCCGGGTGCACGTGGCGTGGTCGTAGTAGTTCCATTGATCGGGCTCGGGGCAGAGGCCCTCGAGCACAGGGCCGTAGAACACGCCACCCCCTCCCTCCAGCTCGTCGAGGCCGTCGCCATCGAGGTCGCCGAGGGATCCGAGCGGGTCCCACCCGATCCAGCCGCGGTCGTAGGTGCAGACCGGCTCCGCCTCGGCACCGTCGCTGCCGTCGAGGGCCAGGGCCAACACATCGACGCCCTCGTCGTTGTTGTCGTTCACGATGATCGCTTCGATGCGTCCGTCCCCGTCGCCGTCCATGTGGGCGAGCGTGTAGAGCTCGGCGTAGGTCATGTAGTCGCGAGTGAACGACGTTGTTACGACGACGGTAGCGGCGTCCAACCCGTCGTAGAGGGTCCAGTCGAGACGGTCGGACTCCGGCATGTCAAACCGGTCCCACGCCAGGGCGGTGCTCGTCTGCTCGAGCACGTCGCACACCCCATCCCCCGTCCAATCGAGCACCGCGGTGGTGTCCGCAAGGTGGAGGGTGGCGAGGTCGTGCCGCCCCGACGTCGGCCAGGCGTACAAGGCGCGCCCGGTCGTCAGCTCGTCCTCGCCGCTTCCGGAGCAACTGGCGATGCCCGTGAGCTTGGAGCTGCCATCGATTCGCGCCGTGTACGCCAATACATCAGCATTCAAAAGGCAAAAGGCTCCGACCCGCGGATCGGTGTCGTCGCAGTCTCCGCCCGTAGTGAGCTGCGTCTCGCAGGAGCAGCTCGACACGCCGCCGTCGCCGTCGCCGTCGTCGTCGGCGAACCCCATGACACAGTCGATGGCATCGGACCCGTCGGTGTCCCCGTCGCAGTCGTCGTCCATGCCGTTACAGACCTCTTGGGCGCTGGGGTGGCGCGCGGCGTCCGCATCCGCGCAATCCCCACCGATTGCCACCCAGCCGTCCGCCGGACAGGGGCCGTCCCCACCGCCGCCGTAGCCGTCCCCGTCGCTGTCTTCGTACCAGCTCGCGTCCGTCCTGACGTCATCCACCAAGTGGTTGCAGTCGTCGTCCAGGCCGTTGCAGATCTCCTCCGTCGGGGCGCAGGCCTCGCGCCACTGCGCGGGTTCCCCCGTCTCGACCGGGTCTGCAACTTCCGAGCCGCAGGCCAGCAGCAGGACGAGGAAGAAGGAAAGCATGGATGTGAATAGCGTTGCCCCGCGTGCCCAGCCATACCACGTGCCGACGATGCGCAAGATCTGCACCGCGCCCACGAACGACGCGATCCGCATCGCGGAACAGACACTCAACAAGGGCAGGATATTCGCGATTTTCGTTCGCGCCGCCACCCTCGGCGCAAGGGCCAGCTCCCGCCAACCGGGTGTGGGCAGCTCACGACGGCACCTGTGGAACCGGGCGCGCGGCGGGACCGCGAGCGGACTCCCCGGATCAAGGAGACTCGAGGCGATGAACGGATGCTGCACGCCCGGGCGACGCAGGCGATTGTCGCCGAAATATCAAGAATAGTGTTCGTGTCCCCTTGACAGTTTTCGCGCGTCTCCCGCATCTCGGTCGCTGACCCCTCCCGAACACCCGCGCCAACGGCCCTGGCAGCGCTCCAGCCGCGCGGTGCCGCCTCGCTCCACCTCGCGCCCCTCCGGAGCGCCTTCCGGGCGCTCCAATCGCCACCTGAGAGGCCAAAA
>CANLGL010000014.1 GCA_947490345.1 Deltaproteobacteria bacterium
ATTCAGCAGGATATCCATAGGTTTTGAGTCTCCCCCCTGGACCCCCCTCCTGGTGCCGAGGGTACCGTCCTCCAACCGAACCACCATCGTGATAGTGTTTTAAACGAAAGAATCATCAACAAACTGTCCACGAGATCGGATCACCTTCAAAGTCCGTCCCCGCCCTCGCGGCGTACTCCCACTCGGACTCGGTGGGGAACCGGTAGCCCGGACACGCGTAGGCGTCCTCGAAGAACGCCTCCGCCAACGCCTCGCCATCCGGCGCGTAGCAAGGTTCGAGGCCCTCCACCGCCGACAGCCAGTTCGCGTACGCCGTAGCGGACTCCCAGCTCACCGTCTCGACAGGCTGCGTGCGCCCTGGGAACGCGGACGGGTTTCCGAATCCGGCTTTCTCCCATTCCGACTGGAGCACTTCGTGTTCGCCGAGCCAGTAGGCGCGGGTCAGGGTGACGGGGTGTTCCGTGTAGGATCCGCTGCGCCCCGCGGGGGCCGCGCCCATGATGAAGTGTCCTGGCCAAACCACGATCATCTCGTTCCCGCCCTCGGTGGTGAAATCGCCGGGGCAGGCGTCGGCCGACTCGTCGACTTCGCCGTCGCAGTCGTCGTCCTGGCGATTGCAGCGCTCGATAGCGTTCGGGGAAACGCGCGAGTTCTGGTCGTCGCAGTCGTCGGTGGCCAGGAAGCCGTCCCCATCGACATCGGCCTCGGACGCCGAGTCGCCTCCCGCCTCGGGGCCCCAGCTTCCGCACGAGGCGACGAGCAAGGGGAGAAGCGTCGCACGGACCCTCACTCCTCGTTCCATATGCCCTCCACGAACATGGCCCAGTCCTCTCCTCCGTTGACCTCGCAAGGGGAGAAGCCGTCGCAGCTCACCTCGGCGAAGCTCCATTCCACTTCCAAGGTGAGCACGCCCACGCAAGGGACCGCCTCGCAGCCCGCCGGCCGGTGGGGGAACGCCAGGGTGACCTCGCCGCCGGCGACCGAGGTGTCCAGGTATTCTTTGTTCCAGGCCTGATCCGTCGGATAGAACGAGGCGAAGGCGTCGCTGAGCGTGTACGCGGGGTCGTCGGTCACGCGCAGCACGGTGGGCTCCTTGCCAATCAGCTCGACCGTCTCCTCCGGCACCGCGAATGCGGCCGCCGGGGTGAGCAGACGCAGGGTCGCTCGCACGCCACCGCTCTCCAGCCACACCTCCTCCTCCTGTCCGGTGATCGGGAGGTTGATCTGGTCCAAGCCGCAAGAGCCCGATGAGTACCCCGCCCACGTGAGGTGCCCCTCGCTCCGGTCGGGGTCGGTCGAGTCGGTGCCGGCGCTCGCCCCGGCGAGCACATCCAGGGCTTCGCAATCGGGCTCGGAGAGCTCCTGAATCTCCTCGCCCAGCTCGAAAGAGACGACGACGACGGGATCAGGGCTTTCCTCCGTGTAGGGATCGGGGCTTTCGGCCGCGTACAAGTTGGCGCGCAGGCCGACGCCGCCGTACTCCCACAGCCCAGTTGCCGCCGCGTCAGGATCCTCGAGGGCCGCCGCCTCCGAGCACGCCGACGTCGCCACGATGGCGAGGGGAATCGTTAGCACCCGAGCGTCCAACATGGGCAACCTCACGATGCGTGATGTAGCAAGCGCCGTGCCAGCGTACCATTTGCCACGGGAGCCGAAGCGCCCGCCTCGCCCCCCGCGGCCCCCCGCGCCCCACTCCCTCACCCCCGCCCAACGAGCGCCTGCACGCGGCCCTTGTGCTCCCAGAACAGCCGAAAGCCTGGCAGGCGCGGCAGATGCGTCAGCGACGGCGGCTCCTTGCGGACTCCCCGCACCTGATGGAAGGTCGCCGTGCGCTCGGCCACCTGGTACTCGATGTCGTACTTCGCTTCGCCCGTGTCCAACGTGCGAGGGAAGCGCCGCTTGAGCTCTTCGGCGATCGCTGCCGACGGCGGCGCCGGCATGAGGTCTTCGGCGCTGAGCAGCGCAAGGTCGTCGGCGCTCTCGAGACCGAGCTCGGTCAGCCGCGCCAGGAGCCACTCAGGCAGCGGCAGGAGCGGCTGGGCCTCGGCGACCTGCGCGGCGAGCATCGCCAGCCTGTGCCGCTCCTCCAGCCCGGCCCGCAGGTCCTGGGACTTCATGATCCGGCCGGCCAGGGCCAGATCGCGGATCGCCACGCGCGCGACCTCTCCGGTCGGCGCCTCCTCGCGGGTCGCGAGCACTTTACCGGCGTACATCTGGGAGACCGTGACCAGGAGAAGGTCGTCGCGCAGCTCAGGCTTGCTCGCCCTGTTCTCGCCGAGGCCGGCGGCGGCCAGCCACGCGAGCGGAACGGGCATCGCCGCGGTGATGAGGAGCCCGCTGCCCGGCCGCTGTTGGGTCGCCACGGCGCGCGAGTCCAGCACGATCAGCGCCTCGGTGTCGGCGGCGCGGACAGCGCTGTCCTCGTCGAGCTCCATTTCCGTGCCACCCGCGGCCCAGGTGAACCGGTGCTTCTTCTGGTCGCGTCGCACGTGCGCGGAGCCGGGCCAGACCCGTAGGAGCAGCTCGGCGAGCGGGCGGCGGGGGACCGAGCCGTTCCAGTGGAGGTCGCCGAAGCCGAGTTTTCGGAACCGCTCTGCCGCGGCGCGCGCCTCGTGGAGCGCCTTGGCGTCGAGATCGTGGCGGTGCGCTTCGCCAGCGCGCATGGCCTCGATCAGGGCCACCGCATCGCAACCGCCGCCGCGCAGATCGTAGAGGTCGGCGGGGCCCCCGCGGTCCGAGCGCCGGAAGAGCGGTCGGTCGACGCTCAGCGCCGCGGCCAGGAGCAGCGTCGGCTCCGCCAGCCCCGGTGAGAGATCGCCCTCGACCAACACGCGCGCCAGTCCGACGTCGAGCGGCAGCGAGAACAGGCGCACGCCAGCCTCGGTGATCGCGCCATCTTCCACGCAGCCGAGCGCGGTCAGCTCCGCCATCGCCGCCGCGACCGCGAAGGACTTGGGACGGTCGAGCCACGGCAGATCCATCCCCCGCGGACTGCACGCGAGCGCGGACAGGGTGAGCGAGACCAGGGATCCACGATGGATCTCGGGGATCGTGACGTCCGCGAGCGCGCTCGCTTCGCTCCACAGGCGGATGCACACGCCAGGGCCAAGCCTCCCGGCGCGGCCGGCGCGCTGCTCGGCCGAGTCGCGCGCGATGGGCAACAGGCTCAGGTAGCCACGGCCCGCCCGGTAGACCATGCCACGCACCAGGCCGCTGTCGATCACGACGCCCACCCCGGGGATGGTCAGGCTGGTTTCGGCGACGTTGGTCGTGAGCACCACCCGCCGCCGCTGCGACGCACCCCGGTGGCCGTCACGGCGCGGCGTCAGGACGTCGCTCTGGTCGCGCACGGTCATGCCGCCGTGCAGCGTCACGATCTCCCAGCGCCCGCCGCCGAGGCCCTCCAGCACCTGCGCCGCACGCGCGATCTCGGCCTTGCCAGGTAGGAACACGAGCACGTCCCCGGGATCGGTGGCGCAGGACTCGAGCGCGGCGACGAGCCGCTCGTCCAGACCACGTTTGCTCGGCAGGGTCGCGTCCCCGGGCCGCCAACGCACCTCGATGGGGAAGGTCCGCCCCGTTCCGGCGACGTGCACGCCGCCGAGGTGCTCAGCGAGGCGCTCGGCCTGGATCGTGGCCGACATCACCACGAGGGCGGACGCGCCTACGCCGGGTTGCTTGCGCCGCTCCTGCAGGAGACACAGCAGCAGATCCGTGTCGAAGGCCCGCTCGTGGAACTCGTCGAGGACCACGGCGCCGTAGGCCTCGATGTCGCCGGACTGCACGATGCGCAGCGCCACGCCCGGCGTCACAAAGGTGATGGACGCGTCGGCGGCGACGCGCCGCTCGTCGCGGACGATCCAGCCGACGTCCGTACCGATCGGGCACCCCGCCAGCTCCGCGACGCGGATGGCGAGCGCCCGGCAGGCGACCCGGCGGGGCTCGATCACCAACACGCGCCCGAGCGCCGTGAGCGTTGGTGGCACGCACGTCGACTTGCCCGAACCCGTGGCCGCCGACACCACGACCGGCCCGAGGCGAGCTGCGGCGAGGATGCGTGGCAGGAGAGGCGTGATCGGCAACGAGTCGGGGGTCAGCGGCATGCGGCGGCCCTACGACAACTCCGGCCCCACCAAGACCATCCGCTCTCCATGGGTCAGCCGCCAGCCACCCTCGTGGGGTGCGACGTCCACCCTGGGCAAATCCAACCCCGCCGCGCCCTCCAAAAGCACCACCCCGCCTAGCTCCGGCGGCAGTTGGTCGCGATACTCCCGCAGCGCGGCGGCGTCGGCCGAGGCGAGCACGATGAGCACCACCAGCGGCGGCCCCGCCTCGTCTGCAAGCGTCGCTGCCACCCCCCCGACCACCCCTGGGCGCACGCCCACGACGCGGTAGACGGGGCCGCCGAGCACGGGCTTGATCACGACGTCGGCGCGCCCAACGACGAGCACGCGGTGACGGTCGGCGAGCGCGGCCAGCAGGGCCTGGCGGAAGGTGCCGTCATCGCCTGGCGCCACCCAGGCGGAGAGGCCGGCGGAGAGCGCCGGGAAGTCTGGATCGACGAGGCCGGGCTCGGGAACCTGCACCACGTCCGACCGCCGCTCGGCAGTGCCCTCGCCGCGGCGCTTCCGCAGCCACACAATGCCGAGCACCGCGAGCAGTCCGAGCCCGAAGCCGATGAAAAGCAGCCCGTCGGAATCCGCCCCGGCGGCCGCCGATCTGGGGGGAGGGGGGGCGCCGCCGGCCATCGGAGGGCCACCGCCGCCCCCCATCGGCGCGCCGCCTTGCACGCCCTCGACCGGTACGCCGCCGCCGCCGTCGCCGGGCACGCCTGAGCCGCCGCCGCTGGGGTTGTAGGGGGCCAGCCCGGCGACATCGCCTCCCTGGCCGTCACCGGGCGCTCCGCCCCCGTCGCGAGGTGGCAGCGATGAAACGGTGCCGTCGCCTCCGACGGGCGCGCTGCCGTCCCCCCCGGGGCCCTGTCCCAACTCCGGCGGGGTGGAGACGGTGCCGTTGAGCATCCCTCCGGTCATGGTGAGGTCGATGTCCTGGGCGGTCCCCGCCGCGCCGTCCATGACAATTGACGTTTTTCCCACCGCCTTGCCGCCTGCACTGATCGAGATCGCCGTCAGTTTGCCTTCGAACTTGGCCACGCCGGCGAAGCGTCCGTCTCCCGCCTTGGCGTCGGGGCGGGTGCCGTCGTCCTTCAGCTCCACCTGCAACGGCTCACTGCTGCCTGAAAGGGTGGCTATCAACGGCAAAGCGGAGCCGCTCCCGGCGGCGTCGTAACGAATCACGATCGCCGAAGGCGAGGCGTGGGCGAGCTGGAGGAGCAGGGTCAAAAGCATCGGCTCCGCTTTATCCCCTGCGCTCAGGGGGGACGGGCGTTGCTCACGGCCTCGCTCACCGGCCCCATGAGCACCCCTGCCAGCGCGTCGGCGCCCTCCGGCGACAGATGATTTCGGTCGACGAGGTAGGCGTCGACGCTGTCACCGAGCGCGGTACGCGGGTTGAGCGCCGAGGTCGCGGCCAACTCCGTCCCGAGGCGCATGAGCATCTCGCTGTAGGGGGCCAGCTCGACGAGACCGGCGCCGCGGGTGATCTCCGGGACCAGCAGGAGCCTGCCCCCACGAGCGGCGACGACGGTCGCGAGCGTGCGCACGTTTTCCTCCGCATCCGCGATCGGGACGCTCTGGACGAGCTCCTCAGCCGCCCGCGGCCGGAGTGCCAGGCCGACCCCAGTGATCAGTCGCGACCGCGATCCCAGGTCGTCCATCAGGCTCAGCCCGGTGGTGCGCGCCGAGACGCGCTCGGCCTGCTGTTTGCGGGTGAGCGGGGACTCGCGGGTGAGCAGGTCGTTGACGCCCACGTAGAGGACCACGACCGCGGGCGGCGCGTGGTTCGCGAAGATGCGCTCGGCGCCGCGGGCGAAGTCGAAGGTGTCGCGACCGCCCTCGCCGAAATTCATCGTCTGGACGGCCAGGCCAGCCGCGCACAGTCCGGTATGCAGGCGCGCGGGGAAGAACTTCCTCGGTTCGCCCCGATACTGCCACGCCCCCCCGGTGGAGCTGCCGCCGAACGCGTACACGGTGACCGGATCGGCGCCGCAGCTGTCGGACCAGAACGGCACCGTGATCTCGTCGCCCTGGGAGGCGCCCACGGACGCGCCGGCCAGCACCTCAGGGTCCCAGGCACGCTCCACGAGGGTGGTGCGCAGCGCGGCTTCGGCAGCGATCGGCGTGAGCACCAAGAGCGCGAGCGCCAGGTCGGTCCCCGCCGCGGCTCCGCGGTTGAGCAGCCGCCGGGCATCCGTCAAGAGGAGGAGGGCCTGCCAGCCGAGCACCGGGGCCAGCCCAGCTTCCCATCCCAACGCAGCCACGAGCACCCACATCGGGAACTGCCTCCAGAGCGCCGGCCCCCGCGGCAATCCCGCGGCCGCGATCAACCGCAGCGGCAAGAACAGCGCGACCAGCCCGATCGGCGCCAGCGCCCACGCCCAGCCCGACAAGCTCCGAGACGCCAGGATCCCGGCGGCCGCGGCGGCGAGCCACTCGGTCCGCGGCGGCGGCTCCCATGATCGCGCGGCCTCCAGCGCAAGGGCTCCGGAGCTGAGCAGACAGGCGACCAATAGGGGTACGACGGACAAGCCCAGCGCGCCACGGCGCAGCTCTCCGACGTCGGCGCCGCCGAGGTAGAGCGCTTCGACGAGCGCGATCCATGCCGGGTACGGGGTGGCGAGGACGGCCGCGGGTAGCAGCAGCGCAACGCCGATGCCGACGAGCACGCGGAGGGAGGGTCGGGTTGTCCAGGTGCTTGCGAGGACGGTGGCGGTGACCATGGCCGCGATCACGGCCCATACGCCCCGCTGGACCGGGGTGCTTGCGGGGGCGAAGGTTTCGTCGACGAGCACCCCGCCCGTCGCGTCCAGGCACTGGAGCCTCCGGATCCGAACCACGTCGTGCGGTGTCAGCTCGATCGTCCCGGGAACCGCGAATCCGAGCTGGGTCCCGTCGACCCACGCATAGCCGTCGTGGATCGCCAGCCGCGCCTGGCCCGGCGCCGCGTAGGGATGGGGCGCCCCCCCGGTCGGCGAGATCCAACCATCCACGGTGAAGCTGACGACCTGCACCTGGTTGTCGTCGGCCGTCCGCGCCGCGACGGTGACCGGCTCCGAGCCCGGCGCCAGCTCGATCATCAGCTCGGCGACGTTGGTGAAACGTGGCATCAGGCGCTCGGCGGCGCCAAAGTCGCGGGTCTGCAGGATGAGCATCCCGTCCACCAGGCCCGAGTGCGCGACGTCCGCGAGGCTCGGCCCGCGGGCCTTGACCCCCGGCACCAGCAGCTGGTAACGGTCGGGATCGAGGGCGGTCTTCCCGGTGGACCGCTGGCCGAGCCAGGGTGCGAACCACCCGCCCAATAGCGAGGACACCAGGACCAACGCCACCGGCACCACCGGGTCCATCGTGCCGAGGCGTTCCACCCTCGGCCGGCGGCGTACCCTCACGGCGGGTCCGGTTGAAAGTTATACCCGTTCTTTCTAAGCTCCTCGACGTAGGCCGGATCGAGCTTCAACTGCGCCCCGGCCGTACCCTTGGCGGCACGGAACTTGTCCCAGCGACCTTGGAGCTCGGCCACTACCTCGGGCTGCCGGGTGGCCTCGTTGCGGGTCTGACCCGGATCGGTCTCGAGGTTGTACAGGCACCGCCCGGGCTCGCCCACCACCCGGTGGTCACCGCCATCGCAGCCGGGATCCTGGCGGATGAGCACCCAGGGCGGCGCGACGACGGCGCCGCGCAGATGTCCGTCCGAGTGCCAGACCACCCCGCCCTCGACGAGCGCGGTGGTGCGGATCGAGGCGGCGGTGTCCGTGAAAAGTGGGACCATCGAGACGCCGTCGGCGTCTGCGGGTGCGACGGCGCCGACGAGATCGAGGATCGTCGGCATGAGATCGACCTGGCTGACCAGCGCGCTGATCGGCCGCCCCGGCAGGCCCGGCACCTTCACCAACATCGGCACGTGCACGACGTTGTCGTAGTAGGCGTCGCCGTGAAGGAGCTCGTTGTGGTCGTCGAGGGACTCGCCATGGTCGGCGAGGACGACGAAGACGGTGCGATCCAGGTTGCCGCGGGCGGCAAGCCCTTCCGCCAGGACTTCGAAGTCCCGGTCGAGCCAGTGCACCGCCTCCCGGTATCGTTGGCGCCACATCGCGATCCCAGCGGCGCCTTGGGCCCGAACGGCGTCCTGCACGGGGTCGCGACTGGTGAAGCTGACGACGCCACGCTGCTCGGTCCCGCCCGCCCCGCCCGGCATGGCCCGCCCCTGACCGCGCATCGCCTTGTCGGCATTGTAGAGCTGGTCGGTGACGCCGGTGAGGTCGGTGGCGTCTTCGTTCAGCACGAAAGGGTAATGCGCGGTGCGGGTGTGAAACATCGCGAAGATCGGCTTGTCCTTCGGTTGTTCCGCGATCCACCTGGCCGCGGGCTTGGCCGCGGCGCCCCCTGGACCGATCTCGCCACCCCGCGACCGCCCGTCCGGATTGTCGCGCGGCGGAGCGATGATCTCCATGAGCTGAAACCCACGATCGAGCCCGTAGTCCGGGCGAAAGCCGCTGGGGGCGTCGGTGGTGAAGGCACCGGTGCGGTAGCCGTAATACCCGAGCACCTCGGGCAGCGTCGGGACGTCTGCCACCAGGCCCTTGTCCCACCCGATCACGCCGGTGCTGCTTCCGAACCTGCCGGTGAGCACCGCCGAGAGGCTGGCGAGGGTGAAGTTGGACCCCGACCAGGCCTGGTCCATCCGGAACCCGCCCGCCACCAGGGCGTCGAGCGCTGGCGTCAGCGACTCCCCGGATTGGTAGGGTCCGGTATGGTCGCGACGTAGTGAGCACACGGTGACGACGACGATGTCACATCCGGCGCACAAGGCTCCGGCCTGGGCCGGGCTCTTCTCCGTGGGGGCGTCTTGGGTCCAGGTTCCGGAGCTGCGCACCCCGATCGCCGCTCCGCCCGGGGCCGCGCCTGGGGCCGCTCCACCGGCGGGGGGCTGAGGCCCTGACCCGGAAACTTCCGTGCCGGTCGTTGGTTCGCCGGCGGTGTCGCCGAAGGTCAGCCACACCCCCCAGCCGATGCTCAACGTGGCGCTCGCGGCGAGGGTGAGGCCCAACCACGGGACCGCAGAGGGGGGAGGCTTCACGCCGCCAGTGTATAGCGCGTTTGACAGGGCGCCCGCCAGGAGCGACATTCTGCCGAGATGGCCGAACGCCGCGAGGACAACACGCTGCCGGAAGGCGCACCCCCGCCCTGGGAAGCGGAGCTGACGCTTCCGGAGCAGGAGTACGATCCCCGCGGCCTGTTGGGGCGTGGCGGCTGCGGCGAGGTCGTCCGCGTTTTTGACAATCGGCTGCGCCGCGAAGTGGCGCTCAAACGACTGACGACCAATCCAAGGAATTTCAGTGGGGCGATCGAGAGCTTCTGGGCCGAGGCGCGGGTAACCAGCCAACTCGAGCACCCCCACATCGTCCCGGTGCACGCGATGGGCGTGGACGGTTCCGCAACCCCGTACTTCACGATGAAGGCGGTGGATGGGCTGACGCTGACCCGCTGGCTCGCTGCCCGCGACGCGGTCGACCAGCCCTCGGTTGTCTTGGCGGATGCATTGGATGTGCTGCTGAAGGTGTGCGACGCCCTCTCGTTGGCACACGCACGAGACATCGCCCACTGCGACATCAAGCCGGCCAACATCATGATTGGCGCCCACGGCCAGGTGTACCTCATGGACTGGGGGATCGCGCAGACGGTGGGTTCCCTCGCGAAGCTGGCGGGCACGCCGAGCTTCATGCCCCCAGAGGTCGCGTCGGGCGGGCGGCTCTCCGCGGCAACCGACGTCTTCGCCGTCGGGGCGGTGCTCTACTACATTCTCGCCCGCCGGCCGCCGTACCATGCCGCCAACGTGGTCGATGCGCTCGCCCAGGTGCGTGCGTCAGTGTGGACCGAGCCGGTCACTCCCTCCGGTCGGCCGCCGCCCGCGGGTCTGATCGAGATTCTGCGCCGGGCCATGGACCCTGATCCGGGCCGACGGTACGCCAACGCTGGGGAGCTGGCCAAGAGCCTCCGCGCGTTCCTGCGGGGTGGACAGCACCTCCCGGAACAGGTCTTCGCTGCGGGAAGCTGGGTCTTGCGTCAGGGCGATCCCGGAGCTGAGGCCTACATCATCGTCAGCGGGCAGGCGCGCGCCTGGCGGGATGTGCAGGGGGTGCCGACCGCGCTCCGCGACATGGGACCCGGCGAGGTCTTCGGTGAGTACGCCATTCTCTCCTCCCGCCCGCGGAGCGCGTCGGTAGAGGCGGTCACTGAGCTGCGCGTGCTGGCCATCGGCCGAGAACAGCTGGAGGCCGGCCTCGGGATGCACTCCTGGGTCGGGACCGTCGTCCGAGCGATCGCCGACCGTTTCGCGGAGCTCGAGGCGCGAGTCCACGGCAGCGGTCTGCCCGCCCGCTGAGGCGCCCGCAGCGGCGGGCGCGCCACCCTTGGCTGGGATGCGTCGTCAGCGCAGCGCACGTCACCCCGCCCGCTTGGCGGTTGAGCAGGGCGACAGCCACGGTGTCGGCAGGCCCCGACCATCGCGCACGAAGAGCCCAGGGATTGACCAGCGTGGGTACTTTCACGTACCTTGCGGCCGTACGGGATTGTAGGACCGATGGAGTTGCGCGCGGCGACATTCTCTGAACACGACGAGGTGGCCGAGCTGTGGCGCACCCAGCGGACGCTTGTGCTGCGCGCCGTCCGCCGGTCCGACCGGCTTCCCGTCGTGATCAAGACCATCGCGCCCGGCTCCCACGAGCCGCGCGCTCGCGGCGCCCTGCGTGCCGAGTTCGATCTTCTCCGCAGCATCACCGCCGCCGGCGTGGTCCGCGCCGAGCGGATGATCATCACCCCCTACGGGCCCGGCCTGGAGTTGGCCGACGCGGGCGGGACCACGGTCGCCAAGGCCTATGCCGACCTCAGCGTCGAGCGGGCCCTGGACATCGGCGTCCAGCTCTTGACCGCGATTGCCGCGGTGCACTCCCAGGGCATCATCCATCGGGACATCTCGCCCGCGAATCTGGCGTACGACCCGGCCACCGGCCGGATCACCCTCCTCGACTTCGGCCTCGCCGTCTCGGCCGACCAGGGCGTGGAGCGGACGCATCCGACGGGCCTCGGCGGCTCACCCGGGTACCTCGCTCCGGAGCAGACCGGGCGCTTCGCCCTCGGCGTCGATCGGCGCACGGACCTCTACTCGGTGGGGGGCGTGCTCTACGCGACCCTGACCGGACATGCGCCGGCGCCGGAGGGCGACTTGCTCGTCGCGATCCACGCGGCCCTGGCGGTCACCCCGCGCCGTCCGGACCTCGTGCGCGCCGGCGTTCCAGAGGCGATCGGCGACATCGTCATGCGGCTGTTGGAGAAGGTGCCGGCCGACCGCTACCAGAGCGCACATGGCGCGCTCCACGACCTCCGACAGGCGCAGGTCGAGTATCGAGCCAACGCGACGGTGGCGCGCTTCGAGCTCGGCAAACAGGACGTCCCCGAGGTGTTCGTCGCCTCCCGCAAGCTGTACGGTCGGGAGGTGCCACTCCAGGCGGTGACCGAGGCCCTGGTCCGCGCGCGTGCGGGCGAGGCAGTCACGCTTGCCGTCGTGGGCCCCCCCGGGGTCGGCAAAAGCGTGATCATCGCCGAGGCCGCGCGTCGGCTCGACGATGGCCGCCTCTCGATGGTCCTGGGCAAGCACGAGCAGGGACCCGCGGCGCCGCGGGCTGGCATGGTCGATGCGTTGGCGATGGCCGTGCGCGATCGGATGTCGCAGCCTGACGAGGTCCTCGCCGGGGTGCGCCTGCGCGTGCGTGCGGCGCTCGCCGACGCGGGTCCCGACGCCGCAGCGTTGGTACCCGGGTTGCCAGCGCTGGCCGGAGAGCTGGCGGCGGTGCCCGAACTACCGCCGGCCGAGGCCCGTAATCGAGTATCCTCGGCATTTGAAGAGTTGTTCGTGGCGCTCGACGCGCCCGAGGCACCAATTCTCTACTTTCTGGACGATGTCCAGTGGGCCGATGCGGCGAGCCTCGAGATCCTCGACCGGGTCTTGCGCCGTGAGCGCCGTCCGCCGGTCGTGCTGGCGTGGCGCAACTCGGAGGTCGGGACCGACCATCCCCTCTACAAGCTCGTCGGAGCCTTGCCGGAAGGGGGCGTCAGCCGCGTCTTGATCGACCCGCTGACGGTCGAAGACCTCACCCAGTTGGTCTCCGACACCCTCGCCGTATCCGCCGAGCGCGCCACGCCGCTTGCGGCCGTGCTCGCGGCCAAGAGCGGCGGCAACCCCTTCTTCGCGGTCCAGCTCTTCGAAACGCTCCACGAGCGCGGCCTGGTGCGCTTCGACAACCGCGCGCGCCGTTGGTGGTGGAACGACGCCGAGGTGGCCAACCTGCAGATCGCGGACAACGTGGCCGATCTGCTCGCCGAGCGCTTGGGCACCCTCCCGGACGGCACGCGGCGACTCGTCGCGATTACGAGCATGATTGGGAATCGAGTGCGGGTCACGACGCTCGCCCTGGCGGCCGGGGTGACGCTGTCGGTCGCCCTGACCGGGCTCGCATCTGCGATCTCGGCCGGCCACCTCGTGGAGGTCTACGACGGCCCCGGGGGCAGGGATGAGAACATGGGGGTCGAGGTCGCCTTCGCCCACGATCGCGTGCAGGTCGCGGCGCACGAGTTGGTCCCCGCAGAACAGATGCGGTCGGAGCTGGTGGCGATCGCCCGTCGGCTGGTGTCCGCGTCTAGCGAAGTGGAGATCTTCGTTGTCGCCGACCGGTGCGTCGAGGCGGCTGCCGAGTTGATGACCGTGTCCGACCGGTTCGCGTTCGCCACGGCACTGCAGCGTGCGGCTGCTGCGGCCCGGCTCGCTGGCGCCCCGGAGACCTCGCTCCGCTACGCGCAGGTCGCCGCCTCGCTCATCGACGGTGCCGGGGCGGACGCCGCGCTCAGTGAGGGCGTCGATCTCGAAGGGGCTCGCGCCCAGGTTCTGTGCTTCCAGAAGGCCGACGGGCGCCACTTCATCGACGCGCTGCTCTCCCGCTCTACCGAACGTCACGTCCGGAACGAGGCCTTGTCACTCCGGACCGACCTTCATCTCGCCCGCTGGGAAAACAGCGAGGCGCTGGACAGCACGGTCGCCGCGCTCGCCGAGATGGGCGTCCGCATTCCGCGGCATCCCAGCATGGTGGACGTGCTCGTCGGGATGTCGGGAACGCTCTTCCGCCTATGGCGCGTCGGCGACGACGCCCTGCGCCAGCTCCCGCTCGCCACCGACTCGCAGAAGATCGCGGCGCAGGCGCTGTTGCTGCGTCCGCTGACCGCGGCGTACTACACCTCCCCGAACCTGCTCAGCCTGCTGATCTTCAAGTGTATCGACCTCACCCTCGCTCACGGGGTCACGCCGGTGAGCGCGTGGTCCCTGGCCAGTCTCGCGTTCGTCCGGTCGTGGGTGCTGGGCCAGCCGGCGCGCGGGGCAGCCCTGGGCGAGGCCGCCCGCCAGATGGGGCGGCAGGCGGGATCCAGGGTCTATGCTGGTCGGGTTGAGCTCAATGTCCTTGGCTTCATCGAGGCCATGGAGAAGCGCCTCGCCGACACCGGTCCCGGCTACGCGCGGCTCGCTCAGAGCTGTCTCGCGTCGGGAGACTGGGAGTACGCGGTCATCTGCTCCGCCAACTCCGTGGTCTACGGACTGCAATCTGGCGCGGAGCTCGGCGCGCTGGCCATCAGGGCGACTGAGGTCCACGACGTCGCGCTCCGGATCGCGCAGCCCCGGTGGCTCCTCATCGCCCGCTACCTCGCGCAGGTGGTCGAGAGCCTGCGCGGTCGCTCGCCGCCCGCCGGGGACGTCTCCGGGAGCATCATCCGCTTCGAGGAGGTCGAGGCCAAGGCCAAAGTCCTTCAGGACCCTGCGTTCACCACCCAGGTCCACACCACCCGCTGCTTCGTGCGCACCCACCTTGGCGAGTTCGCCGCCGCGGTCCAGTCGGCTCGCGAGAGCGACGCGATCATCGGCGCTCAGTACGGTTCGCCGCATGTGGTGATGCACCACGCGCTCGGCGGCATCGCCCGGGCGTGGGAGGCGCGCGCGGCTTCGGGCACGGAGCGTAAGCAGCTGCTTGCTGCCGCCGGAGCCAGTCGCAAGGTGATGGCGGACTGGGCGAAACGCTCGCCCCACAACTGCGGGCACCTCCTGGACTGCCTCGACGGCGTCCTCGACGCTGCCACGGGTCGCTGGGATTCGGCCTTCGGCAAGCTGGAGTCGGCCACCCAACGCGCGGTCGCGAATGACTTCGTTCAGGACGGTGGCCTCGCCATGCAGTTGGCTGGCCGGCTGGAGCATGAACGCGGTCGCACCCGCGCCGCGGCCGCGTACTTCAACGAGGCCGTGGCCTTGTACACCCGCTGGGGTGCGTGGGCGGTGATCGACCGGCTGGGCGCCTTCGGTGCCGTTCCGGCCCCGCCCGACTCCCGCCACGATTCCGACCCTGACCTGAGCCCGGCCGACCTCGCGCTGATCCGCGGCGCGCAGGCCGTCTCGAAGGAAACCAGCGTCGATGCGCTCCTGGAGCGGATCGTCACCGTCGTCGCCGAGCTGGTGGGCGCCCGTCGCGCCGTGCTCGCCACGCTGCACGCCGGCGACCTCCGCGTGGTGGCCACGGCCGCGACCAGCGAGTCCGGGCTCAAGGTGACCGTTGCTTCGCGCGCGAACGCTGGCTCCCTCGCCGCCGAGGTTCCGGGGGCGGAGGCGGCGATGGCCTTCGTGGCGCGTACCGGCGAGGCGGTGCTCAGCGCTGACGCGCGCGAGGAGCCGCGCCTGGGTTGGGCCGTCGGCAACACTGCGCGTTCGCTCCTCGCCGTGCCGCTCCGCAAGGGTGACGAGATCCTCGGCGTCATCTACGTCGACAACGACGCGCTTCCGGGGGCCTTCCGTCCTGCTCATCAGGAGCTCGTGGTGGTTTTGAGGGCGTTGCTCGCTACAACGAAGAGCGGGGCGATCTCCCTGAGATCAAGATCGGCGCCGGCCTCAACACCGGTCCCCTGGTGCTTGGGACGCTCGGCGTCGAGGGTCGGCTGGACTGCGGCGTCATCGGCGACGCCGTGAACCTGGCGGCGCGCGTGGAGGGCATGACCAAGGCCTACGGCGCCGCGCTCGTCATCAGCGACAGCACCTTCGTCGCGCTCAAGCATCCGGAGCTCTGGCACCTGCGCCCGCTCGATCTGGTGGTCCCGGTTGGTCGCAAGCAGCCGTTGCGCATCCACGAGGTGCTCGACGTCGAGATTGACGGCGTCCGGGAGGCGAAGATCGCCACGCGAATCCAATACTCGAAGGCGCTCGAGAGTTACTTCGCCGGCAAGTTCGACGCCGCGTTGGGTGGGTTCTCGAGTTGTGTGGCGGCCTGTCCGGGCGACCGCGCCGCGCGGTTGATGGCGCAGCGCACCGCAGAGTTGCGGGATGATGGTCCGCCCGAGAACTGGGACGGTGCCTACCGGCTCCGCACGAAATAGCATGCCCTTCTCCCGCACCCGAGGTCCCATGCTCGTTCTGTTGACCCTTTTCGCCTGCGCTCCTGAATCCGACGACAGCGCTGACACCAGCGACGGCGGTGGCGATGCGGTCGCCGGCGCGGAGCTGTTCGGCGGCACCTGCAAGAACTGTCATGGCGCCGACGGCACCGGCGGCGTCGACATCAGCGGCACCCCTTCAGCCGACCTCACCGTCCGCGCCCCGGCGCTCAGCGATGCCGAGCTCGCCGACCGGATCGAGAATGGCTTCGGCACCGCGATGCCGTCCCAGTTCACCGACCCGGCCGACGTCGCCGACGTCATCGCGTATCTGCGCGACACCTTCCCGTAGCTCTCGCCAGCGGCCGAGTTCGTCATCCCCCGCTCGCCAGCCACTCCCAGGCCGCGCGAATGTGGATTTCGCCTTCGGGCACCTCCAGGGTTTCGGCGCCGTTGAGGGTCAGGATCATGCCCTCGCGGATGTCTCGCTCGCGCATCGCCGTGGCGAGGGCCCCGACCTCGCGCACCCGGGTCGCTGGGTCGCGAATATCGGCGGAGACCTGTACGAGTACGTGGTTCGCGTCCCAATCGGTGGCGATGAAGTCAACGTCCGTACCGTCGGCGTTCTGCAGATAGGCAAGCTCGTACCCGCGCCGGCGAAGCTCAATGTACACCACCGTTTCCAGGCGATGGCCGATGTCCCCGGTGCCGGGCGTGAGCGCGGGATCCACCGGGTAGGCCTTGCGAGGGTTTGCACGGCGCACAGCCTCGGACTGCGTGTAGATGGGCACGAAGAACACAAAGCAGGCGTCTTCCAGGTAGCCGAGCCACTCATGCAGCGAGTCCTTGCTCACGGGCAGGCCGGAGGAGCGCAGGTCGTTGTGGACGCGGTGTACGGAGAACTTACCGGCGGGTGCAGCCAGGAGCCGTCGGGAGAGCGAGCGCAGCGCCGGGATGTTGGTGACGCCGTGGCGCTCAATGACGTCGCGCAGCAGGGCGACATCCACGTAGTCGCGAAGCACGCGGGCGCGGAGATCTCCGTCCAGCGTCTGTACCTCCGGGAAGCCTCCGGTTTGCAAGTAACGGTCCAGAGCGTGCCGCAGCACCGGTGCCACGGTGCGTGGGGCTGGCCACCGGTCGGGAATGGCCATCCCCGCGTGCGTGAGCGCCTCGGCGAAGCTGAACGGGAGCACCTCCGTGGTGAGGGCCCTTCCGCGCAGCGCGGTGGCGATCTCTCGGCTCAGCAGGCGGGCGGAGGAGCCGGTTACGACGAGTCGATTGCCCTGCTCATCAAGCAGGCGGCGCACAAAACGCTCCCAGCCGGGCACCGTCTGGATCTCGTCCAGCAGCAGATATCGCTCATGGTTCAGCACGGCGGGGTGGCGACGGTGCCAGGCATCCACGAACAGATGGAGGTCGTCGGCGACGAGGCCCGCGAGGCGCTCATCTTCGAAGTTGAGGTAGAGAATCTGCTCCCGCGCCACGGGGTTTGGGCCGGCTTGGAGCGCTGCGGCATGGGCGTACAGCAGCCAGGTTTTGCCGGCGCGGCGCGGCCCGATCACCGCATCCGCCTTGCCGGGCAGCGCGGGCAACCGAATTCGCCGATGTGTGGCCTCAGGCCAGGCACGTTCGAGTGCGTCGGCTACCAGTTGTTCGATCAGAAGTACGTCAGGCACGGATGGATGGTAGCACATCAGTCCATTTCAGGCGACTGGATGTATATAAATCCGTCCGTTTCAGACGGACGTTATCCGCCGCCGTGGGTGATCTGGAATCGCACGGTGACGTCCTCGGACGTCCGGAGCACGCCGAGGAACACCGGTGGCGACACGCCGTAGTCGCGCAGATGGATGGACTCCTGCCCTGTGAACTGCAGGCCCCTCGACGTCGCGGTCACCGCAACGTCGAGGTCGACCGGCCGGGTGACGCCGGCGACGGTGAGCTCACCGCGCACGACGAGGCCCGCGGCGACCTCGTCTGCGGACCGCATATGAAACCTGACGTAAGGGTAGGCGTCGGCGCGCATCGCCACCCGCAGGTTGACGTCCAGCGCCGGGTCGCCAGACGTCAACTGGGCGACGGGCACGGCGACGTCAAGCGAGGCCAGCCGAAGCGGGGCCTCGGACTGGATCTCCAGCCTGACCTCCACGGCCTGGGCGTCGACGTGCCAGCGATGCAGCGTCGAGTCACCGTCGATCCCGAGAATAGCGATCAAAACTGGCCCTGAAGGGCCAGCCTCGCCGCCGCCACCGTCTGCCGTTCGACGGTTCCCCCTTCGGCGAGCAGGTCGGCCTGACCGGGAAGGTCAGTGCCGACGTAGGCACCGACCCCGTCCTCGATGTACACCGGCGCGCCCACCACGATCGGAAGATCGAGGAGGATGCGCACGTGACGCGCCGCCAGATCGACGCCCACCGCCGGCGTGATCTCGTGAATGGGCGCGTCGCCGTCCGTCGGGAACGCCTTGTCAGGGACGAGACAGGCCCATCGCGCTGCGACCTCGACCGGCCCTCGGCTCGCCGCCACCTGCGCCCGCCCGCCGATCGCGAGCACCGAGCCGGCGTCGCTCTCGAACCCAGCCACGTCTCCCTGAAGTTCGACGGCCAGCGTCCACGGGCCAGCCGGCGCGCGCACGACTGCATCGGCCCCCGCCTGCCACCAGTCTCCGAGCTTGGTCGGATCGCCGACGTAGGGGTTCCAGGTCTCGTCGAGAAGGACCGATTTGTCCGCCGACTTGACCGACAAGAGCGTCGAGTGGCCCACGGCCGAGTCGCGCGTGTACAGCGCGTTGAGGTAGACGGCGCCTTCTAGCGCGTCCACATCCCTGCTCCCGGTGGCGAGCGCGAACGGGTCCTGGGCGGCATCGCCGACCCCCGCGCGAACGACCAGCAGGGGAATTCCGAGCTCTTCGGGGATGTAGCGAACCGGCACCCCCCGACCACCGCCGGTGAAAACCCCCCCGATCACGGTGACTGGCCCGGGTCGAGCCACAACGGCCACGCCGACATCCCGACCCACCACGAAGGCGAGCTGCCCCAGGGAACGGCCGCCGAACGCGAGGCCCGCGTCGTCTGCGAGCTGTTCACGTCCGTACGGCACCCGAAACTGGCCCGCCTTTACCTGGACCGTTTCGCCCATCCCCAGCGGCGTCGCGAACGCGAAGTCGAGCAGCCCGAGCGAGGGACCGGCGTCGGTCTCGCCGCCGAAGGCCACCTGGACGTTGAGGGTTGAGCGGTCCAGTCGGCCCGAAAGCCCGAGGCGCGCCTGATCGAGAAAGAGGAACGCGCGGGCGTCGTCCCTGGCCGGGTCGTCGACGAACTGGCCCATGACGAACATATGCGCGAAACCGTTCACGTCGAGATCGATGCGGTCTGTGGCGACGACAGGCACCGCCGCGTGGGCGAGCGATGATAGAAAGATGACAATGGACATGGGGGGCTCTCCGACATGCCGCCCATGCAAACTGCGTGCCAGCACAAACGGAAGGGCGAGCGCCCGCGCCGGCACCCGGGCAAGCCCGGAGCTGTGCGGGATGGCCCCCGCGCCTGTGCGGAATCGCCCGAGGGGCGCTCGTCGGTGACGTTACCTCGTCAGGAGCCTCCGGCCCGCGCTGCCCGCGCGGCGCGGAAGCGCTGGAGCTCCACGGCGGGCCGAGCGCTCTCCGCCAGCGGGGCGCTGAGACGCTGATACAGCGCTGGGCTCAACTCGGCTTCCAACGGGAGCCCCTTGGTGCCGTAACGGTAGATTGTGCGCTGCGTGGACGGATCGAACCCGTCGGTGCCGAGCGTCTCGCCACCCGCCAGAAAGATCTGACTCGTCGGAACGACCACGCGTACCGTCCCCGTCCGCCCGGGCGTGGTCCACACTGCGACCGTGTGGTTCTTCGTGGGCCAGAACAGGCCGACCTCCCGCACGCCCATCGCCCGCGCCAGAGAGGCGAACATGGCCGATAGTTCATCGCATTCAGCAACGGCGGTCACCTCAGCCCCCTGCCACGCCAGCAGCGACTCCCAGACGAACCGCTCCGTCGGATCCCGGTCGGTAACCGCCCAACGCAGGCCCCAGAGCCCACCGTCGCGCGTCGCCTCGAACGCGAGCCGAACCCGGCTGTATTCCAGAAGCGCAGCGGGGGTGTCGGCCAGGTCGCGAAGCGCCGCCAGCGCGCGCCAATCGGCCATTACCGCGGGCGCGGAGGTGTTGGCCGAAGCGAGCTCGGTCATCTCGGACACCAGGTCGCCAACGGTGCCCGCGAAGGCAGTCGGGAGGAAGATGAGCATCGCCCTTCCGACATCGCCGAGTTGGGAAGGTTCGCGCGGCGCCCAGGATCGGAATTCTATTTCCCAACCAGTGGTGCCCAACCCACGATGATGGGCCACCTGGCCACATTCTGACGCGCGACCGGCACCAGGACGGTCAGCCCGAGCAAGAACATGTACGCGAGGAAGGCGACGCCCTTGTAGATCGGCAAGAGGAAGACGGCCGAGAAACCGTCGAAACTGAGGCCGCCAGAGCGTTGGCTACCCTTGTGTAGGGAGGTGGTCAGCGCGACATCGTAGGGGAGCAAGGGGATGTCCTCGGTCTGGTCGACGGTGATCCAGGCCTTGAGGGTGGGGTCGATCACCCGGCTCTGAAACTTGCGCGTGAGCCAGAATGACGGAGGCGACACGGTGGTCCATCCGCCCCACGAGGCATGGAACGCACGCCCGGCGTCGGCGTAGGTGGTGTCGGCACTGACACCCACACGCGACCCGGCGGTCAGCACGGCGACGCTCGACCCGAGCCAGAGGCAGAAGAGCCACATGGCCAATCCGAGGATGGCGCCGGCCGGGGCATAGGGGGGACTCGCGACGTCGGATTCGGTCATGCCCTTTGTTTAGTCAGCGACTTGAGTTGTTTTTCGCGGCCTATCAGAACTGGGCCACAACTGTGCGTCACCTGCACGCCGAATCATTTCGGAGCGCGGTGGCGACCGGCGGGAGGCGGCCCCGCGGGCGCCGGGTACCTCCGAACCGGCGAGATGCCAGGGCGGGCAGTGCCAGAACGGCCAAGGCCGCCAAGGCGGTTGCGACTTTCACCGGCCCCCACATCAGGGAAGCCGCGCCGCGGCCACCGCCACCCTGACGGCCTGCCCGCTACCCAATCATGCCACAGCGCCCATCCTCGACAGGATGATCGCGGCCACCTGCGCCGCCTGCTCCTTTCCCAACTCGACGCCATCGACCGTTGTTTTCTTGTAGGGAATCGAGTACTCGATGTTTCCGACCATCACGCCGACAGTCAAGCTCTTCGACATCAGGTAGTAGATCACGCCGATGATCGCGCCAACTCCGAACGTCCGCACCCCGAGCGCAAACCCGAGGACGAGGGCCTCGCGGAATGGCTTGGAGGTGCCGTGCACGACTCCGGTAATCTTATCGGTGGTGAACGTTACGTTTGCGTGTCCCGTCCACGATGAATTTTCGTAGGTGACGGTGCGGTCGGAGACCAACAGCCGTGACGTGACCCCCATGCCAAGCATGTCCATCGCCCAGGCAACGATGCCTGCAGGACGAGCCTCGATGTGCACGAGGTTGCCGTCCGAATCCGCAACGGTGTTCGCTACCCACTTCTTGATTACGAGCGCGTTGGCCATCAGGACTCCGGTTTGGTGACCCGGGAGCCTACGCCAACGCCAGACGCCGCGTCAAGGCGCTGAGTGTTGCGTTGTATCCATCGGGCGAGCTATGTTGGCGGGACATGCCTGATTTCGCGTCGTCGATCCGCGGCTTCGAACGCGTCACGGGGCCCAACTCCCTTGGTTGGGGGTCGACCGCAGCGCTGGGGCTGCTCTGCGCTGGCGCGTGCGCTGCCCCCAGCGCCGGAGAGTTCGATCCCCGCACTGCGGAGGCGAGACTATCCTTGGAGCAGCGTTGGCTATTCGCGGATGGCGTATCGCAGTCCGAAGTGACCGTTCACATCAAGGACGCGACCGGGCGGTCCCCGGTCGACGGATTCGTCTCCACGCTCAGTTCCACGCTCGGTAACGTCAGCGTCTCGCCGTTCAACAACGGCGTGGCACACGGTACCCTCACGGCCGGTAACGTCTGGGGAGAAGCGATATTAGCGGTGGTCGGCGTGGCGGCCACGACGGGGGACACGCGAATTCCGTTCGAACGCGGTGACGCCTACTCGGCGCAGTTGCACATGCATGGAACCATCTCGGAGCTGTCCGGAACGTACACGTACCAGGTTCTGCAGGCCCGAAGGTTCGGTACCGACGTCTTGTGGTGGACGGATCACGATTTCGGGTACGGGCAGCTTATGTCCGTCGAGGATCCCGGTCTCGACAATGGCTGGCTGTTTGTCAACGACGCGCAGCAGTGGCCCGTCTCAAGCTGGGCCACCAGCGCTTCCGGGGGTGCTCTGTCCTTGGCGCTGGGCGTGGATGCTTCGCCGGAGGGGTTTCGGCCGATGGTGGTGGCGCTCAGGGCAGACGGATCGTCGGACCCGCAGCCCGCGGTGGGCTCGGTGTCGTGGCGACTGGAGCACTCCGGCCTCCGCCGTTCCCTGTTGGGTCTTGTTCGGCTTCGCTTAGAGTTGTTCGTCCCCGAGCGCGACGTTGGCCGGGCCCGAATCGTCGTGAATCTGTCGCAGCCGGTGGCTGCATCCGCGCCGTTACAGACTCTGATCCTGAGTGATCCCGCTGACGCCCGTCCTTCCGAGCCGGGGGAGCTGTGGTTGGATATCGGGTTGTCGCCAGGGTGGAACACCATCGACGCCGACATTAGCGGGGCGGTCGCCCTGTTATTGGGCAGCGCGGATCAGGCCGTCGATGGTGTGGCATTCGAATTCGAAGGCTTTGGAGCGGGGACGTCCCGCTTCGCCGTGGCCGGCCTCAGGTTAACGCAAGAGCTGTGCTGCGACTCGCTTCGGGCTGTCCACCAACAATGGTTGACGGACACCTTTGAAGGCGCGCCGGTACAGTATGCAGGCCACGAAATCTCGAGCGGCTCACCACATCTCAACGTTTTCGGCCCTGAAGACGTCCCATTTGTTGACTACACGGAGTACGGCTTGGAAGGCGACGCGGAGCTCATCGTGGCCGACGCGCACGCGGCGGGCGCGGTGGTGTCACTCAATCACATCTTCGGGATCGGGGTGGGCACCGCGCCCGAAGCTGGCGGCGGCGAGGCGGCCGCTGCTCGGTGCGCGGAGCTGGGGAAGGAAAGCGTGTACGGCGTTGACCTCCTTGAAGTTGGGTATCGGCAGCGGGTATGGCCCATGTCCACCCACCTCGCCGTGTGGGATTGCCTCGGGAGACTGGGCTTCCTGCTCACCGGAATCGGAACGTCCGACAGTCACACGAACGTTCCATGGGATCTTTTCACGAACACGTTCACGACGTGGGTGTACGCATCCACGGACGATCGCGTGGAGATCGCAGCGGCATTGGGTGCGGGCCGCGCGTTTTTTGGAGACCCTACCGTCTTCGCGGACACTGCCGTGGTGTTGGACCTGAGGAGCGGTCGAGACGCCGTGATGGGTCAGGTAGTTACCCCGGTTCCGGAGTCGGACGAGATACGAGTCGTCGCAAGCCCAGTTCAGGCAGGCTGGACGGTCAAGCTCGTCGCCAATGGAACGAGCGTCGCGTCGGCGGAAGCCGACGGGGTCGAGTTCGACCACAACTTTGCCATCGACCTCGATGGCCTCGAAGCCGTCGTACGTGCGGAGGTCTGGGCGGGGGAAACTGGCCTGCTCTATTCAAACCCCATCTACTACCGGAGCGAGTCCACCGATGTGCCGAGCCAGCGAATCGCCCGGCCGTAGTCGCCCTGGTAGCCCTGCCCCCCTCCGGCGCGCGGGAGCAGCGCCGCGACCCCGCTGGACCAGCGTAGAGCTGCTTTCCCCAGTCTCCTCCAGAACCGCCCGCCGGCGGATTAGCAGCGGCGCCGATGTCTCGTCCCGGCGCTGTCCTCGTCAGCCTGCTCGTCCTTGCCCTCGTGAGCGGCGGTGTCGTCTACGCGTGGCAGGGCGTCGGCACCGACGAGCTGTCCTGGCGCACCGCGGCGGTGACGCGGCGTGATGTCCAGCGCGTGGTCTCGTCCACGGGGACGCTCCAGGCCGATCCCGCGGTGGACGTGGGGACCCAGGTCAGCGGGGTCGTGGCCGAGCTGCTGGTCGACTTCAACGACAAGGTCGACAAGGGTCAGGTCCTCGCTCGCATCGATCCCACCTTGCTGGAAGCGGATGTTGCCTCGGCCGAGGCACGGTTGAGCGAGGCGCGTGCCGGTCGGGATCGCCTGGCCCTGGGCTTGCGGCGTATGGAAGCGCTCCACGCGCGGGCGGCCGCCACGGATGCCGAGCTCGAGGTGGCGCGGGCCGACGCGGCGGTCGCGGAAGCCCAGGTCACCAGCACCAGCGTCGGCGTGGAGCGGGCGCGCCGCAACCTCGGGTACAGCACCGTGACCGCGCCAGTGGCCGGCACCATCATCAAGCGCAACGTGAACCTGGGCCAGACGGTCAACGCTGGGTTCTCGGCGCCGATCCTATTCACCCTGGCGTCGGACCTCACGCATATGGTGATCCTCGCCAGCGTTGACGAGTCGGACGTCGCCCAGGTGCACGCGGGGCAGGCGGTCACCTTCACGGTGCAAGCCTGGCCAGAGCGGACCTTCAGCGGCACGGTGCGCCAGGTGCGTCTGGACTCCAAGATCGATCAGGGCGTCGTCACCTACAGCACGGTCGTCAATGTCGACAATGCCGATGGCGCCTTGTTTCCGAGCATGACGGCCACCGTCGAGTTCATCGTAGCCGAGGCCGCAGGCGTGCTCTGCGCGCCCAACGCCGCGCTTCGGTACCGCCCCGAGAGCGATCTCCCGACCGTCGGGGACGCGCCCGAGAGCGGTGACGCATCCGGCGCTGAGGGCGGTCGCGGCGGTCGTGGCGGGCGCCAGAAACGGGTGGAGGCCGCCGAGGGCGTGCTGTGGACCCTCGACGGGGGCGCCCTCCGGGCGATTCCGGTCGCGATCGGGCTGCGCGGCGCCGAGTGCGCAGAGGTTCAGGGCGACGGGCTCGCGGAGGGGGTCGAGGTCGTGCTGGGCGTGGACCGGGCCGCGGAGTCCGACGCGGGCAATCCCTTCGAGCGCAAGGCAGGGGACGCGCGCCGTCCCGGCGGCTTCTGATGTCCGTGCCGGTGGTGGCTCTGGTCGACGTGTGGCGTAGCTTCGAGGTCGGCGGCGCCGTGATCAACGCGCTGGCCGGTGTGGACCTCGTGATCAACGCCGGTGAGATGGTGGCGATCCTGGGTACCTCCGGCTCGGGGAAGTCGACGTTGCTCAACGTCCTCGGCTGCCTTGATCGCCTCAGCTCCGGGCAGTACCACCTCGACGGCGAGGACGTGGTGACGCTCGACGATGACGCCCTCGCGGCGCGGCGCAACGCCCGGCTTGGGTTTGTCTTCCAGAGCTTCAATCTCCTTCCGCGTACCTCGGCGCTCGACAATGTCGCGCTCCCGCTCTTCTACGGCCGCCACCGACGCGGCTCCGATCCGTTGGCGCAGGCTCGACAGGCTTTGGAGCGGGTGGGGCTGGGCGAGCGGCTGCATCACCATCCCAACCAGCTCAGCGGGGGCCAGCAGCAGCGCGTCGCCATCGCGCGTGCGCTCGTCACCGAACCGAGCCTGCTGCTCGCTGACGAGCCGACGGGGAACCTCGACTCCCACACCACGGTCGAGGTGATGGTCCTGTTGCAGTCGCTGCATGCCGAGGGAGCGACCATCATTTTGGTGACACATGAGCGAGATGTCGCCATGTATTGCCAGCGGGCGATCACCCTGGCCGATGGGCGTGTCGTCCGCGATGTATCGGTGAGTCAACGGAGCGCTGAGCTCGATCTGGCGCGGCTCGACGCGGAGCGACTGGCATGACCATGCTTCGTCTGGTGCAGATGGCGTTGGGGTCGCTCCGTCGCCATGTCGGGCGTTCGTTGCTCACCATGCTCGGCGTGGTGATCGGTGTTGCGTCGGTGGTGGTGATGGTGGCGATCGGCAAGGGTGCCGAGGCGGCGGTAAACGCCAAGATCGCCGGTCTTGGGACCAATCTGGTGGTGATCACCCCAGGTGCTGCAACTGGCGCTGGCGTCAGCGGCGGTGCGGGCAGCATGGACAGCCTCACCATCGACGACGTCCGTAAGCTCAGCCAGGAAACGGTCGAAGCACCGCTCATCACCCCGGTCATCCAGACCTTCAGCATGGCGGTCGCCGGGAAGAACAACTGGCGAACCAGCATCTATGGCGTGGATGTATCATACTTTGAAATACGGAGATGGAATGCTATCTCTGGACGTGTATTGGATGAGACGGATGTCCGGAACAGCCGAAAAGTCTGTCTGGTCGGGGCGACGGTCGCCAAAGTGCTTTTCGGTGGGGACGATCCGGTTGGACAGACCTTGCGTCTTCGCGGCGTCCCCCTGGAGATCGTCGGCCTCCTGGAGACCAAAGGACAGACGGCCGAGGGCAACGACCAGGACGATGTGACCCTGGTTCCGTACACCACCGTGCGCTCGCGGATGGCTGGCCGGCAGTTCATTGCCCAGATTTTGATGAGCGCCCGATCAGAGCGGGCCGTCCCGGCGGCAATGCGCGAAGCCCGTGCGATCCTGCGTGAAGCGCACGGCTTGGGCACTCGCGCCGAGGATGACTTCACCGTGCGCGACCAGGGGCAGATCGCGGCGGCGGCCAAGGGGGCCAGTGAGGTGATGACGACGTTGCTCTTGGCCGTGGCCAGCGTCTCGCTGGTGGTTGGTGGGATTGGTATCATGAACATCATGCTTGTATCAGTCACCGAAAGAACACGTGAAATCGGTATTCGTCGGGCTCTGGGTGCGCGACGTAGGGATGTGTTGCTTCAGTTCCTGGTTGAGGCGGTGGTGCTGTCCGGTGTGGGCGGGATCCTCGGCGCGGGTCTGGGTGTGGCGGTCACGGCGCTGGTGGGTCGGCTCACGGGCTGGGCGACGGTGGTGACCGTGGACAGCGTGGTCGTGGCGCTCGCCTTTTCGTTCGGCGTAGGTGTGTTCTTCGGCTGGGCGCCGGCACGCCGGGCAGCGGCGTTGGATCCGATCGAGGCGCTGCGCTCGTCGTAGAGCAGCGGTGGCGATCAGGGCTCGCAGACGTACGGCGTCGTGTACCCGGTGCACGGAATGTCGTTCCAGCGGCCGGTGGACCACATGTGCGCACAGTCTTCGCCGCTGGAGTCGTTCGGCTCCCCGGAATTCCAGTTGGTGTAGGTCACGGCGTCCCCGTTGGACCAGACAAACGAACCTTCGGTTGACCGATCGTTGAAGCCGATCCACACGAAGTGACTGTCGCTGGCGAAGCCGGCGGCCGTCGCGGTTGTCGCGACCCATGATTGTTCAGCCGCGTCGGTGACCGCGACGAGATCGTAGCCATAGGTGAGGCAGACGTCGCGCGCAGGCTCCCACACCAGAGCCGTGCTGCAATACATGTACGGCTCCCCCCCGTAGTACTCGACGTCGCAGGGGCACAGACCGCCATCGTCGGCGTTTCCCGAGCAGTCGTTGTCGAGCGTGTCGCAGATGTCGACCGCCGCTGGATTGATCGCCAGGTCCCCGTCGTCGCAGTCGTCGTCGTCACGCACGTAGCCGGCTGGCGCCGTACAGCTGGTCGTGCTCACGCCCAGATCGCCGTAGCCATCCCCGTCGGCGTCGGCGTACCAGGTGTAGGTGGAGAGGCCCTCGTCCACCAGCCCGTCGCAATCCTGGTCGATCGAGTCGCACAGCTCGGCGGCGAAGGGGTGGATGGTGGGGTCGACGTCGTCGCAATCGGCGTCGTCAGCGACAAAGCCGAGTGGGGCTGCGCAGTCGATCGAGGTGCTCGACACGTCCCCGTACCCGTCGGCATCGGCGTCCGCATACCAGGTGGTCGTGGGCACGCCGTCATCGGCGGTACCATCGCAGTCCTCGTCGCGACCGTCACAGGTCTCCACAGCCCCGGGATTGATGGTCGCGTCGGCGTCATCGCAGTCCGTGTCGTCGGCGACCGAACCGAGGGGGGAATCGCAAGCCAGAGTGTATATCGAGGGGTCCCCGTAGGTGTCACCATCGGCGTCGGCATACCAGGCGAGCGAGCCGGTTGCCGCCCCTTCGTCGACGCTGCCGTCGCAGTCGTCGTCGATCCCATTGCATGCTTCGGTGGCGCCGGGGTTGGTGGCGGCCTCGGTGTCGTCGCAGTCGGTGTCGTCGCCGACATACCCGGAGGGCACGGCGCAGTCGTCGATGGTGTTCGCCGGATCGCCATAGGTGTCGGCATCGACGTCGGCGTACCAGGTGCTCGTCGTCACGCCGTCGTCGAGGAGGCCGTTGCAGTCGTCGTCGATGTCGTTGCACTGCTCCGCAGCACCGGGGTGGGTCTCGCCCACGGTGTCGTCGCAATCGTCGGGGTTGTCGACGTAGCCAGACGGGGCGTCGCAGGCGATCTCCATGCCCACGCCGCCGTACCCATCGTGGTCCGCATCTTCGTACCAGGTGGACGCATCCGCCGCGTCGGCTTCGTCGATCTCTTCGTCGCAGTCGTCGTCTACGTCATTGCACAACTCGACGCCGGCTGGCGAGACCGCCGGGTCGGCATCGTCGCAGTCGGACCCGTCCGCGACAAAACCTGGGGGCGCCTCGCAAGCGAGCAGGTTGTCGTCGGCGTTGCCGTAGCCGTCGCTGTCGTCGTCCGCGTACCAGAGTGTGGCGTCGCTCGCGCTGTCTTCGTCGACCTCGCCATCGCAGTCGTCATCCCGGCCGTTGCAGAGCTCCGGGGCGATCGGGTTGACGTCGGCCACGGCATCGTCGCAGTCCGTGTTGTCGCTGACGGCCCCGACCGGGCTGTCGCAGGCCAGGGCCCCGCTGAGGGGATCCCCGAAATTGTCACCGTCGCTGTCGGCGTACCAGATCGTCCCGACCCCGTCGTCGATCGCGCCGTCGCAGTCTTCGTCTTCGCCGTCGCAGGTCTCGGGCGCGTCCGGGTAGATCTCAGGATCGGTGTCATCGCAGTCCGTGTCGGTCGCGACATAGCCGGGGGCCGGCTCACACGCGTCCACGCCAGAGCCCAGGGCGCCGAAGCCGTCCTCGTCGCCGTCGAAGAACCAGCGCGTGGTGACGTCCTCGTCGAGGAGGCCATCGCAATCGTCGTCGACGCCGTTGCAGGCTTCGACCTCGGGGACGCAGTCACTGTCGGGGTCGCGATCCCCGCTGTCCGTCAGCTTGGTCTCGGCTTCGTTGCCGGTGTCTTCGCAGCCGACGGACAGGGCGAGGGCAAAAAGCAGTGTGCGCATGCGTGGATTGTACTGCATTGCGCGGGCGCGCTGGGCCTACTTTGAGTACACCACGCTGTGTTGTCCATGATCCGCTCGAATATCGGCGAAATCGCGAATATGGCCCCAAATCGCTGATACGCCGCGACGCATGTAGTCGAGATCGTCGATCGAGCGGAGATTCCGCAGTTGATGCGCCAGGAATTTCGGGTGCATGTAGAGCTTGTAGAACTGGCCAGCCATGCGGACCACCTCGTCCTGGCTCATGTCACTGAGCACGCACGCCGGCTCGGTCATGTCGTAGCGGTCGTAGTCCTTGGGATCGAAGCGGATCCATCCCATCTCCTGGCACAGGGTGAAGAGCGGCGTGCCAGGGTAGGGCATCACCACCGTGGCTTGCAGGTGGTGCGCGTACCCCTCGTTCATCAGGTAGCGGGCCAGCCTCAGCGACTCATAGGCGTCCTGTTTGGTCTCCCAGGGGTAGCCGACCATCAGGGTCAAGTGCGTCTGCAGGCCCGCGGCGGCCGCCATCTTGCAGCCCTCGACGATCTGTTCGCGGGTCAGCGACTTGTCGAGGATGTCGATGGTGCGCTCCGACGCGCTCTCGATGCCGAGGATGAGCTTGCGGAAGCCCGCCTTCTTCATGAGGTGGACATTCTTCTCGGTGAAGTAGTCAAAGCGGAAGTTGCAGTCGAAGACGATCTTCTCGTTGATCTTCCGGTCGATCATCTCGTGACACAGACGATTGAGCCAGTTTCCGGTCGGGAGCGCGCCAGTGTCGTCGAAGATGTTCTTGGCGCCATGCCGCGCGATGAGCATCTCCATCTCGTCCGCGAGCCGCTCGGGAGGCACCACGCTGAACTTTGGGTAGGTGACCGTCCACGAGCAGAAGGTGCAGCGGCCATACGGACAATCGCGGCCCGCCATCGTCCACATGAACGGGAGGCGATACTTCCATTTTTCAAAGTACAGGTGCGCGTTGGTGAGGTCCCGGTCCCAGAACGGAAGCGACTCCAGTGAGTGCTGCGCCTTGTAGGTGCCGCCGTCCTGGATCGAGCCGTCGTCGGCCTTCCACCAGATGCCGCTCTCCAGTGCTTTGCCCTCGGTCAGATACCAGACGATGCTGCGAAGCGAGAAGTCGTAGTCCCCGCCCGTGATACAAAAGTCTGTATCAGAACACTCAAGGGTCTCGGCTGGGTTCCCGGCGATGTGGTCGCCGAACATCACCACTTTTGCGTTCGGAACCATCGTCTTGAGGCGCTGGATGATCTTCCAGTGCATGCGCACCACGGGCGACTTGGTCTCCATGGCGATGAGCTCGGGCTGGAAGTCCCGCACCATACGGTCAAACGCCGCCCAGCCCTTCCGCTCGGCGATGCAGTCTACCCACAGCACCTCGTGCCCCATGCTCTGCAACAAGGTCGCGGCTGAGGCGGGAATGCACGGGTAAAGGTAGCTTGGCTCGGTGAACCACTGAAATTGGCGGTTCTGCGTGAGCATGGGGCTGCCCTTCGCCGATTCGATGGGCGGGTAGGCCACCATCACGCGCATCGAAAGCTCCCAGTCTGGCAAAGGTGCCCCGAACTGCGGGCGGCGTCAACGCGGAGAGGCGTCGTCGGCGGCGCACGCTACCAATCCAGCGCGGGTTAGGCCGCCGCATGCTTGACCGCGTTCATGGCACCGGCTTCTCGTACGACGTTCGCATCGGCTTCCACGAGTACGAACGACACATCCGCCAACGTATCGTCATCGATTGGGAGGCCGAAACCAACTGGCGCCCGGCCGCACAGGCGGATCGGGCTCGCGACATCGTCGATTACTACGAGGCGAACCTGAAGATCGGGCAGCTCGTCCAAGGCAAGGAGTACCGCTTGATCGAGGCGGTGGCCGAGGAGGTTGCCGGGCTCCTGGTGCGGGAGTTCCGCATCGAGCGGGTTCGGGTCCGCGTCACCAAGGCGCCGTTCGACATGCCGAACGTAGGCAGCGTCGCGGTAGAGTGCTGGCGTGCGAAGGAGGACTTCGCCTAGTGCTCCGCGTCCTGAGCAATACGGCCCTGTCGTTGGACGGCCGCATCGCGACGGCTCAATACGACCACTTCGCCCTCGGAACCAAGCTCGATCGGGCGTACATGAGCGTGTTGCGCGCCCGCGCGGAAGCCGTGCTTGTCGGCGGTCGAACCTTCCGCAACTGGCCGCTGCCGCTCGTGCCGGACGCTGCTGCGCTCGAGGAGCTGCGCGATACCGCGTTCTTCGATGCCGAGGCTCCGGCGATCGAGGGGCGGCGCTGGATCAACGCGGTCGTCACGCGGAGCGGTGAACTTCCCGAGAGCCCGCGGTTCTGGACCGACCCTCGTGTGGAACCGGTGGTGTACGCCAGCGGGTCCGGGCCCACCGACCCGGCGTCCATCGCCGCGGACCTCGAGCGGCGCGGGGTGCGTACGCTGCTGTTGGAGTGCGGCGGTGACCTGCTCTCCCAGTGGCTCGCCGCGGGGCTCGTGGACGAGGTCTACCTCACCATCTGCCCGCTCCTGCTGGGTGGCCGTGGCGCACCTTCGCTCGTAGACGGGTCAGGCTTCTCCTACCAACTCGCGCCACGCCTTGAGTTGGTGCATGCCCGCGCGGTCGGAGACGAGCTGTTCTGTCGGTATCGGGTACGGAGCTAAGCGCGAGCCCACGGACCTACTCGGGCCACCACGCCCCCGCCGCCGCGACCGGCTGGCCAACCGAGGTCAACGCCGCGGCCAGCGCTTCGAAGCGGGCGCCCTCAACCTTCCCGACGGTGCCGCTCCCCACAACAAAGGAGCGTTGCCGAGTAAACACACAATCGATGCGACCGTCGCCCATCTCCGGGTTTTGCTTCACGATCTCCGCGTTGGCAACGGCCGGATCGGCCAGGTAGTGTTCCCACCCCTTGGCGCTGGCGGAAACGAAGGCGCTCACCCAGGGAGCCGTTTTATCGGCGCCCCGCACCACTGCCAACGACGCGTAGGGGTTCCACCCCGCGTCCCGAGCCGCGAGGAAGCCGACCGACAGACCCTGCGCCTCGGCGAGGCAGGGCTCGCTGGTGACGTAGGCCTGCTGGGCCATCTGGGGGTTGGCCGCGAACGGCGCGATCGTCCCGGTCGTGGGCACAAGCTCCACCTTCCCCTCCCACCCGTACTTTGCCCAGATGAACTGCTGATAGGGCGAGCCGGCCTCCGCCGCGACTGGGCCGGTGACGTCCTCGTAGCGCGTCGGTCCAGGCACGTGCACCAGGAGCCCGACCGGCGAGTCCTGGAAGCCGGCGAAGACCGCGACCGCGTCCAGCCCCTTGGCGCGGCGAACCAGCAGATCGTCGGCGCCCGTCAGGACGACGTCGCTCCGGCCGGCCGCCAGCAACTCCAGGACGGGAGCACCCGGGCCGCCGGGGACGATGGTGATGTCCAGGCCGGCGTCTCGGTACAGGCCACGCAGCGCGGCGTCGTAGAAGCCGCCGAACTCGGGCTCGGGGTACCAGTTCAGCGCGAGCGCGAGCTTCTGCAACGCAGGCGCGGCCGCGTTTTCAGCGGGGTCGGGCGGGTCGGAGCACGCCGCCAGGAGGGCCAACATCGTCAGTCGAACTTCCAGCCGACACCGCCCCAGGCGGCGTAGAGGGGCAGAGGTTCATAGGCAGGCTGACCGGCCTCTCGCGCCACGTCGATTCCAGCGCCGACCACCATGTTGGCGACCACTTCCAGGTCAGACGCGACCGCAACGCGGCCTTTGAGGCCGACACCGAGGTACCACGGCAACATCGGACCGACGGTCACCTGCACCCAGGGCAGCCCGACGCCGACGTGTGGGTACACGAAGCTGCGGAGCGCCTCGTCACCGGACGGGAGCTCGTGAAACTCCCCGACCGCAAACTGCGCGGAGACGCCAGCGCTGGTGGCGAAGAGGCCCTTTCGATACGCCACATCGACCGAGACCGCTGGCGCGACGGCATTGACGGTCGCCGCGTCGTAGGGCGCCCCGGCGTCGACATTCTGCAAGAAGAAGTCGCCGGTCGACACCCAGCCCGCGCCCAGCGCGGCGTGGACGGAGATCGGCGGGATCTTCGCCTTTTCCGGCGCGACGAGCTTGGTCATCTCGGCGGTGCCACGATCGACGCGGGCCAGCTTCGGACGACCGGCACCCGGAAGTGCCAGGTACACCGGCTCTTTGGCGCCCGAGATCGGCACCATTGCCGCCTCGGAAACGGCCCACCCCGCATCAGCACTCTTCACCAGCGCCACCAGCGCGTCCCGCTCAACCGGCCCGAAGGGAGCTTCCGCGCGCATGGTCGCGCCTTCCGTCAGCTCGGCGTCTCCGCTGAGGAGCTCGGCGCCGCCCGCGCGGACACTGATGAAATGTCGGCCTGGAACCAGAAGCGTGCGTGACCCGGCCGCCGCGTTGACCCTCTTGCCGTCCAGCCATACCTCGGCACCACTGGCCAGCTTTCCAATCTCCAGGGACGCCGCGGGCATCGCGTTCATCAGCGCCCGGACCCCGTCGTACGACAGCCGCTGGGGCTTCTCCGGCAGGTCGGTCTCATCGGGATTGGCCGTCCCGTCCAGCGCGACCGCGTCCACCCAGGCCGCCACCACCAGCGCGGGGCCCAGGGTCCGGGTGTACGGCAGTGACGCCGGGTCCAGGCCAAGGCGGTCGCCGAAGTACCGGTGCACCGCGTTGCCCTCGACGAGCAGGGCATGTCGCATCAGCTCCGCGTCTTCTGCGGAGCGCAGGCGGGTGACGTCGGTCGTGGCCTTGCGCAAGCGCGCCATGATCTTGAGCTCGCCATCGAACTCGCTGAGCAGCGGCCGCACCGAGGCCAGCTCCGCGCGGAGGGCGTCGATGGCGGCGGAGCCGTCCCCGGTGGACGTGCTCACCAGGTCGTCGAGCGGCATCGCTTTGACGCCCGGCACCGTCCGCGCCACGGCGTCGGTGTCGGCCGGTGCGGGCGGGGCAACCCAGTAGACGCGGTCGGCGTGCGCCGCGGTGATCAGCAGGAGGACTAACGACATGCGAGTTTGCCCTCGGAGAGCGTGCAGTCGACCTTACGGGGTTCGACGACGCTGACGGTGGTGGAGTCGCCCCCGGCGCTGACGGTGCAGGTGCCGGGGGAAAAGGTTTGCATCAGCACGTTGCCGGCCCCCGACGCGCTCTTGTCGCCGCAGACCACGGACATCGGCTCGACGCTGTTGGCAAGCGCGAACTTCGCGGAGCGGAGCCGCTCGACCACCGCCGGCTCGGCAGGCGGCGCTGGCGGGACCAAGGTCGGGAGCTTGGGATCGTTCCGGGTGAGTTCGGGTCGGTTGCCGACGGACGCTGGTTTTTGGGGCGCCACGACCGCCACCGGCACGACGGCCACTGGCGACTCCGGCACGGCCACCACCTCGATCGGCGCGACGGGTGCGGTGACGACAGGTGCACCGACGGCCGGCCGTGTCGGGGTCGACGTTGGCCCCGACGGTCGCATCGCGATCCAGGCCACAGCGCCGACGATGCCGAGGGCCACCAGCGCGCCTGCGATCCAGGCCATGCGCAGCGGGCCGCCGACTTTGGCCGGCTCATCGGGCGACTCCAACGTCAACGTCGCCGACGAGCGGGTGACCGCCGCTCGTTCGGGCTCCGGGCCGTCGACCGGGAGCACCATCGTGGCGGAGTTCACGATCGCCTGGCCCGAGCCATCGGACTCGGCGAGGATGCGGCCACGCACGCTGGTATCGTCGGGAACGAGGGACGTGAGCAGGGGGACGGCGACGGCACACCACCCGGTCAGGTCGAGCTCGTTGCGGGCGTTGAACAGGCCCCGGGCGCGCTCCTCGACGGAGTGCGCGCTGGGTCGGTCCTCGGGCTCGTAGGCCAGCATGTCGCGGAAGAGGTCGGCGGTTCCGACGTCGGCGATCGACTCGAGGAGCACCGAGCCCCGCCGCACCTGGTCCGCCTGGGGTTCGGGCGCCAGCTCGGAGCGACCATGCGTCGTACGTGTGAGCAGCTCGTAGAGCACGACGCCGAGCGCGTAGACATCGCCGGCGCTGGTTTCATCACCGCCGAGCAGGCGTTCTGGGGACATGTACCCCAAAGAGCCATACCGCAAGCGTTCGGTTTTTGCCTCGCGGCCGGCGAAATCGGCGCGAGCAACACCGAAGTCGAGCACCTTGAGGTCCCCTCCGGCCGTGACCCGGATGTTGGTGGGCTTGATGTCGCGGTGCACCACGGCGAGCGGCCGGTCGTCGGTGCCGGGCGTCTCGCTGGCGGCGCGGAGCGCACTGGCCACCGCGACAACCACTTCGAGGGCGGCGCGCACGGTCAGCGTGGGGATGTTGGCGTCGGGCGGCGCCGCGACGGCGGCTTCCAGATCGACGCCGGCCACGTACTCCATGACCAGCGCCCAGCGCCCGTCCAGCCGCACCAGGTCGTCCACGCGGACGATGTGCCGGTGCTGCAATCGGCCGAGGAGCCGAGCCTCGTCGCGAAGGCGCGTACTCGCGTCGCTTGCCTGATCCCAGGTGGGGTTGAGCAACTTCAGCGCGACCCGACGGCGGAAGCCGCCGGCGCCCTCCATCTCCGCCAGGTAGACGGTACCGAAGCTGCCGACCCCGAGCGTGCGCAGCAGCTCGAAGCGGCGGCCGGGAGTCGTTGCGCTAGTAGTTGCCGGCAAGCGGGGTGCCCAGGTCACATTCGCCGGGGGTGACATTGACGACCAGCGTGTCCGTGATGGGCCCGCCTTCGTCATCGAGCAGCTCGACATGATCGTTGCCAACCGCCACGGCTTCGACCTCATAGAGTCCAGCCGTCGTCAGCGCCACGAGGCAGTACGGGGTGACGCACGGGGTGTACATCCCGTCGTAGATGAGGTGGTAGTGTCCCTCACCCGGTTTGGGGTCCGGGAACAGCACGTGGTCGGTCAAACGCAGGTTCGGCGTGGAAACCACGAACATGGCGCAGCCCGTGGCCGGGGTCTCGGGTTTGGGCCAGTCGATGGAGAGGGAAACTCCGGTGTCGGCGGGCGCGTCACCAGTGTCCTCAGCAGCGGGGGTGTACGGCGGCGGTGCGCAGGCACTAATCGCAACGAGTAGGGTCCACATGGGCGGGAGTGTAACGCACCGGCCCGGCGGGTTATGGTGGTTGGGGGTGGCCGACATGCTGATCATGGTGCTTTCCGCCTGCCTGCCCCCGATTCTGTCGGACACCGGGGTGGCGCCGGACTCGGGAGACAGCGCGGATACGAGTGACTCGGGGGATCCGATCGACGGGGACGGCGACGGGGACGGGTTCGTCGCCGACGACTGTGACAACGCCGACTCGGCCACTCATCCCGGCGCGTCGGAGAAGCTGGACTTCAAGGACCAGGACTGCGACGAAATCACAGTCGAGACGGTCACCGATCACGTGGGGGCAGTGTCCCACGCCGGCGTTGGCTTCGTCCTGTCGATCTCGACCTTCGCCGAGATGGGTGCGGGCGGGCCAGAAGTGGCGGCCGGGATCATTCGCGACGGCGTCAGCTCGGTGCAGGTGGCGCGGGTGGACGACCTCCGCAGCGACCTGACCGGGGGCACCGCGCTCACCCACACCGGCGCGAAGAGCTTCGGCTTCGACCTCCTCGCCCAGGACCTCGACGGCGACGGCGTCACGGACCTCGCGATTGGGGACCCGGTGATGGGGGCGTACATCTTTGCCGCTGGCAGCCTCCTGGGGCCGGCCGGATCGAGCCTGAACACGGACACGTTCCCGACGCTTCAGGACCGCGTGGGTGGGGGTTCGGTGGGCTTCGCCTCCGCGGTGATCGGCCAGACCTTCGCGGTTACCCACTCCGGTGGCGCCGGCAACTCCGTGTACCTGCTCGACGCGGGTACCCTGTTGACCACTGCGAACTCCGGTCTGGTTGGGGGGGGCGTCATCGTGAGCACGGAGACTGCCTCCGGGTTCGGCGCCAATCTTGCCGGGCTGAAGGTCGATGGCGACCTCGTCGCCGATCTCATTGTGGGCGCGCCATTCGGTGCCGCGCTCAAGGGGCAGGTCTTCCTCTTTGACGGCACGGCGGTGTCCCAAGGCGCTCCGATTCTCACGGAGGAGGATGCGGACTGCACCCTCACCGGCGAGAAGGTCTCCCTGCGCCTCGGCGGCGGGGCGATTCCAGCACGCGATGCCACCGGTGACGGGACCGATGATCTGCTCCTGGCCACCTATGCGACGGGTGGGGATGCCGAGGAGCGCACCTGGTATCTGGTGCCGGGCGGCCCCTTTTGCGGCACGCAGACAATTGAGAATGCGGCATTCGCCGTCATCCGGGGGACCCGCCCGTACGTGCTCGATGCTGGTCTTGACGTCAGTCTTCTCTCCGCGACCAGCGCCGATCTCGATGAGGACGGCATCAACGAGCTCATCGCCGGCTCGCCGAGCGAAACCCGCGGCACGGTCTACATCTTCGCCGGTCATACCTTCGCCACCCGCGGAACCTATGAGTTGAGCGACGCTTCAGCCGGGCTGGTCGGTCAGGTGCCCGACGACATCTTCGGCGCGGTGGTGGGCGTCGGCGGGTCGGTGGGGGACGGCGCGCTGCTGATCAGCGCACCTGGCCAGGAACAGGGTACCTTCTGGTCTGTCGATCTCGCGTTCTGAGGGTCCATGTCGATTTTGAAGTCTCTGCTCCACGGTCGGCCGAATGGTCTGCGCGCTCGACTCTTCGGGAAACCCGCGCCATCCTCCTCGGCTCCCCGGGCCCCGGAGGCCAGCTTCGAGACCGGTGAAAAGGCGCTTGGGCTCCGAAAGGAGGCCCCCAAAGACGTCACGCCGCCGGATGGCTTCGAGGTTGTCTTGCACAAGGACGCGCTCCCCGACGGCCAGATCATCGAAGTGATCATGGGCGGGACTTCAGTCGCTGTCGCGCGTGTCGACGGCGTCCACTACGCGATCGCCAACACCTGCGCACACGCGGGTGGCCCGCTCGGCGATGGGAAGCTGGCCGGCTCGACCGTCACCTGTCCGTACCATGGCTGGAAGTACGACGTCACCACCGGTCGGTGCCTGACGGATACGTCGGCCTCGGTGAAGACCTTTCCGGTGCGAATCGTCGGCGACGCGGTGTGCGTCCAGCTCTAACGAGCAGCGGGGGAAGGGCCTGCGCCCCTTCCCCTACCGCGCCATTCCCTTCGGCCTCCAACCTGCGGTTTGCGGCCTGCGGCGCGCGGCGCGTTGGTAACGCGCCGCGACGTGTCGCTCTCCCCATCCCGCCCAGCCGCAGACCGGCCCCTGACGCTCGGGCGTTTCATGGGCCTGGGAGTCGCTGCACGCGCCATGGGTGACCAAGCCGAGCCGGCCACGCGCCTGATGTCACCCCGCCGCGAGACCCTGGTCGCGCAAGAACTGGCCCAGCGTCATCTTCCGAAGCGTGCGCAGCACGCGGGTAGAGAGCTTCAGCGTGATGAAGCGGCTTTCTTCCGCGTACCACACCTTCTTCATCTGAAGATTCGGAAGCTGACGCTTCTTGGTCTTCACATTGGAATGCGACACGTTGTTCGCGACGTTGGGGCGCTTTCCGGTCAGGTCGCAGCGGCGTGCCATGAAATCCTCTTGCTTCGAAGCCCGGGCGTTTACCCGGCTGGGCCCTCGGGCGCAACCCCCTTGATTCTGAGCCCAGCGCGTGTGAAGGCGAAGAGGCGTGTCTATGGCTCCGACGATGCTCCGATGGACTGCCGCCGCCATCGGCCTCGGCCTCGTCGTCGGCGGCGCGTGGGCGTGTTGGGAAGTGGCCCTCAAGGGCGTCGAGGGGGCCAACGCGGCCCGGGTGACCATGGGCTTGTTTTTTTTGATCATCGGGATTCCCCTACTGGTCCTTCCCGCGCTCGTCGGTTCCGGGGTCATTGCCGATCCGGCCGGTCCTTGGATCAGCCCCCTCGCACGGTTGGCGGCGGAGCACGGGCAGCAGGTGCAGTCCGACCCCGCGTTGGGGGTGTGGTTCCAGATCATACACAGCGGACCCCGATTCACCGTGCTCATCGACGCGCGCGCCAACGTGTTGAGGCTGGACAGCCGAAGGGCGCTTCGGCACGGCGTCGTGGTCGTGCGCCGGGGCGAGCCCCTCGAAGGCGAGGCGGCGAGCTGGAACGAAGCGGCGCGTGGCGCTTCCTGGTCCATGTACGCCGAAGTCACGGCGGGCGCCGCGTCGCTGGCGCACAGCCGGGAGCTGGGCGGCGCCCTCGACAACTTCTTCGCCTTCCGCGGCGCTCGGCGGGTCGTGTTCGGAGCGGAAGGGCTCAGCCTCCAGTTTCGGCTTCCCTCCCCCGAGGCCACGCCGGCCGCGATTCGTTCCGCGCTCGAGGTCGCAAGGACGATCTGGCACGCCAGCGCGGGATAATCATCCAGGCCATGGACCCGGTCTACCACCGCCTGCCCGTCGTCGATGCGGGCGGTATGGAGCTTCACCTCCCCATCGTGGACCTTGGATCGGGCCCGCCGCGGCTGTGCATTGTGGCCGGGATTCACGGCGACGAGCCCTCGCCGCTCTTGTTGGTCGACCGCATGGTGCTGGCGCTGCGGGAGCGAGAATTATCAGCCGGAATCCGGATCGTAGCGGCGGCAAATATTCCCGCATTACTTCAGCGCGCGCGATGGAGCAGTTGGGACGACGAGGACATGAACCGCATCGGCGATGGCGACGGAGGTCCTGCGCTCACACGCCGCCTGGCGGCCGCGGTGGTCGCCGCGTGTGACGGCTGCGACGTCGTGGTGAACCTCCACAACTTTGTGATGCGCACCCCGCTTCTCGCCGTCTGGCCGCCGGGCCAGAGCGCGGGGCATGCGGAGCGACACGAGCTACTGCTTGCGGCCCTCGATCCGCACGTTGTCTGGGTTTTCGGGGACACGCCGGCGGATGAGCGCATCTTCGCGGGCAGCCTCGACGCGGCGCTGGAGCGGCGCGGCTGCCACGTCCTCGCCGTGGAAATGTCTGATCTTCCCGAGATGGACGAACCGCTCCTGGCGCGTTCGGTGGCTGGGCTCCTGCGCGTCGCCGCCCAGGTGGGGTGCCTCGTCGATCAGGAGCGGGCGCCTCGCCGCAATCGGGTCTACGTGCATCGGCGATTGGTTCGTGCGCCAGGGGCAGGGATATTCGAGCCCATCGCCGCACTCGGCGGACAGGTCGTCGCCACGGACGTCGTGGGCGAGCTCATTCCGCTGGAGCGCCCGGGGCATCGGGTGCCGATCTTGGCGGGAGACTCAGGCTGGTTGATTCAGCGGCTCGCCCGCCGCTTCGTGCGTCCAGGGGACATGATCTTCACGGTGGGCCATCCCGCTAGATAGTGAAGTCGACTTCGACCACGCCGCGTTCCTCCCGGTCCTCGGTGACCTCGACGGCCTCCGGGCGCGGGGGCGGCGGGGCTGGAATATCGATGCGCAGCGGAACGCGGGCGTGGGCCGGCGCCTCGCGCTCGCGTTGGATTCGGTTGATGATGAACGCGTCAAGCATCTTGTGCCTCAGCTCGCATCGTCAGGCTCGGTCGACCCACTTCCAAACGGAGTATAGCCACCACTCTTGACACCGGCATCGTCGAGTGCCTCGTGCGCACGCAGAAAAATGATTCGCGCGGTGCCCGCATCGTAGATGGGGAGCAAGGCCGGCGGCAGCGCCGAACGGTGGGCCCCGATCGTGGCGGTGTCGCCGCGGGCGGCCGGCCCGGTCAGTCCCGCGGGTCCGGCACCCAAGACGCGTGCGAGGCTCGCCTGTGCCAGCGGCGCGATGGTTCGTCGAGCGTCCACAAGAGACATGCCGGTTGAACTGGAAAAAAGTCGCGCCGCATCCTCGACGAGCACCCCGAGGTGGCCCGACACGAGGCAGGCCGCCGCGTGGTAGCCGGCGCGGTCTGACACGCCGCCCACCGGGCTCCAACCGAGCGCGCCCGCCAGCTCGTTCGCCAGGGCCACCGCGACCGGAGCCCCGTCGATCGTACACGGGACGGTGGTTCCTTCCGGATGGGGAAAGGTCATCAGCGGGTGAAGCACGGCGCCCGGACGGCCGCCCAGCACCTCGGGGCCCAGGCTGCCGGCGCTGTGAAGGGCGATGGCCCCGGCTGGGAGCTTCGCCGCCGTCGATGCCACCGCGTCGTCAGGCACCGTCAGCCAGTAGGCATCGGCCTTGGGGAGGGCTTCGTCGTGATGTGAAAGTGTCACGCTCCGGCCAGCCGCACCGAGGCTCGCCGCCACCGCGTTGCCCAGGCGGCCGGCGCCGACGATGACCAGGCTGACGGGGCGATGCACGGCAATCATGTAACGGGAGAAGGGGCGTGTGCCCCTTCCCCCCGTTTGTGGATAGACTTCGCGCCGTGAGCGATGTGCGGCCGATTCAGCGCGTCCTGGTCGCCGATCGCGGCGAGGTGGGCGTGCGCCTCTTGCGGGTGCTCGAAGCCAACGGACTGGAGGGGATCGCGGTCTTCTCCGACGCGGACGCCGACGCACCCTGGCTCGATTCTGCCGCGTATGCGGTGCGGATTCCACCCTCGCCCTCGGGCACCCTCGACCCCTACATGGACCCCGCGGGGATCGTCAGCGCCGCGCTCGACAGTGGGGCCGACGCCGTCCACCCCGGCCTGCACGGATTGGCGCGGAGCGCGGACTTCGCGCGCACGCTCCACAACGTGGGGCTCATGTGGCTCGGCCCCCGGCTGGACGACCTCACGTGGACGGTCGATCGGGTCCTGGCCCGCGCTCGCGCTCGCGAGGCCGGCCTGGAAATTTTGCCATCGAGTCCACTTCTATTCGATCCCGACGCGGTAGAAGCGTGGTGCGAGCGTTTCGGCTTTCCGATGGTCATTCGCCCCGGGCGGCGATTGGCGATGCGGAGTCGCGTGGTCCACGATCGCTCGTCGGCGCGTCGTGCCGTGGCGGAGGCTGCGGAGGTCGGGGTCTTTGCCGAGCGCGCGCTGCCGGAGGCCCGCCACGTCGCGGTCGTGGTCGTCGGGGATGGCTACGGCAACGCGGTGCACGTGGGCGAGCACGAACTCTCGCTGCTCGGTCCGGCGGGGGTACGACTGCGAGAGTGCCCGTCGGCCGGTGTGGACGGCGCGCTACGGGCGCGGATCGGCCAGGGGGCCGCAGACTTTTTGGCGGCGTCCCGGTACTTCGGGGTCGGCGCGGTCCACTTCCTGATCGGGGGCGACGGCCTGGCCTGGTTCCTCGACGTGGAACCTGGACTCCCGGAGGGCTTCGCGTTGCACGACAAGGTGTACGGCGTCGATCTCGTGGGCGCGCAGGTGGCGCTCGCTTCTGGCGAGGAGCTGGGCTGGGATCAGGACGACATCGCCCCGGACGGCTGTGCCGCCGAAGTTGCGATCGCGCTGCGGCGTCGCGGCCGGGCGACGCGGCTCGAGTTCGCCGATCCGGCCTGCGTGGACACCGCCGTCAGCGTCGGTCAACGCGTGGATCCGGCGCGATACCCGATCCTTGCGCGGGTGAGGGTGTCGGCGCCCACCCGGAACGCGGCGTTGGTGCGTCTTCGGGCCAACTTGGAGGGGGCGGTGGTCGAGGGGGTGGAGACCGATCTGGCCGCTTGCGTCGAGCTCCTGGCGGACCTCGCGGTCTGGGAGGGACGGACGGCACGACGCATCACCGACCGGCGGTAGCCGGTCGTGGTACCCTCGCGCGGTCGTGCCGCATTCGCTGGAAGTCCTGATCGAGATCGAGTTGCCGACAGGCGACGTGGTCGGGGTCCATCGCCGACGGTTTGCGGGCGGTGTCGGTCCGCATGTGGTGTTGGTTGCGGGCATTCGGGGGGACACGCCGGAGGGCACGCGGGTGCTGCACGCCGTCGGTCGGCACCTCGAGTCGGTGGCCGATCGGCTGACTGGGACGGTCGACCTTTACCCCTGCCTCAATCCGCTCGCCGCACACCAAGGCGCGCGGAACTGGCCAGGCTTGGACGTCGACTTGAACCGACGTTTTCCCGGGCGCCACGACGGCCACGCCCCCGATCGTGTCGCCGCGCGGTTCATGGCTGAGGTCGAGGGTGCTGACCAGGTCATCGAGCTCCGTGGCGCCCACCCCGCCTTTCGGCTCGCGCCGCACGCGAGGGTGGGCAAGGACCAACTTGTCGCGGTGGAGCGCGCCAGCACCGCCAACGTCCGCGCCTTGTGGACCTCGTCCGCCTCGCCCGGTGCGGGCTCGCTGGAAGAGGCGATCCCGGGCCTCATCGGCCTGCTTGGTGGCGTCGGCAACCGGCTCACCGACGGTGTAGGACTTGAGCTGGCGGACGGATTGCTCAACCTGCTGGCGGTCATGGGCGTGATTCCGGAAGAGGATCTGCCGTTTCATTGGGCGGCGGTGCAGCGCCCGGCGGTGGTGGACGATGAGCACGTGGTCGATCTGCGTTCGATGCGAGGCGGTCTTTTCATCCCCGCGGTCGGCGCTTGGGCCGAGGTCGACGCCGGGGATGTGGTGGGTGAGGTCATCGAGCCCATCAGTGGCGAGGTGAGGGAGGAGCTCCGCGCGCCAGCCGCGGGGCGTGTCCTGGCTCTCCGCGAAGAGCCGGTGATCTACCCGGGCAACCTCGTCTGCCGCTTGGTGCTCGCATGACCGATCACCCGTTCTTTGAGCTCGAATCGCCTTACCGTGGGTGGTATCGCCTGCACCGACTCAGCTTCGGCAGCGGCGGGCCGGTCACGACGCTCGTTGCCGGCATCCACGGGAACGAGTGCAACGGCACCTACGCGTTGAACCTGCTGGCGGGCAGGCTGCGCTTGCAACCGCCGCGGGGAACGGTGCACCTCGTACCCTGTGTGAACCTGTTCGGCGCCGAGGAGGGTCGTAAGCGGTGGCCGTTCGACGATCGTGATATCAACGAGGTGTTTCCCGGCGATGCGGATGGCTCGCCGGTCGAGCGCGTCGCCGAGGCGGTGATGCGCGCTTCGGAGGGGCAGCTTTGTGTCGACCTGCAGACTGGTTCGGCGGTGGTGCACGAAGTTCCGCATGTTCGCGCGCCTTTGACGGGTCCGGTTCTGGCGTTGGGACAGGCGGCGGGTCTGCCGGTTTTGTGGCGGCGGCCGGCCGAGCAGTTCGACGACGGGCTCCTGGGCGCCTGGCGCGCAGCGGGGCGGACGGCACTGGTGCTCCGAGGCGGCCGCGGGGGCTCCCTGGACGTCGACGATGCCAAGACGATGGCGCGGGCGTTGGTGCGGTTGCTGGCGCAGGCGGGTCACCTCCATGCTCCCGAGCCTGCGCCGCCGACCATCGTGACGGAAAAGATGCTTGATTACCGCTGCGAGGTGGGCGGCTTCTTCGTTCCGGAGGTGCGACCAGGCGAGCCCGTCGTGGTGGGGCAGGTGCTCGGCACGTTGCGGGCTGCGATTGGCGGCGAGACCATCGAGAGTTTTCACGCCACGGCCGCGGGAGTCGTGCTGGCCGTTCGTGTGTACCCAGTGGTGCACGGGCGGGAGCTCGTGGTGCGGGTGGCGCAGTCAACGACCTGACAACTTGGGAACCGAGCTCGGCAACCGCGGGTCGGAGCTCTCAACGAGGAGTGCAGCACGATGGCCGGCATATTGTGGTGGGTTTGGTCGGCGTGGGCGCTTGAGGCGACCGTCGAGGTCGGTGAGATCACGGTCGCGACCGACGCGGCCGACACGGTGGTCCAGGCGGAGGCGGCGCTCACGGGCGGGCGCTTCGTGGAGGCCGCGGGGCTGTACAAGGCGCTCGCGGAGGCGGGCGGCGGTGCGCAAGCGCGCCTGGCGGAGGCGGTCGCCTGCTACGAGCTTGGTGATCTGAACGCGGCGAAGCGGGCGATCGACGCCGCGGTTCGCCTGGCTCCGAAAGACGCGGCTGTGCTCAACGTCCAAGGTCTCCTTCTGGTGGACGGGGGGCAGGTGCTCGCCGGAATCGAAGCGCTCAAGGCATCGAAGGCGGTCGCGAAGAAGGCGGGACGCAAAGGCAGCGAGGCGAGGGCCGGCGTGAATCTCGCGCTCGCCTACGTCGACCTTGGCGATGCGGCCGCGGCGACGGCGGAGGGCAAGGCGGCGGCGAGTCTTGCGGAGGCGGACGGAGACGCCGCGCTGGTGGCAGCCGCGCGCGAAGTGGACGGGCTGGTCGCGGCGCTGGCTGGCACCGACTCTGGCGTGGGCACGCTCCTGGGCAAGGGGCAGACCAGCGCAGCTCGCGGGGCGGCGGAGGTCGCGGTGAGCGCGGCGCGGACGCCTCGCCAGGAGATCATGGCCGCTCTGGAGCTGGCCGCCGTCGAACGCGCCGAGGGTCGCTTGGAGGAGGCGGCCGCGCGCCTTGGCGGGGCCGCGAAACGTGCGCGGGAGCAGGGGCTCGTGCGGGAGCACGCAATTGGGCTCATCGACCTCGGCCTCGTCCAGTCCCTCGGCGGCCGCATCGCGGTGGCGGAGGACACGCTGCGCGCCGCCGCCCGCTCCGCGAACGCGGCTGGCTATCGGGTGGTCGAGGTGGACGCGCGTTGTGAGCTGGGGCTGGTGCTGGTCGCGGCCGAGGACCTCGCGGGAGCGCGTGCTGAGCAGGGCGCCGCGGGACTGCTCCTGGGTGGCATGCAATACGCGCAGGGGGTCGCGCGGCAGGCGGAGCTTGGCGGTGTGCTGGCCGGGCGTGGAGGTGATCTGGCCACGGCGAAGGCGGCACTCGGCAAGGCCGCGACCTACTACGCGGGGCGGGGGCGCAACCTGGATGCGGCGCGGGCGACAACCGCGCTGGCGGGCGCCTGGCAGCAGGCGGAGCCCGCCGGAGCGGGGACGCCCGCGTTGGCCGCAGAGGGGTACTTTCGTGCGGCGGGGGACAAGCTCGGCCCCGCACACGTGCTGTTGTCGCGGGCGCTCGGCGACGCGCGAGCGAAGCGCTTGCCGGACGCGCTGGCTGGGTTTGCGAAGGCGGCGGCGGCCGCCGAAGCGGTCGGAGGCGGTCGGGCGACGGCCCTGGCTCGGGTGTCGCGACAGAATGCGGCCGCGGCCCTGGTCATGCTCGGCCATGACGCCGACCTTGCCAAGCTGGCCTCAGACGCAGGCCTGGGCGATCTCGTCAAGCGCGAGCAGCGGCTCAGCGGGGCGGCCGCCCGCTACGACGCTGGCCTGGGCGCGTACGGCGCCGGCCGCTTCGAAGAGGCCAAGGCAGCCTTCGCGGAGGCGCGTACGACTTTTGAGTCGCTGGGCGAAGTCGAGTACGCGCTCCGTGCGCGGCGCTCGGCCGCCTGGTCCGGCTACAACGTGCTCGTCACCGTTCCCGCCGCCAAGGCGCTGCCGAGCTGGCAGGCGCTTGTCGTGGAGACTGGCGCTGTGGAGGACCCGGAGTTGTACGCCCGGGCCTACGGCGCGTCGGTGATGGCGTCGGTGACTCAGAAGGTGCCCGACCTCGGCGCGCGGCTGACCGAATGCACCCGCGTGGCCGAGAAGGCCGGGCTTGGCGACGTCGGCGCGCGTTGCCAGGGGGCGCTTGCCGAGACCGCAGGGGCCGACTTGCGGGAGCGTGCGTCCCACGCGCGGGAGGCCCATCGCCTCGATCCCCGCGGCACCGCCGGGGTGTACGCGCTCTACGTCGTCGCGGTCGACGCCTACAATGCCGACGAGGTGGCGCTCGCGACGGAGCTGGCCACCCTCGCGCGCCCGAACGCGGGCACGCTCGGGCCGGCGCTGGACGAGATGCTTCGGCTGATGCGGAGCCAGTGAACGAGGTAGGGAGAGCGATGGCAAGCAAACAGACGGACATGGACGCGCTCGCGGACGCATTCGCGGGAGTTCAGCGCCTCGGACAGCCTGCTGCGCGTGGTACTCCGATGCGGGCCACGCCTGCGGGGGCAACCCCCAGTCGCAGCGCCGGCGCGGCACAGCCCGGGCCTCCCTCGCGTTCGGCGGAGGTCGAGCAACGCCCGGCGGCGGCGCCTGCCAGCCTCGACGACGACGCCGCGTTGCGTGAAGCGCTCCGCGGCGTGCGGCGGCTCGACCCGCAGTCGTCGGCGGCGGCTTCGCGTTCCCAGGCCGCGCCGGTCCCCGCCTCGCTGACCCCGCCGTCCAGCGAGTTGTTGCGCCATCTGGAGCGGCAGAACGAGGTCTTGACGACGCGCGTCGTCGGGCTTGAACGTGAGCGGGACGAGGCTCGGCTGTCGGCGCTCTCGGCGACCGCTGACGCAGCGGCTGCCGCCGTGCGCCTCGAGGAGGTCTCCGCGCGGCTCCGCGAGCTCGAAGCCGAGGGTCGCACCCTCCGTGACCGCGCCAACGAGCGCGCCACCGGCGAGCTGCGCACCCTCCTGGTCGAGCGCGGCCTCCGCAGCGAAGCCGAGATGGCCGCGGCGCTCGGGGCGCTCCTCGACGGCGGGCGGTTCCTGCCGCTGCTTGGCGGGCTGGTCGTGGCGCGCCGTGCCGAGATGATCGCGTTCTTGGAGGAGCGGCTCATCCTGCTTGCGGAAGGGGAGGAGGCGCCCGCAGGGCGCGTGGCGGTGCGGGTGCCGAGCGAGCGGAGCGAAGCGCGCGAGGACGGTGCGCTCCGTACAGCGCTCGCCGCGTTTTCGACGGCTTGCCTGGTCGCCGGGAAGCGCCGGGTGGTCTTCGTGGGCGGCTCGCCAGCCTACCGGAAGCAACTGCGCGAGGGCCTGGACCGCCGCCTCGATCTGCGCTTCGTCGAAGGCGACCAGGTCCGCATCCCCCGCGTCGACGCCGATCTGGTCATCGTCTGGGGGGCCACCGAGCTCGATCACCGCGTCAGCGCCCACTTCCCGGGAGCGCTGCTGGTCCCCCACCGCGGCATCGTTGGGATGCTCACGATGGCGGCGGAGCGGATGTCAGGGGGCTGACGACGGCGCTAGGCCCCCAAACACTCCACGACCGCGCCGGACTCTGCCAAGAGCACCCGCGTCTCCGTCGCGTAGGCCGGAGCGAATCGGAGCGCGTCGTCTGGAGGTAGACCCAGCCATGCACACAAGAGCGCGCGGATCGGGCCGATGTGGGTGGTGACGACGACGCGGCCGGTCTCGACCCCTAGCGCCAACCACGCCATCCGCACGCGCTCAGCCGCTTCGGCCCACGCCTCGCCGCCCGTCGGTCGGGCATGCACGTAGTCGGCCCAGTAGGCGGTCACCGCCGCGCCATCGGCCTCGGTGAGCGATTCCCACGTGCGCCCCTCCCACGCGCCCATGTCTTGTTCGCGGAGGCCGGGCGCAAGCTCGACGGGGGCGCCGAAGCAGGAGGCGAAGTCGCGGCAGCGGCGCAGATCGGAGCTGATGACGCGATCGGGGCGGCCGTACCTGGCCAGGAATCGCGCGGCGGCGGCTTCGGACTGCTCGCGCCCCCGTGCGCTGAGCGCCACGTCGAGCTGCCCCCGACAAACCCGCGCGCTCCCAGTCTCGACCTCACCATGCCGGAACAGGTGCACCGTCGCGACAACGGAGGAGGGGATGATGCGCTGGGTGGCGTCGTCGAACACCGGCGAGTCGTATCCCGGGCGATACACTGCGGACGATGCTCCTGACCGTCGACGTCGGCAACACCAAGACCGAGCTGGGGCTCTGGCGAGGCGACGTCTTGTACAGGAGGGTTCGGGCGCCAACCCACGACGAGCGCGACTGGGCTGCCTGGGTGATCGGCGCGCTCGACGGTGAGGGTCCGGCGGACGCCTTGATGCTGGGCGCGGTAGTCCCGGCGGCCATCCCACGTTGGGCGCAGGTCGCCACCGCCCTCGGCGTACCCTTCCGCAACATCGACGGGAACAACGTTCCAGGGCTCCCCGTTCGCCTCCGGGACCGCGGGGCGATCGGCGCGGATCGGGTGCTCAACGCCCTGGGTGCGCTGTGCCTGGGCCCGGCGCCCTGCATCGTGGTGGACCTCGGGACGGCGACGACGTTCGACGTGGTCGATGCCAGCGGGGCCTTCTGTGGCGGCGCCATCGCGCCGGGGGCGGGGACGGCCCTGGACGCGTTGGTCGCGATGACGGCGCGGCTCCCGAAGGTACCGCTCAAGGCGCCGCTCGCCGCGATCGGCACGGACACCATCTCGGCGATGCAGTCCGGCGCGGTGTTCGGGTACGCCGGCCTCATCGGGGGCCTCTTGGCTCGCATCAGGGCCGAGCTGGACGCGCCCGCATGGGTGGTGGCCACGGGCGGTCTCGCGCCGCTTTTGGCCCCGCTCTGCTCCGGGGTCGATAGAGTGGAGCCTGCGTTGACGCTGCGTGGCCTCCGCCGCGCCTGGGAGCTAGGGGAATGAGCGATATTCCGTGGGACAAGTTGGGTATTCCTCCGAACCTCCGCGAGCAGGTGGCCGTGGGTGCGTCGATGGTCACGCGGATGGCGGGTGCGCGCGGCATGTTGCCCGCCGGCTGGGACGTGCAGTTGGCGATTCTGTATGTGAGCGCGGCGACGGGCGACACGTCGATCCGTGACACGGCGGTGGCCACGCTCCGGTCGTTGCCGGATGTGCCTGCAGGTATCAACTTCCGCACCCACACCAAGGTCTTGGAGTTCATCGCCGAGTTCCGCCCCGACGCTGAGCTGGACGGTTTGCTCGCCCACCACCGGAATCTCAACGACCGCACCGCGGTGATGTTGGCCGGGCGCGCGGGCCGCATCCTCGCCGAGGCGATGTGCGACGACCATGAGCGCCTGCTCATCACCCCGACCGTCCTCGTTGCGCTCCACGGGAATCCAAACACAGGTATTGCGCCGCTGGAACGGGCGATATCGTTCTTGCGCATGGAGCGTGCGCTGCCCGAGCTGCCGGCGGTCCGGGGTCAGGGCATGCCCGCGGAGGCCGCCGCGGCCCCCGAACCGCCGCCGCCCCCGGCCGCGTTCGACCTGGACGCGGAGATCGAGGCGGCTCTGGCCGGGAAGGCCTCGCCGGTGCTCAGCGCCCGGCAAACGCTCCGAGCGTTCAGTTCCGCGCCCGCGCCGGCCCGTCGCACTGGACAGGTCTTCCAATTCAACTTCGCCACTGACGATGACTTCGGCATGGATCTACTCGATGAGGGCTCATCGGATGCGCCACCGGAGATGCGCGTCAGCATCGAGAAGAAGATCTCGTTGATGCCGCCAGGCAAGAAGATCAAGTTGGCCTACCTCGGCAACAAGGAGACCCGTGGCATTCTCATCCGGGACCGTAACAAACAGGTGGCGCTCGCGGTGGTCAAGTCGGGCCGGCTCACCGAGAACGAAGCCCTGAACGCCGCTGGCAATCGAAACCTGGCCATGGACGTACTCCGCGAGATCGCCGGCAATCGTGAGTTCATGCGTAAGTACCCGGTGAAGGTGGCGCTGGTGAACAACCCACGCACGCCGCCGAGCATTGCGGTGCCCCTGGTGTCCCAGCTCCAGAAACGTGACCTCGAAAATCTGGCCCGGAATCGAAACGTCTCCAGCGTGCTGTTCACGATGGCCGAGAAGCTGATGCGCCAGAAAGCACAGAACAAGGGTGGGGAGGGGGGGCCGGAGAAGTAGGGCTACCCCGCCGCCGCCAGCACAAAGGGGAGCGCCGCCTGCGACAACGCCAGGCTGGCCGTGCGTGGCACCCCCCCCGCGAAGTTCGGCACCCCGATGTGGACGATGCCGTCCACCACGACGGCCGGGGCAGCCAGCGTCGTCACCGGCGTGCTCTCGAAGGCGCCGCCGTCGGTGATGGAAAGGTCGACGACCACGGCGCCGGGCTGCATCAGGCAGAGGTGGGCGCGGGTGGCGAGCCGGGGCGCCTGACCGGCTTCGTCGCGGACCGCCGCGATGACGACGTCGGCGTGAACCAGCGCGCGCTCGATGTGGTGGGCGGTCGCCCAGAGCGTGCGCACGCCGAGGCCACGGAGTCGCTCCACGTCGGTGTCGAGCACCTCCACGTCGGCGCCGACCGCCGCCGCGAGCCGCGCCGCGGCCCGCCCAGCGACCCCCGCGCCGAGCACCACCACCCGTGCCGGGGCCACGCCCGCGACGCCGCCGAGGAGGATGCCGCGCCCGCCGCTTGGCGCTGCGAGCGCGACGGTAGCGGCGTCGACAGCGAGCCGCCCCGCGATTTCGGACATCGCCGCGAGGACCGGCACGTGCCCCGTGGCGCTCTGCGCACGCTCCAAGGCCAGAACTGAGTAGCCCTCGGGCACCGGACCCGCGTGGAACGAAGCGGCCACCCGCTGTTCCTGCCGCAGGAGCCTCGCTTCGTGTGCCGAAGGGCGCAGGACCTTCCAGATGAGCTGTGCGTGGTCGAAGCACTCCTCCGCGGTCGGCGCGATCTGCCCCCCGGCGCGGATGTACTCGTCGTCTGAGAACCCGCTGGCGGCGCCCGCACCCTGCTCGATCCAGGCTTCGTGCCCCGCCTGGACCAGGGCGCGGACGGCGGACGGCGACGCGGCTACGCGGCCTTCGCCGGCAAAGGTCTCGCGCGGGATGGCGATGCGCATGCGCGGGTCTATCCCGGCGCGACGATCGCTCGGGCTGCCGCATTGCTACGCGCGTCCCGCAGCAGTATGTTAGCGATGACAACATGATTCTCCCGAAGCCCACCGCCCTCCTCCCCAAGCCCGCCCCCGACGCCGCCCCCGCGGACCGGTGGACCCGAAAGCGTCGTTACCACCACGGCAACCTCGAGCCATCGGCGCTGGCGCGCGGGCGGCAGATCGTCACCCTCGACGGGCCCTGCGCGCTCTCCCTCCGGGGGCTCGCCCGGGACCTCGGCGTCACCGCCGCCGCCCTGGTCCGACTGTTCGGCAACCTCGCCGGCCTTCGCGCCGCGGTAGCGGGGTCCGTCCTTGAAAAGCTGCGGGACGAAACGCAGGTGGCGCGCCGGCACAAACTCCCCTTGGCCGACTCCGCCGGCCGATGGGTCGCGTTCGCTGCCGCAAACGCCAACCTCTACCGGCTGCTCTCAGGCGAGGGCTGGCACGCCCCCCGCACCGGACTCCGGGGCTTCCACGGGATGCTCGCCGTGGCTTCCCCGCGCCGCACCCTGGAGGGGGCCATCGGGATGCGCACCGCGCGGGCCAGCTACCTGGCCTCCACAATCCACGGCCTGGCCCTCGCCCGAATTGACGGCGCCGAGGCCGCCGCCGTCAATCAGGCGCTCGCTCGCGCGTTCCGCACATAGGCTCGCAAGGTACGGGTGTGATATCGGCCGGGGTCGGAGACGGTTTGGAACCCGAAGGTGTGGACCCCGAACGTGGGCCGGAGATCAGCCGGCAGATCGAGCTCGCGGACGCCGAGGCGGCGCGAGAGCTGGTTGGCGAGCTCGGCCGGCACCTCGCCATCATCGCGCGTGGCACGGGCGCCAGGCTCTCTCAGCGCGGCAGCACCGTACGAATCGTCGGTACACAAAGGTCAGTGGGTCACGCTGAGGCGGTCCTGACGCAGCTGTACGCAGTGGCGGGGACAGGAGCGCGCTTGGGGCCCGTGGATGTGGAGCAGGCCTGTCGGCTGCTGCTCGCCGATCCCGAGGGTCGGCTCCTCGAGTACCACGCCGAGGTCGTGCTCACCGGAACGAAAAAAAAGGCGATCTTCCCGCGTACTCCCACCCAGCGGGCCTACCTGCATGCCTTCGCCCAACACGACATTGTCTTCGGGCTCGGTCCCGCTGGCACCGGCAAGACCTACCTGGCGATGGCGGTGGGCGTCTCGTTGTTGTTGAAGGAGCGCGTCAAGCGCATCGTGCTTTGCCGCCCGGCGGTGGAAGCGGGCGAAAAGCTTGGCTTTCTCCCTGGTGATCTGGCCGAGAAGGTAAACCCTTATCTGCGCCCGCTCTACGACGCGCTTCACGACATGGTGGACGAGGAGCGCGTGCAGCGGCTCATCGAGCGCGGGGTGGTGGAGGTGGCGCCGTTGGCGTTCATGCGCGGCCGCACGCTCAACGACGCGTTCATCATCCTTGATGAAGCCCAGAATACGACCGAAGAGCAGATGAAGATGTTCCTGACGCGGATGGGCAACGAGTCGCGGGTCGCGGTGACGGGTGATCTCTCCCAGGTCGACCTGCCGCGTGGGACTCGTTCGGGTCTTGCCCAGGCGTCCCGGATTCTGGACGGGGTAGACGGCATCGCGATGGTGCGCTTCAACGACCAGGACATCGTGCGGCACCGACTCGTAGGCGAGATCGTGCGGGCGTACGACCGGGATGGAGCTTCGCGCGGCGGGCGTGATGACCGTGCGTGAATGGCTGGCGAGCCGCCTCGGGGTTGACTCCCGGGCCCGACGCGTCCTGGGCATGGTCGCCTTCTGTCTGGTCGCCGCCGCGCTGTTGACCGAGCCCCGCGCCGACGTTGGCGCCTCGTACGCCGAGGGCTCCGTCGCTCCCGACGACCTCCTCGCTCCGTTCGCGTTCCCGTTCGTCGATGAGCCGGCCACCGAGGAGCGTCGTGTTGCGGCGGCGGCGGCCGTGCCTTTACTCTTTGACGCGGACGCCGACATGCTGCGGCGTCTGCAGAGCCGCGTCACCCAGGCCTTCGACATGGCGCGGCGCCGGGTGGAGGCCGGGCGCCACAGCGGACGTACGGAGCTGGCGGCCTCCGACCGCAAAGCACTCGTCGCCGATTTCGACGCCGCGCTGGATGTGTCCCTGCCCGACGACGCCATGGCCGCGCTGGTCGCGGACGGGTTCTCTCCGCGGGCCGAGGTCATCGTCACCGAGCTGGTGGCGGTGGGCATGCGCCGCTACGTCCTGCGCGACCTGTCGGAGCTGCCCCCCGCGGGCACGCCGATCACCGTCGTCGCCGGGGCCGAGGGTCGTCGCGACGAAAGCCTGCTGCGGGACGTGACCACCGTTCAGTCCCAGGATGACGCGCGGCAGCGGATCTCCCTCCATGTCCTCGAGCAGTACGGCTCGAGCGACAATCCGGGGCTGGTGCAGGCGTGCGCAACACTGGCGCGGGGCTTGGTGCGCCCGAACATCTCGCTCAACACCATCGTCACCGAAGAGCGGCGGCACGCGGCCGTTGGTGCGGTGGACCCGGTTCGGGTCGAGGTCCGCCGCGGCGCCCGTGTGGTGCGGCAGGGCGACGTCATCGATCGTCGGCAGGCGAGCATGTTGGAGACCCTCGGCCAGGCCGACCACCAGACCAGCGCGGCGTGGCGGTACGTTTTGTGGTTGGGCTTTGTTGCCGTCGTGACCGTTGCGACGTTCACCTTTGCCCGGGGCACGGTTCGCAAGTTTGCCCGCAAGCAGGTTGAGCTCGAGGTGATGGGGCTGGTCGGCCTCTTTGTGCTGACGATGGCTCGCCTGGCTGTGAGCTCGTCCCAGGCGGGGTGGTTGGCGGGACAGAGCGAGACCAGCGTGCTCGGACTTCTGGTGCCCGTGGCCGGTGGCGCGATGTTGGTGAGGATTCTGGTCAACAGCGAAAGCGCGCTGGTCTTCGCGCTGGTGGCGTCGCTGCTGACCGGCGCGATGATGGACCAGTCGTCGCTTTTTTCGGCCTGGTACATGGTGACGGCGCTCGTGGGGGCGGGCGCGGTCGGTCAGGCGCGCGAGCGGCTCAACGTGCTGCGCGCGGGCCTGCTGTCGGGGCTCGTCGGGGCCGGGTTGGTGCTGATCGTGAACCTCGTCGGTCGGCAGGGGGGCGAAGCGGGCCTGGAGGCGCTCGGGTGGGAAAGCGCGCTCAGCCAGGTGGTGGCGGCGTTGGTGGCGGGGCTGCTCAGCGCGATCATCACGCTGGGCTTGGTCCCGGTCATGGAGCTCTTCGGCTTTCTCACCGACTACAAGCTGTCCGAGCTGGCCAACCTAAACCATCCCCTCTTACGACGGTTGATGTTGCAGGCGCCCGGCACCTACCATCACAGCGTCATCGTCGGGTCGCTGAGCGAGGCGGCGTGCGAAGCGGTCGGCGCCAACGCGCTTTTGGCGAGGGTGTCCTGCTACTTCCACGACATCGGCAAGGGCGTCAAGCCGCAGTACTTCGTCGAGAATCAGCGGGATGGCCAGAACCGGCATGACCGCCTGTCGCCTGAGCAGTCAGCGCAGCTCATCATCAATCACGTGCGTGACGGCGGCGTCCTGGCCCGCCAGCACAACCTGCCGCCGCCCATTTACGACAACATCTTCATGCATCACGGCACGGGCATCATCCCGTACTTCTACAACCGCGCCAAGGAGCAGGCCGGCGGCCAGCCGGTGGACGAGGCGCTGTTCCGTTATCCAGGGCCGAAGCCCAATACGCGCGAGGCCGGCATCATCATGCTCGCCGACAAGGTCGAGGCTGCCTGCCGCACGATCAAGGAGCCCTCGGAAGAGCGGATGCGCGCGATGATCCAGGCGATCATCAATCAGGTCATGGCCGACGGCCAACTGGAGGAATGCCCGCTGACCGTGCGTGAGCTCTACCAGATCGCCAACTCCTTCGTCGCGGTGCTCCTCGGCATCTACCACCACCGCATCGAATACCCCGACACCCGCGCCATCTCCTCCGGTGGCAAGTTCGCGCCTGTCCCTCGGCAGGGCGCGATCACCCTGGAGATCCAGAACCCCCTGCTGCCACCCCGCCTGGGCGGGCGCGATCCCGACCCGTCCGAGGACTACGAGGCCGTCGAGTTGCCGCCGCCCCGGCGCGATCTCCCCGACACTGACGACGCGTAGATGCCGGTCGCCGTCCGCTGTCAGGGCGTTCGCTACGCCAGCCGCACCCTCCGGACCGACGCTGTGGTGCTGCTCGCAGCGATCGGCCGCCCACGCGCCGAGCTGAGCGTGCTCTTGTGTGACGACGAATTCATCCGCGAGCTCAACGCCCAATGGCGCCAGAAGGACATCCCCACCGATGTCCTGAGCTTCTCGATGGGTGGCGGGGACCTGCTCGGCGACGTGGTGATCAGCCTCGACACGGCGAAGCGTCAAGCCGGCGGGCGCGGCCACGACCTGCACACTGAACTGAGGGTGCTCCTGGTGCACGGGCTGCTCCACCTTTGCGATCACGATCACGAGAAAGAGGCGGACAACGCCCGGATGGCAGCGGAGGAGAATCGTCTGTTGACGGCGCTGGGGGTCTCCGGGGTGGGGCTGGTGACGAGGGTGAGCGGGTGAGGGTGGTCCCCCCTCCCGGTGGCCGGGGGGCGTCGCGAGCCAGGGGCGGGCGGTGGGTGCCGCCGCGGTCGATGCTCCGTTCGGGGGTCTCGTTGGCGTCCCCGGTCCGCATCTCGTCCCCTGGCGGAGCGGGCGTGCCGGTGAAATGCTACGTCCCCGCCGCATCCCCTCGGTGATTCGTGCTCCCCATCCGTCTCCTGCTGACAGTGGTCGCCTGCGCCGCGGCGCCGCAAGGCCCCGCCGAGTTGGCCGCGGCTCCGCGGGCCGACCCTGCCAAGACCGCCCCTTCCTGGTCCACCGAAGTCACCGCCCGCCTCCGCGACGGCGCCCACGCCTTTGTCGTAGACGGGGCGGACTACACCGCGAGCTCCCCCGCCCACGGCCTGACCGGTCGCTTCGACTTCGATGGCGCCTGGCTCGAGACCGAGGACGACGGCCTCCTGGTTCGGAGCGTGGCCGTGGGCCGCGCCGGGGCGATGACCCCGATCGGCCCCACGCCCCCGACCGTGGGCGCCTGCGGGGATGGCCGCGAGGACCCCACGGGCGCCTGCATCCAGCGCCTGGAGTACGCCGGCGACGCCCTCACGGCGTGGTGGGCCGCCGACGAGGCGGGTTTCGAGCAGGGCTGGACCGTGGAGAGGGCGCCGGCGGGCGCCGGCGCATTGACGATCATCGTGGCGGTGGAGGGAGCGAGGGCCACCGTCGGCGACGGCGAGGTGTAGTTGGACACCGACGCGGGAGGCCAATGGATTGTCGCGGGACTGGTGGCGTGGGATGCGGAGGGCACTCCGGTGGCGGCGCGGTTCGCGCCGATCGACGACGGGTTCCGCGTGGTTGTCTCGGATGCCGACGCGGTGTACCCGATCGAGATCGACCCCGTCTACACCTCGGCGAGTACCACCATGACCGGCACCGCCATCAAGGATAATTTTGGTTATTCGGTCTCCGGCGCTGGGGATGTCAACGCCGACGGCTACGACGACGTGATCATCGGGTCGGTCAATGAGGATTCGTACTCGGGCCACGCTTACGTGTACCTGGGGTCGAGCTCTGGGGTGGCGAGCACAGCCACGACCACCCTGGCCGGTGTGGCCACCGGCGACTACTTCGGCGTGTCGGTGTCAGGCGCGGGCGACGTCAACGCCGACGGTTACGACGACGTGATCGTCGGGGCGCACGGGTATAGAGGGTTCACCGGAGGCGCGAGTGTGTACCTGGGTTCGAGCGCCGGGGTGTCGAGCACGGCCACCACAGCGTTGACCGGGGGCGCCAATGACGACTACTTCGGGATGTCGGTTTCCGGCGCGGGGGATGTGGACGCCGACGGCTACGACGACGTGATCGTCGGGGCGGAGGGGTACCGCTCGCGCACCGGCCAGGCGTACGTCTACGCGGGTTCGAGCACGGGCGTGTCGAGCACTGCCTCCGTTACCCTGACCGGAGCGGACGTCGCCGACTCCTTCGGCTGGTCGGTCTCCGGCGCGGGCGACGTCAACGCCGACGGCTACGACGACGTCATCGTCGGAGCGCAGGGGTACCGCTCGCGCACCGGGCGGGCGTACGTCCACGCGGGTTCGAGCGCGGGAGTGTCCAGCACCGCCAGCACCACCCTGACCGGCGAGGCCACGGGCGACGCCTTCGGGCTTTCGGTCTCTGGCGCCGGGGACGTCGACGCCGACGGCTACGGCGACGTGATCGTGGGGGCCGCCCTCTACGACTCCTACACCGGGCGGGCCTACGTGTACGCCGGCTCGAGTGCCGGGGTGTCGAGCACCGGCGTCACGACCCTGACCGGCGGGGCTATCGGGAACTTCTTCGGCTCCTCGGTCTCGGGCGCGGGGGAGGTCAATGGTGACGGAACCGACGACGTGATCGTCGGTGCGTTCGCGTATAGCAACCAAATCGGCCAAGCCTTTGTGTACGAGGGGTACATCGACAAGGACGAGGACGGCGACGGCGTCGGTGGCTCCGTGGACTGCGACGACGCCGACGCCGCGTCGTACCCGGGCGCGCCCGAGGTCGAAGGCGACGGCGTCGACCAGGACTGCGATGGCAGCGATGCGGGAGGCGACAACGCCGCCGCCGACACCGCCGCCACAGCCCCCGCCAGCTGCGGCTGCGCCGCGACCGCCCCCCCCGCCGTAGCCGGCGGGCTCGGGCTCGCACTGTCGGCGCTGCTCACGCGGCGCCGAGCAGGGGCTCGCGGCACAGGCGCTGACGCTACGCCACGAGCACCGCGACTTCGTAGCGCGGGATCCGCTCGTCGCGCGTGACCAGCGTGAGCCCTTCGAGCTGCGCCTGCGCGACCAGGAGTCGATCGAAGGGATCGTTGTGCAGGAGCGGTAAGGAGGCCACATGCGCGGCGTGCTCCACGGAAACAGGAGCGCCGCGATTGGCCGGCGACCAGCCGGCCTGCCGCGGTTACGGTCCGCCCGTGCTCCCCCTCCTCCTGGCCTGTGCCGAGCCCCCTCTCGCCGACACCGCACCCGTGTACGACCCCGATCCCACCCTGTTGATCGGGGGTGAGCGCCCCGCAACCGTGCAGCTCCCCGAGGGCTACGCCGTCGATCGTGAGTGGCCGCTGGTGGTGCTCCTGCACGGGTACGGTGCCACCTCCACCTTGCAGGAGGCGATCTTCGCGCTCAACCAGCGGGTGGACGCGTTGGGGTTCATCCTGGTGAAGCCGGAGGGAACGGTCGACAGCGAAGGCTCGCAGTTCTGGAACGCGACCGAGGAGTGCTGCGACTTCGACGGGAGCGGGGTGGACGACGTGGCGTACCTTTCGGCGCTCCTGGACGAGGCGCGGTCGTTGTACCCGGTGTCGACGGTGGCGCTCGTCGGGCACAGCAACGGCGGGTACATGTCCTACCGGCTGGGGTGCGAGACCCCCGATCGCATCGACCGCATCGTGGTCCTGGCCGGGGCCACCTACAAGGACGAGGTCGATTGCCTCGGGACGGAGCCGGTCTCTGTCTGGCACGTCCACGGCACCATCGACGACACGGTGGCGTACGCCTCTGACGAGGCCCACGCCGGCGCGGAAGAGAGCGTTGGCCGCTGGGTGGCCAAGGCCGGCTGCGACGCCACCGCGGCGGTCCAGGAGCCGCGGGACTACCTCCGGGGCGACGACGGTGCGGAATCCACCGGCCAGCAGTGGTCTGGTTGCGGGGACGTCGACCTCCAGTTGTGGACCGCGGTCGGTGGTGACCACTACTTTGTGGCGAATACGGACGCCTTCAAGGACGATGTCGCGCGCTGGGTGTCGGAATGAGGTACGATCGGACCATGCGTCGCTCCGCGTTCACCCTGGTCGAGCTCGTCGTTGTCGTCGCGATCATCGGCATCCTGTCCGCCATCGCGATTCCCGCTTGGACGATCGCGCAGCTGCGGGCAAAGCGGGCGGAGGTGCCGCCGAACGTCGAGGGCATGAAGATGGCTGAGTTGGCCTACTTCGCGGCCAACGACACCTTCTTGGCCGAGACCAGTTGGTACCCGGCTGCCCTCACCGGGTCGGCAGCAGACAAGGCGCCCCGCGCCTGGCCAGCGCTCAGCGCGGCCGGCGGATTCACCGAGATCGGCTGGGGCCCCAACGGGGAAGTGCGCGGAAGCTACGCAATCCCCTACGGTGATTCCACGGGCTTCGAGGTTCAAGGCACCTGCGACATGGACGGGGACGGCGACACCCCGCTGTACTGGTGCAGTGAGTCGGCGGCGTGCGGGTGGGATGCGGGGGACGAGACGGTTTACTAGTGATAGCCGCGCCCCATGGCCTCAGACCTCTCCGAACTGGTGCAATCTCTACGGGTGCGAGTCAACGCGCTCCGGGGGCATCTTTGACGTCGACTCCAAACAAAATCGCATAGACGACCTCGAACGGCAGGCGGGGATCCCCGAGTTCTGGAACGACGCCCCGCGCGCGCGCGGCATCCTCCGCGAAAAGACGACGCTGGAAAAGGTGGTCGGTCGTTTTGCGGCCCTCGATCGCCAGGTGTCCGACGCGCACACGCTCCTGGAGCTGGCGGAGGAGCTCGGCGACCGCGCCTCGGAGAAGGAAGCCGCGGCGATGATGGCGGAGATCGACGCGCCGGTTCGCGCGCTCGAAGTCCAGCGCTTGCTCGGCGACGAAGCCGACGACGCCAGCGCCGTGCTCGAAATCAACTCCGGCGCGGGTGGAACCGACGCCGCCGACTGGGCGGACATGCTCAAGCGCATGTACCTCCGCTGGTGCGACCGCAAGGGCTTCAAAGCGACCATCGTCGACGAGCAGCCCAATGACGACGCGGGCATCAAGTCCTGCACCATGGAGATCACCGGCGACTACGCCTACGGCTACCTCAAGAGCGAAATCGGCGTCCATCGCCTGGTCCGCATCAGCCCCTTCGACGCCAACGCCCGCCGGCAGACGGCCTTCGCCTCGGTGGGCGCGTACCCCGACATTGACGACACCATCGAGATCAAGATCGACGACAAGGACTTGGAGATCCAGACGATGCGCTCCGGTGGTGCCGGCGGTCAGCACGTCAACATGACCGATTCGGCGGTGCGGATCATCCATGCCCCCTCCGGAATCGTGGTCAAATGCCAGCAGGAGCGCAGCCAGCTCAAGAACAAGGCCACGGCGATGAAGATGCTGCGCGCCAAGCTGTACCAGCAGGAGATCGAACGGCGGCAGGCCATCACCGACGTGGCCAACTCCCAGAAGAAGAAGATCGAGTGGGGCAGCCAGATCAGGAGCTACGTCCTGAATCCCTACCGCATGGTCAAGGACGCCCGCACTCGCGTCGAGACCGGCGACACCGACCGCGTCCTCGACGGCGACATCCAGGAGTTCATGGACGCCTACCTGGCCGCGAGGGCCAACGGTACCTTGGGTAGCGGGGACGCCGGGGGGGAGTAGGCGACGGCGGCACCAGTCCCGCGCCTTGACGACCCGACGACTGGTCGTATACACTGGTCACATGAAAACGATCGCGGCCACTGAGTTCAAGACCCACTGTCTGTCGCTGCTCGACGACGTGGCCGATGGCCGTGGCGAGCTCCTGATCCTCAAACGGGGAAAGCCGGTGGCGCGGTTGGTGGCCGTCGTCACCGCCGAAGCGTCGCCGCAAGCCAGCCTCCGCGGCACGATGCGCGCCAAAGATGACGTGATCGAGCCGCCGCTCTCGCCCGACGAGTGGGAGGCGGAGGGGGGGCCGTGAGGTTTGTCGTCGACACGCACGTTCTCGTCTGGTGGGTAAACGAGCCGGAGCGGCTCACAATCGCGCTCGCCGGCGCCCTGTCGACCGCCAGCGCCGAATCCCCGTTGGGCGTCCCCGACATTGTGTTGTGGGAGATCGCCACACTGGTCTCCCTGGGCAGACTCACGCCAACGCTGCCGCTGATGGATTGGCTGTCTCGGGCGACCGCAGCCCCGCTCGTGAGGGTGATTGCCATCAATCCCGCAATCGCCGCGGAGGTCGCTGCCCTGCCGGAAGGTTTCCATCGTGACCCCGGGGATCGCCTGATCGTCGCGACGGCGCGTGTCTTAGGCTTGCCGCTGCTCACGGTCGATCGCCGCATCCGAGACAGCGGCCTCGTGCACGTGGTCGGCTGACCAGGAGTCTACCCGACCGCGTACGCCAGGTTCGTGGCCACGCCTGCGAACTTGTGCTTCGGCCGGAAGAAGGGGCTGTTCCAACGACGGCTGCCATTGACGCGCTTCTGGAAGGTGGCCTCGTCGATGCCGGCGACCTTGAGCGCCTCGTCGAGCTCGGAACGCGCGTTCTGGCGGGCCCGGAACAGCATCATCTGCACGCGGCTCTGCACGTTGACGGCGCCGTCACCGGTGGTCTCGATGGGGAGGAAAACCGCCTCGGGGTACTTGCTCTGGATGGCGGCCTGGACGCCGTCGCTGACGCCGCTGGACGGCATGCAGCCGAAGGGCTTGACCGAGATGGTCATGTGGTTGACACGATCCTCGATGAAGTGGATGAGCTTGCCGACTTCCATGTGGCCTTCACCGCCGCGAACGCCGTTGTCGTAGTGGACCTTGGCGTCTTCGGCCACCTTGGCCATGTCCGGCAGGTGGTAGCCGTGCAAGCCGAGGATGTTGGCGTAACTCTGGAAGGTGGCGTGAATGCCGAGCTCGGCCGCTTCGAGCATCCACAACTTCTTGGTGGAGTCCTTGCCTTCGAGGCCCTTCTTGCCGCCGTCGTCCTCACGCAGCTCCATGCGCTTCTGGGTGTCATGGCGGTTTTCCCAGACCATGAAGAGCAGCCAGTTGGTGACGCCCTGCACGTCGACTTCTGCGCCTTCTTTCTCCAAGAAGCGGAACAGATGGTAGTTGCCGTCGCCTTCGGTGGTCATGGCCCAGAACTCGCCGATGACCGAAACCAGTGGCTTCGGCTTGGTGCGGTCGAGCTTCACCTTCGACAAGACGCGGCGCGACTTGTAGAGGCCGGCGAGGATGCTGCCCTTGCGACGGAAAGTCTCCTCCAGGATGCTGCGGACCTGCTTCATGGCGCGGTCGGTTGCGCCCTCTTCGACCTCGTAGGGGCGCATGCGGTAGCCGAGGAGGTTCACCACGTCGCCGGCGATGAGCGCGCGCACGATGCCGAAGACGAAGTTCTGGTCGATGGCGAGGCCGGCTTCTTCGCCGGTGGCCTGCTTGACGCCGCCCTGCTGTTGGAAGAGCACCACGCGGAAGCCCTCAAAACCCGAGTCCCGGAGCGCCTTGCGGTACTCGGTCACGTACATCCCGAAGCGGCAGGGCCCACAGGCGCCCGCGGTCAGGAAGATGTAGTCCTTGATGATCTGCTCGGTCTTCATGCCGTGGACGTCGCGCAGGTTCACCAGGTGCTTCACGATGTTGCCGACGGTGAAGTAGGTCGGATTGCACTGGCCGCGATTGCCGAATTCCTTGCCGAAGGTCAGCGCCGCCTGGTCGGGAACGTCGAGGGGCTCGACGTTGTAGCCGAGGCCGCCGAGCATCGCGCACACCAGGGTGTCATGCGCCATGGTGAGGCCAGAGACCAGGAGCGTGGTCTTCGCGCGGTCCGAGGCCTTGAACTCGTTGTTGGAGTGGATCGGCTCTACCCACTGCTCGCGGGTGAGTCCGAGCTTGCGGGACTCCTCCTCGGCGAAGGCGGCAAGCTCGGCGTCGATGTCGATGGGGGCGTTTTCGTTGTTCATGGGAGTACTCGGGGAGGTGGGGGGAGAGGGAAAAAACTATTTGGCGGCGGCGGGCTGGCTGGCTGCGAGCGCTTCCAGCTCACGACGGCGTTCGGCGATGCGGCGGGCGAGCTCGGCGCGCTTGCGCGTGCGCTCGCGCAGGTCTTCTTCGATGCGTGCCAGCCGGTAGGCGTAGGTCTTGACGCGGATGGCGATGCTGCCGCCGGGCTTGTTCGCATCGATGTCGTGGAGGGCCGACCACGGGGTCTTCGACGCGGTGATGATGCTGTCGATGAGCCCGTAGGTGGGCGCGTCGTGGCCACACTTGAAGCTGCTCAGGTCCAGGATGGCGATGTTCGGGTGGCGCGCGGCGTACCGGGCGGCCCACACCTTCTGAGAGCTGTTGGCCGAGTAGTTCTCGGGCCACACCTCGTTGATCGACATCGGGTCTTCCTTGCCGAAATACTTGGCCAGCCACTTCCGATCGCGCGGGAGGCTGCGGATCGACAACACCGGGTAGCCCAGCACCTGGAACTCCTCGGGGATGCCGTGGTTCAGCCCCGGATCAAGGTGGTAGGGGCGGCTGATCATCAGGATGGCGAGCTTGTCTTCGCGCTCCACCTGCTCGAGGATGGCCTTGCCCTTTTCCTGCATGATGGTGTCGAACTTCTCGAGGGCGGCGAGGCCCTCCTGCACGGCCCAGTCGGTCTCGTCGCGGGTGACGCCCAGGCGCGCCCCCCACACCTCGAAGAGCTTCTGCTTGAGCAGATTGGGCTCGGTGAAGGTCAGCGAGTCGTCGACGTACTGGATGCCGGCCTTTTCGAAGAAGTTGGCCTCCTTGGTGAAGGCGGCCTTGATCACGTTGGGGTTGCCGGCCACGATCGGGCAGGCGGTCGAGTCCATCGTGCCTTCGATCCAGCTCGGCACGTGGGTGAGACAGGGGTACCAGATGTAGTCGAGCGGCCCCTTCTTGGGGTCTTTGTGCAGGTGGAAGACCAGCTCGTGCACGTGGGATTGGGTGACCTTGCTGGGGAAGCAGGGGTCGATGCTGCCGTAGCGACCGCCTTCAGCCCACATCTCTTCGGTCGTGGCGTTGGACCAGACGATGTTTTCCTTCGGAAGCCCGAGGACTTCGAGGAAGGTGCGGAAGAAGGGGCCGGTGCTGTACATGTTGAGCACCCGCGGCATGCCGATGCGGATGTGCTTCAGATCGGCGTTGCTGCGCTGGAACCCACGGTTGAACACCCGGCGGGCCACCCGGAAGAACGCGAGCTTGCGGACTTCGACGTCCCGCACGTCACTTCCCGCCGCCGGCATCGGCTTCGGCTCGTAGAAGTGGCGGAAGGCGAGGGTGGACTCTTCGGCGACCATGTTGGGGAACTGGTCACGGATGACTGCGCGGTTCTTGGCGAGGACCTTCAGCGCTTCCTTGCTTTCTACCGTGCCTTTTTCGCAGGAGAAGCCCGAGATGTAGCGGCTGGTGCGCCCGTCTGGCGTCTCGGTGTCGATAAAGGTGCGCGAGCAGTTGTTCGGGCAGAAGTGGCAGGTCGTCGTCTCGTCGTTTCGCGAGACGAACTTCAGGTTGATCGCGGCTTCCATGCCGATGAACGTGCTCGTTCCCCGGCGGGTGACCACCCGGAGGGTCTCCATCGCCGCACCGATGGCGCCGGCCTCGCCACAGTGGGGGTGCACGCGCACTTCCGCGTCGGGAACGCGCTGTTTGATGTAGTCGACCTGCGCCTTGACGGCGGCGAGGTTGCGCTGGGTGCCGCCCTGCAGGACGTAGCGCGTGCCGAACTGGGCGAGCCTGGGCACCTGCACCACGTACTGCCACACGTTCTTCGGCAACACCTGGGCGAGGCCCGCCAACATTTCACTGGCCTTGAAGCCCTCTTTCTGGAAGTTCACCCGGTCGGCGTCGAGGAACACGGCGCAGCCATACGAGAACTTCGGTGCCAAGGGCGCGGCGAACGCCGTCTCCGCGTACTTGATGAGCGGGACCCCGAATTGGTCCGCCATCGCCTGCAAGAGCATCCCGTTTCCGGCGCTGCACTGGTTGGACAGCCGGAAGTCCTTGACGTCGCGACCGCCATCTGCCGTTTCACGCAGGAAGACCACTTTGATGTCCTGCCCGCCGATGTCGCAGATGACATCGACGTTGGGGAAGAAGGCCACCGCCGACATCATGTGGGCGACGGTCTCGACGATGTTGACGTCGGCCTTGACCGACTCCTCCAGCACCGCTGCCGCGTAGCCGGTGGCGCCAAAGCCCATGCACTCGAAGGTCGCGCCGTGGCCCTGGATGTAGTCGCGGATGTCCGCGAGGATTTCCTTGGTGTCCTGGATGGGATTGCCCTTGGACAGCCGGTAGCTCTTGTAGATGACCTTGCCGTGCTCGTTGACCACCACCGCTTTGGATGAGGTGCTGCCGCCGTCGAGGCCGATCACGCCGCGCACGAGCTGACCGGGCGAAAAGGTGTCGGGGATGAAATCGGGGATGGTGTACTCGGAGATGAACTCGTCGAGCTCCTCCTGGTCACGCACCAGCGGTTTCGCGGCGTTTCCCGCCATGCTCGCGGCCCGGCCACTGGACATGTAGGCGCGGAGCCCTTCCAGACCGGCGTACCGGGCGAGGTCGGGGTTTTCGCCCGTGTCGTCTGCCAGGCCATACACCACCGCGCCGAACGCGGCGTAGTACTGGGCGTTGTCGGGGGTGTAGATCAGCTCGTTGACGTGGCGGTCCTTGGGCCAATCGTAGCCGCGCTGCTCCCAGGTTTCGGGGATGCGCATGCGCCAGCACTCCACGAGGAAGGGCAGGTACACATTCGGGCCGCCAAGCAACAGAACTTCCGGCTTGAGCGTGTTGCCGCGGGTGAGCACCGACAGGTTCTGGTGCACGATGGCGTCGGCGAGGCTGTTCATGATCTCGGGCGAAGGAATGCCCGACTTCACGAGGTTGACGATGTCGGTTTCGGCGAAGACCCCACACTTGGCGGCGACGTGGTGCAACTTCTTGGGGTCGAACTTCAGGTTCGTCAGCTCGGCGGCGGCCATGCCCACCTTGATCATGCACTTGTCGATGGTGGCGCCGGTGCCGGAGGCACACTTGTCGTTCATCGAGGTCAGCGCCTGCCGCTGCCGACGACCATCTTCACCGATGGTCTCCTTGAACATGATGATCTTCGCGTCCTGCCCGCCCAGCTCGATGACCGAATTGACCGACGGGTGCAGCTTTTCCACCGCCAAGGTCACGGCGTTGACCTCCTGCACAAAGCGCGCGCCCAGCGGCTCCGCGAGCGGCCCCGAGCCAGAGCCGGTGATGTAGATGCGGATGTCGTCGGCGTCAGGAAAAGCGCCGCCGATACGCACCATGAAGTCCATGACCGTTTCGGGCTGCCGCGTCTCGTGGCGCTGGTAGTCCGACCACAAGATCGTAAGCGTTTCGGGATCGACCACCGTCGCTTTTACCGTGGTGCTGCCTACGTCGAGGCCAATGGCGATGCGGGAAGACATGGGCGACACTCCGGGACGGACAGGGCCTGGACTGACACGTCAGTCTAGTGCGTATCTGGGTAAGCCGAGCCACGAGGTGGGCAAGCGCGGCCAAGCGATTTGTGGAGATTTTGTGTGGGCGATGCTTGGGCGCTGGCCGCGTGGCCTCGTGCTGTCAAGGCGCGGACGCACCGTGGGCATCGAGGTCAATGCCAACAGCGCCCCGACCGTCACCCGCGGCTTCTGGACCGCCGTCGCCGACCTCGGCTTGCGAGAGGTGTACGTCGTCGCGCCGGTGCGCGAGTCCTTCCCGCTCGGTCAGGGCGTGGAGGCGATCTCGCTGGGCGGGCTGCTCGAGCGGCTGGACGGGGCGGCGGGGTAGCGTCGCGGGTGCCGGGGGCGGGCGCCCTGCTTGGTAAACGAGGCCTCCAGCGGGCGGCATCCGCCTATTCGCAGAGCGGGCGCTCCACCCGTACGACATCGTTCGTCAGGTCGCACCGCTGGTCCGGCGAGTCTACTGCCACGATACAGGCGCCGGGCCATCCGACCAGGGGGAGGTCGACCACGGCTGTAGCCTCACCTCGGTTGCGCCGGCAAACCGAGCTCGACCTACAGGCGGCTGTAGACTCACCTCGGTTGCGCCGGCAAACCGAGCTCGACCTACAGGCGGCTGTAGCGTCACCTCGGTTGCGCCGGCAAACCGAGCTCGACCTACAGGCGGCTGTAGCCTCACCTCGGTTGCGCCCGCGATGCATATCGCTGGGTCCGCGGCGCTGGACGGCACCGGGAGTGGCCCCGCTGCGCGACGACTTCCCCCTCGGTCAGGTCGGGGATGCGATCTCGCTGGGCGGGCTGCTCGACCGGCTCGACAGCTCCGGGTAATACCGCCGTCGTATCCCATCTACATACGATACCAACTTCTGACCCGATGCGGCCTGCTTGTGAGGGGTATCGACCGGGTAGTCCTGAAGCTGCCAGAGGAAGCTCGACACGGTCGCGTCGAAGGAGCTGGGCTCTTCCCCGAAGAGGTAGGGACCCGCGAGCAGGTCCCGCACCGCGGCGATGTCCCCGATGACCTGGGCGGAGGCGGTGGCGCGATCGTGGCGGCCGGCGCCCTGGAGCCAGTTGGCCTTGCGCAGCTGCGAACGGATCCGCCGCAGGATCAGCCCTCCCACCAGCGGTGGCAGGTGCGGGGAGAACGCCGCGACCTGGACCGGCCAGCCGTCCTCTTCCAACCAGCGGAAGCGCACCGCGTGGAAGTAGGTCGCCTCCTCCAGCATGCGGCGCATCGCGTGTCCGGCGGCGCGCTGGTCCGGGGTCAGGTGGTCGTCGAGGCGGATGTCGTGCCGGGTCGTGAGCGCCTCGATGATGAGCTGGGAGTCGCCCATCTTCCGGCCGTCAAGCTCGATGTAGGGGATCTTGCCCTTCGGCGCGAGGAAGGGATTTCCCCCCCGATACTCGTAGGGAAGGCCCGCCATCCGGAGCCAGGTCAACAGCTTCAAAACGAAGGGGCTCACCGTCGGCATGCCCCAGGCGCCGAAGGTGCCGTAGACGACGAGGGGAGAGGAGGCAGCGACGGCGGTCGGGGCGGACATCGACGAGGGCTATCCCAGCCGGCGAGTCGTCCACCACACCCAGGCGATCAGCACGAGTTGTAGCGGAAGACGTAGGTACAGGCCCCACAAAGGCACACTGGGGAAGCGCTCCGGGTGGAGCGCCATGTTCAGGTTCGCAGGGAAGACCGCCACCAGCAGGGCGATGAGCCCAAGTCCAGCGTAGTACCTCGTGAAAGGGACGAGGATACCCACGCCGCCGAGCACCTCGAAGACTCCGCTCGCGTTGACCAGGAGCAGGTGCGCCGGCAGGTAGTCCGGCATCATCGAAAGGTAGAACTTCGGATTCACGAAGTGGTTCACGCCGCCGGCGATGAAGAAGAGTGCGAGGACGCCGAGGGAGAGGAGCAGGAGCATGGGCGTGGGCTAACGTTACATTGCCGCCCTCGAACCCCCCGTGAAGCCCCGCATCCACATCCTCTCGACCGGCGGCACGCTGGGCATGCTCCGCGGGGATCCCGGTCCGCTGGCGCCCTCCGCGGTCGCGGGCGACGTCTTGCGCTACGTCGCGGGCCTCGAAGCCGAGGTCGAGCTGACCGCCGAGGCGGTATGGAACCTCGACAGCTCGGATATGGGCCCCGAGCATTGGTCGCGACTGGCGGAATCGGTAGCGGCCCGGCTCCGTGACGTCGACGGCGTCGTGGTACTTCATGGTACGGATACCATGGCCTGGACGGCGGCGGCGCTTTCGTTTGCCCTGCGAGGCCTGCACAAGCCGGTGGTGCTCACCGGGGCCCAGCGTCCCATCGCCTGGGTGCGCACCGACGCCCGCCAGAACGTCGTCCACAGCGCGCTGTGCGCGGCCATGCCCATCCCCGAGGTGTGCGTCTACTTCGGGCGCTGGCTTTTCCGCGGCAACCGGGTGAGCAAGACCAGCATCCAGAGCTACGAGGCCTTCGAATCGCCAGATTGTCCGCCGCTCATCGAGATGGGCGTGGAGGTGCAGCGCATCGAGCCGGTTCGTCCGGCCGTTGGCACGTTGCAGGTGGACGCCCGCTTCGACACCCGTGTGGCGGTCGTTCCCGTGATTCCGGGTTCGGACGGCAGCATGCTCGATGCGACGGTGGCGGCGGGCCTTCGCGGCGTGGTGGTCCAGGGCTTCGGGTCGGGGAACGTGCCGCAGGCGGGCTGGCCCGGCGCAATCCAGCGCGCGGTCGATGCCGGCGTGCATGTGGTGGTGCACAGCCAGTGCCTGCGCGGGCACGTGCAGTTGGGGGCCTACCAGGGCGGCCGCGCCGCCTTGGATGCCGGCGCGTCTGGCTCAGGCGCCATGACGCTGGAGTGTGCCACGGTCAAGCTCATGCACGGCCTGGGAATTGGCCTCTGCGGCGCCGAGCTTCGCGCGTGGTACGCCACCGATCTTGCCGGGGAGGGGGCCTGATGGCCAGGGCTCAGTCACTGTCACCGGTCGAGCGCCGCGCCAACCTGCTCGCGGCGGCCAGACAGGTTTTCGCGGCCCGGGGGTACCACGGCGCCAGCGTGGCGGACGTGATTGAGGCCGCAGGCGTCGCTCGCGGCACCTTCTACAACCACTTCGAGTCCAAGCGAGAGGTCTTCGCCGCCGTGCTCATCGAGCTGATGGTGGAGGTGACGGGGTCCGTCGCGCCGATCGACGTCGAGCGAGCCATCCCCCCCCAGGTGCTCTCGAACCTGCGCTCGATCACGCGCGGGCTCGCGCGGGACGGCGACGCGGCGCGCATCCTCTTCACGGATGCCCTCTCGGTGGACGCCGAAGGCGAAGAGGCGCTCGCCGCATTCTACGGCCATGCGGTCGATCGCATCGAGCGCGCCTTGCAGATGGGGCAGACCCTCGGCATCGTGCGGCACGGCGAAACCCGCCAGACCGCACGCTGCCTGCTCGGCCTGTTGAAGGAGCCGGTCGTCCAGGCGCGACTCGCCCGCGAGCCGCTCGACGCCGATGCCGTCGCTGACGCCATCTTCGGGCTGCTCGCATCGGGACTGCTGGTACGCGGGGCCGCCTGAGTGCGCCGGAAGGCGGGGCTGGTTGCCGGCGCGATGCTCATGAGCTGTCGCCCGCCGCCGTCGCCGCTTCCGCCCCAATCGATCGTCGTCGAGGGCGCCTCCCTTCACGGCGTGGACATCGAATGGTACGACGTGTCAGGTCGCGACGTCGTCTCCCTCCGCGAGAGCGTCCGCGCTGCCGCCCCCCGCAACGATGACGGTGAGCCGACCCTGGGCCGGACTCAGTGGAACGCGACCTGGACTTGGAAGGGGGAAGGGGAGCCCTGCCACGTCGAGCGCGTCGACGTCGATGTCTCCCTCCTCGTGTGGCTGCCCCGCTGGAGCCCCGGAGCCGGCACGGACGCCGGCATGATCGCGCGCTGGCGCGCCTACCTCGACGCGCTGGTGCTTCACGAACGCGGACACCTGGAGCTCTTGATGCCCCAGCTCGCCCAGCTCGACCACATCCTCCGCGCGGCTCCCTGTGAGGACGTCGATGCCGTCGGCGCCATCGCCCTGGACGCCATCCGCGCCCTGAACCGGGAGTACGACGCGTACACGGGCCACGGCCGGGCCCAGGGCGCCCGCTACTGGACCGCCCCCGAGTGGGGCGCCGACGCCGAGGAGGCGGCGGGTTGGGCGCCGTAGGTTAGCTCCGGCCGCCATGTACACCTTCGACCCCGAACGTCTCGCCAAGCTGGAGGCCCTCCGCGCCGAGGGCATCAACCCTTACCCGACCGGCCGTCCGCCCAACCTCTCGGCCGCCGAGGCGCACAAGCTTGGCGAGGGTCGCGACACGACGGAAGAGCTGGTCGAGCTTGGCGCCGACTTCCGGGTGGCGGGGCGCCTGATGTTCAAGAATGACATGGGCAAGGCGGGTTTCGGGCGGGTGCTCGACCGCAGCGGCCGCCTCCAGGTCTACGTGAAGAAGGACCTGGTCGGGGAGGCTGACTTCGCGGTGTGGAAGAAGCTCGATCTCGGCGATCACCTCGAGGTGGAAGGGTCCTTGATGCGCACGCGCACCGGGGAGCTGTCGCTTCAGGCGCGGTCCGTGCGTCTTGGCGCCAAGTGCATCCGCTCGTTGCCCGACAAGTGGCACGGCATCGAGGACCCGGAGATCCGCCGACGGCAGCGCTACTTGGACCTGTTCGTCAACGACGAGGCGCGGGACACCTTCGTGAAGCGCAGCCGTATCGTCAGGTATATCCGTGATTTCTTCGAAACGCGCCAATTCCTCGAGGTCGAGACCCCGATGATGCACGCCATCCCGGGCGGCGCCACCGCGCGACCATTTGTCACCCACCACAACGCCCTCGACATGGAGCTTTTTCTCCGCGTGGCCCCCGAGCTGTACCTCAAGCGGCTCATCGTCGGCGGCATGGAGCGGGTGTTCGAGATCAACCGCAACTTCCGCAACGAGGGCATCGACGCGACGCACAACCCCGAGTTCACCATGCTCGAGTTCTACCAAGCCTACGCCACCTGGGAGGACCTCGTCGAGCTGACGGAAGAGCTCATTGCCGGCCTCGTCCAGGAGCTGCACCACGGCGACTCCCTGACCTATCAGGGTCGTGAGATATCATTCGCTCGCCCCTTCCGTCGCATCGGCTACGACGAGCTGGTAGCGGATGCGCTCGGCGTGTCGACCGACGCCGTCCACGACCTCGCGCAGCTTCGTGCCGCGATCGGGCCCACCGCCCCGGCAACGCTCGGCGCCTGTTGGGAGCGAGTCTTCGACGAAAAGGTGGAGGCGACCCTCGTCAATCCTACCTTTGTCACCCGCTTTCCGGTCGAAATCTCGCCGCTCGCCCGCCGCAACGAGCTGGAGCCGGAGATCGCCGACCGCTTCGAGCTGTTCATCGCCGGCCGCGAGATCGCCAACGCCTTCAACGAGCTGAACGACCCAGTGGACCAGGCCGAGCGCTTCCTCCACCAGGTACGGGCCAAGGACGCCGGTAATCACGAGGCGATGCACTTCGACGCCGATTACATCGATGCCCTCTGTTTCGGCATGCCGCCGACGGCCGGCGAGGGCCTCGGCATCGACCGGTTGGTGATGTTGTTGACCGATACCGCAAGCATCCGCGACGTCATTCTGTTTCCGACGCTTCGGGGGCGGGGGTAGGCCCGGCGGTAGCCCGCCCTGTCGCGGATCGTCAGGGTTCTGACGGGGCTGGACTCGATCGGTTACGCGCCGCGCCCGGATGGACTTCGAGCTTCTCATCGCCCTGAGCCATCTGCGCTCGCGCCGTCAGGACGCGGGGGTGTCGCTCATAGCTGTGCTCTCGGTTTTCGGCGTCACCCTCGGCGTGGGTGTGCTGATCGTCGTCCTCTCGGTGATGGAGGGCTTCGAGATCGACCTTCGGAAGAAGATCCTCGGCAACCAGGCCCACATGTTGGTGCTGGCCTATGGCGGCCCCCTCGAAGATCCGTCCTCGATCGCCGACAAGGTGACCGCCCTCGAAGATGTGCAGGCGGTGACGCCGTTTTCCTACGCCGAAGTCATGCTGCGCAGCACCTATGGGGTCTCCGGAGCCATCCTCAAGGGCATCGACCCCGAACGTGCGTTGGCGGTCAATGACGTCGCGCACGACATCTCGGTGGGTCCGCGTGGGGAGCCCACCTCCGACGACGACCGCGCCGCCATCGTGCGCACCCTGCACACTCCCGTCCCCGCCCTCGCCCAGGACATCGGGGACGACGAGGTAATCCCTGGGATCATCCTTGGTTCTGGACTGGCCGAGGTGCTCCGGGTGTACCCGGGCGACAAGGTCCACGTCATCAACCCCATCGGTGCCCAGACGGGCCCCATGGGCGTACCGATTCCCACCACGCGCAGCTTCCGCGTGACCGCGCTGGTCCACTCCGGCATGTACGAGTACGACACCAAGTGGAGCTACATCACGCTTGGCGACGCGCAGGAGTTCATGTCGCTGGGCACCTCGGCGACGGGACTTGAAGTTCGGGTGCATGAAGGTCGAATCTGGGACGTGATGGAGAGCTCGGGTCTGGTGGAGATGACGCTGGGCCCGAAATACTACACCCGCAACTGGCTGACGATGAACGAGGCGCTTTTCCAGGCCCTCGCGCTCGAGAAGTGGGTCATGGGCATCATCCTCGCGCAGATTGTGTCGGTGGCGGCGCTGGGCATCGTCACCAACCTCATCGTCATGGTGGTCACCCGAGGGCGGGAGATCTCGATCCTTCGTGCTATGGGCGCGACGTCATCGATGTTGCGGAGGATCTTTGTCATCGAGGGACTCACCGTTGGTCTGGTCGGCACCAGCCTGGGCGTGGCGCTCGGGTTAGCGAGCTGCGCCGTCCTGTCCCGCTACAAATACCCGCTCGATACCAACGTGTACTACATCGACTCACTCCCAGTCGTCGTCGTGCCGTCCACCGTGGCCTTCGTGGCCGTCGGGGCGGTGGTCGTGTGCTTTTTGGCGACGTTGTACCCATCGTCTCGGGCGGCGGCGCTGCACCCTGTCGATGGGCTGCGGTACGAGTGATGGGCGTCGCCGTTGATGTCCTGGGGGTCTCGCGCCACTTCGTGAAGGGGGGGCAGCGCATCGACGTGCTGCGTGACCTTGACGTGACGCTCGCGGCCGGGGACTGCCTCGCGGTCGTGGGGCAGTCCGGCTCGGGCAAGTCGACCTTCCTCCATCTGCTCGGCGGGCTCGAGCCCCCTAGCTCTGGCGAGATCAAGGTCGATGGAAGCTCGCTATATCGACGCTCGGCGGTGGAGATCGATCGGTTCCGGAACCAGTTGGTGGGCTTCGTCTTCCAGTTCCATCACCTGCTCCCTGATCACGATGCGCTCGACAATGCGGCGATTCCCGCGTTCATCGCCCGGGTGCCCAAGGCCGAAGCGCGCGAGCGGGCGCGGGCGGCGCTTGCCAAGGTCGGGCTTTCGCATCGGATCGGCCACAAGCCGGGTGAACTCTCAGGTGGCGAACAACAGCGGGTCGCGATTGCGCGCGCCCTGCTCATGGGCCCGGGGTTGGTTCTCGCTGACGAGCCGACCGGCAACCTGGACCCCAACACCGCCAACGACGTCATGGCGCTTTTGTTGGAGCTCAACCGCGAGGGCGGTGCCACCTTGGTCGTAGTGACCCACTCCTTGGAGCTGGCGCGGCGTTTCCCGCGCACGCTGCGCGTGGTCGATGGCCGCTTCGATGTGGCGGCCTGATGCGCTGGGGCTTGGCTTTCGGGTGGTTTGCGGCGGGCGCTGCGCTCGCGCAGGAGGCGCCCGAGCTCCCGGCACTGCCCGCGCTCACGACACCGACAGAGGCTGGCGTCGCGGCGCCGCCCGGCGAAGGCGCTCCCGTCTATGCGACAGGGGTGGTCGCGCAGGTGCAGGTCTTCGGCCTGCGCCGTGTGGAAGAGGCGGCGATCCTCGACGCGGTCAGCCTGCGGGCGGGCGACACCCTCGCGCCGTGGAAGCTGCAACGCGACATCCGCGGCATCTGGAAGACCGGCTACGTCCAGGATGTAGTCGTGCGCGTCACGCCGGGGCCGGCCGGGCAGATCGTCAGCTTCGTCGTCACGGAAAAGCCCTCCGTCCGCGAAGTGCGCTTTTCCGGCAACAAAAAGATCAAGGACGAAGACCTCAAAGAGGCGGTCGACATCGTTCCGCTCGGCCCCCCGCCTTCGGACCAGCGCCTCGCGCAGAATGCCAGGACCCTCCGGGATAAGTACCTGGAAAAGGGCTTCTACCTCGCCACGGTCGAGCCTGTGCTCACCCCGGTCGGCGACGACCTCGTGGACGTCGAGTACCGCATCGTCGAAAACCGGAAGGTGATCGTCCAGAGCATCGACATCACCGGCAACGAAGGCGTGCCCGACGCCAAGATCAAGCGCTTCATGCAGACCAAGGAGGGCGGCATCGTCCCCTGGTTGACGAGCTCGGGCAACTTCATCGAGAGCAACCTGGAGAACGACACCTACGTGGTGCGTTCGGTGCTCTTGGAAGAAGGCTACGTCGAGGCGCAGGTGGACTCGCCGAAGGTGTTCTTGTCCCCGGACAAACGGCACATCTTCATCACCATCCACGTCACCGAGGGCCCGCGGTACAAGATCGGGAAGCTCAGCTTTCAGGGTGACTTCGAAGCGGACGAGGGCCTCACGCAGGGTGCGGTTCGGGCGCTGGCCGAAGGCAAGAACCTCCGCGACGTCCAGGAGGCGTGGGAGCGCGACAAGGCGGCTGGCATCGTGGTCGGCGACGACTGGACCCCTCGCGTGGACCGGCGGATTCTCGATTTTACCGGGCAGAGCACCCCGCTGAAGATCGGCGACTGGTTCAAGCTGACGACGATGCAGACGGTCACCCAGCGCGTGTCCGACCTGTACGGCGATCGGGGCTACGCCTTCGCCAACATCGTACCCCTCCCGTCTCCCGATCCGGACAGCGGCGTGGTCGACCTGGTGTTCGACATCCAGAAGGGCGAGAAGATGCGCATCGGCCGCATCAATATCACCGGGAACAACCCTACCTTCGACAAGGTGGTGCGTCGCGAGATTCCGATCAACGAAGGCGAGCAGTACCAGGGCAGCCGCATTCGTGAGGCGCGCGAGCGGCTGGAACGGCTCGGCTTCTTCGAGACGGTCGAGATCAGCACGCCGCGAGCGACGGAAGAACGCACCCTCGACATGAATGTCGACGTCACCGAGCGCCCCACCGGAAGCTTCACGGTCGGCGCCGGTTTCTCCTCGGTGGACAGCTTCTTGTTGACCGCCAACATCCAGAAGTCAAACTTTTTCGGGCTCGGCTGGGTGGTCAGCATCGCCGGGAACATTTCGCGGCCCACCCAGACCGCCAACATCGACTTCTACGACCCCTACTTCCTCGATTCGCGGTGGACCCTGCGGGTCAGTGGCTTCTACAACCAGCGCAACTACATCGAAAACGAATATCAGCGCGGCGGTATCTTGCAGATCGGGCGCTACCTCGACTCTCGCGACGACATCCGCCTGGCCCTCGACTACACCATCGAAGACAACGGCCTGTTGAGCCTTGACGAGTACAAAGAACGGCTCTTCGGCGGCCAGCTCTACCGCAACGGCGTCACCTCCTCCGCGGGCATCACCTTTGAGGTCGACAAGCGGAACAACCGGATCACCGCCACCCGAGGCGTGCGCTTCACCCTCTCGACCGAGCTGGCAGGCGGCTTCCGTCTCAACGACAAGGAAGTAGTCTCCCTCTTCGGAGGAGACTTCAACTACTGGGAAAGCAAGGCCAATTTCCGTTTCTACCAGCCGCTCGTCAAAGACGACTGGCTCGTGTTCAAGTACAACTTGTCCGTCGGCCACATCATGAGCACCGACGGCAGCATCGTCCCCTACATCCATCGGTATCGGGCGGGCGGCATCCAGAGCATCCGCGGGTTCGAGCCCTACGCCCTCGGCCCGTCGCTCCGTGCCACTGGGTACCGCGACTACTCGCAGGAGCGCACCTCGTTTGTGGGCACGGATGATCCGCAAGCAGCCGACGATCGCCTGGTCATCGGCGGCACCGAGACCCTGATCAACCAGTTCGAGATCGAGTCGCCGATCATCAAGTCGGCCGGCATCTCGCTCGTCGCTTTCTTCGACGCCGGCAACACCTTCGGCGACGTCCAGGGTGCCGGCCTCATCGACTTCACCGACCTGCGCACTTCCGTCGGCTTCGGCGTGCGTTGGTTCAGCCCCATCGGCCCCCTCCGTTTCGAATGGGGCTTCCCGCTGGCACCGCTTCCCGATGAGCGTACCGCGGTCTTCGACTTCACCATCGGCAGTGCCTTCTAGGCGCCCGGGAGCCCCATGATCAAGAAACTCTTCCTCGTCCTCGCGGTCTCCTTCTGTTTGGTCGGCGACGCGCTCGCCGCTGAGATCAAGGTTGCGGTGGTCGACTTCCAACGCGCGCTCAACGACGTCAACGAAGCAGCCGGCGTTCGGAAGAAGCTGGAGGGGATGTACGGGGAGCGGAAGGTCACCATTGAGAAGCTGCAGAAGACGCTTGAGGCGAAGAAGGCAGACATCGATGCGCAGTCGGTGGTGCTCTCCGACTCCGCCCGCCGGGCGAAAGAAGAAGAGTTCATGAAGTCGCAGGTCGAGTTCCAGCAGACCTACTCCCGCTACGAAAGCGAGATGCAGCAGGCGTACTACGCGGCGATGCAGGACTTCATCGAGAAGATGAAGAAGATCGCGGTCGCGATTGGGCAGGAGCGCGGGTACACCGTGGTCCTGGAAGCGACCGAGGGCGGCGTGGTGTACTGGTCGGACAGCATCGACATCACTGAAGAGCTCATCAAGCGCTACAACGCCGCGAACCCGGCCACCGCGCCGAAGAAGTAGTCGGTGCGCCTCGACGAGCTCGCGGCGGCGGTCGGAGGCGTGGTCGAGGGCGACGGGTCGCTCCAGATCGTAGGCGTGGCCGGCTTGGAAGAGGCGGGGCCGAGCCAGCTGTCGTTTCTGGCCAACCGCCGCTACGTCGGGCTCTTCCGGAAGTGCGCCGCTGGCGCGGTTCTGGTGGGGACGAGTGAAAACACCTTCGGTCGAACGGTCGTGCGCTGTCGCGACCCCTATCTGGCCTTCGCCAAGGCGCTGGCGGTCTTCCACCCCGTCGCGAAGCCTCCGCCGGGCGTCCACGCCCTGGCCGTGGTCGAGGGCAATTGCGACGGCGCGACGATCCTGCCGCTGGCCTATGTCGGTCCTGGCGCGGTGGTGGGGCGGGGGACGATCGTTCAACCTCATTGCTACGTCGGGGCCGGCGCGAGTGTTGGTCGCGACTGCGTGCTGATGGCCGGGAGCGTGGTCATGGACGGCTGCGTGGTTGGGGATCGGGTGGTCCTCAATCCCGGAGCAGTGGTCGGCGGCGAGGGCTTCGGATTCGTCCCCACCGCATCGGGGCTGGTGAAGATCCCCCAGACCGGTCGCGCGCTGATCGGTGACGATGTCGAGATCGGGGCCAACAGTTGCGTGGATCGCGCCGCGATGGGCGACACGACCGTCGCAACGGGCAGCAAGCTCGACAACCTCGTCCAGATCGGCCATGGCGCGGAAATCGGGCCCCACAATGTGCTGGTGGCCTACAGCGCCGTCGCCGGGAGCACCCGGACTGGGACTGGCGTCACCCTGGCGGCGCGCACCCTGCTCCTCGGCCACTTGGAGGTAGGCGACGGGGCCTCCGTCGGGGCGATGAGCATGGTCACCGACGACGTTCCCGCTGGCGCAAAGCGCACCGGTTCCCCGGCGATGGAGCATCGGGCGTGGCTGCGCCTGGTCACGGCCGCAAAGGAGCTACCGGCGCTTTTGAAGCGGGTGGCCGCCTTGGAGAAGAAGGGCGGCGGCGGGGGAGCGGGATAGGCCCGGCCCGACCATGGACATCTCCGAGATCATGGCGATGCTGCCGCATCGCTACCCCTTCCTGATGATTGACCGGGTAATCGAGCTCGACCCGGGCGCGCGCATCGTCGCCCTGAAGAACGTGACGATCAACGAGCCGCACTTCGCCGGGCACTTCCCGAGCCAGCCGGTGATGCCGGGCGTGCTGATGGTCGAGGCCATCGCCCAGGCCTGCGGCATCATGGCGATGAGCGCGAACCCGACCTTCAAGGAGCGGCCGCTTTACCTCTTGGGGCTGGACGGAATCCGCTTTCGCAGCCCGGTGCGCCCCGGTGATCAGCTCCGCATCGAGGTCGTCAAGCGCGCCGAGAAGCGCGGGATCTGGTTTTTTACGGCCAAGGTGAGCGTGGCGGACAAGATTGTTGTCGAAGGAGAGGTGATGGCCACCGTGCTCGTCGACAAACCCGGAGCGTCCCCATGATCACGCTTTTGACCCTACTCGCCTGCTCCACAGTTGAGGAAGAGGTGCCCTTCAGCAACTTCGCTGACATCTTCGAGCCGGCCCTGACCGTGAACGCTGGGGAGATCCCGCCGGGTGGGAAGCGCTTGCAGGTGCTGGTCAGCCCCGCGCGTGAAGGCGCCTGCCGGGCCCTCCCGAAAATCCGCGCCGATGTCGATGGTGTCCCGTTGAGGCGCTTGCATGGCAAGGTGAACGACGGCTCCTTCAAGTACGATCGCGACTGCTTCGTCTACGAGTTCGAAGGCAATGCCGAGCTCATCGCCAAGGTGTCCGGCAAGCCCGAAAACGTCGTCACCGTCACGGACGGGGTCACGACGCTCTCACTCACGGCGAAGAACCTCTTCGTCGAGACCGCGATGGTCGTGGAGTCCGAGACGGTGGTCGGCGGCGCCGAGGTCGCACTCAAGCTCGTCCCCGGGGGCGACGTCTTCGACGCGACGGTGCCCGTCTCGATCGACATCCACACCGAAGGCCAGGAGCTCGCCTCCGTCACTGCGGTGGTTGCCGGCGATCGGCTCACCTTCGCCATGCCGGCCGATCGGAAGGGCGCCGCCACGCTCGACCTGATGGGCACCCGCGCCTTCGGGCCGGTGGTCACTTCCTGCGTCGGCACCAAGTCGTGCGCGGCGTCCCGTGCGTTCATCGTCCCGACGCTCACGGTCGACGTGCGGTAGCGGTGGCCGCACGTCCGACAGCGGGTGTCATCGGCGCCATCGAGGCGCTGGGCAATCGTCTGCCGGACCCGGTCGTCCTCTTCGGACTGGTCGCCGCCGCGATCGTAGGGGTGTCGATGCTCCTCGCTGGAACCACCGTCGAGCACCCGCTCACCCACGAACCGGTGGTGGTGCAGAGCTTGCTCGACGCGACACTGGCCCGGCGCATGTGGACCGACGCGGTGAAAAACTTCGCCGGTTTCCCGCCGCTCGGCTCGGTTCTGGTGGCCGTGATGGGGATTGGCGTGGCCGAGCGCAGCGGCTTGATCGCGGCGCTGCTCGGGCGCGCGGTGGATCGGGTGCCGCCGCGACTGTTGACCACGGCGATGCTCTTCGTTGGCGCGAACGGGGCGTTGGCCTCTGACGCCAGCTTCGTGGTGCTGGTGCCGCTCGGTGCGGCGTTGTGGGCGCGCGTCGGCCGCCATCCGTTGGCGGGAATGACCATTGCCTACGCCGCTGTCAGCGGCGGCTACGGGGCCAACCTGCTGATAACTGCGTTGGACCCGCTGTTGGCGGGGCTCACTCAGGGCGCCGCGCAGCTCGTTCGGCCAGAGGCCACCGTCGCCGCCACCTGCAACTGGTTCTTCAACGTTGCTAGCGTGTTCCTGGTCACCGGGGTCGGGGCGCTGGTCGCGCCCTCGGTCGAGCGCCGCTTCGGCCCGTGGATTCGGCGCCCCGAGGATACCGAGGGCTCGACCTCCGAACGAGTCGCTCCCGCCTTGCTCGCAGGGGCGGTCACCGTCGTGATCCTGGCCGCGTTGGTGGTCGGCGTCTTGCGCGCCGACGACGGGGGGTGGGCGCCGGTGTACGACAGCATGGTGCCGCTCATCGCGGTGGCGGCGCTGGTCCCGGGCCTGGTGCACGCGCGCGCGAACGGGCGCTTGAGGGACACCGGCGAGGCGGTCAAGCTCGCGGCGGACGCGGCGGGTGGGCTCGGCGGGTACATCGTCCTCGCCTTCGCCGCCGCGCAGTTCGTCGCGTGGTTCAACTGGTCGAACCTGGGGCTGGTCAGCGCGGTGCGCGGCGCCGACGCCCTACGCGGACTCGGTCTGGGCGGCACCGCGTTGTTGTTGGCCTTCGTGCTCCTCAGCGGCGGCCTCAATCTCCTCATCGCCAGCGCCTCGGCCAAATGGGCGCTGATGGCGCCGCTGTTTGTGCCGATGCTCATGCTCCTCGGCATCGAGCCGGCCATGTCGCAGGCCGCCTACCGGGTCGGCGACGCCGTGACCAACGTGCTGACGCCGCTGATGCCCTACATGCCCATCGTGCTGGCTGCCGCGCGCCGCTACGTGCCCGAGACCGGCCTGGGCACGGTCCTCGCCGCCCAGGTCCCCTTCGCGCTGGCGTGGGGCGTATCCTGGACGGGAATGTTGCTTTTGTGGGACGCGATGGGGTGGCCGCTCGGGCTGGGGTGAGGGGACTTACACCGCGCGGGCGTTTCGGGCCCGAACCCACCGGTCGTAGCCGATCATCAGCACGGTGCTCGCCAATCCGGTGATGACGAACGGCCACCAGACCCGACCGGGCTGGTAGTGCTGGTAGAGGTGGTCTCGCAGCGTCGCCGGGGTGGTCGCGGTGCCGTCCGGCAGGGTCGGAACGTTGGCCACGGTCCAGGTGATCACGTCGCCGCGGGGCATGGCGTCCGCGACTCCCGTCACCAAGGCGCGATCATTCAGCGCCTCCAACTGCGCCACGGCCTGCGCCAGCTCCTTGGTCTTGGTGCGCTCGAGCAGCTCCTTGAGCTGCTTCTCGTCGAGCGAGCCGGCGCGGACGGTGTCTACCCAAGCTTCTGCGGACGCGACGCTCGCCGTTTCCGACACGTAGTCGCGCGTGAGGTTGACCTTGTCGCCCTGTACCTCGTACGCGCTGCCGGCGATGAGGCTTCCCAGCACCCACCCCACCCCGTCGGGCATATTGGCATAACCAAGATACAACGCCCGCTTACCTGGAGGCGCCAGCGAGGACATGTACTCCTGCCGCTTGGGGGAAGCGAGCATCTCCCCCACGGTGAACGCGGCGACCCCGGCCAGGAGCACCCAGACGTTGGCGGTGTACACGAAACTGATCAGCGCAAAACTGGCGATGGCCATGCCGACGATGGTGCTGGCCAACGTGCTGATCTTCGACGACAACCACGCGAAGATGAACATCGTGAACATGATCATGATGGCGTTGATGTTCAGCAGTCGCTCCTGAGGAATCATCACCCCAGCTGCACCATCTGCGCTCCAAGTGGCGTTCCCCGCGAGCTCGCCCATCTTGGACAACAGGACGCTGGAGTCGGTCCAGTCGTCGACGTAGTTGGGGAGCATGTCGAAGAGCTGGTGGAAGGCGAACCAGAACCCCGCGCTGATCACGATGAATGCCATCAACACTGGGTTGGTGAACAGCTCGCGCAGGCTGTCGAGCATGAGCCGGCCGACCGAGCGCGTGTCCCTCTCGGTTTGCCGTTCGTCCACCGGATCGGCATAGAAGAACAGCGGGATCAGGTTGGAGAAGACGATGAGCGAGCACGCCGCGAACACGCCGTGCCAACCAAGGCCCAGGTCCTCACGCACGAAGGCCGGAATGAACGCCGCGACGGCCGCGCCGATGTTGACGGACTGGTAGAACAGGCCCCAGCCCATCGACTCGGTGCCGGGGCTCTTGGCGATGGAGTGCGCCATCGTGCCCTGAATGCCGGGCTTGAAGAGGCCGGTGCCCGCGGCAAGGAGTTGGGTGCCCAGCACCATGCTCCAGAAGTCGTCGGCCGTCGCCATGAGCGCGTAGCCGCCGGCCTTCAGGAACACCGAAACGGCGATGGTGCGCTTGTAGCCGAAGCGGTCAGAGAGGCCGCCGGCGAAGACCGGCAGCCAGCTCTGCATCGCCGCCCAGAGGGCGTAGATCGTGCCCTTCTCCGCATGGCTGAGCCCCGCGCCCCCTTCGTTGGTCGCCAGCACGATGTACACCGGCGCCACGAGGCGGACGCCGTAGTAGGCCATCCGCTCCATCAGCTCCATGAAGATGCAGAGCCAGAAGACGTAGTCGAAGGCGCGGATCTGCCCCCAGAGGGACCGGACGGGGGGAGGGGACATCTGGCGCTCCTATCTCGCCACGACCGGAGGACGAGGCGACGGACGTCCGTCACCGACCTCCGTCACCCCCCGGACGTCCGTCACCCATTCTTCCATAACACTCTGAAATCATTAGGTCTCAGCGCTGGCACGCAACGTGAAGAGAGCCCCCGCAGCCCGAGCTGCCCGTGTTCTTCTTCGCCCTCGCCTGCACCGTCACCGAGACGCCCTCCGCTTTGACCCCCAGCGTGGCGGACCCCGCCGACGAGCGCGAGGCCGAGTGTGGAGACCTCGGCGTCGTCTACGAGGTCTATGTTCGTTCATTCCAGGACAGCGATGGCGACGGGGTTGGAGACCTCGATGGGCTTCGCTCCCGGCTGGACCACATCGTCTCGCTGGGCGTGGACACCTTGTGGCTGATGCCCATCTTCCCGGCGTTCGGGCCTGCAGGGTACGACGTCACCGACTTTTCGTCGATCACGGCCGAGTATGGTGATCTCGACGAGCTGGACGCGCTGGTTGAGGCGGCGCATGCCCGCGGGCTCGCGGTGCTGGTCGACCTCCCGTTCAACCACGTCGACCGGGGGCACCCCTGGTTTGTCGCGGCGGAAGCAGGGGATGCCGAGGCACATCGGCGCTTCGTCTACGCCGACGTGCGCCAGAACACCGAGCGGTGGTTCCCCTCCGCCGCTGGGGGTTGGTACTACGGCTACTTCGGCAGCGACCTTCCCGACCTCGATTACACCGACGCCATCGTGCTCGCAGAGATGGGAGCCGTGTGGGACCAGTGGCTGGATCACGTCGACGGCTTCCGCTTGGACGCGGTGACCACCCTGGTCGAGGCCTACGGCGTCGTCGAGGGCGCTGCGGCCTCGCATGAGACCCTCGCGACGCTGCTGGACGGCGCCCGCGCCGAGCACCCCGGCGCTTGCTTTGTTGCCGAGGCCAGCGAGTGGGAGGCCGGGACCGCGGCAAGCTGGCTCGACCGAGAGGACCGTGCCGGCGCGGAGCGGGTGCTGGACTTCGTGCGCCTCGACGCGCTCGTCGCTGCCTCCCAGGAGGGGGGCGCCGCCGAGCTGATGGAGGTGGTCGCCGCCGAGTCCGACGCTGGCGGCGCCGCCGGGATGGCGACTTTCCTCGGCTCGCACGACCTCGCGCGCCTTCCTGCTCGGGTGCCGGACCCCGCGGCGCGGCGAGCGCTGCGGGTTGTCCAGTGGCTGCTGCCGGGCACGCCGGTGCTGTACTATGGTGAGGAGCTCGATCTCGCCGACGCCACCAGCGGCACCGGGCAGGACCTCGCGATGCGCGCCCCGATGCCGTGGGACGGCGAGCACGCCGGGGGCTTCACCTCGGGCACCGCTTGGTTCACGCTCGACGATGGCTACCAGGCGGGCAAAAATGTCCGCGACCAGGCCCTCGACCCGAAGAGCGCGCTCGCCTTCACCCGCGGGTTGGGATGCCTCCACCGCGAGTACGCCCTCTCCGAGCCGGACGGTTGGCGGCCGGTGCTCGGGCTGGACCCGGCGCTGTTGATGTTCCGCCGCAGCTCCACTGCCGGCGAGCTCTTCGTTGCGGTCAACCTTTCGGCTCGGGAAGTGGACGGCGGTTCCGGCAGTCCCGATGGGCTCTTCGACCTGCGCGGGGGTGCTGAGGCCATCGGTGGCTTGGAGCCGTGGGGCTGGCGCGTGTACGGGTCGATGGAGACGGGGTGCGCGCTGGGGTAGGCGGGCTCGCTTACTTCGTCGTAACCATAAACTCACTCGATGGCGCTGCGAGCCAGTCCCCACCGGCCTCGACGCCGTTTAGCGTGAGATCGAAGAATGCAGCGGCGGTGGCACTGGTCAGCGTACGGCCGCGGGCGGCGTCGAGGTAGGTGAAGTCGGCGCCGTTGCTCTCGCGGGAGTCGGTCCCACAACCGGGCATGAAGTCCTCGGTCAAGCCGACGAGATCGCTGGGGGACCAGTGCCCCGCGTCGGCGAGGTCAAGTTCCCAGGCAGGCCCGGGAACGTCTTGAAAGTTGGCGTCCATCAACATGTTTCCCACGGCCCCGACGCTGTGATCCTCCAGGAGGCGAAGGAACAGCACCGGTGCGTCCAGCCTGGCGGCCTCGACCCCTGGGAGGATCGGATTCTCGGGGGGGGCGCCCACGAACATCGCTGCGATCGGCGCGCCTGCCGTGTCCAGGCGGTCTTGGAGGACAATGCCAGCGGTGACGGCGCCGAAGCTGTGGCCGAACACCCCGACCCGGTCTGGATCCACCGCCAGCCCAAGCTCACCCGCCAGCGCCGTGTCGAGCGTCGTCTCCAGGTCGGCTTTGCGGAGGGCCAGGGTGGCCTCGTCCAGTGGCAATGTGCCGCCGTCGAGCGTGTCGAACAGGGTGTCGCCGACGTGATCGGGAGCCACGACCACGAAGCCCCGGGTGGCGAGGTGCGCCGCCACGGTGGCGGTGGAGAACCGCGTGCATCCATGGCAATGGGACATCATCACCAGCGGCCACGGCCCGCCGTCGGCGGGGTCGGCGTCCAGGCCGGCGGTGCTCGTGAGGCTGGGGCAGCGTTCGGGCGCGCTCGACAGAAGCAAGTTGTACGTCGCGAATTGGCCTGGATCGGTGAGCAGATTGGCGATCGGCTCGACCGCGGGAACCTCCGCGGCAGGCGCCCAGACCTCCGCGGAAAACGTCCGGACCGTGGGCGCGTCCGTGAGCTCCCAGGTGTGACGGGAGGCGCCGAACGTGCCGGCCGCGGCGTAGTCGACGGGCTCCGGGGCGTCCGCGGAGTCGGGCGTCGGGGCACACCCGAGGAAGAGGAGAAGCATGGAGTCGGTTAGCTCAGTCCCATGACGATCGACGTCGCCATTCTCGGCGCCACCGGCATGGTCGGGCAGCGTTTCGTGCAGCTGCTGAACGGGCACCCTGAGTTCCGCATCGCCGAGCTGGCCGCGTCGGAGCGCTCAGCGGGTCGCCGCTACGAGGACGCGGCGCCGTGGCGACTCGGCGGCGACAACCCGCTCCCCGATGTGGAGGTCTTGCCGTGCGAGCCGGGGAGGATTCGGTCCAAGGTCATCTTCTCCGCGCTCGACAGCGCGGCGGCGGCCACGGTGGAGCCTGCGTTCCGTGATGCAGGCCGCATCGTCCTCACCAACGCCTCGCCCTTCCGCATGGCCGATGGCGTCCCGCTCCTGGTGCCGGAGGTCAACCCCGAGCACGCGGAGTGGATTCGTGGGCGCGAGGGGGCGATCGTCGCCAATCCAAACTGTACGCACCAGGCGCTGACCATCGCGTTGGCTCCGCTGCATCGCCGCTTTGGTGTCGAGGCGGTGTGTGTCAGCAGCTACCAGGCTGTCAGCGGCGCCGGCTACCCCGGGGAGAGCGCGTGGGACATGCTCGGAAACGTCCATCCCCACGGCGGTGACGAAGAGGAAAAAGTGGCATCGGAGCCCAAGAAGATTCTGTCCGCTCCCGACCTGCGCATCTCCGCCCGCTGCGTCCGCGTCCCGGTGCTCGATGGCCACTTGCTGGCGGTGCAGGCCAAGCTCCGCGCCGATCCTGGTCTTTCCCACATCACCGAGGCGCTCGTGACCTTCGTGGGGCCGTACGCCCTGCGGTCCTCGCCGCGCCCGCTCATCCACCTCGTGCAGGGCCGCGACCGTCCGCAACCGCGGCTGGACGCGGATCGTGGCGGCGGAATGGCGATCACGGTCGGTCGAATCGAGCGCTGCGAGGTCTTCACGGTGAAGTTCTTCGCGCTGGCCCACAACGCAATCCGCGGCGCGGCGGGTGGAGCCATCGCGAACGCTGAGCTACTCCTGGCCAAGGGCCTGCTCCGCAACTGATTCCGCCGTCAGCTCGTCGCGAGCCTCAACAGCTCTGCGACGATTCCCGGCTCTGCGAGCGTGCTGGTATCGCCTAGATCGTCGGTGTCACCGGCGGCGATCTTCCGAAGCACGCGGCGCATGATCTTGCCTGAGCGGGTCTTGGGGAGGCCTGGGACCAGGGTGACCCGGTCGGGGGTCGCAATCGGGCCGATCTCCTTGCGGACCTGCTCAATCAGCGCCGCGACGCCCACCTCGTGGCCATCCTTGAGGTGGACCCAGGCGTGGATGCCCTCGCCCTTGAGTTCGTGCGGGAAACCCACGACGGCCGCTTCGGCCACGGCGGGATGGGCCACCAGGGCGCTCTCGATCTCGGCGGTGCCGAGGCGATGGCCGGCCACGTTGAGCACGTCATCCACGCGTCCGGTGATCCACAGGTAGCCGTCGTCGTCACGACGACAGCCGTCCCCAGTGAAATAGTATCCGGCGAAGGTAGAGTAGTAGGTGTCGACGAAGCGTGCGTGGTCACCCTGGATGGTTCGCGCCTGTCCAGGCCAGCTCCCCGCAAGCGCGAGGCGTCCGTGCCCTGCCCCCTCGATGACCTTGCCCGCCTCGTCGAAGAGCACAGGAACTACGCCGTAGAGTGGGAGGCCCGCCGCGCCGGGTTTGGATGGGTGCGCGCCGGGCAGCGTCGTCACCATGATCCCGCCCGTCTCGGTCTGCCACCACGTGTCGACGACCCCGCACCGGCTGCCACCGACATGATCGTGGTACCACCGCCACACCTCGGGGTTGATCGGCTCCCCCACCGAGCCGAGCAGGCGCACCGTTTCCAGCGGTCGCAACCACTGGTCGCCCTCCCGTAACAGCGCCCGGAGCGCGGTGGGAGCGGTGTAGAGCGTCGCGGCGCTTACGTCGTTGGCCACTTGCCAGTAGCGCGAGGCGTCCGGGTAGTTCGGCACCGACTCGAACATCACCGTCGTGACTCCGTTGCACAACGGTCCGTAGATGATGTAGCTGTGACCGGTGATCCAGCCGCAATCTGCCGCGCAGAAATGCACGTCGCCCGGGCTGAGCCCGAACACGGTCCGAAAGGTGGACGCGGCGTAGGTCAGGTAGCCGCCCGTGGTGTGCAGCAGCCCTTTTGGTTTCCCGGTTGAGCCAGAAGTATATAGGATGAACAAGGGATCTTCGGCGTCCATCCACTCGACTGGGCAAACCGGTCGCTCGGCGTTCTCGGCATCCGCCAACCATTCGTCGCGTCCGGCGCGCATCTCGACCTGGGCGCCCGTGCGCCGCACCACGAGCATGTGCTCGATCTGGTCGGCGGCGTCGTCGGCAATGGACTTCAACGGAATTCGCCGCGAGCCGCGAACGCCTTCGTCCGCGGTGACCAGCACGGTGGCGCCTGCATCACGGATGCGTTCTCGAAGCGCGTTCGCAGAGAAGCCGGCGAAGACCACGCTGTGTACGGCGCCGATCCGCGCGCACGCGAGCATGCACATCGCCAACTCGGGCACCATCGGCAGGTAAAGGCACACCCGGTCGCCTTTGCGGACACCGCGAGCCTTCAGGGCGTTGGCGATTCGGCAGACGCGCGCCTTGAGCTCGCCGAAGGTGATCCTCTGATATTCGCCCGGCTCGTTCTGCGCCCAGATGATCGCGGTGGCGTCGGGCGGGTGCCGATCCACGCAGTCGTGACACGCGTTGAGTTTGCCGCCTGAGAACCAGGCGGTGTCGGGGCCGGTGCCCTCGATGACGACTCGCCAGGGGGCGAACCACGTCAGCGTCGCCGCCTCCGTCGCCCAGAAGGAGGCCGGCGCGTCGATCGACGCGGCGTACCGGGCCTCGTAGAGCAGGCGGGGATCGGAGGAGGGCACGCTCAGCCCGTCGGGCGCGCGGCCACGAGATCGATCTTGAGGACGACCTTGTCCTGGATCAGATTGTCGGGCTTGCCCGGGTAGACGATGCCGAAGTCGGCGCGGACGATGGCGAACTCGGCGTGCCCCTCGACGGCGTCGGGCTTCACGGTGAGCGTGGCCGGGAAGGTGATCTCCTTCGCGACGCCGCGGATGCTCAGCGTACCGGTGATCGTGTGGGTAGCGCCGTTTTCACCCCCGGCGACGATGGCGGTGGAGGCGAAGCTTGCCGCTGGGAAGGCGTCCGCGTCGAAGAAGTCGGGGCTCTTGAGGTGACCGTCAAGCTTCACGCTGTCGGTCACGACCGAGGCGACCCGCACGTTGACCTCCAGCCCAGCCAGTGCGTCGCCGTCCAGCCGGATGTTCCCGTCAAAGTCGGAGAAGTTCAGCTCGTGGCTGTCGGTGATTTTTGCGCCGATGGCCTTGACCGACGAACGAGCGCGATCGAGCTGGAAGCCGGGTCCTGGCGAGGGTGCGGTCGGCGGGGGCGTCGGCGCGGGCGGCGCTTCAACCGCGGGGGCAACGACGGCGACCGGTTTGTCTTTGGCGACGTCGTCGGCGCAGGCGAGGAGAAACAGAGCGATCGAGAGCATGGGAATCCAGGGGTGCGCTCGCCTATCGCGCCCGAGGGTTAGCTGGCGGAGGTGACCATTCCCGAGCTGCGCGCGCTGGCGATGGCGCTTCCCGGAAGCGAGGAGGCGCCTCACTTTCAGTACAGCTCCTTCCGTGTGGGCGGGAGGATCTACGCGACGGTTCCGCCCGAAGGGGACCGGGTGCACCTCTTCGTCGATCCCACCTTGGGGGACGGCGTGGCTGGATGCACCCCGTTGTCGTGGGGTGCCAAAGTCGTTGGGCTCCGAGTGGAGCTGGCGGTGGCGGAGCGCGAGGTGCTGACGAGGCTCTTGGCGTTGGCGTGGCGCAAGCGAGCCCCGCGGCGGGTGCAGGCCCAGTTCGACGGGGGGTGAGGGGGTAGCTAACGAATCCGCCCCTCCACGAAGGGGACCTCCAAGCACTTCTCGTGGCTGATCGGCCCCCTCACGCCGCGCTTGCCGCGCGGCTCCGGGGGCGGGCTGCGGGCGACTCGCGGGCTTGCCGCCCGCGTGCCTCGAATGACTCGGCACCGTCGCCCTCCGCGTCCGATCAACCACGAGAAGCGGTTGCCGCGGCTTGGGCGCCCTCTCGGCTAACGAATCCGCCCCTCCACGAAGGGGACCTCCAAGCACTTCTCGTGGCTGATCGGACCATGTCCGAAATAGCCTTTTTCTCCGAAGAGCTCCCCGTGATCGGCGGTGATCGTGATCCACGTGTTGTTGGGCACGAGGTCGAAGAGCTCCTCGCACGCGCGGTCCACCCACCGCACCGCGTCCACCTGGCGGGCGTGGAGCTCCTTCATCTTGTCAGCGTCGAAAAAGGCTGGAGCTTCCTCGTGATGGACGAGTCCGCCCGCCCGCACGTGGTCGTCCAGATGCTTGAACACGCCGTTGACCCCTGAGATCCTCGGCCAGGAGTTCTCGGGCTCGTCGGGCGTGGCGTAGGGGTAGTGGGTCTCGCCGGTATTCAGCACGAAAAAACTCGGACGATCCTCGTAAAAACGCATGCGGCGGAACATGGCGCCGACGTCGTTGTGCTTGGGCATCAGCGCGTAGTCGTCGAAGTCGCGATTGACTGGGGTCGACGGGTTGAGCACCGGCATCGACACGTACATGTTGGTCCGGTAGCCCAGGTGGTGGCGGAGGTAGCTGGGAAGCCACAGCCCCGGAACCATCTTGCCGAACTCGATCTCCTCGACGTTGAGCCGGTCGCGGAAGCGCAGGAAGTCTTCTTTGTAGTACTCACTCGCGTAGACGTTCTTGGGCGAGTTGTGCGGCAAAAGCCCGATGAGCAAGTTGTAGTGGCTCGGCGCGGTCCAACTGGCGTAGCTCCACCGCCGCTCGACCGACCCGAGCTTCGTCATCAGCTTTGGCTTGGCCTTCACGAAGCTGTCGAACCGGCAACTGTCAAGGATGAGGATGACGTAGTTGCTGGCGCCTGGCGGCGGGTTGGGCCTCGCGAAAAGCGGAGACGGCGCCGGCGACGGGGCAGGGGACCCGACCGTGTGTGCCGGCCGCAGCCGCCGCAGGAGGCGGTCGACAAGGGACATCCCGCCCGATATCCCGGAGCGCGCATGCCCATCCACGCCACCGCCGTCGTCGATTCTCGCGCCGAGCTCGGCGTCGACGTGGAGATCGGGCCCTACGCGGTCATCGAGGGCAAGGTGCAGTTGGGCGACCGCGTCCAGGTGCAGTCCCACGCCGTGGTGCGCGGCCAGACCACCATCGGCGCTGACAGTCGCATCTTCTCGTTTGCATGCGTGGGCGGCGATCCGCAGGACATGAAGTATCGGGGTGAGGAAACAGCCCTCGTCGTGGGGCAACGCAACGTTTTCCGCGAGCATGTCACCGCCAACCGCGGCACCAGCCACGGCGGCGGCGTCACCCGAATCGGCAACGACAACCTCTTCATGGCCAACGCGCACGTCGCCCACGATTGTGTCGTCGGCGATCACTGCGTCTTCGCGAACAGCGTCGCAATCGCGGGGCACGTCCTCGTGCAGGATCGCGCTGTTCTGGGCGGCCTCGCAGCGGTACACCAGCACGGTCGGATCGGGCGGTGTTCGATGGTGGGCGGCGGCGGCATGGCGGCGCAGGACGTGCCCCCGTTCACCATCGCCCAGGGTGACCGCGCGCGCCTCGTGGGGCTCAACGTCGTGGGCCTCCGCCGTGCTGGATTCACCCGCGAAGTGATGTCCGCGCTGAAGACCGCCTACCGTGAGCTCTTCCAGGCGGGAATGCCGCTGCGCATCGCCGCCGAGCAGGTGCGCGCCTTCTACAGCGACGTGCCCGAGGTGATCGAGTTGGTCGATTTCCTCGAGTCCAGCCAGCGCGGCATCTGCCGTTCGGTGGGCTCGCCGGACGCGGCGGACGAGTAGCCGCCGATGCGGGTCGCGCTCTACGGGCTGGGCCGGATGGGCGCGCACCACCTCCGCCACCTGGGCGAGCTCGGCCACGAGGTCTTGGTCGTCGACGCCGCGCGTGGCCATCAAGGCGATCCCGCCGGGGTCGATGCGGTTGTGGTCGCCACCCCCACCGAGTCGCATGTTGCTGTCGCGACACCCTGGCTTGAGCGAGGCGTCCCGGTGCTCGTGGAGAAGCCGCTCGCGGGCTCGTTGGCCGCCGGCCGGACCCTGGCCGCGTTCGGCCACTGCGCGGTCGGGCACGTCGAACGCTTCAACCCCGCGTTCCTGGCGCTTGGTCCGGTTGACGCTCGCTTCGTCCAGGCGGAGCGCCTCGCGCCTTGGGCCGAACGGGGCCTTGACGTGGATGTGGTGCTCGACCTGATGATCCACGATCTCGACCTTTTCTGGAGTCTCACGCGTTCGCCGGTGCGGGAGGTGCGCGCCGACGGACTCGCGGTCCGGAGCGGACTCTTCGATATCGTGCACGCCCGTGTCGAGACGGAGGCGGGGCATGTGGGTGTCTTCACCGCCAGCCGCATCAGCCGGCGGCCGTCACGGACACTCCGGGTCTTTTCGCCGGGGGGCTACGCCAGCCTGGACCTCCGCGCGCGTACCGGCGTGCGGCTTGACGACACGCTCGCCGAGCACGCCCTTGAGGTGCCCCCCAAGGACGCCCTGCGCGCCGAGTTGTCGGCGTTCATCGACGCGGTCGGGGGTGGAGCGCCGTTCCCGGTCCCGGCCTCCGACGCACTGCCGGCGCTGGCGATGGCGGAGGCCATCCGCGACGCCTGTCTCCGATGAACCTGCTGCTCAGCGCCATCGAGCCGAGCGCCGATCGGATGGGCGCCGAGCTGCTGGCCGAGCTGTCTCGACGCGGGGTGCCCCTTCGGGTGCGGGGGCTGGGTGGCCCGCTGCTGCGGGCGCAGGGGCTCGTTCCGGTGGCGCCGCTGGCCCCGGCCGCGATGGGGCTGGTCGAGGTGATCCGCCACTTGGGAGCCCTTCGTCGGCAGCGAGCGGCGTTGGTAAGTGCGGCCGAGAGTGAGCGCCCCGACCTGTGTGTGTGCATCGACGCTCCCGACTTCCATCTTCCAGTCGCGACATTGCTGCGGCGACGTGGCATCCGCACGGTGGGCTGGGTCTCTCCGCAGCTTTGGGCGTGGCGGCCGGGGCGGAAACACACGGTTGCCCAGGCCTACGACGAGCTCCTGTGCCTTTTTCCCTTCGAGCCGGCGCTCTATGAGGGCACGAGCCTCACGGCGGCGTTCGTCGGCCATGGGGCCATCGACCGCGGTCGCCCTCGCCGGCCGGAGTCGGGCTCGGTGGCCATCTTTCCCGGATCCCGTCCGGCCGAGCTAACGCGACTTCTTTCTATATTTTTGGCCGCGACCCGCAGCTACACCACGGTCTTTGTCGCCGAGGCCCCGGGTACCGAGCTGCGCGGACTCTTGCCGAAGGACGAACGCTTGGTGGTCGTTTCGGCGGAAGAGGCGATCGTCCGCTGCGAGCGCGCCCTGTCCAAATCCGGAACGGTGACGTTGGAGCTCGCGTTGTCGGGAGTTCCCACCGTCGTCGCGCATCGGGTTCATCCGCTCACCTGGCTGGTGGGTCGAATCCTCGTGCGTGGGATCCGGTTCTTGTCGTTGCCGAACATCCTCCTCGATCGTGAGGTGTTTCGAGAATTCGTACAGCGCTTCACCCACGACGATCTCTGGGCCGCCCTTCGCCTCGCTCAAGAACCTCCGGCCGATGAGCTCCGCGCGCTCGTGGGTCCGCCTGGCGTTGTCAGCCGCGTCGCGGACCGGATCACCCGAGGTGAACGGCCGTGAGCTTCTCTTGCAGGTGCGCGGCGAAGCGCTTGAGGTAGTTGGAGGTGTCCTGCAGGTTGCCCTTGTCGGTGCTCTTCGCCAGCGCCATGCGGCCGCGTTTGAGTGCCTGTTCCGCTTCGGCAGCGTCTTGTTTGTGCAGCACCGCCTTGTGCTCGCGGATGAGCGTCTCCAGGGCGACGATCTGCTTTTCGACCGTGAAGCGGAGCTCCGTGCTCTCCGACGCCTTGTCGCGGCGGCTCTGGTGGGCGTCGGCCTCGGCTCGGGCGTCTTCGATCTCCGCCTTGCTCAGCCCGGTGGGCGCACGGATCGTGATCTGGTTGTGAACGCCGCGTCCGTCGCGCGCGCTGACGCTGACAATCCCCGAGGCGTCGATCGCGAACTTGACCTCGATCCGGGGCGAGCCTCGCGCCGCCGCGTCCAAGCCGACCAGCTCGAACTCGCCAAGCGACACGTTTTCGCTGGCCAGTGCACTTTCGCCCTGTAGAACATGGATCTTCACGGCGCGTTGGTTGTCGATGACCGTACTCACAAGCTGCACTTTCTGCGCCGGAATCGTCGTGTTCTTGGGAATCAGCTTCGCAAAACGACGTCCCTCGACTTCGATGCCGAGCGACAGGTTGGTGACGTCGAGCAGCGTGACCGACTTGACTTCACCCTCCAGGATTCCCGCCTGCACGGCGGCGCCGATGGCGACGACCTCGTCGGGGTTGAACGCATGGTTCAACGGCCGGCCGAAGAACTCCTTCACCAGGTCCTTGACCCGCGGAATGCGGCTGCTGCCGCCCACCATCACGATCTCGTCGATATCCTTGACACCCATGCCGGATTCTTGCAGAACTTTCCTGCATTCTTCGATGGTGCGCTCCAGAAGCGGTCCCACGAGCATCTCGAAGGTGGCGCGGGTCAGGGCCACCTGAAGGTGGCGAGGACCCGAGGCGTCAGCGGTCAGAAACGGAAGCTGGATGTCCGTCTCCATTGCAGTTGAAAGCTCGATCTTCCCGCGCTCGGCCGCGTCCCGCAGGCGCTGCCGCACGATGCGATCTCCGGAGACATCGACACCATGCTCCTGACGAAATTCCTCGAGCAGCCAGTCGACCAGCGCCCGATCGATGTCGGCGCCGCCGAGCGCATTGTTGCCCCTCGTCGCCCGGACTTCGCCAATGTCGCCATTGATGTTCACGATGCTGATGTCGAAGGTTCCGCCCCCAAAATCGAACACCGCTATCGTCGCGTTCTTCTTCCGATCGTGCAGATACGCAAGCGCGGCCGCGGTCGGCTCGTTGATGATGCGCAGGACATTGAGTCCGGCGATCGTCCCCGCGTCCTTGGTGGCCTGCCGTTGGCGATCGTTGAAGTGCGCCGGCACGGTGATGATGGCCTCGGTCACCGGCTCGCCCAGGAAGTCTTCGGCGCTCCCCTTGAGTTTTTGCAAAACGAAGGCCGAAATTTCCTGCGGCGTGTACAGCCGGCCCGCCACAGAGATCGCGGCATCGCCGCTTTTTCCCTCGACGATTTCGTAGTTCACCAGCGGGATGTCCCGTCCCGCCTCCCGGTATCGCTTCCCGATGAAGCGCTTTACCGAGTGGATGGTGGCTTCGGGGTTGATCAGCATCTGCCGCTTGGCGATCTCACCGACGAAACGCTCCCCCGCCTTCGAGAAGCCCACGACCGAAGGGGTCACGCGCCCACCCTCCTCGTTGATGATCACCTTGGGCTCGAGCCGATCCATGAACGCGACCACCGAGTTGGTCGTGCCCAGGTCAATTCCGATCACTTTACCCATGCATCGCGAGTCTATCGCCGTCTGGGCGTCACGCAATGTGTGGTCATCGTGTCTTTCGGGGGTACCCCGGGCGGGATTTGAACCCGCAATCCCATCGGGAGGAGGATTTTAAGTCCCCTGCGTCTACCCTTCCGCCACCGGGGCCCGACGGGTCCTAACCGATCTGGTCAGCATTCACCGGCCGCCCGCCCGCACGCCGCCGGCCCCTCCCGGGGCCCCGAGGCTCAGCGCCCCTTCTAGCGCGATGGCATCGATGTTTCCGACCAGTCTGGCCGTCTCTGCCCCGCCTGGCGCCAGCACGAGCGTCACCGGAATGCGATCTGGCCAGTTGCTCACCAGCCTCGCCGCCGTAGCGGACGGAGTCGTCGACTGGAGGTGTACCAAGGGCAGGCGCACCGACTGCTCGACGGCGAAATGGGCTACACGCGGCGCATCACGGACTTCGTCCAGGGAAACAAGCAGCCCCCGCACCTCGGGGTGGTTCAACACCACGGTCTGAAGCGCGGGCAGCTCACGGATGCACGGCGTGCACCAGGTCGCGAAGAAGTTGACCACCAGGGTCTTGTCGGACGAATTGGCCAGCAGCTCGGCGAGCTGCGCCTCTTGCAGGGCGACCGGGGCACCGACGGTCAGCGAGAGCAGGAGCATCCGCCGCCGCGTATCCCCGTTTGCCCGCCGCCGGCCGCTGCGCTATCTCCGACGCCAGAGGTTCCCATGGCGTTTCTGCTGGCCCTGAGCGTCGCTTTTGCCTTGGCCCCGGAGGTGGAGGAGAGCGAGCGCCTCGCCAACGCGGGCGACCTTCCGGGCGTTCTGCGTGTGCTCGAGGCCTACGTCGCGACTCATCCGGATGACCCCGAAGCGCTCTGGCGCCTCGCCCGTGGCTTGTACGAAAACGGCGAGGTCCTCGCCCAGTCCATCCCGGACAAGCAGCGACTCCCCATCTACGCCCGCGCGCGCACCATCGCGCAGCGGGCGCAAAAATTAGACCCCGAAAGCGGCCAAGGCTACCTCTGGGAAGGCGCCGCCATGGGGCGAATCGCCACCGCGTCGGGCATCCTGTCGCAGTTGTCGACCGCGGACGACATCGAGCGGCTCTGGCTCACCGCCCTCGGAAAGAAGACGCGATACCGCATGGACTCAGGAATCTCGTCGTTCCCGGGCGATGTCTACAACGCGCTCGGCCAGTTCTATCGCTTGTGCCCCGACTGGAAGCTGATGGAGTGGATCAGCGGCACGCGCGGGGACATCGACAAGTCAGTCAAGTACTTCCGGATGATGGTCGCCGACGACCCGAAGCGTGCGGAGGGACTCAAAGAGCTGGGCGTCGCGCTTTTGTGCAAGGGCTACAAGCACGATGACGCGGCGGCCAAGGTCGAGGGCAGGAAGTGGCTCAACGACGCCTACGCACTGCCTCACAGCTACCCGACCGACGCGATCGACCACCGACAGATCCCCGTGATTCTGGCCAAGGAGGCCGACGCTTGCGGCTACTCGCGCGACGGCTGGGAGGACACCAGCGAGGGTGCCTACAAGGGCGGGTAGTGCTAGTCGCGCTGAC